>CACZEL010000005.1 GCA_902780235.1 uncultured Bacteroidales bacterium | reverse complement strand
ATTTGTTCCATTCCTCTTCCGCGTCATGGATCTCGTTCGGCACGACACCGTGACTCATAAGCAATCGGATGATATGTACAAAAGTTCCTTCCATTTTTTTATTATTATTAAGCACTATACTACGAAATAATAATAATAATTTATCTGCATAGTATTTTTCTTTTTGGTTCTTTTTCTTTTTACTCCAGTCCGACACATTTGACGGTGAGTTTGATCTCGTCGGGTTCTTTGTCGGGGTTGAGTTCAACGAAGGTTTTGAGGAAACCGGCCATACTTGCAGTACAACCTTTGACGGCGTTCTGCGCTTTGATTTTCTTTTTGGCTTCCAAGCGCCAGTTGACGGCTTCTTCGCCTTTGTACTTGTTGTAATCGGCGAGATTGAAGACATCGGTGCGCTGGAGTTGGAAAGTACCTATTCCTTCGACCTCAAACTCTCCTTTCACCAAGCCTTTAGCGGCAAGGATAGCAACTGCTTCTTCGGTAGCAGCGTCGCTGATTTTATCGATTTGTGCCTTGAGGGCTTTCTCTTGGGTGCGCAGTTCGCGCAGAAGTTTTAAATTTGTTGTATTCATAATGATGGTTGTTTTAAAAATTAAACAAAAATGCAAGATGTTTTAATCATCGAAATCGAGATCCATGATGATATCGGGATCGACGACATGGAAGGTAGGACCAACGAGCATGCGCATGAGGTCTTCACGGGTGAGACAGCAATATTGCCAGCGCGTGTGAGTGGCTTTGAAAACCGCCATACGCTTGTAGTAGTCGAGCAGTACGCCGGCGAATAATTCCGGACGGATACCTTTGTTGCGGAGTTTGCGCATGAAGCCGCCGTCACGTTGATTTATGGCTTCCGGTATGGCTCGCAGGTTGTTGATGTTGTTGTTGAGAGTATCGCCGTCGATGTGGTCGATGGTTTCGCCCTCCTTTATTTCGCCAACAAAAGTGAGGTACTTAAGTCGGGCGAGATACATATTACCATAATGCTTACTCAGTTTTAAATACCGCGTGGTGTTTTTTCTGTGCTTCTCATACGGCATTACCTGAAGCGTCAGTTTTTGTCCGTACTCACCGAGAACATCATTCGTTACCGGATGCAGCCAGACGACATGTCCGTTTGTGTAACGCCTGTCTGCTTGTCTGTAGCCTCTGGCTAAGAACCAAAGGCGTGTGGGTTTTGTTTGATAAATAGACCCTTTTCGCTTACCCACTTTGGGTCTTTCATTTTGTTTAACCATAATACATCGCTTATCGGAGGGATGGTTTGTCTCCGAAAAGCGGTGCAAAGGTAGAGGTTTTGGGACCTTGTGCATGGCTTGTGCATAGTTGACGCACAAGCGCACAAGAAAAGCGACCCATCAGGATCGCTTATAAATCAAGGGCTGAGACGCAATTTAGAAAAAATGCTTGTGCATGCTTGTGCGTCCTTGTGCATGACATTAGAAATAGTCACACACGTCTTGGTACAGAACTTTGTCGTATCCGTTTTTGATCATGACGCCGAGTGCGTTGGCGATTGCACGGTCAGCAACACGGTCGGTTTGGAGCGAGCAGGTGTCGGTAAGGAAACGAAGTACGGCAGAAGGACTATATTTGGATTCGATATAGCGGAGATTGCGCCATTTGACGCAGAAACAAACAACCGCTTTGAGGATAGGATTGTCTTGGCTGCTGTCGATGAGACGCGAGCTGATGTTATGATCAGAAAGGAAATTGAGGAAGCGGTTGCTTTCTTCCTCTGTACGTTTAGGATCATCGAAGAGTTGTTTGAGACGAGGCTCTTTCTCGGAATGAGATTCCGATTTAACAGGCGAAAAGGGAACGTCTTCAGCCTTGTCGGACATGAAGGCACGGATAAGGTCGGCGGGATTAGTTCCGGCAGGGACGTGGATAGTTGCCTCTTTATGATGGTCGTTATAGGTACCGATATGGACGATGCCTCCAAAATTTTTGATGCTCATAAGCGCAGTAAAAAAAAGGCATGGAATCGGAGGGACCTAAAACAGGTTCGGCAAAACCCTAACAAGAATCCCTCCTATCCATGCTGTTACACAGATATTTGGGACATATCTCTTTCTTGTTATAGAATTTTGCCGATTCGTTTTAGAAGGAATATGTCGGTTCTCCTATTTAAGGTCTAAGAGCTGACCATATGTTCCAAAATGGAACGTACTGAATTTGGGTGCAAAATTACAATAATTTTGCGATATATGCAAATAAAATGCTAATTTTCTATGTTGATACTGGTACTATTGTCGTTATACGTATCGATATGGATATGAAATTCGGCGAACTCATAGATATCATAGAAACGTTCGAAGTAAGCGCACAGTTTCTCCAAGACGCGCTGTTTGGTTGCAGCACGTTCGTTATTGGGACTGAAGAGCGGTAGCGGCGGTAAGCATTGGGTGATGGCTGTACCTTGCATCTCCACTTCGCCTGTCTGGAAGGCTTTGCGCACAAAAGCAATCGTCTCATCGCGTTTGAGGTTCTCCGATTCAATGATCTCATCGAGTTGCTGCATTGCTTGTTCATGGACAAAACTCATCCATTGTTTGCCAATCTCTTTGTCGGGCGAGTAGCGTTTGACGAAAGCATCAATGAGTTCACGCTTATTACGCAATGCAGGGCTGGAACCGATTGCCTTGGAGAGCAGTTCTTCGAGTGTCGGACCATCAACCACTTTGTCCTTGCCGTATTTCTTGGCAATGAGTTCGAGGATGTAGTCGATATTGATCTCAACCTGTTTGATGAGTTCAATTTCGAAGGTAAGATCATCGTTGATATCGACCGCATCACCTTCCGTATGATGACGGTATTTCTCGCTGAGATCGAGGTAAACGGACTTGTAGTCTTGTTCGGCGAAATCGGAGATGTAGTTCGCTTTGTCTTCTTCGAAGCGATCAAAGGTGTTGAGCAGGTTGACCATGCGGAGATAGGAACCGAAGAGCCGGATAAACTCTTTCTCCTTTTCTTCTCCAGCCAAAGGCATGTTCGCCGGATCGGGGAAGAGTTGTTTGAGCGCATCAACAATCTTGGCGAAACCGATATGCTTCTTGCCGTTCTCGTCGGTATAGCCGTTGATATAATCGTCGTACGACTTGAGCAGGACGATATTACATGCGTTCTTGTCGCCAAAGAGCGTGATCGCATCATTGGTCTCTTTCTCCAGATTGCGGAAACAAACGATGTTACCGAACTGCTTGATGGTATTGAGGATGCGGTTAGTGCGGCTGTAAGCCTGCATGAGACCATGCTGACGCAGGTTCTTGTCCACCCAGAGGGTGTTGAGGGTCGTTGCGTCGAAGCCGGTGAGGAACATGTTGACCACAATGAGCATGTCCAATTCGCGGTTCTTCATTCGGTTGGACAGGTCTTTGTAGTAGTTACCAAACTGATCTGAGGACGTATCGAAATTGCAACCGAACATGTCGTTATAGTCGGCGATTGCTGCTTCGAGGAAGTCGCGTGACGATTTGTCTAACTTGGCCGCACTATCGCTATTTTCTTCATCGAGAATACCGTTCAGTTCGACCTCTTCGTTCGCTCCATAGCTATAGATGAGGGCTATCTTGAGCCGTTTGTCTTCGGGTAGCAGATCCTGCTGACGCTGGAACTCCGTGTAATATAGTTTGGCGGCTTCGATGGAAGCGGTTGCAAGGATGGAGTTAAAGCCCGTGACGCGTTTATCGTCCAGCTTGTAGGTGCGATTGCGATAGGTCTTCTGGTCAAAGTGCTGCAAGATATACTCCACGATATTGTGGATTCGTTCCGGAGCCATCAATGCCCGTTCACGGTCGATATCGCGCACCTCAGCATCCTCGATTCCGTCTTTCGTTCCGACGGTCTTGATGTACTCGACGCGGAACGGCAGGACGTTCTCATCGGCAATCGCATTGATGACGGTATAGGTATGCAGACAATCGCCAAAGGTCTGTGCGGTGGTGAGCAATGCCTGTTGGGCGTTCTCCGGGAAAATAGGCGTACCGGTGAAGCCGAAGATGTGGTATTTGTTGAAGCGCTTTACGATCAGTTTGTGCATGTCGCCGAACTGCGAACGGTGACACTCATCAAAGATGATGACGACGTGTTTGTCATATATGGGGTGCTTATGTTCGGACTTGCAGAACTGGTTGAGTTTTTGGATAGTCGTGATGATGATACGATCTTTGTCCTTGCTCAACTGTTCATGCAGCACGGCGGTTGATTTGTTATGACTGACGCAGCCTTTCTTGAATTTCTCATACTCGCGCATGGTCTGATAGTCGAGGTCTTTGCGGTCCACGACGAACAGCACTTTGTCCACGTACTCGAGTTGGGTGCATAGTTGGGCGGTCTTGAAGGATGTGAGGGTCTTGCCGGAACCGGTTGTGTGCCAGATGAAACCGCCTGCGTCTATCGTACCCATCTTCCGTTGGTTGGTGGAGATGAGGATTTTTTGCAGGATGGCTTCGGTTGCGGCAATCTGATAGGGTCGCATCACCATCAGTTTTTGGTCAGCCGTAAAGACGCAGTACCGCGTGAGGATATTGAGGAGCGTATGCCGAGCAAAGAAGGTAGCCGTGAAGTCCGTCAGTTCGCGGATAGGCGTGTTCTCCGCATCAGCCCAATAGGACGTGAATTCAAACGAATCGCAGGTCTTGGTGCCCTCTTCGAGAATCGCATCATTCGGTTTCTTGCGGTTGAGTTCGGTAAACGCTCCTCGGCTGGTTGTGTTGGAGTAGTATTTGGTTTCTGTACCATTACTGATGACGAACAGTTGGACGTAGTCAAACAGACCATTATCCACACCGAACGCATCGCGGTGATAGCGGTTGATTTGGTTGAACGCCTCTTTGATGGCGACACCGCGTTTCTTAAGTTCGATATGCACCATCGGAAGACCGTTAACGAGGATCGTTACATCGTAACGGCATTTGCGTTTTCCGGCTTCGGCTTTGTACTGGTGGATGACCTGCAGGCGGTTCTCGTGGATATGCTTCTTGTCAATCAGTTTGATATTCTGGAAAGTGCGATTATCGCGGATGAGTACCAACTGCGAAGTCTTGTCATCTTGCAGAAGCGTGGTTTTGTCTTTGAACGATGCCCCTTGGTTCGCAAGGTGTACGCGGAAGAAACCTTTCCACTCGTTGTCTGTAAACGTGATGCCGTTGAGGAGTTCCAACTGCTTGCGGAGGTTGAGTTCCAATTCCCCGCTGGTATGGATGTCGAGGTACTCATAACCTTGCGCTTTCAGCTGCTCGATCAACGCATCTTCTAACTGCGCCTCACTTTGGTAAGCGGTGCGAGGAGACGGTTTGTACTCGTATTTTGATACGACCGTCGATTGCGGGTTTTCAGATATTAGTTTCATGGTTTTTCTGTGTTAATATTCTCCGGCCTTACGTCCGGAGCACTTGACAAAGATTCCTCTTTTTTGTTGTGTGCCTCGTGCGTGAGCGCGAGGGTCGTTGATAGGTCCGCGGCGTAGCCGTTCATGTCGAGGCATTGCGAGCGCGTAATACGCTTCTCGGCCGTCTCAGCGCTATAGTCTGCGTACGGCGCTAAGACCAACATGAATCCTGCAGAGCAGCCTTTCAGGTCTCTCCCCGTCGGATAGATGAATTTGCCGTCCAGACCTCGGTTGACGATATGTATCATCCGCAGTCTCTCCTTATAAGCGGCTTCATAGACCGCGTTCTCCGCAGGAGAGATAAACGGCGAGACCAGAACGGCGCCGCCTCTGGCGAGGCTCATATAGTGCTCCACCTCAGCTTGTATCTGCTCGTCCGTCAGATTGCGATGGCAACGCACTTGGACACGCTCGGGGTACTTCACCCAGAACGTATTCCCCACCGCGGTATAGGAGTGTCCCTGCTTGCCTGCCTTGAAGTCATAAATCTTCCGTAGTCTGTCGGGATAATGCAACTTGAGCCAGAGTCGGCGAGGGTTATCATGCAGATATTCATACCACCCATCCAATTGTCCCTCATGATAGAGTATCTTGTCATTATAGCCGGGCGAGAAGAGCGATTCTTTGTTGTGTTCGCCGGACGTCAGGCTGGCGTTCTCTTTGTTGTGTTCGCCGGACGTCAGGCCGGTGTTCTCTTTGTTGTGTTCGCCGGACGTCAGGCCGGCGTCCTGTTGTCTCCAGTACTCGCGCGAGCAATCGCCCTTCCATGCGCCTATCATCCGGCTTAGATGCCAGCCTTCCGGTAGCGTATCGTGAATGCGGAGGATGCCGTGAAAATGATCGGGCATCAGCTGATACTGATAGACCTGGATCCGGCTTCCTGTCTTCTCGGTCACCATCGTTGCCATCTTGCGAAAGGCAGCGATGACGTACTCGCCCAGCGTGGTCGGCTGGATAGAGGCGGCATCAGGAGACGCTCCTGTTAGCTCACCTAAGATACGCCGACGGTCAGCGGTTGTCACCGTGATCAGATAGATTCCCGGAGCGGCATAATCATGCCCCTCCTTCCGCCGCAAGCGGTTATGCTTCACTTCCGCGCGCACGACCATCTTCCCTCCCTCTTTGTTGGGTGCGCCGTGCGTCAGCGCGGCGTTCTCTCTTTTATATGTCTCAGCTTGGCTCATTTTGCTTTGTGCGGAAATGTAAGTAGTTTGTCCCTATAATACTCATATCGTTTCTGCTGTGCTGCTTGCTCGGCAGGGATACCATCGGAAAGGCTCGTCGTCAGGGCTTCAAACTTATCCAAGATGGAGACTATACGCTCTTGCTCAGCTAATGAGGGGAGGGGGATAGGATATGCTTCTAACATCGGTTTCCGAACAGATGTAACAGATGACGAAACAGAGTTTTTCATAATATAATCATAGAATGAATATCGCATATAATGATAAAGGAAACGTGGCAATAAGTGGTCTCTATTTGCAATTATACGATATGCTCTTTGATGTAATGCGTATTTCCCTTGAACATAATGAAATACTTTCCCAACACCAGCTCCATCTCCTGCTGTGATAATCGCAGTCTCATCAAAATCATAAGTGTTTAATCTTAGTATTTCGGTTCCTCTCGTGTAAAATGGGAAATCTCCTTCTGTTAATCCATCTTGTGTATTATGTGAGCCTGTCCCAATCTCACACACTTCTCCCAGTGTTTTCCATTCCCAATTGCAATCATCGGTATTGTCAGCAGAATTGCTTTCCGAGTGTGGCGTAAGTAGTTGGGTACGATAGTACTCATACTGCTTACGACGCATTTGCAGCTCCGCTTGCAGCTCCGCTGCGAGTGCCGAGAATTTATCGAGGCACTCGACGATTTTTTTTTGAATTTCGAGAGGCGGAATTGGAATTTCTAATTTAGCAAACTCCTTTTTAGAGACGTTAAAACGCGTAGTGCCGTTAGCCGTGCGACGTACGGCCTTGCGGAAGGCGTCACATCTAAAATAGTGCTTATAGAATGCCGGACAAATACCATCCAAGCTATTGAAACGGAATCCGAAACAGAAACTATTCAAATAGATATTTTCGGTCGGTTGCTCTGTTACAACAGAAGACATGGCACACTCGTCTGGGGTTTCTGATGAACCTGTAAATAAAGCATCTCCGTATTGAACTGTATTTTGTTTCTCGTTAGGCCCCATCTTAACGGTTTCCAAAATATCAAAACGTAATGCAGGATTGCAGCCAATATTAAGATAGGTAATATATTTGGCATTACCATCTTTGAAGTCGTCTTTGTTCTTGCCAGATAAACCTCCGTAGAACGTACCGAGATCGGCAAACGTCTTCCACTCCACGCCATTCGGACACATGTCCTGTATCATTTGTTCTATGTGTGTCATATTTTTCTTTGTTGGGTGCCTCGTGCGTCAGCGCGAGGGTGTGTCCTATAGCTTTGCAATCAGTTCGTCAATCTGCGCACGCAACTCGTTCTCGCGGGCTACAATCTCTTTCAGCTCGGCATTGAGGGCATCGATGTCGATATGTTCACGTGTGTCTTCTTGCTCGACGTAAGAATTGACAGAGAGGTTGTAGCTGTTCTCCGCAATAACCGTATTGCTAATCAAAGCGCTTAGGTGCTGTTCCTCTTTACGATTGGTATAGAGACCAAGGATGCGGGAGATATTCTCTTCCGTCAGTTTGTTCTTGTTTCCCTCGTGCACAAACTCATTCGAGGCATCGATAAACAGCACTTTGTTGTCCGTTTTGTTCTTGCGAATAACGATGATACAGGTTGCGATAGATACACCGAAGAAGAGGTTGGCAGGCAGTTGGATAACCGCATCGACATAGTTGTTATCGACGAGGTACTGGCGGATCTTCTGTTCTGCTCCGCCGCGATAAAGGACACCCGGGAACTCAACGATAGCAGCTGCACCATCAGTTGCGAGCCAAGAGAGCATATGCATCGTGAAAGCGAGGTCGGCTTTAGACTTAGGAGCAAGGACACCGGCAGGTGCGAATCGACGGTCGTTAATCAGCACAGGACTATCGTCGCCCTTCCATTTGATCGAGTACGGCGGATTGGAGACGATGACATCGAACGGCTGGTCATCCCAGTGTTGCGGTTCGAGCAGCGTATCACCCAGTGCGATGCTGAAATGGTTATAGTTGATGTCGTGCAGGAACATATTGATACGGCAGAGGTTATAGGTCGTCTGATTGATCTCTTGACCGAAGAATCCTTGCTGTACGTTCTCTTTGCCGATGACCTTAGCAACCTGCATCAGCAGCGAACCGGAACCGCAGGCAGGGTCATAGACCTTGCGCACTTTGGTCTTGTTGAGCGTTGCGATACGCGCGAGCAGTTCGCTCACTTCTTGCGGCGTGAAGAACTCACCTCCGGACTTGCCTGCATTGCCTGCGTACATCTTCATAAGGAACTCATAGGCATCGCCGAAGGCATCGATACGGTTCTCTTTCGGTCCTTCAAGGTTCATATCGCCTACTGCATCCAAAATACGTGCGAGACGTTCATTACGCTTATCAACCGACGAGCCGAGTTTGGTAGAGTTGACGTCAAGGTCATCGAACAAGCCTTTCATATCATCCTCGGAGTCGGTGCCAATTGCAGACGCTTCGATGGACTTGAACGCTTGGTCAAGGGTCATATTCAGTTGATCATCGTGGTGGGCGCGCTTGCGAACATTACAGAAGAGCTGACTCGGCAGGATAAAGAATCCTTTCTCTGCCACAATGCTGGCACGAGCTGCTTCCGCTTTGGTATCATCAAACGCAGCATAGTCGAAATTGGGATAACCGGCTTTGAGTTGCTCCTCATTGATGTAGTTGGTTATGTTCTCGGATATGTAGCGATAGAAGAGCATGCCGAGGACATACTGCTTGAAGTCCCAACCATCGACTGAGCCACGCAGTTCGTTTGCGATCGCCCAGATACTCTTGAATAACTCTTGTTTCTGTTGTGTTGATGTTGCCATATTATGGGGTGTTATTTTGCTATCAATAATTTTATGTCTTCCAATTGTTCACGGATGTGGGTGAACTCTTGGTTGAGGTCGAGAGTACGAACATGGATTGTCCTTGATGAACCGGGGACGGAAATTGAACATTCGATTTTTCATTTTTTCGTGTTTCAAACCTTTGCGGGTGCAAAGGTACTGCTTTTTTACGACATACGCAAGAGAACGGAAGAAAAAATTTTCGCGAGCCCGCCGCCCGCCGCAGAAGATACCCCCTAAAAACAATCTTTTGTTGATTTTTGTCCGATTCAAAGGACAGTTTCTTTGTATATTTGACCTTTGTAAAGGACAGATTTTGTTAAAATTTGTCCGTTAGATGGTGCAAACGATTGCTGCTGACGTCTCTTTTGAACCTATTTTTACAAAAAAACGCGTGCGGGCTTGCGTAATTCAAAAAAAAGTTGTATCTTTGCAGCCAAAAGTAGCAAAGCTATGAACGAACAATATCCAACAGCAATATGCGTAGCTCTCAATTATCTGGAAGACAGAGGCTGGACCGAGCTGATCGATCCGCGCTGGGCTCCGCAGTTGTTGGAGGAGTTTAGGCGTTCAGGTATTGGTTGGACAGACGAGGAGATAGTTGAGGTTGTTAATCAGGTGCTCCATGGAAAGGCAGAATGGGATTCGAAAGATCGATTAGATCTGACCGAAGACATGTGGCCTACACGCCAAGAACAGATCAACACCTCAATCACTTATAACGGTTTTTCGGAGCTCACGCTCCAATTAATAGATAACTATGTAAACGATATATTATATGGACGAGAAAACATTCATCGATTTGATTTGCAAGAGCATGCAGGACTCTGCACAGGAGGTGCGCCGCTCATTGGGGCGTATGCCGTCTGCTGTTACGCGCGAGCAAGCTTTGAACCAGGTCGCTTTTCTCTTAAATGCAAAACAGGCAGCCCAACAAATTGGGAAATAGACGCTAAGCAAGAGGAAGTTTTGCAACAATGGGCAGAAGCCAAGAAGTTATGGATTCCCAACTCCGAGAAATGGATAACTTCTACTTTTGGTCCCAAGATTGCGCAACAAGCCGAAGCGAAAGTGTATTATCGAACCGGAGATCTATCCGTCATCAAGGAACGCACATCTATCTATGCGACATTGGGCAAGGCGCTTGAAGCCATCGTGCTGCACAATACGCTGTTCCCGGAAACCCAGATGAAAGTGATCGGTTTCACGCGCGATTCGAATGGTTTGTTTAGAGTGGTTCTTACGCAACCTTATGTGCCGTGCGAACGTCTTGCTACAAAAGAGGAGATAGATGAGTTAGCCGCGTCAAAAGGTTTCCATGACAATGGTGACGGTAATGGAGTGAACTATATTAGTGACAGATTACACCTCGAAGATATGCACCCCGCAAATGTCTTCATTGACCCGCAATCCGGCAAACCCATTTGTATTGATTGTATCGTTAAGTTCATAAAGAAAGAGTAAATCGTGCCCTCGTGGCTAAGAAGCATAAAAAACGAATGTGCCCAAATGAATACGATCAAGCAGAACTGAACGAAGAAGATTGGTAAAATGTAATTTATAATTTACGAGTCAAAAAAACATTTGAATAATTAACCAACAAAATAGTCTAATTATGATTAAGAGAAAGTTTGGAATGTATCGGTTAGGATATATCCCGCCAATTCAATCAAAATACAATGTAACGTTAGGACAATTGAATAATGTGATTGAAGAATGGATAAAGATGGATAGTTCATCGAATGAGAAAATCCGTTTTTTTGACAAATTTGGTAATCAAAAGTCATGGTCTATAGAAGAGGACGGCAGAGTTGTGTGTAATAATCCCGATGCAAGTCTTTGTATCTTTGAAACTCCCTTTGCTGTTAACGAGAACAAACTATACGGAGTTCTGAAAAAAAAGCATGGACCAGATAGTGATTATTTTCAATGGGATAAGTTAACTACTGACGTGATGATGGTATTCGTTACACATAATGGATTACCATTTATTAGCCGTAAAGCCGCAATTGACAATATTTCGAAATTAGTGGGTTCTGATATATCGTTTGCCGCCTATAACAAAGTACCAAAAATTAAATTTTTCAACGGCGCGGGTTATGAACAGTTTCCTAATAAAGAAAAAGTAACTTTCGAAAATGCAAAATTTGCTGTTGTATATACCAATGTTTTCACTTCAGACGACAAACAAATAATAGGCTGGTTCACTCGGAAAAATGGTCAACCCGTAATGTATAGTGGTGTTATGTGGGGGACGAATGAAGATTTTAAGTATGCACAAGATTTGAGAGAAATGACTAAAATGGGTAGATTTGCGTTTGCTTCTGTAGATGAAAGAAACAACTTTTTAATAGATCTCGGAAAACGAATTCTTCCTGAACCTTGGGAATGGAAAAACGAAGAGCCTGATATTAATGCCGATGATGGGGATGAGAATGAAAATTTTACCGAAAATCAGCGCATGCCTAATGTGATTTTAGCCAATTATCTTAAATATGAATTAGATAGATTATTCGACGAGGCAGATAATTCCAATCAAAAGATAATCTATAATAAGGACAAAACGAAAATATTTTTTAACACAAATCTTATTGATATATATGGTCGTGATTTATTGATTGTCGGTTATTTAGATAAGTCAAAAACATATATTGAGAAATGTGTTTTTAATCCACAAAAGAGACAATTACGTTCGTTTGGATTTGATGAAGATGCGAAACCTGAAGTTCCTCGTTTTTTCAACGCTCTTGAAGAGATATTCTTTTATGCTGATAAAGAAATAGATACTGATTATGAACATATCATAACAGATCGAGCGTTTCGTTTTCCACGTGATTATCAGCAGAAATCACCTCAAGAATTAACAACACTTTTAGAACACTCTATTGAGTTTGCCATAGAAATAGCTAAACGTAATTATAAATTCATTATTCCAACATATTACCCAAAATCAAAAAGCATTCAGTTCCTTATGCCTATTTATCTGGACACAAATAAATTCACACATACACCTCCAGATATGGCATTGGTTTTAAATCCGGTAAAAAACAATAGTGGTGATATATATTATGAGGCCAAAACCATTCTTGATTTGCATCAAGTGTACATTGATGCCCGGCTTATCGCAAAACCTTATGAACCATGGTTAACGAAGGATGTCATAAAAGAATTATAACCTAACTCTGTTGATACTTTTATCCTATGACAAATATTTTCCGCGGAAAAATGATAGGACAATAAAGAAATAGGTAGGATTTCTTGCTTGTATTATCGGCAAGGTCGGCATAATAACTATCCTACGATTAATTAACATACTCGATTGTCTGAATACAATATATGCCGCTTGTATTCAGTCGATGGATAAATAGAATTAAGATATGACAAAACAAGATTACGTATGGTGCTTTAATGGAAATGCAACATGCACAATGCAATTTGGTGGACCAGCTGCATGTACGGGTTATGACGTATGCGGAAGTGATGGTTGCGACATTGAATATTGTGGATTTGATTGTGGTAGCGATTGTTACACTGATTGAGATATAAAACAATGCAATGAAGTATCTCAAAGAAGAAGATTCTTGGCTGAGAAACGGATTGATTAGGCAACCTATTAGAGACCAACAATATAGGAAATCTATATTTGTTGTTGATTTGCCTGTCGAAGATGGAGTTTTACTATATAACACAGCTACAGGAAGCATACTTTATTTTGAAAGCGACCAAGAACTTCAAAACTCAAAGGATATCTTAATCAGTAACTGGTTTTATGTTCCAGCATTTAATTTTGATGAATTCCTTTGGGTAGATTTTTTGCGTGACAAAAAGCGAGAGTTGTCGTCCGACAATCCGACGAAGTCGTATCTTATAATGACCACTATGGATTGCAATGCTCGCTGTTTCTATTGTTACGAAAAAGGCAGACGCCCTATTACAATGACCCTCCAAACGGCCAATGATGTAAGTGATTATATCATGACAAATGCAGAAAATAAAAAGGTAAAAATATCTTGGTTTGGAGGTGAACCTTTAGTAAATTACAAAGTTATTGATTTGATTTGCGAGGATTTAAAACGGAATAGGTTTAATTATGTATCTCATATGATTTCTAATGGCCTTTTATTCTCTGATGATGTAATTGCAAAGGCTTTAAATCTATGGAACTTAAGGCGTGTTCAAATAACAATAGACGGAACAGAAGGTCAGTATCTTAAGATAAAATCCTTTAAAAACGGGAAAGGCGATGAGTTTCAGAAAGTTATGAATAATATTGAAGCTCTCTTAAAACAAGGTGTATTGGTAAGCATTCGTTTAAATCAAAGTATCAACAATTCAGATGATTTATTGATTCTGGTTGACCTTATTAAAGATAAATTTTCGCTCTACGATAATTTATCTGTTTATAATCGACTTCTTTTTGACGAAGAAATAACAACTGACGTTCAATTAGCCTATTTCCGTTTGAAACAAAAATTACAACAAGTGGGGTTGTTAAAACCAAAATCAATGGAAGCCATCAAGCATTCACAATGCATGGCTGACAATGATTATTCTTTAGTAATAACTCCCAAAGGAAATGTAGGTAAATGCGAACATTTTTCTGAGGATCATTATATAGGCTCAATATACGATGAAAAATTTAATCAGCAAATGATTATTCAGTTTAAGGAACCACGCGAACCGCTTTCTTTCTGTAAATCTTGTGCTTTATATCCTTCCTGCGTTCGCCTTAAAATGTGTCCTTCTCAATTAGATGTATGCCATGAATTTACCCGCAAGGATCTGCATGACAATATACATATCATGATGAAGTCTTACTATCAAAAATTCAAAGATAATAAGAGTGAATAAAAGTTGTAAAAATACCAATATTTATGATTTTATCTCCAACAGAATATAAGAAGAAATTCCCTGATGATGAGAAGTTCCGTGAACGTTACACCACGCAATCTTCCAAATTCTATCGTGACAAAATGATGGATTTAGTTGGTGGTAAAGAAGAGCGATTAAGTGAATTACGCGGATATGTACATGATGTAGAATTGCCAAATCACTTAATGTATCGTGTTGACACTCTCTATAATCCTGACGGCTACAGATTTTACGAGTTTTTAATAGAATATAACGTTAATAAACCCGCTGAGGGAATTTATTATGGTTGCCGAGGATTAACTAAAGAAGGTTTTGATCATGACCACGCTGTTAAACTATTCCAGCAAGAATGGAATGAAATTGAAGACAGACTACGCCAAGTGCTTAACAATATTTTCCCAGAAAAGGATTTTTCGAATCGTTTCAAAATGACAGACAATGCCAACACAAATACATATTGGCTATTTTGGATATCGTTATATGATGATGAAGATATTAAGGAGGTGGGATTGGCAGCTACACGTATAATCCGTGATGTATTTAAATATTACCTTAGAAATAGAGAATGGTTTACAGATCACCCTTTGCCAGAGTCCAACCCCAAAACGATAGTTCCTAAAACAGCATTTTATAATAAAAATTACGAAGCTCTGCTTGAAGAAGTTAAAGATAAAGAGAAATTCAAAAAGATACTTCTACATTTTGAGGAAGAAGGGTGGATTGAAGTATCGCCATTTTACGAAAAAGCATGGATATTTAATGGTACCGGAGAACATAGACAGAATGTAGATTTTATACAAATCATAAAAATACTACAAGAGAAAGGCTTTTTTTTAAAGAAAAACATACCATGGACATTAATTCAGGCTACATTTTTAAATTCAGATGGTTATGCATCAGAAAATTTACGCCAACAATCAATTCAAACGATTAAAGGGGAAACAGAAAAATTTTGGAAAAATAAGTTAGACAGAATTCTTCAAGAATTTTAATATACGACTTTACGTAAAGTGTAATAGCTGGAGAATATTTGTTCGTATAAATTAAAAGTTGTACCTTTGCACCGTCATTCGAAAATCGAGTGGCGGTATATTTATTTTTTTACTAACTAAAACCTGTCGAAAAGGCGGCAGTAATAATTGACATTATGGATTTATTCAACAAAAAACTTCTAGAAGCAGAAATTAAAAATTATCAACGTGTTGTTGAGCAGTACGAAGTAATGCAAAAACAACTGATGACTAAAATTGTTGAGTTGTACAAAGAACGCAAGGCATCCGTCAGAGTACTAAATGAGTTTAATGAATACATACGTTCATTAAGTAATAACGAACTCTTTGTTAAGATGCTGGATAAAGCAGAGAACCTTCGACCGTTTCAGAATATGATCAACAAGGAAGAAAATGGAGAGATATGCCATGCTTTTGACGATATTAATGGCATCGGTTCTACTATTGCTGGAGCGACTGCGGGTACAGTTGGTGCAGCAACAGCATTAGGTGGACAAGCGGCATTATGGGCAGCTGCGTCTGCATTTGGAACAACAGCCGGAGGAACAGCCATAGGCACATTAGTTGGCGTTGCTGAGACAAATGCATTTTTAGCTTGGCTAGGAGGAGGTGCTATTGCTGCTGGAGGAGGTGGTGTCGCCGCTGGCTCTGCTATCTTTGCCGCTGTTCCTGTTGTAGGTTGGGCCATGGCCGCTATAGGAGCAGGTGTGACTGCAATCACAATCACAAGGAACAGGAAGAAGAACAAAGAAAATGCCCAAAAAGCGAAAGAAGCAGCAAGACAACTATCAACTATTATAAACAAAATGAACAAAGAGATAATTAAAGCATCAACTATAACCAATAGATTAATTCAAAAACGTTCAGTCCTAAATGTCAAATCCTTTAGTTCTTATCCGCATGATTGTAAAGAATTCTCTACTGATCAAAAAGAACACCTATTAGACTGTTGCGATATACATATCCAATTATGTCGAGATATTAATGCATCCATCGCAGATTAATTATGTTTAACACGCCGCAAGGCAATTAATTAGTAAAATTATGAGTAATAATTTTGAAATCGCAGTACAAACTGCTGAGTATCAATCGGAGTATTCTGACTCCAAGTTTTGGACCAAAATTCAAAAGTTGATTATAAAAGCAGGACGCGAAGTTGTCTATCTTGCTTTGCTCTTGTATTATGTACTTAAATCACCTGATGTGCCCTTTCAACAAAAACTGATTATTATGAGCGCACTCGGTTATCTAATTTGGCCTGCGGATCTTGTTCCTGATTGTATTCCGGTTGCCGGTTATGCAGATGATGCCGCAGCATTGGCCGCTGCTATCGAGGCTGTGCATGACAACATCACTCCAGAGATTAAGAAGCAAGCTCAGGAAAAAACAGATTCTCTTTTTAACAACTAAACTATGGAAAAGAAACGATTTTTCGAACCCTATGTGGGAGATCATTATCAGGAAGGAATTCGAGGCAAGAAGATTTTAGTGCTTGGCGCAAGTTTCTATTGCAATCGGATAGAGTGTCCCTTCTTCGCTTCTTGTACTAGCGTCATCTTGAAGGACTCGTCTGAGTATGACAACAAATGTCCGGAGTACAAGCCGGCAGGTAAGCAGCTCCATTTGGAACCGAGTTATTGCGTGGAGGATGCACCCACAACGTACCAACGCTTTGCTACATATATGGGCAAGTATCTCGGAATAGATGATTATGCAGCCATTTGGGAACACATGGCATTCACCAATTACGTCCAGTTCTTCCTGCCTGCAACAAACGGCTCGTTCCGTGAGACATCGTGGTCGGACTTGTCGGAACGTGATTTTGCGGCATTTACAGAAGTTGTACAACAGTTGCAACCTGACATCATCATCGTCTGGGGCAGCGTAATCAACTCGGCACTCAAGGAGCGCAATCCGTATCTCGTGGACTTGAAAGATCTACAGGAAACGGAGTACTATGTGTGCCACTTGAATGTACCGGGTGTAAACCATCCGGTTGCAGTCATCAATCCTTACCATCCGTCGTCCAGCGCGTGGTACAGTGGCCAAGCAAAATTTGACCAATATTTTTCTAACCTCTTAAAATTATTAAAGTTATGACAGGAGAAGAATTATCTACCCTTGCCAATGGATTAGACAAGAAAGAGCTAATCGAAATGGTACAAAAAGTATCAAAAGAGAGTTTTGATACAGGTCGCAAATTAGGAGGCACTATCTCCGATTGGATCGACGAAGTATTTGATTCTATTAACACTAAAAATTAAAAATTATGGAAGTTCTGAAAGGCGTATTAAAAGTCGTTTTAGCACTTATCGCATTAGGTGCAGGTAATGAATTAGGAAAAAGAGGCGTGAAGGATCTCAAAGACAGTCTCCCGAAGAAATCAAACTAAAAAACGTGTTTGCATATGATTACTCCACAAGTTGCAACAGAGAAATTGCTTCAGGTTTATTACAATTTTAAAGGTCAAGGTGTAGACTTAGACCATGATAGAGAAAACATCTTTAAAGATGATGAGTTAACCCTTAGTTTCTGTAATTTCTTGAAGAATTATTTCAAAATGCAAGTTCCAACCGACGAGCTTTCCGACAAGGAAACGCTTGGCGAAGCATTAGATGTTTTGTTCCCTTATTTGCCGGAAGATACTACACGAATGTACTTCAATATGATGACGATTTATTGTCTCATTTGCGAAGATACGGATAACAAGTTGTATGACGCTAACCAACAACTTAGGATGTATGCGGCATCGAAAGTCGCGAAGGTATGCTTTATGGGTGGTCTGCTCCTTGGCGTTATTTACTTGATGTTTTGTGCATGGGGTACGAATGCAGATTCTGTTCTTTCCGCCTACAGCCGGATTGAGCAGATGAAGCCCTTCTCATGGTTAAGTTCAGGCGCGTTTTTCTATTTTTGCGTCGTGCTTATCCCTATCGGATTCGCATTTTTTGGCGAAATACTTGGTCGTTTAACCTATAAATTATATCATTATGTCAGTAACAGTATTTGAAGACCCGTGTCCGCAACCCGGACGAAGCGTGCAGGAGATTATTGACAAGTTGTTCAAGAAAGAACGGCATGAAGATAACAAGCAAAAATAACAATTTGTCAGAACGGAAGATTCAATATCTCCGCCAACATCTGCTAAAATGTGAGGAACGCATCATAGAAGTAGCCAATTGGGATACAAACTATTTCTATGATGGACTCCTCACAGACAGGCAGCGAAATATGCTAATAAAACTTTTAGAGAAACGCAGGAGATACTTAAACCAAATGTACATTGGTACAAATGGCGAACAAGAGCGATTAGGCGAGTTGAACATATCGCTATGTAATGCTACCCAACAAATGTACATGGATCTAAGAAATATTCATGAACAAAGGAAACACATCTCGACGATGCCTCAATATGATAGTGATACATGGCTTCTGGTCAAAATGAGCTATAATTACTATGGAGATCATTCCGTTCGCTCTATGCCAGAAGATGGATATTATAGTTCCCGATTTGATTCGATGCTAAATCTGCTTTGTGTGGAGGAAAAAAATATAACATATAAAGGATGCCGTTGGTTTACTGCACAACTCGCTGATCCAATTCCTTCATTACATATCGAGAAAGAAGATTATTTACGACCGTGTAATGCTTTAACTGACATGCTGAACAATCATTTGTATTCCATTCCTGATGTACTACGGATGAATTGTTTTCGCATAGAATTAAAGATAGAGCAAAGCATGAATTTTAATATTTGCTATCGGAGAACTTGATTCTCGGGCGGAAATCGACAAAAATCTTCAACTTTCGCCCAGTTTAGTTGTATTTACGGGCGGAAATCGACAAAAATCATCAACTTTCGCCCATCTATAGCGCTATTCTTGGGCGGAAATTAACAAAAAAATGAACTTTTCGCGTTTCAAAATTTGCATATATCAAAATTTTTTTGTACCTTTGCACCAGATTTCACGGATCGGCACACCTTCCTAAACCGCGAAACACACCTCACGCAGGGAGCGCTGAGTATGCATCTACTATGCAAGTAATATGAATCGCGTATCCCACTGCACCCTATATATACAAAGTATATATCCCGTGATTTTAATATAAAATAGTATCAAACCATCTAAAACAACATAAAACAATGAAACGAACCACCCCACGAAACAGCCACATTGATCCGGCTTTGTACCACATTTTCCTCCGTCTCAAGGATACCCTTGGCGCGAAGATCGTGCATCGTCGCCGTCGCTCATCTTCTACCTGCATCGAAATCATTTTCTGCAACACACTTACCAAATACCTCGTTGGCCGCATCAACACTCTTCCAGAAGCCGAAAAATGCGGCTTTTGGATCATGTGTCGTCCTCAAACCAAACGCGAACATGCTTTCTACCACGGCTGGATGGTCTTCCAACTCTTTCTCACGCCCGTTCATCCCAAGAAACGCCGCGAGCAACAGCCTCAAACGATCTCAAACGACATCCAACAACCTCAAACGATTGCTGCTGACGTCTCTTTTGAACCTATTTTTACAAAAAAACGCGTGCGGGCTTGCGTAATTCAAAAAAAAGTTGTATCTTTGCACCCAAATTGTGTTTTATCGCGAAGCGATGCGGGAAAGGATGCGAAAAATAGTTCTTTGGATAGGCGTTATTTGGGGATGTTTGACGGCGCAGGCAGCGGTGTATAACCCTGCCTCGGTGCCGAACCCGAAGGAGCAAGGACAGGGCTGTTACGTAGCGAATCCGGACGCGATCATCGCAGACAGCGACGTGGTCTTTTTGAATACATGCGCCGCCCGATTGGAGGCGGAGACGAAGGTGGAGATGGCTGTGGCGGCGTTGGAGTCGATCGGCGAAGCGGATTGTTTTGATTTCTGCTACGAGCTATTCCAACGCTGGGGCATCGGTCAGGCAGGACAGAACACAGGCATGTTGGTATGCTTCGTGCTGGACAGCCATGACATCCGTATCATGACGGGTGTAGGGCTCGAGGGCGTACTGCCGGACGCACGATGCTCGCAGATCATCCACGAAAACATGATCCCTGCTTTCCGCGCAGGTGACTACGGTGGCGGTCTGTGTCTCGGCGCGTTGCGTATCTACGAGGTATGCACGGACTGTGAAGCGCCGGAAGAGCTGAGGAACATGCGGTCGGTGACGAACCGCGGTCAGTACGCCCAAGAAGAGGCGACGACCGAAGATATAGTGGTTGATATCATCGTGCTGCTGCTGATCATCGGGCTGATCGTGCTGGTGGTTATCAGTACGAAGAAAGGGGGAGGAGACCGACATTTCGGCGCCGGCGTCGGCGGACCGACGATGATGGGCGGTTTCGGCGGAGGCAGCAGTTTTGGCGGCGGATTCAGCGGCGGCTCATGGGGAGGTGGCTCGACCATGGGAGGAGGAGCGGGAGGACGTTGGTAATTGGTCGTTGGTCGTTGGTCATTGGACTCATCTAACGACAAACGACAAACGACGAACGACAAATTTTGACATTTATGAAAACATTAAAGATAACGATTGTAGTACTGGGAGTACTGGCAATCATCGCCCTCTGGGCAATGAACGTGTACAACGCGTTAGTAGAAGGACAAGAAGAGGTAGAATCGGCTTGGGCGCAGGTAGAGAACCAATACCAGCGTCGTGCGGATCTGGTACCGAACCTTGTGGCGACCGTCAAGGGTTATGCTGAACACGAGCAAGAGACGCTGGAAGGCGTGATCGCTGCGCGTGCGAAAGCGACGCAAGTGGTGGTTGATCCTGAACAGTTGACGCCGGAACAGGTGTCGGCTTATCAGGCTGCCCAAGGCGAGTTGACACAGGCCCTCGGACGACTGATCGCGATCGCAGAGAGTTATCCGGACCTGAAGGCAAACGAGAACTTCCGCGACCTGCAGGTTCAACTCGAAGGCACGGAGAACCGCATTGCGGTAGCCCGTCAGTTGTTCAACGAGACCGCGAAAGCGTATAACAAACGCGTACGCCGTTTCCCGTCGAACATCATCGCACGCATCGCCGGATTCGAGAAGAAAGCCTATTTCGAGGCTGACCCCGAAGCGAAGAAGGCACCGAAAGTAGAGTTTTAATAATTGGTAATTGGTCATTGGTCGTTGGTCATTGGAAAAGTCTAACGACAAACGACTAACGACAAACGACAAATTGAAGATTGATAATTGATATTTATGGCAAGAGAAGAGATTATTGCCGAACTCAAGCAGTTGCTCGAGACGGAAGACATCATGGCAATCAAGGACCAAGTAGATCATCTCAAGACACGCTTCTATACGGAAGAGTCGGAGGAGTTGGAAGAGGAGTTCAAAGCGCTGTTGGCTGACTACAAAGCCAAACGTGCGGAGGTAGCAGCTGCGCAGGCTCAAGAGCAGGCGGAGAACCTCGCCCGTAAGCAGGCGATCCTGAAAGAGATGCAGTCGATGGTAGAAGGCGCAAACGCCGACGGCGTGATGGCGAACCTGCAGCGGATGCGTGAGTTACAGGCAGAGTGGAAGACCATCGGTAACGTAGCTCCCGAGAAGACCCAGGAGATTCGCAAAGCGTACCAGCAATGTCAAGAGCAGTTCTACGACCTCGTGAAGATCAATATCGAGCTGCGTGATCTGGATTTCAAGAAGAACCTTGAGCTGAAGACCCTGCTCTGCGAAGCCGCCGAGCGTCTGCAGAACAACGAGAACATCGTGGAGGCAAGTCGTATGCTGCAGCAGCTGCATGACGAATGGGCTGAGATCGGTCCGGTAGCGCGCGAACTGCGCGAGGATCTATGGACCCGCTTCAAGACCGCTTCCACCGTCATCAATAAGAAACATCAGGCGTATTTTGAGGAACTGCACCACAAGGAGCAGGAGAACCTCGAGCGCAAGCAGGCGATCATCGATCAACTCAAAGGGCTGTTGGAGCCTATCATCAACGGCGAACCGATGACGGCAAAGCGTTGGGAGGAGTTGACCGAGCAGGTACAAGCCCTGCAGAACGAATGGCGCACGATCGGTTTTGCACCGAAGAAACACAACCAGTCTATCTACGAGGCTTACCGCGCCGAGTGCGACCGTTTCTTCCAGACCAAAGCAGAGTTCTTCCGTGAGTTACGCGAGCAACGCAAACTGCGTGAGCAGCGTCATAAAGAGTATCTGGAGCGTCAGAAAGCCCGCGAAGAGCGTTCTAAAGCGCGTGCAGAGCGTCTGCAAGCCAACGGAGGTGTCGATCTGCGCAAACTGCGTGACCGACTGATGCAGGAGATCAAGACCGCGGAGAACAATATCCTCTTCTTCACCGGCAAATCCAAGACCGCCAACAAGATCGTCGATGACATGCAGAAGAAGATCGATGAACTCAGAAGCCGTCTGGGCGAGATCGAGCAGAAATTGCGCGAAGAAGAATGATGAATTAGTCATTGGTCATTGGTCGTTGGTCATTGGAAAAGTCTAACGACAAACGACTAACGACAAACGACAAAATTAAGATAGATGATCAACGAACTGATTCAATATAAGGACGTAGCGATTCATCAGGCGGATCAGATCGTGCTGCATGATGTGAATGTCAAAGTGGAGCGCGGCGAGATGATCTACCTGCTGGGTAAGGTAGGTAGCGGCAAGTCGACGTTCATGAAGACGATCTATGGTGCGCTGCCGATCCAATCGGGCGATGCGAGCGTGTTGGAATACGACATGAAGCATATCCGTCGTCGGCAGTTACCGTACCTTCGTCGCCGCCTCGGCATCATCTTCCAGGACTACAAACTGCTGACCGACCGTACGGTGCGGGAGAACCTGCTGTTCGTGTTGCGCGCTACCGGATGGAAAGACAAGAACCTGATGGAGCAGCATGTGCGCGAGGTGCTGGAGCAAGTGGGGATGGAGACCAAATCCTACAAGAAACCCTACGAACTGTCCGGAGGCGAGCAGCAGCGTGTGGTCATTGCCCGCGCGCTGATGAACTCGCCGGAGATGATTCTGGCCGATGAACCGACGGGAAACCTCGATGCCGAGACCGGACAGGAGATCATGGAGCTGCTGTACTCGATCTGCAAAGCCGGCATCACGGTGCTCATGTCCACGCATAACCGCCTTTGGCCCGAACTGTACCCGGGACGCAAATGGTTGTTTGAAAACGGAGAAATCAAAGATGTCGATTAACGAGATACAAGACGAGATCATCGAGGAGTTCGATATGTTTGATGAGTGGTTAGATCGTTATCAACTCATCATCGACTATGCCAACGAACTGAAGAAACACCCGATGCCGGAGGCCGACAAGAATGACCAAAACAAGATCGACGGCTGTCAATCGACCGTTTGGTTCACCTGCCGCATGGAGGAGGGAAAGATCTACTATAACGGCGATTCGGATGCGATCTTGGTGAAAGGTATTGTGGCCTTGCTGCTGCATGTGCTGAGCGGACATACGCCGGAAGAGATCATCAAGGCTGACCTCTATTTCATTGACCGCATCGGTCTGCGCGAGCACCTCAGTCCGACCCGCAGCAACGGCGTTGCAGCCATGCTGAAGCAGATGCGTTTATACGCACTGGCGTACTCAGCCAACAGATAACAGCTAACAGCTAATAGCCAACAGCTAACAGCTAACAGCCAACAGCTAATAGCTAACAGCCCTTTAAAAACTCATAGAGTTCCTGAGCGATGCGCTCATCGGACAGCTCATCGCAGATATCTACATCGAGAATATGGTTTGCGCGTGCATAGAACGGTTCACGCGCTTCGAGTTGAGGAGCTATGAATTCGAGTAGCTCCTTTTCTGTGCGTCCTTGCAGAACAGGACGATCATTCAGATCGGTCAAGCTCAGTCGCTTGGCCAAGTGTTCGGGTTTCCAGCGAAGGTAGATACTCGTGCCTAACTCGCGCAGGCAGTCCATGTTATCTTCCCAACAAGGATAACCTCCGCCGGTAGCATAGATGATTTTCTCAAAGGGGATCTGATCTGCCAGATCTTCGACCACATATTTCTCCTTACGCCGGAAATCCTCGATTCCGTAGGTACGGATATAATCGGCGGTAGAGAGTCCGTGGATCTCCTTGAACGCTTCGTCCAAGTCCACAAAATGCCATCCGAGTTTCTCGGCGAGCAGTTTGCCGGCCGTTGTCTTGCCGGCGCCCATGTATCCTACAAGGTAGATTGGTAATTCCATGTGTCGTTATCGGTCCATTCGATGGCACCGGTCTCTTGGTTGATGGTGGCTAAAGGGAAGATAGAGGTGAAGGGTGGGGTGAGTGTCTCAATCAGTTGCCACTCCTTATTATATACGCACGCGCACGAGGAACACTGCGGTGCGCAGGCGGTCATGACCACAAGATAGGTCTCCTCCTGCTCGTAAATCTCAAGCGAGGTACTTTCGGTGAGTTCGATCCTCTCGTACGCACCTTGGTGCTCGACCACATGGGGCGTTCCGCCCATGGTGAAGAGGTCAGCGATCAGACTGAGTGATAAGAGCAACTGCATAGGCCGCAATTCCTTCTTCCCGACCGACGAAGCCGAGATGCTCGGTCGTGGTCGCTTTGATACTCACTTGATTAGGGGTCACGCCCATGACCTCGGCCAGACAAGCCTGCATGGCGTCAATATGCGGATTCAGTTTGGGTGCTTGGGCGCAGATGGTGAGGTCGCAGTTACCCAATTCATATCCGGCTTCGCGCAGCATCGCCATCACCCGACGCAGCAGGATCTTCGAATCGATCCCTTCGAACTCATTACCTTTGGTATCAGGAAAATGATAGCCGATATCGCGCATGGCGGCGGCACCCAAGAGGGCGTCGCACAAAGCATGGATCACCACGTCCGCATCCGAGTGACCCAGCAGACCGCGCTCATACGGCACCTCAATTCCCCCTAACCACAATTGGCGGTTAGGGGCAAATTGATGTACGTCATATCCAAAGCCTATTCTGAACATTGGCTGTTAACTATTGGTCGTTGGTCATCAGAAAAGTCTAACGACAAACGACAAACTACTAAAGACTATTTCTTGTTGTTAACAAGATCCTTGATGCCGTAGAGGTCGAAGCCAAGGGTGAAACGCATGGTTTGGTCGAGCGGGTTAGATGCAGCCAGACCAACGCAGTACGATACATCCACGCTCACGATCGAGAGGTGGAAACCCAGACCGAAAGTGATATAGTTACGGTTTCCTTTGTAGTAGTTCTCGTAACTGTAACCGGCACGAGCGAAGAACTTCTTGTCGTAGCTATACTCGATACCTGCACCCCAGCGTACCTCGTTGAACTCCTCTTTGGCGCCGCCCGGTGCATCAGCGAAGGACTGGAACCAACCCTTAGCCGGGTTGAGGGAAGAATAAGCATCCTGGCTGTACTTGCCGTTCGGTTGATCAGCGAACTTAGACAGACGACTCGGAACGAGTTGTTTGTTCGCCTCGAGGTTGAAGGTCAGGAAGTTATACTTGTTGAGCGGTAACTCATAGCCTACACCGATATTCATGCTCGTCGGGATGAAGTTGCTGGTGATGCTGTCGTATGTCATCTTACCACCAAGGTTCTTCAGACTGAAACCGAGAGACAGGTTACTGGTACCCATCGGCAACTCGATCGGCTGCTTGTAGTACAAAGCGATGTCTGCAGCCATCGTCCATGCTGCATGCATCTCACCGCTGTTACCGCCGAGCGAACTGTTATAACCGTTGTTCAAGTCCGAATAGAGAAAACGAACAGCGACCGACATGGAGACATACTCATGCAGTTTACGGAAATAACTGAGGTCGAGTGCCCACTCGTTCGGACGAACGTCCTGAATGGTCTTGCCGTTGGCATCCGTCAGGGCTACATCACCCATCGAGAAATAGGTGAAGCTGGCACCGATACCACCGGCGAGGTCACCGAAGTTATAGAAACCGGCGAGGTAAGCGAGATCGATGTCGCTGACCAGTTTGCGGAGCCAAGGGGTGTAGTTGGCGGTGATACCACCGTTGGTGTACATGTACGCGTACTTGGCAGGGTTCCAGTACTGCGAGTTAAAATCTGCTTCGGTAGCAACACCGACGTCACCGAGACCGGCTGCACGTGCATCCGGCGCGATAGACAAGGACGGCATCGACGTGATCAGCGGGTTCATCTCATCAGACACCTGCGCACTCATCGTCACAGCGCAGCACAAGACTGCTAAAGAAATTACGAATTTTTTCATTGTGTGTTATTGTTGTTTTAGTTATTATTCTGAGTATTCGGAGTATTCAGAGTATTCTGAATATTCTGAGTTTTAGGAAATTCTTCAAGCGATATGTTTCATAGGCTATTTAGTCACGATAATTTTGCCCGACATCATGCTGTATTTGCTCGATTCGGTTTTGATTCGTACGTTATACATATATATGCCCGGTTGGAGTCCCAAAGCACCCATGTTGATGGCTACTTCGTCCGGGTTCTCTTGCTGATGGCTATAAACCATCTGTCCGTTCAAGTTAAAGAGGTAGATCTCCGTTTGGAGCAGTTCGTCCGGCTGGTCATATTGCACAAGCATATTCAGGATGCCGGAACTCTGGACGGGGTTGGGGTAGGTAGTGACAGACGTGATGGACGGATCCATGCTGCCATCTACGATGAAGTTGAGCCCCTTGGTCGTACTGTTATTGAGCAGGTCCCATGCGCGGAAGGTCAGGCTATGCGGGCCGTCCGGCAAGGCTTCCATCAGATAACTGACGAGTCCTGCCTGATAGCTGTTGCTCTGTGAAGTGAAATACTCATTGAGCGTGTAAGTCTGTTTGGGGTCGTCATCCACCACGAGCAGCAGGTCATGACCGATACCTGCGCCGGCTGTGTTGATACCATGCGGGTCATTTAGTTCGGCGAAGAAACGCGGGGTCGCGTAGGTGCGGTCACCGTCCTTGAAACTCGGTACGTTCAGATAGATTGTCATCTCCGGTCCCTCTTCATCCACGAAGACGGTCGAACCTGAACCGCCGATGATGAACTGCTCGAAATGGCCGACGGCATCTTGATTGAATACGTCATCGTGTGCATAATAGACGATACGTCCGTTGCCGTAGTTATAGCGGATGTCCTTGGGCACCATGAAGGTGTAGGAGAAGAGTCCGTTCTTGACGCTTGTGCTGCCGGTGAAGAGGGTATTGGGGTAGTCGTTATACGCCACCACTTTGGGATCACCGCCTGCATTGTCATTGTCGCGTGTCGGGATCGACTGCATCTTGTCATAGACGGTGATATCCACCGTACCGTTGAAATCGCTGACGATCATACTGTCCTCGTCGATGATCTGTCCGTCCACCTGCTGCACGCTCAGCGCATTGAGCGTATCCATCTGCGTGAGCGTCTGCACTTGATAGTCCGTCGGGTAGTTGAGCCGCAGAGCCGGATCGCCCAAGAGTACATACGCCAAGCGGTTCTCGTCACTGAGTTTGTTCTTGCCTAGTGCCACCGCCTCACCTATGGTCATGTCATAATGGAACGCGTTCGCGTGCCCGAAGAGGGTGTCGCAGACAGCACGGTTGAGGGCAGTGTTCCGATCGGCATAGACCGTACGCGTTGCAGACAGGATGCCGATAGCCGCACCACGCGGATTGAGTACCGCCGATTCGGCTGCACAGCGTCTGCCTCCGTCGCATTGCGCGAAGTTACAGGTGACGAAGATCCAGAAGGCCTGGTTCTTATTGCTCATCTGCTCGATATCTTTCTGATTGAGGATGGACTCGCTGGTGATGGCGTTGTAACCACCATGACCGGAGTAGTCGAAGAGAAGGACGCCGCTCTTGAGCATGTTCGTCACTTTGTTCTTCGCCAAAGGATAACTCTCACCGCTGGCGTTCACCTCCTGCGGATAGGCGTCCAGGAAGACCTTATGCACCACAAAATCGGGGTTCTTTGTGCGTACCAGTTCGGCACTCTGTTCCGCCGTCTCCGTATGCATGCCGTTCTCGCCGTCGTCGGCAAGGAACATGAGTTGGTTCTTCCATTTGCCCGTCTGATCGTTCTGCATGTAAGCGATCAGTTTATCCACCGTGGTGCGCGCTTCCTCTTCGCTCTCGACCGGCAGACGACCAACGCCGATATCCATTTTGGCGTACCGGTCGGTAGCACCCTCATTATCATCGAGCCAGCCGAAGAAATCATCCGAGGCGTAGGCGTTGACCTCATTGACCGAGTTCGCCGCCTGATAGGTCAGCAGCAGTTTGGTGCCCGAAGTGGTTGTGCCGTACTGCGTCTGGCATATGTTTCTGTTGTCAAACGAACCGTGACCGAAGAGTAGCAGCCAACGCGGTTTGTTGCCGATGCCTTTGTTCGCACGGTCGTAGAGCATCTTCATCAGCCAGCGGTACGCGCATGCGTCCGGCGTGCCGGAAGAGAACTCATTATAGACCTGCTGGTCCGTGACCACTTTCCATGTGATGGCCTGCTTGGCTTGGTGCGCCTGCGCCAACTCGGTCGCGTAAGACTGATAGCCATCGGGACAGATGATGATGTAGTCGATATTGCTTAGGCTATGCAGATTCTGATTGTTGATCGAGCCCTCGACGGTCGCATGCACGAAGGACGAACCCTTGGTGTTGACCGCTATATACTCATGTACGCCGTCTTTCTGCGAACCGACCCATGTCGCCTCGTTGCCGCTAAGCGTGAGCGGCATCTTCTGGATCGCATCCAGATTGGTCACGTCCCATACTTGGGTGTTGGCATTGGCGCCCGTGAGGTGGAAACGAACCGGTGTCGCAGTACCGCGGTTGGTGAGCGAACGGATGCCCATGTAGTCGCCGTTCATCTGCAGCGCAGCAGGCGTCGTCAGTTCGATATAATTGAGCCAGCCTAAAGCACTGGCATTGCTGTTCTGAAGTTGCAGTTTGATCGTCTGTGCCGAAGCCGCCGAGGTGCTGCTGATGTCAATCGTTCCCGTGACACCAAAGGTATAATGATCGGGGATGGCAGCAAGGAACACGCTCTTGGACGTACCGCCGTTGAGGGTCGCTGAGAAATACGACTCTACCGGCGCGTTAGCCGCTACATCGACATAGATACGACTCTTCTCGGTCGTGATCGCATTCGGGGTCGCGAACGAGAACGAACGGGTCTGGTTCGCCGTGAACTGCTCGCCGTAGAACGTACGTCCACCGCCGGACACGCCCGAACGATCGACGAGGTTGACCGAGTCTTTGTCCTGCACCATATGATAGACGAAAGAGCTCTCGTCCGTCGGCGTACCGCTGACAGCCGCTCCTTCCGTAGGCGCTAACGGCGAACCTACGTTATCCGTCAGGAAATAGTAGCCGTAATTCGAATAGGTATTACGTGTGTGCGCGAAACGACCGGTGGTCGTGTTATAGATCCAACTGATCGGACCCTGCACGTAGAAGAGAATGTAATTGTCGCCGACATAGACCGGTACCTGCGGCAGGTCATCGATATTGCGTTTGCTGAAATTCTGCTCTTTCTGTGCACCGCCGTAGCCGAAGACACGCACCTGACTCGGCGTCAGACCCGCTGCACTCAGTTCATCGAAACTCATGCGGCATACACCGGTCTCGCTCACGCGGATCTTCACCCATTTACCGCTCGCTAAAACCGATTGGTCGGCGTACGAGTGAATGCCCGCCATCATCGGCAGGCTCAATAGGATGAGCAGTATAAATATCAGTTTTCTCATTTAATCTTACAGTACAATTTTTCTTCTCCGTCTATGACGGTCGTGATGACTTGTTCTCGTTGTACGGGCTTCGGAGCCTGTTTCGCTTGGATATAGATCAGATCGCCTTGCCGGATGGTCATCACTTTGCTTGCCTCTGCGATCGCTTCTTCGGGCGAAATAATCAATTCATCATTGAGCAACTTTGTTGCGCTCATTTCATCATTGCTTACCCACTCACCAATTGCCAGCGAATAGTCGAAAGCCAATGCCTTCGTCCACGGCTTACCCGCTTGTTCTGCGGCATGTAGGATATCCAAGGCAACAAAATCCTGACCGGGTGCGATCGCGTCGTAGTAACGATATGCAAACTTAAGCGCTATCTCCTTGCCCAAACGGCTCACTCGCAGGATAATACAAGGCGTGACACCTATCTCTTGGCACCAATCGGGAATGAAGAACGGCTTGCGTCCGTTGAGCAGACAACTGTCGCCTTTGAGCACCATTTCGGTCGCTCCGTTATGATATACAAAACCGATAATTTTCATTTTACCCTACTCGCCGAATGGATATCTTGCTCCGGTTCTAAACCGGCGTGCAAAGATACAACTTTTTTTGCATATATGCAAATAAAAATGCAATTATGCAATTTTTTCTTAAAAAATGCCAATAGCCAACAGCTAATAGCTAATAGCCAAAGTTATTTCGCCCGGATAAATAACTGTACCGGCGTTCCGGTAAAGTCCCACCATTCACGTAACTTGTTTTCCAAGAAGCGGCGGTACGGTTCTTTGACGTACTGTGGCAGGTTGGCAAAGAACACAAAGGTCGGGATCTGCGTGTTCGGTAACTGGGTACAATACTTGATCTTGATGTACTTGCCTTTCCAAGCGGGTGGCGGATAGTTCTCGATCAGCGGCAGGAATTTCTCGTTCAACTGCGCGGTCGGCACTTTCTTGTTCTTGTTCTCGTACACGTGAATCGCCGTCTCCACTACCTTGAAGATACGCTGCTTGGTGAGCGCACTAGTGAAGATGATCGGGAAATCGGTGAAGGGTGCAATGCGTTCGCGAATAGCAGCTTCATATGCCTTGATGTCCGCGTTCGTCTTGCTTTCGATCAAATCCCACTTGTTGATACAAACGACCAAACCTTTCTTGTTCTTCTGAATGAGTGAGTAGATATTGAGGTCCTGCGCCTCGATGCCGCGTGTCGCGTCGATCATCAAGATACAGACATCGCTGTTCTCGATCGCACGGATAGAGCGTACTACAGAATAGTACTCGAGGTCTTCCGTCACTTTCGCTTTCTTACGGATACCGGCTGTATCGACGAGGTAAAAATCCTTGCCGAACTTATTGTACCGCGTATAGATCGAGTCGCGTGTGGTACCCGGGATATCGGTCACGATCGTGCGCTCCTCGCCGATGAAAGCGTTCAGGATGGACGACTTACCGGCATTCGGACGACCGACGATTGCAAAACGCGGTAACTCTTCGAGTTCCTCGTCGCTGTCATCTTCCTTTCGGAAACGGCCTACCACTTCGTCTAACAGATCACCTGTACCGAGTCCGTTCTCGGCGGACACGATGAACGGTTCACCCAGACCGAGTTTATAAAACTCCGCCGCACCGTACTGGTTCTCGAACGTATCCACTTTGTTGACGCAGAGGATGGTCGGTTTCTTCGCCTGACGCAACAGATGCGCTACCTCCGTGTCGAACTGCGTGACCCCTTCGTTCACATCGACGACGAGCAGCACTACGTCCGACTCACGGATCGCGAGGTCCACCTGACGGTTGATCTCGGACTCGAAGGTGTCGTCGCTGTTCACGACCCATCCTCCGGTGTCGATCACGGAGAACTCACGACCGCACCATTCGGCTTTGCCGTACTGACGGTCACGGGTTGTACCCGCCGTGTTATTCACTATTGCCCGACGTGTGCCCGTCAAGCGGTTAAAAAGAGTCGATTTCCCAACATTGGGACGACCCACTATAGCCACAATATTCGCCATAGAATTTAAATTTTAATTATTAATTATTAATTACAACCTCCGCATCCGCTGTTGCAGTCATCGCAATTGCCATGACATTTGCCGCAGTGATGCGGGTTTCGTATTGCTTTTAACTCACCTTCCGTCACGTCACGGATATCGAGGATCGTACCTGTAAAATGCAGGTCCTCTCCGGCGTAGGGATGGTTGAGATCAATCGTCACTTGGTCGTCGGTGACCTCGCAAACCTGCGCCTTGACGATCTGTCCGTCCACCGTGTTCATCGGCACGATAGCGCCTACATACACGCGCTCCTCATCAAACTCGCCGTCGCCGTTGAAGAACATTTTCTTCGGCAGGTCCATGAGGCCCTCTTGAATGTACTCGCCGTAGGCGTCTTTGGCTGCCAGCACGAAATCGAAATGGTCGCCGACGTTCTTGCCTGCCATCTGCGCCTCAAAAGCCGGCAGCATCATGCCTTCGCCTTGGCACCATACTAACGGAGCTTCCTCCGTCGCTTTCTCCATGAGTTCTTCGTTGCTGTTCTCATCCTTGATGTACAACTCATACGTTGCACTCACTACTTTTAAATTCTCTATCATATCTATCAATTTATGTATTAGCGCAAGCGCTACCACCAGTTCACGCGCGAGTTGGTGCTTTCATTACTGTTTTTATCGTATTTGAGGTCGCTCAAGATGGATGCGTTAATACCGATATGGAAGGTATAACTCTTGAACGGACCGATCGGGTTGATGCTGGCGGTCATGTTCCAGCAGTGCAGGTCACGGCTGATATTGAACGTACAGCTCGTCACTTTCTTGTAGTCGAAGTTGTAGGTCATGTTCGCGCTCACTTTCCATCCTTGTCCCAGACCGAGACTACCGTTGAGCGATAGCGAGTTACGCCATTTCATCTTATAGACCATCTTCTGGTAGTCAAACTCGCTGCTGTTGTAGTATGCCAAAGAGTAGTTGATCGACACGCTCCACGGGAAATCTGTTCGGATATAGCCGTCATCGACCTCTTCTTCTTTCTTGTTGTTATTCAACTTACCGTTGGTATCCATGCCTTCGCCGTCTTTCTCAATCGCGTTCATGTCGTAATTCTCTTCCTCCGTTTCAGGCGAACTATTCACTTTCTCGCCGCGTCGCTTGGCTGCCGCATCCTTCCATTTTTTGATGGTCTGGTTGGAGATAGTGTAACTGAAGTTCCAATTGAAACCGTCCCAGTGCGGGAAACGTCCGTTATGCCAGTACTGCTTGTTCGTACGCACGGGATTGCCCAGCGCATTCAGTTCATACATGTACGGATCGAGTCGCGTGGACATGTTGATGCTGTAGTTGTTCAGTTTCGGGAACTTGAGACGCAGATTGACCGTGAACAAGTTCCAGTTCATCGAGTCGGCAGCGAAGTTATAGCCTCCGTCGACAGAAAAGTTATCAATCAAACTGACGACCTTGTAGGGGTTCTTTCCCGTCGTGTCATCCTTGTTGACGATCTTCATCTCCAAGTTGTTCGCCACACCAAAACTGAGGGTCGCGGACGTCCCTCGTGGCGCATTGCCGTACGGACTGTTCGCGAACCGCGAATAGGTCTGCCGAACGGATTCGCCAGTCGGCACACGTCTGCCCGACGCATCCAAGGAGTCGCGATAGTAAGCCGGCTGGTCATAATGACCGTAATAACCCCAGAACTCGTCCTCAAAATCAGGGTGATAACTGATGCTGAGGTGCGGCGTGATCACATGGCGGAATTTCTCCACTTTGCTGTTCGGGAAGAGTTTCTTGAGCGGCGTATAGAATCCGTATATCTTCGTGCTCATGCTCAGACTCACGTCAAAATCGAACACGTTGTAGAAACCGATCGTGGTATCGCGCACGAGTTGTTGCCCGATCGTGTCGTACATCTGGTCGATGCGGGAGAAATACATCTTGTCGCGCAAACCGATAGCCGGCGTGACGGACAGGTATTTGAAGAGCATGAAATTGGCCCTGATCGGCAAGTTATGACTGATACCCGTTTGCCAGTCGCGGAAGAAATTCGAATGCACGAAATCTTTCTCTTTCATGCTGTTGGTCTTGATCTGTCCGTTCATGGCATAACTCATACTGATCTTCTCGTACCATTTTTCCTTGCCGCCCACTTGCCCTTTGCGTTTGAGCGTCGCCTGCCGCCATAACTTGAACGGATACTGGCTCGACATGTTGACTGTCAACTGCGGTGCCGTGAGGCTGATGGTCGAGTCGCTCGTACGTTGGGTCAAGTTGGCACTCAGACTCAAACTCCACGGGCTGTCCGGGAAACGCTGTTGGTAGCTGATGCTACTGCTCTTCGTGTTCTCGGAGTATAAGTTCGGATTGTAATAACTGTTGATATTGCTTCGGTTATAACCGCTCGTCGCAAAATTGACGGACGCGGAGAAGGTGTTGTACGGATTCGCTTTGGCGTCTTGGGAGTGGGTCCATTGTACGCTGAAGTTCTTGCGTGCGCTGTAGTCCGGCAGACCTTTCTCACTCGTCACGTCGTTACGGTAGTTGATATTCAGGTTTCCCGAGAAATGGTACCGCCATATATATTTCGATCGAGCTCGTACCGCCCATGTTCCTTTCGAATAGATATCGCCGGTCAACTCCAAATCCATGTAGTCACACAGCGCGAAATAGTATCCGAAATTGCTCAGATACAAGCCTCGACTGTAGTCGTCGCCGAAGGTAGGCATGATGATACCGGACGAGTAGGAGTTGGTGAAGGGGAAGAAACCGAACGGGATGGCCAAGGGTAGGGGCACGTCGCCGACCACCATGTACGAAGGACCGGCGGCGATGTACTCGCCCGGTTTCACTTTCGCTTTGGTCATCTTGAGGTAGAAATGCGGATGCTCGTGGTTATCGCAAGTCGTGTACTGTCCGCCACCCAACATCATCTCGTTGCCCTGCAGTTTTTTGGTCTTGTCGGCGATGATATAGCCTTCGCCCTGCTGCGTCACCACATGACGGATGAAACCTTTCTGCGTCTTGATGTTATAGGTGATCTCGTTCGTCTCGTAACTGTCCTTACCGTCCTTGAAGACCGGTTTGCCTTTCCATTCAAAGTCAAGCGTGTCCCATACGCCATGCGCGTAGATCAAGCTGCTGTCGATGTTCATGCGGATAAAATCTGAGGTCAGCTCCATCGTCTCGTATTTGAGTTCACCCTTACCGTGCAGGTACGCTGTACCGTTCCCCATCATGATCATCGAGTCGCTCGCCTGGTAATGTACCGGCGCCTTCAGATCGCTCTTCTTCTGCGGCATCACCTCCAAAACCTCTAACGTATCCTGCGGAATACTATCCGTCATTACACTATCCAACGCCAGACTATCTGTCATCAGACTATCTCCCATAACCGGTAACCCGTAACCCGTAACCGAGTCCGTCGATAGACTATCTGAATCCTGAGTTCTGAATTCTGAATTCTTAATTCTTAATTCTGTATCTTGCGGTATACTGTCCTCTGCCCGTACCGCTAAAAAGCAGCACAGGAGCATCATGAACACTATTTTTATACGCACGCGCATACTTCCGCAAAATAAAATCGGGCGCAAAGGTACTACTTTTTTTTGACATACGCAAGCCCGCGCGTGTTTTTTCTACATTTTTTTTGAAATTACCATCGTCTGCTGAGTGGTGCATTTTGCTATCATTTTCCTATCGCCATGCTACACGCACCATAGGATTCCCATACCATTCCCATAAGATACCCATAAGATAAAACCCCAAAAATGCCAAAATTACAACATTTACTATATATATACTATGTATATATATACTTTTTGTCATATTTCTACCAAAAATAAGCCATTTTTTTTACTTTTTTGCAAATAAATTTGCAGATATCATTTTTTTTGTGTAATTTTGCAGCGCAAAATCAATAATCATGGATATTCAATCGTATATCAACGCTCATCGTGAGCGGTTTATGGAAGAGTGGGCGAGCCTCATTCGGATTCCAAGTGTGAGTTGCCAGGCGGAGCATAAAGCCGATATGCTGAAATGCGCCGGGCGGTGGAAAGAGCTGCTGCTTGCAGCCGGCTGCCAGAAGGCCGAAGTCCTGCCATCCAAAGGAAATCCCTTTGTGTATGCGGAGTATAAAGCCAACAGCCAACAGCTAAGAGCTAATGGCCAACAAGCACCAACGGTGCTGGTCTATGCTCACTACGACGTGATGCCGGTAGAGCCGCTGGATCTATGGAAATCGAACCCGTGGGAGCCGGAGATCCGTGACGGACGACTCTATGCCCGTGGAGCAGATGATGACAATGGCCAGGCGATGATCCAGGCGAAGGCGTTTGAGTACCTTGTGCATGAGGGTTTGATGGCTTGTAACGTGAAGTTTATCTTCGAGGGCGAAGAAGAGATCGGTTCGCCGTCTTTGGAGGCATTCCTGGAGGATCATAAAGAGTTGCTCAAGGCAGATATCATCCTCGTCTCCGACACTTCGATGATCGGAAAAGAGACGCCGTCGATCACTACCGGACTCCGCGGTTTGGCATACTGGGAGATCGAAGTGGACGGTCCGAATAGAGACCTCCATTCAGGACATTTTGGCGGCGCTGTGAAGAACCCGATCAATGCCCTTTGTGAGATGCTTTCGCAGGTTGTCGATAAGGACGGAAGGATCACAATACCACATTTTTACGATGATGTACTGCCTATTCCGCAAGCAGAACGCGAAATGATCGCACAGATACCTTTTTCGCAGGAAAAATACAACAAGGCGATTGACGTCGATGACGTGTTCGGAGAAGTCGGGTATTCGACGCTCGAACGTAACTCTTGTCGCCCGTCTTTTGACATCTGCGGCATATGGGGAGGCTATACCGGAGAGGGCTCCAAAACGGTACTGCCGAGTAAGGCATTCGCGAAAGTTTCCTGCCGCTTGGTAGCTAACCAAGACCATGCGAAGATCTCGCAGGCGTTCATCGATTATATCGCATCTATCGCGCCCAAGGGAGTACGCGTAAAAGTCACTCCTATGCACGGAGGTCAAGGCTATGTCTGCCCGATTGATATTCCGGCTTATAAGGCGGCCGAGAAGGGGTTTGAGATCGCTTTCGGCAAACGACCCTTGGCGGCTCGTCGCGGAGGTTCGATACCTATCATCTCGGCTTTCGAACAGATCTTGGGGTGCAAAACTATCCTCATGGGCTTTGGTCTGGAGCAGAACGCCATCCACTCGCCTAACGAGTCGATGGATCTCGAGGTATGGGAAAAAGGCATCGTGGCTGTTACGGAATTCTATAAGGAGTACGCGAAATGAGAATAGCGATCATAGGTGCCGGCAGTGTGGGCACGAACCTGCATCACGGCTTACAATTAAAAGGAATACGCGCGGAACTCGTCCATGCTCGCCCGCTAACGGCTAATAGCCAAGAGCCAACAGCCGATCTGCCACAGGCAGATGTATATATATACACCATCGCAGATAACGCGCTTGCCGAGGTCGTGTCGAAAGTGAATGCACCGAAAGCGCTGCATCTCCACACCTCGGGTTCGATGCCGATCACGGTTTTCGGAGAGGATAAACCGCATTCGGGCATCTTGTATTTCTTCCAGAGTTTCAGTAGGGAAAAACTGATCGACGACTGGTCCACTATCCCGTGTTTCATCGAGGGGCATAACATCGACGATATCGCTGCTATCTATAGTCTGGCGCAATGTCTGACAAGTCGGATCTACGAGGCGAACCAGCACGATCGTGAACGCCTGCATATAGCCGGAATCTTTGCCAATAACTTCACCAACCTCATGTACCGCATGGCGGAAGAGGTGCTCAAAGATACTTCGATCCCCTTCGAGGCTTTGTTGCCCTTGATCGATAACACAGCCGCGAAGATGCATGTGATGAGGCCGGCAGACGCCCAAACGGGACCGGCCCAACGAGCCGACCATGCGGTCATGAATCACCATCTGGAGATTCTGCAATCTACGCCTTATGCGGAAGTGTATCAAGCGCTCTCAGCGTTAATCGAGAAAGCGCATACGCATTAAGATCCTCCCAAGGGATGCAAATCGTGCCGGGTATCTCCGGCATTTTTTGTACGCGATGTACCATAAACCGCGCGTGAATCTTCTGATGCGAGAGAATGTGGGTAAAGGGATATTTGTCGTCCGTTTGACCTTCTGTGCACGGGAATTCGTACAAGTGATACCAGATATCCTTCTCTTCCCGCCGACGGATTAAGGTCTCATCGCCGCAAAGATAAATATGATACGTAAACCATCGGTCACGTACTTTCGGTCTGGGTTTGCGAACGGGCAGCAGTTCGGCGGTACCGTGGGCATAGCCCAGACAGCATTCTTGCAGCGGACAACTGAGGCAGGCGTCGCCTAAGACCGGCGTACAATGCAGCGCACCGAACTCCATGATGGCAGAGTTGAAGAGTCGCGGGTTCTCGCGGTCCAGGAGTTCCTCTATCTTCTTACGAAACAGTTTTTTACCGGCAGAGGTATCAAACGCTTCGTCGATGTCCAACAGGCGTGCTACGACGCGATAGACGTTTCCGTCCACAGCCGGGTAGGGCATGTTATACGCAAAACTCGCGATCGCCCCTGCGGTATAATCCCCTACGCCCGGTAGCGCCCGAATCTCCTCAAAAGTTTTAGGAAAACAGATAGTAGATCCCTTTGTACATTGTACATTGTTCATTGTACATTGTTCGACTATTTGCTTCGCCGCTTTATGCAGATTCCGTGCACGGGAATAATAGCCGAGTCCTTGCCACTCGCGCAGCACCTCCGCTTCATCGGCGGCAGCCAGATCTTCGACTCGAGGCCAACGAGCGATAAAACGCATGTAATACGCCATGCCTTGCGCGACACGGGTCTGCTGTAAGATGATTTCACTTAGCCAGATAGCGTACGGATCCTCCGTCTCGCGCCAAGGCAAAATTCGGTGGTTAATCTCGTACCAATGATATAAATGACGGTATAAATTGTCCATTTTCGGTGCAAAATTAGAAAAAAATGCACAAATTTGCAATTTTTTTGCCGAAAAATTTTCATATTTCATTTATTTATAGTAACTTTGCACGCTTTTTTGATTTTTAACATAAAAAATACTTAATTACAAATAATATGACAAAAGCTGACTTAGTTAACGAAATAGCCATCAGTACCGGCTATGACAAGCGTACGATCACCGTGATCGTAGAGAGTTTTATCGATGAGCTGAAGGACAGCCTGACCAAGGGTGAGAACGTATATCTCCGCGGTTTCGGTAGCTTCATCCTCAAAAAACGTGCTGCCAAGGTAGCTCGTAACATCCGTGCCAAAGAATCCGTAAACGTTCCGGAACACAGCATTCCTGCTTTCAAAGCCGGCGCAGAGTTCAAAGAGGCTGTTTACAAAGTAAAAGCAAAATAATTCATTTCAATAATCAACATTTTTAATTATCACTATTATGCCAAACGGAAAGAAGCATAAGAGACATAAGATGTCTACGCACAAGCGTAAAAAACGCCTGCGCAAGAATCGTCATAAGCATAAGTAATTGACGATGCTATTTAGCTTTGTGGCGCTAACTTGTCCTAAGTGTAGGCAAGTTGCCACAAGGCTTTTATTTTTATTACAAAACTCAACACAAGTATGAAAAGCGAACTCATTGTGGACGTACAGCCCCAGGAGATCGCGATCGCGCTGACAGAAGATGACCGCCTGCAGGAGGTGGCTCGTGAGAAACGGGACCAAGACAATTTCTCGGTAGGAAACATCTATTACGGTAGGGTCAAGAAAGTGATGCCGGCGCTGAATGCGGTTTTTGTGGATGTAGGACACGAAAAAGAAGCTTTTCTGCACTATTTGGATTTAGGTTCTCAGTTTCGAACGCTGAACACGTATGTAATCAGAGCCGTTTCGGACAAACGACGCCTTCCTATTCTTACGAAGACGCCTCGCCAGCCCGAAGTAGGAAAAGAAGGACAGATAGCAGAGGTGCTTAAGGTGGGTGACCCGATCTTGGTGCAGGTTTCCAAAGAACCGATCAACACGAAAGGGCCTCGACTCACGGCCGAGATCTCTATCGCCGGACGTAACATCGTCCTCATCCCCTTCTCCGACGGTGTCATGGTTTCGCAGAAGATTAAACGCGAGGCGGAACGCCAGCGTCTGAAACAACTGATGCTCTCCATCAAGCCTGCGGGCTTCGGGATCATCATCCGCACGGTCGCGGAAGACAAACGTGCCGCTGAGTTGGACAACGAGTTACGGCTTTTGCTCGATCGCTGGACGCAGACTATCAAGTCGCTCCAGACCAAAGAGCCCGTCAGCCTCGTGAGCGAAGAGATGGGGCGTACGATCGGAATCATCCGGGACGTCCTCAGTCCGGATTTCACATCTATCCAGATCAATGACAAGGAGATCTACGAAGAAGTACGTCATTATCTGCAACTCATTGCTCCCGAGAGCGCGAAGATCGTCAAACTCTACAAGGACACGCAGCCTATTTTTGACCATTTCGACATTACCCGTCAGATGAAAACGGGACTCGGCAGAACGGTCGGTTTCAAGCATGGGGGCTACCTCATCATTGACAAAACCGAAGCCCTGTTCTCCATAGATGTCAATTCAGGCAGTAAGAAACTATTCGAGGACCAAGAGCAAAATGCCTTCCAGTTCAACATGCTGGCGGCGGACGAGTTGGTACACCAACTTCGTCTGCGTGATATAGGCGGTATCATCATCGTCGATTTCATCGACATGGATGACAAGAACCATCAGCAGGAGTTGTACGAGTATGTACGCAAACTGATGGACCGCGATCGCGCCAAACATAATGTGTTGCCGCTCAGTAAGTTCGGTCTGATGCAGATCACGCGCCAGCGCGTTCGCCCGGCGGTGGAGATGCAGGTGGAAGAAGTATGCCCGACATGCGGAGGAAAAGGAAAGATCCAATCGTCTATCCTCTTCACCGACCAGATCGTCGAGCAGATAGAAAAAGAGGTAGAACAACACGGACGAGGATTGCAACTTCATCTACATCCTTATATATACGCGTACGTCACGCGCGGATGGTGGAAGTCGCTTGCCAGTACATGGCGCCGTAAGTACGGCATCAAAGTAGTGGAAAATCAGTCCCTCGGCATGCTCGAGACACGATTTATTGCAGAAAAGTAAAAAAAGCCGGTACTCGCCGGCTTTTTCTATCTCTAATCACTAATCTCTAATCCCTCATCTTCTATACCGGGGATGTACCGTTTTAATACGCGTGCGACACCGGTGGTCCAGTTATTGATCGAGTCATTGTCCATCTCCAGACCGCTGATCATGTGTACGACTTGATCGATCGGCATGCCGTAACGGAGGACGCCGGAGATGAGACGGGCATAGTTCCAGAACTCACGGTCGAACTTATAACTCAGTCCTTCTACCGTTGTCTTGAAGCCGCGTGTGTTGACAAACTGAAAATCATAGCGCTTGCTTCCGTCTTCGCGTACGACTTTGATGATCTTCCCTTTGGTCACGCTCTTGGGTAAGGCGATGCCCATCTCGTCGTCTGCCAGACCCGTGAAGATCTCATACGGCCGTCCGTCCTTCAGACCGACAAACGCGATCCATTTATCTTTCTGATTCTGAAAGCGCACCACGTCACATTCCAACTCCGTCGGTCGCTTCAATAAGGTTGTACTCTCCTGTATTTCCATAATAATCAATTATCAATAATCAATCATCAATTATCAATCGTGATCTTTGCTGAGCAACTCGTCTCGCCGTTTTGGTTCTTCTGCTGGTACTGTACGCCGTCTTCTGTGACGAGATAGTGCGTCATTAACTCTTCGCCCAGCATCGCTTCCTTGCTGTAATTGATGTCGAGTCGCACTTTCTTGCCGTAGTAGTCGGGTAGGAAAGCGTCCGTCATCGCCTGCAGGTACCGGCAGCTGTTGCAATGTCCGTTATAATCGATGTCCGAATAGACGATCTTGTGCGGCACCGATCCTGTCGGTTCAGGGATGGTCGTCATCCGTACACGCGGCATATCCAGTACCTCGCCGTCCACGCAGCCCTCGAAGATCGGATCGTCGAAATAGTTCACGATCTCGCGTTTCTGGAGATCCAATATCGCCCACACGCTCTTGCATTGCCCGATGAGACGGTCGCCCGCATAGATCCGAAAATCACGGGTACTGAGCATGTGTGCATTGGACTCAATCCATGTCTCGAACCGCACCTTATCGCAATGTGTTGGCAGTTCGTACATCTCGATCGACAGGCGCGTCAGGATCCACGTCAGTCCTCTCGGGTGCAGCACGCGTATGCCGAACCCTAACTCATCCGCCACATAGCCTGCGGTTTCCAGCAAGTAGTTCTCAAGGTTGAACAAGCGCAGTTTCTTCTGCCCGTCCACCTCCTGGTATTTAATCTCGTATTCATAAGAGTATTTCATAACTTTAGCTTTTGGCTATTGGCTATTAGCTAATGGCTAACGGCTAACAGCTAATGTTAATCTTTCAGCCATCTGTCGAGCCATCCGCGGAACTCGCGTTGCCAGAGGATGCCGTTCTGCGGTTTGAGTACCCAGTGATTCTCGTCGGGGAAGATGAGCAACTCAGCCGGTACACCGCGCATCTTGGCGGCATCGAAAGCGGCCATCGCCTGGTTGGCTAAGATACGATAGTCTTTCTCGCCGTGGATACAAAGGATCGGCGTGTCCCATTTATCGACGAACTTATGCGGGCTATTGGCAAACGTGCGTTGCGCGATCACATTGTCTTTCTCCCAGTACGCGCCGCCCATGTCCCAGTTGGCGAACCATTTCTCTTCGGTCTCGAGGTACTGCATCTCGAGGTTGAAGATGCCGTCATGGGCGATGAACGCTTTGAAGCGACCGTCATGATGACCAGCGATCCAATAGACGCTGAATCCGCCGAAGGATGCACCCACGCAGCCTAAGTGGTCTTTGTCCACGTAGGGCTCGTTGCAGAACTCATCGATGGCGGTGAAATAATCCTTCATACATTGTCCGCTGTAGTCACCGCTGATCTCTTCGTTCCATGCCATGCCGAAGCCCGGCAGACCGCGGCGGTTCGGCGCTACAATGATATAATCGCCGGCAGACATCATCATGAAGTTCCAGCGGAACGACCAGAACTGGCTCACCGGACTCTGCGGACCGCCCTCGCAATAGAGGATCGTCGGGTATTTCTTGTTCGGATCGAAATGCGGCGGGTAGATGATCCATGTCAGCATGTCCTTGCCGTCCGTTGTCTTCTGCCATCTCGGAACCACGGTCGATCGCTCGATCTGATCGTAGATATTATCATTTTCATGCGTCATTTGTTGCAGACTCAAAAAACCGTCGGGGGTATTTGGCGTCTCGTTGAGGTCCACGCAGTAAATCTCATTCGCCTGTCGCATCGAGTGACCCAGGATATACACATAGTGGTCGCATACATCGCCCAAACCTAAATCGTGCTGACCGTCTGTCAACTTGGTCGTCCAGCCGTTCAGATCCACTTTATAGAGCTGTACGGTTGCATGCCAGCACGCGGTGAAGACCAGACTCGTGTCGTCCAACCATGCGTACTCATCGACGTTCGTGTCCATGATCCGGCTCAGGAATCGTTTCTCGCCGGTCTCTAAGTTCATCGCCATCAAGCGGTTCTCATCGCTCTCGTATCCGTCCCGCGCCATCGACTGCCAAGCGATCCATTTGCCGTCCGGCGAATAACTCGGGTTCGTGTCATAGCCCTTGTTATCTTCCGTCATGTTCTTGCTGCGACCGGTCTGCAGGTCATAGAGGTAGATATCGCTGTTGGTCGAAACGGCATATTCGAGGCCGGTCTTCTTGCGGCAGGTATAGGCGATCTCCTCATTATTCGGATTCCATGCCAACTGCTCGATACCGCCGAATGGCTTCATCGGGCTCTCAAAAGCGGTACCTTCGAGGATATTGACCTGCTCTCCGATCTTCGCCGTCTTGATGCGTTCGCCCTCGCCGTGATAGGTGATCTCCAAGTTGCACACAAACGGCTGCGGAGCGGTCTCGGTCCATTCGTCCCAATGTTTGTACATAAGATCCTCGTGCATATGACCGGTCGCCAAAGGCAGGTCGGGGTATTTGTCCGCGGTGGTTTGAACGGTCTTCACCTGCTTGATAAGGATGACCTTGTCACGCATAGGGGAGAGTAGGAAACCCTCTACATCCTCTGCGCCTTCTACCTTGATCTCATCGTTGTCCCGACGCAGGTAGAGCTGTCCGCCACGAATGTATGCGAGCCATCCGCTGCACCCGAACCATGCCGGCTCCGATCCCACGAACTCGTCGCACACCTTCATGTCCTCAAACGGATTGCATATGCGAATCCAGGTCGTAGAGCGGTTCTCTTCTACGCTGTAGTAACTGACCGTATACGCAAGCAAACCTGTCTCGATATCGCTCTTTACACTACCGATTCGACCCATCGCCCAGAGTCCTTCCGGCGTCAGACGTCCGCCTTCGATCGTGATCTGCGGCTTCGTGATGGGAGCCTTTCCTTCTTCTGCTTTTTGGCAACTAACGCCAACTAAAGTCATTGCTGCCATGATGAATAGATGTATCTTTTTCATTGTGTTAAATATGTGCTTTCGTTTGCCATCCTACGTACCGTTCTGCAGCCTGCCGGTTGATCTCTAAATCATCGGTGAAGATGACCTGTTTGGAGCCCGGATGATCGGCGTCGATCACGCGTTGTACGGCTTCGTAGATCTCTTTTTCCGGCTTCGCCAGATGCATCTCTTGCGACAGGAAGCAACGGTCGAAATATTGTCTCAAACCGTACTTTTGATCGATGAACTCAAAATGCAGGTCATTGCCGTTGGACAGCAGATAGACCGGATGACCTTGCGCCCGGATGGCATCCACCGCCGCCAGACGTTCCGCCGGCAGATCGCCCAACATCGCGAACCAAGCGTCCTTCACCTGCTCCGCGGTCGTACCGGGCTTGCAGTACTGGAGCACCTCGCAGATAAAGGTCTCCGTAGAGATCGTGCCCCGCTCAAAATCCGCCATCAACTGTTTGGAGGCTACACTCACGGCCTTGACCCCCTCGCCGTTTTTGTCCATACCCAATATGAGGCGCATGTTCTGCTCCCCCATCAAGTCCTCGAAGGCATGCATGCACCGCCCCACATTGAGGTTGATCAGTACGCCCCCTAAATCAAATATATATATCGTTTGCTCCATAAATCGGGCACAAAGGTACAACTTTTTTTGCATATATGCAAATAAATTTGCAAAAAAGTTCGGTCTACTTGCGTATGTCAAATATTTGTTGTAATTTTGCAGCATAAATCGGAAAAAACCATGAAGATTCAATTCTTAGGCGCAACGCGCGAGGTGACGGGTAGCAAGCATCTGATCACCACAGATTCGGGACATACGATCCTGCTGGATTGCGGCATGTACCAAGGTAAAGGGATGGAGACCGATGCCGCGAACAGGGACTTGGGTTTCGATCCGGCGAGTTTGGACTGCGTCGTGCTCAGCCACGCACATATCGACCATTCGGGCTTGATCCCGTACATCGTGAAGATGGGTTTCAAGGGCGATATCTACTGCACGCCTGCGACCCGCGACCTGTGTGCGCTGATGCTCGCCGACACCGCGTTCATCCAAGAGCAGGATGTGCGCACCTACAACAAGAAGATCGACAAACAGCATCCCCATAAGGAAAAAGGAAAGACCTATAAGATCGAACCGCTCTATAACCAGAACGACGTCAACCGTGCGATGAAGCAGTTCGTGACCTATAGTTACGACCGCCGTTTCCGCCTCTTTGATGACGTGTTGCTGACCTTCACCAACTCCGGTCATATGCTCGGCGGAGCGATATGCTCGTTGGAGGTGTATGAAGAGTCGAACGTCGAAAATCAAAAGTCGAAAGTATGGAAGCGGGTGACGTACACGGGCGATGTAGGACGGGCACATTGTCATATCCTGCCGCCTCCGCAGCTCTTCCCGCAATGTGACTATTTGATCTGCGAATCGACGTACGGCGACAAGCTGCATGACGAGCAGATGGTGACGGAAGAGGAGTTGTTGGGCGTAGTAGAGGACACCTGCGTCTATCGCAAGGGTCAACTGTTGATCCCCTCTTTCTCGGTAGGAAGGACGCAAGAGATCGTCTATGTACTGAACCAACTGTACAACGACGGTCGTCTGCCGCATATCCCGGTTTATGTCGATAGTCCGATGAGCACGAACGCGACCCAGATCTTCCGCATGTACCCCGACGAGTTAAGCGAAGAGGTGCAGGACACTCTGCGTTTTGACCCCGATCCGTTTGGGTTCAATACCTTGCGGTACATCACCGACATCAACGAGTCGAAGGCGCTGAATCATAAGGACGAACCCTGTATCATCATCTCCGCCTCGGGCATGCTCGAAGCCGGACGTATCAAGCATCATGTGGCGAACCATATCTCCGATCCGCGTTGCACGATCCTCATCGTCGGCTACTGCGAACCCTCTACCTTGGGTGCGCGTATCCAGCAGCCCGGTCTGATGTGGATCTCCATTTTCGGTCTCGACCGGCGTATCAAAGCGCAGATCACGAAGATTGAAGGTTTCTCCGGACACGGGGACTACAAGGAGATGATCGACTATTTCACCCGCAGTTTGGCGGTGGAGCAGGTGAAGCAGGTCTTTGTCGTGCACGGCGAAGAAACCGCCGCAGAAGCGTATAAAGGACACTTGGAAGAAGCGGGATTTAAACAAATAACGATCCCACACAAAGGTGAGGAGATCTCTCTGTAAGGTGTAAGGTGTATGGTGTATGGTGTAAAAGAAAAGAGCCCTTGCGGACTCTTTGTCAAGTTTTGAGAGATTCTCGTGTCAGAGACACTCGATTCTCTGTCGGGTAGGCGAGATTCGAACTCACGACCTCCTGCTCCCAAAGCAGGCATTCTAACCGGGCTGAACTACTACCCGCGGACTTGGCTATTTGCTATTGGCTATTGGCTTTTGGCTAACAGCTAACGGCTAACAGCTAACAGCTAACAGCTATCCGTTAAAAACGGGTGCAAAAGTACTGCTTTTTTTTGAAATGACCAAATTTTTTTGCAAAAAAGTGAAATATAAAGCGATTTTTATAGACATAGATGACACTTTGCTCGACTATATCCCCTGTTGTCGGGAAGCGTTTGATGCGGCGATAAAGGGATTAAAAATTAAAAATTACGAATTAAAAATTCCTCGAAGCGAAGATGAACTCTTTCAACTTTTCTTCGATATTTCAGGTCGACTCTTTTCGGAGGCGAAGCACGGGCTGCATACGATCGCGGAGGTGATGGATCTGTATCCGGCAGAGTTCTGCGCGAAAGCGGGGTATCCTGCGGAAGCCGTTGACCCGTTCAAGCACGCTTTTCGTGCGGCATGGGGTACGACCCACACGCTTGTTCCGGGTGCCAAAGAGATGCTGGAAACACTCCAATCGAAGGGCTACCGGCTCTTTGCGGCAAGCAACAGTTTCGGTCATCTTCAGCGTTCGCGTCTGGAGCATGCAGGTATTCTGCATTTTTTCGAAGATACCTATATCTCCATGGATATCGGGTACGACAAACCCGACATCCGATTTTATCAGGAAGCCTTACGGCGTTGCGGTCTGCAGCCGAGTGAGGTGCTGATGATCGGTGACTCGATGACGACCGATATCCTCGGTGCGCAAGCTGCCGGCATGGATGCGCTCTTCTTCGATCGACGAGGCAATCAATCGCTGTTAGAGTTGATACAATGTCTCAATGATAAAATAAATCGTAAATCGTAAATGACTAAATCGTAAATGGATAGATATACTTTAGGCAAAATCGTTAAGTTTTTCTTTCATTGGCACTACGACATCCGTGTGACAGGGGAAGAGTTATTGCGGGCTGATGCAACCTATCTGGTGATGCCGAACCATACGGCGTATGTTGATCCGCTGATCCTATTCAGCGAAGAATGGTGGCTGCCGATCCGACCCTTAGTGGACGAACTGTTTATGCGCCATAAGTTCTTCGGCTATATCCTGCGCAAAGCAGATGCGATCGAGGTGCCGGATCTGCAGAAAGTCGAAAGTCAAAAGTCGAAAGTCGAAAGTTTAAAGACGAAAGCCGATGTAGCAGGACAACTCAGCCGGATCGCTATTGACAGCCTTGCCGAAGGGAAAGATGTGTGTTTTTATCCGTCGGGACACGTCAAGACGATCGACAAAGAGGTGATCGGAAACCGTCGTCTGGCGTATGAGGTCTGCCGCGATCTTCCTGCGGGCGTACGCGCGATCCTATGTAGAATGCGCGGGTTAGAGACCAGCCGCTGGTCCAAACTCAAACCCAAACAATGGAAATGGCGCCGAACGGTCACCCTGCATTTTGAAGACCATACGGAAGACCTCCGTCTATGGGCACAAACGCTCACCCGGCGCGAATTCAACGAGCGCTTGGAGGAGTGGTATAACAATTTTGAAAAATAAAACATAGGCGAGACCTGCCTGGCACGCTTTTTGTTACTAAAGATGTGGCTTTAAAATAACTTACAATGAGAAAGATACAACATATTTTTATCTGTTTTTTGTATTTAGGATGCTGTCTGCCTGTCATAGCGGGTGACACGATCCCTTATACCCTGCAACAATGTCGTGACTTGGCGCTGACCTCGGGTGCGGCATCGAAATCGCAGGAAGAGGTGCGTCTGGCTGCCAAATACAACCGCGAAGCAGCCTTGGCTGCCATGTTCCCGCGTATCACCGCCAATGCGGCGTACATGTGGAACTCGTCCGATGTGCATCTGTTGTCTAACTCTACCGCTTTCTCTTTCGGTACGGCTACCGTTAACCCCGATGGATCAGCCAGTTTCGAATGGAGCGGAGAGAGTACCCTGGGACAGATCGAGGCTGCCTCCAAAGGTACCCGTTTCGAGGACGCTGTCTCGGACTTGGAGAACCGCGCCGGACAGCGTGTGGCAGATGCCTACAAGGAGTTGTATCAGAAGCTATCTCCGGATCTGACCCATATCTTCGTTGCCCATGTGGGCGTGACTCAGCCGATCTATGTCGGCGGACGTCTGACCCAAGCCTACAAGATCGCGCAAGCCTCGGAGAACATCGCATCTATCGAGTCCGAAGCCAAACGGGAAGCGACGATCTACTCGGTGGATGAGGCCTATTGGCGCGTGGTATCCGTGTCCAAGAAGAAAGCCCTTGCCGAGCAGTACTATGCGCTGCTGTGCCAACTGGAGAAAGACGTGCAAGCCGCTTTGGACGAAGGACTCGTCACGCAGGCGGACTTACTCAAAGTGGTCACCAAACGCGGAGAGGCGGAGGTGAAGAAGCTGCAAGCCGAGAACGGTCTGACACTGTCGAACATGGCATTGGCGCAGATATGCGGTTTGCCGCTCTCGACGGCTTTCCGATTGGACGAGAGTGGTCTGTCCGAGACCTTCTTGCCGGCTGACTCGGTGGATACGGAGACGGCAGTTGCCAACCGCTCCGAACTGCAGTTGCTGCAGGAGTCGGAGAAGATCGCCAAGTCGAATGCCATGCTCATGGCAGCCGGTCTGCAGCCGAACATTGTCGCTTCGGCCGGTTATACCTATACGAATCCCAACGCCGATAACGGCTTTAGCACTAAGTGGGACGGAAAGGGATTCTTCTCCGCCGGAGTCGTGGTCAACGTGCCGATCGTACATGCGGACGATATCCTCCGCTACAAAGCCGCCAAACATGCGGCGAATGCGGTAGCACTCAAGACCGAAGAGACCCGTGAGTTACTGACGTTGCAGACCACGCAGGCGAACCAAAAACTGACGGAAGCGCAGCAGAAGATCGCCCTTGCACGCCTCACTCAGAACAACGCTGCTGAGGTGCTCCGCATGGCGCAGGAGTCCTATGACGCAGGCATGATCACCGCCTCCGAACTGATGCAGGCACAGACCGCTTGGCTCGCTGCCGCTACCGACCTCGTCGATGCCGAAGCAGAAGCCAAAACGACGGAAACTCAATTACGCAAATATTTAGGGAAACTATAAAACATTAGCCCTTAGCTGTTAGCTGTTAGCTAATAGCCAAAAGCCAATAGCCAAAGTAAAAATATGAAAAAAGTGAATGAAGGAAGTCTGCTGTTGGGACTGATCGCGTTGCTGACAGTAGTCGTTATTGTTGCGGTAGTAGGACTGATCGCATTGCGTCCGGAGAAGACCCTTATTCAAGGTGAAGCGGAAGCAGCGGAGTACCGCGTGTCCGGTAAAGTGCCGGGACGTATCGAGATGTACCTCTACGAAGAAGGGGAGCAGGTGAAGAAAGGCGACACGCTCGTTGTCATCTATTCGCCGGAGGTAGAGGCCAAGAAAGCGCAGGCTTTAGCGGCCCGTGAGATGGCGGAGGCCGTGAACCAGAAAGCCAAGAACGGAGCCCAACAGGAACAGATCCAGGGAGCGTATGAGCTCTATCAGAAAGCCAAAGCCGGGGAAGAGATCTACCGAAAGAGTTACGAGCGTGTGCAGCGTCTGTACGACAAAGGCGTCGTCTCGGCGCAGAAACGCGATGAGGTAGAGGCGCAGTACAAAGCGGCTTCTGCTACCGTCAAAGCGGCACGTAGCCAATATCAGATGGCGCTTGCCGGTGCCCGCGAGGAAGATAAGGCGGCTGCCGAAGCACAGGTAGCACGCGTGGATGGTATTCTCCAAGAGGTCGCTGCTGCAGAGGCAGAGAAATACCTGCTGTCTCCTTGTGACGGAGAGGTGAGCGAAATGTTCCCCAAAGTGGGTGAACTGGTCGGGCAGGGAAGTCCTGTCATGTCCATCGTCGATCTGACCGATGTATGGTTCACGTTCGCTGTGCGCGAGGATATGCTGACCAAGTTCCCCATGGGATCGGTCGTACAAGTGACCGTTCCTGCCCTTGGTAACGATGTCAAGTACCCGCTGACCGTGACCCATATCAAAGCGATGGGAACGTACGCTACCTGGCGTTCGACCAAACAGAACGGCGGCTACGACGTGCGTACGTTCGATGTCAAATGTCGTCCGACCATGACGATCCCGGGTATTCGTCCGGGAATGACCGCTTTGGTAGTTGAATAAGCTGTTAGCCGTTAGCTATTAGCTGTTAGCTAAAAGCCAATAGCCAAAAGCCAAAGTTAAATAATGTTAATTATTTTCAAAAATATTTATCGTGTACTCGTTCGTGAGTTGCACATGATGTTTGCGCGACCGCTGTACCTGTTTGCCTCGGTGGGCGTGATGCTGCTATCGACCTTCTTCTTCCTGACCTTGATGAAAGGCGGCACGGCGGAGAATATGCCGGTAGCGGTAGTGGATCTCGACCAGACTTCCATCTCCCGCCGTTTGATTCATGAGATGCAGGCGACGCCTTCGGTGGATATCCAACTCATCACGAACTCATACCCCGAAGCCCGCAAGGCCATGCAGCAGGGTAAGATCTACGGCATCTTCGTCATTCCCGAAGGATTCTACAGCGATCTGGTGGCGTTCAAACGTCCGCAGATGGATTTTTATGTCACCAACTCATACACCGTCGGCGGCAATACGGCTTACAAGCAGATGCTGACGATGGTGAACCTCACTTCGGGTGCTTTCCAGCGCGAGGTGCTGCGAAAGAAAGGGCTGACGGACGATGTGATCATGCATCGTATCCAACCGCTTGCGATCGAAGGACATATGGTGGCGAACCCATGGGGTAACTACTCGGTTTATCTGGTCAGTACGATCCTGCCGGGTATCCTTGGGCTGATATGCCTGATGCTGACGATCTTCGCGATCGGTTTTGAACTCAAGTCCCGTACGTCGCACGCTTGGCTGCGTGCTGCAGGAGGCAACTACACGGTAGCGATGATCGGCAAACTGATCCCTTACACGGTGATGTACCTCATCCTCGGCGTCGGCTGTCATCTGATCCTGTACCGTTTTGCAGGCTTCCCGGTCTATGGTAGCACGAGCCGGTTGATGTTCGGTCTGATGCTGTTCATCTTCGCCATGGAAGCGCTGGGTATCACGCTGATCGGTCTGCTGCCGACGCTTCGTGACGCCCTCTCGATCGGTGCTTTGTACTCGATGCTCGGTTTCTCGCTGTCGGGATTCACGTACCCGCAGATGTCGATGTTAGCGCCCGTCAAAGCGCTCTCGTATATCGAACCGCTGCGCCATTATTACCTCATCTATGTGAACGAAGCCCTGATGGCTGCGCCGATAGAGAACAGTATCCCGCATATGTTAGCCCTCACGGCTTTCATGGTCGCTTCCCTCTGTGTCGCGCCGCGTCTGCATCGTGCCCTCGTTTATTGGAATTATCCGCTGAAATAAGGTGAAAGTCGAAAGTCAAAAGATGTCTAAATTTCAATACCCTATAGTAAAAGCGTTCGTGAGTGAACTGAGGCGGATATTTCGCGATCCGGGCGTGACGGTCATCTTCATCGTCGCCACCCTCGCGTACCCGCTCATCTACAAAGCTATCTATTGGAACGAGCAGATCACGAATGTGCCGGTCGCCGTCGTGGACCTGTCGAACAGTCCGCAGAGTAGGGATTTCCTGCATAAATGGAACGCGGCGCCGGATATCCAATTGACGTATTCGTGTACCAGTATGGCAGAAGCGGAACAACTGCTTCGCGACCAGAAGGTGCATGGTATCATCTATTTCCCGCGCGATTTTGCCCGCCAGTTAGCTGACCCGTTAGGACAAGCCCATATATCGCTCTACTGCGACATGTCGTCTTTCCTCTACATGAAAGCGATCTACCTCAGTTGTAACAACGTCATGCTGGAGTCCATGCGTAATATTCAGATTGACCGGTACGAGAACATGGGTGTGGATAAGAATTTCGCGTGGGCGTTAGTGCAGGACGCACCTTATACCGAGACGGCGCTCTTCACGCCTACCGGCGGATACGGTTCGTTCCTCATTCCGGCGGTACTGATGCTGATTCTGCATCAGACCCTTTTCTTTGGCATCTGCATGTTAGGCGGTACGGCGCGCGAAGAGAATGAAGAGAGTTATAGTTTCAGCTCGCTCATCGGTCGGGCAAGCGCTTGTTTTGTCATCTATTACGGCTTGGCAGCGATCCTGTTAGGCTTCTTCCCGCGCCTGTTCGACATCCCGCATATCGGTTCGATCGGCGATATATTGCTGCTGATCGTGCCGTATCTGCTTGCGATCATTTTCTTCTCGCTCTGCGTGTCGGTCTTCATCCGAAATCGAGAGTCCGGACTGGTGCTGCTCATCTCGTCCTCGCTCATCTTCCTCTTCATGGCCGGTATCTCATGGCCGAAAGAGATGATCCCGGACGCATGGTGGTATATCGCCTGCTGTATCCCTTATACGCATGGCGCACACGCTTTCATCCATATCAACTCGATGGGTGCCAGCCTTGCTACCACCGGCACGGAGTACATCGCCCTCTGGATACTCACCCTTGTTTATTTTGTCCTGGCGAGTATTCTCTTTTACGTACGCAAAAGGCAAAATAATGTCTTTTAACAATAAAAATCGACTTTTATTTGCAAGGGTCGATTTTTTTTTGTACCTTTGCAGCCGCTATGAATGAACGCGATATCGAAATGCGCGCGCAACGCGCGGTAGAACTCTTCAAACAAGGTTATAACTGCAGCCAGGCGGTCTTCACTTCCTGTGCTGATATATATGGTATTACCGACGAATCATTCGCTCTCCGTCTCTCTGCCTCTTTTGGCGGTGGCATGGGTCGCATGCGCCTCGTCTGCGGGGCCGCTTCCGGCATGTTTATGCTTGCCGGACTTCAGAACGGATCCTGCACACCCCATGATAACGAAGGTAAGATGAATAACTACGCCTTCGTCCAACAATTAGCGGGCGAGTTTAAGGGCAAATACGGAAGCCTCATCTGCGGGGAACTCCTCGGCTTGGCGCCGAAAGGTCAATGCAATGTCCAACTCGACTTAGACCCTCGTCCGGCAGAGCGCACACAGGAGTATTACGAGAAAAGACCATGCCCCGAAATGATCGCAGAGGCCGTTAGAATATATTTACGCAACTTATGATAGTTCAATCCCTCATAGAATTAATAGGAAAGACGCCGATGTTGGAGGTGCAAAAAGGTCTGCTCCTCAAACTCGAGCGCTTTAATCCCGGCGGTTCAATCAAGGATCGTACCGCTCTGGCGATGATCGAAGATGCGGAGAAATCGGGTGCGTTGCAACCCGAGGCAACCATCATCGAACCTACCTCCGGTAACACCGGTGTAGGACTTGCATGGATCGGTCGACTCAAAGGGTATCGGGTCATCCTCACCATGCCGGACACGATGTCTGTAGAACGTCGTAACCTCCTTGCTGCCTATGGTGCAGAACTCATCCTCACACCAGGAGCCGAAGGAATGAAAGGGGCGATTGCCAAAGCGGAAGAGATCCGTGACAACACACCCGGTGCGCTCATCTTAGGTCAGTTTACCAATCCTGCCAATCCTGCTATCCATTATACCACAACAGGTCAGGAGATATGGGAAGATACGAATGGACAAGTGGATGTTTTTATTGCAGGAGTAGGTACCGGCGGCACGGTCAGTGGAGTAGGGCGTGCACTCAAAGAGCGTAACTTCACCATCGAAGTCATCGCCGTCGAACCCGCCTCTTCTCCCGTGCTCACGCAAGGACATGCAGGTCCGCATAAGATACAGGGTATAGGGGCTAACTTCGTGCCTGACACCTACCAGGCCGGTTTTATTGATCGGGTGCTAACCGTCACCGACGATGATGCTATCAACGCCGCACGCACGCTCGCCAAAGATCACGGCCTGCTGGTCGGCATCTCTTCCGGCGCAGCCTATGCCGCTGCCTTGCAGCTGACACAACAACCCGAATACAAAGACAAAACCATCGTCGTCCTCTTGCCTGACACCGGCGAAAGATACCTCTCGGTGTTGGAAAATTAAAAATTCAAAATTCAAAATTCAAAATTGAACGGACTTATTAACATAGCGCATTTGAAGCAACTTGTGCTGCACCTGCAGGGCGAGATCTTTCCGGAGTATTATCCTGCGGTAGAGCGTCCGAAAGACCTCTGTCTGCCGGAGGCGTTCTGGGAGCAGATCCCTGAGATCAAGCGTCTCATCAATACCGATGTGGATGCTGTTTTGCATAATGACCCTGCCGTAACGGATCGCGGCGAAGTGATTCTCTCGTACCCGCTGCAATATGCAATGATCCATTACCGTGCCGCCCATGTGTTGTACCAACTTGGCGTGCCGCGTATTCCGCGTATGTTGACGGAATTGGCACATAGCCGCACAGGAATAGATATTCACCCTGCAGCGCAGATAGGAGACTATTTCTGTATTGACCACGGAACGGGTGTCGTCATCGGCGAAACGGCCATCATTGGCTCGCATGTCGTCCTGTATCAAGGTGTCACACTCGGTGCGAAGAACTTCGAATACGATGCCGATGGTAAACCCATGGATATCCCTCGTCACCCGATCTTGGAAGATAACGTCACGGTCTATTCCAACACCTCCATCCTTGGTCGTGTGACCATTGGTCACGATACGGTCATTGGCGGTAACGTCTGGCTCACCCAAGATGTCCCGGCGAACTCGATTGTCCTTCAATCAACACCTGAAATACGAATTAAAAACAAAGCATAAATACCTTATATATCATGAAATATTTTCTTGCCATAATAGGCGGTGGTCCGGCTGGTTATACAGCAGCCGAGAAGGCCTCGAAAGCCGGTAAAGACGTCGTGCTCTTTGAGCAAAATGCCGTAGGCGGTACGTGCCTCAATGTGGGATGTATCCCTACTAAGTCCTTGCTCTACGGCGCCAAACAGTACTATAACGCTACGCACGCGCAGAAATACGGTGTAACCGCAGAGAACGTGACCTTCGATTTTGCAGCCATGCAGAAACGCAAGACGATCGTGGTTCGCAAACTTGTCGCCGGCATCAAGCAGCGCCTTAATAACGAACATTGTACGCTCGTAACGGGTTTTGCCAATGTGGAAAGTCGTACGGATAAATTGGTGACGATCTCCTGCAACGGCGAGATCTACGAGGCCGAGAACCTCATGATCTGTACGGGTTCGACGAACTTCGTGCCGCCTATTCCGGGTATCAAAGATAATCCTGCTGTGTGGGACAGCACGGACGCCCTCAATGCGACCGAACTGCCGAAATCGATCATCATCGTCGGCGGAGGCGTGATCGGTATGGAGTTTGCGACGCTCTACCATGAACTGGGTATCCCCGTGACGGTCATCGAAGCTTTGCCGACCATCCTGCCGAACCTCGATCCGGAAGTTGTGACCGTGCTCGCTGACAAATACAAGAAAGCAGGCATCACTATCCTCACGGAGACTCGTGTCGAGTCCATCAACGGCAACGAACTAACAGCTAACGGCCAAAAGCTAACAGCCGATAAGATCCTCGTTTCTGTAGGTCGTCGCGCGAACCTCAACGGTCTCGACGCGCTCAAGGACATTGAACTGAACAAAGGTGCGATCGTGATTGATGATTTCTGCAAGACCAGTCTGCCGAATGTTTATGCCTGCGGTGACGTGACGGGAAAGATCATGTTAGCGCACGTCGCAGCGCGCCAAGCCGAAGTAGCGGTTGGTCGTATGCTGAAAATCATCCCGCTCCAACGCATTGCTTACAACGCCATCCCCTCGGTCGTTTATACCAATCCCGAGATCGCATCGGTAGGTATCACGGAGGCGCAAGCGGCAGAGCTGCAGATCGAAACGGAAGTACGTCGTCTGCCGATGACTTTCTCCGGTCGTTTCATGGCGGAGAACGAAGGTGAGACCGGTCTGTGCAAGATGATCATCGATGCCAAGAACCACAGCGTGCTGGGCGTGCATATGATCGGAAACCCCTGCTCGGAGTTCGTCTCTGCGGCTTCCTTTGCAGTCCGCATGGGGTACACGACCGCCGAGTTCGAGCAAGTCGTTTTCCCGCATCCTACGGTAAGCGAAATCCTGCACGAGATCCTATAAATCCCGTCGTCATAACGTCATAACGAAATAACGTCATAAAAAATAATATCATGAAAAAATACATTGTTTCTTTTCTTGCGCTCATTTGGGTAGCGCAAATGATGTGGGCCGGATCCGTTACTCCTGCTGCGCAGATTCCTGCGTATTATGCAGATGCAGACGGTTTGGCAGGTAAGTCGCTTTGGACGGCTATCAGTTCTATCACCAACCGCGGTTTCAGTTCCCTGGGTTATAACGGTCTGTGGACGGCTTACAAGAAAACCGATGTCTATCCCGCAGATTCGGTCGGTAAGGCCGGAAAGATTTGGGATATGTACGGCGAGTGCCCATTTACCTTTGGTTCGGACCAATGCGGTTCGTATAGCGGTGTCTGCGATTGCTATAATCGTGAGCACTCTATTCCGAAGTCCTGGTTTGGCGGTTCTACCAGCGGTATAGGTTGCGATATCTTCCACCTTGTACCGACGGACGGAAAAATCAACAGTACCCGTTCCAACGATGAGTTCGGTGAGGTGGCCGGAGCGAAGAACTACTACGGCAACGGTACAGGTACTGCCGGTACATGGTCCACGGATCGTCCGACCATCGCCTCTGCAGCAGGTGAGGTGATTCAAGGATCGGGAAATGTGTTCGAGCCCAAAGACCAATACAAGGGCGATTTTGCACGTGGATACATGGGAACCATCATCAAATGGCAACTGGCCAACATGACCTCTTCCAATAATTTCTTTACAGGAAACTATACGGCTTCCGGCAATTTCGGTTTTACCAAGAAAGCCGTTGTGCTGATGATGAAGTGGCACCGCGAGGATCCCGTTTCGCAGAAGGAGATCGATCGTAATAACGGTATCCAGCAAACCCAAGGTAACCGCAATCCGTTTATCGACTATCCTTATTTGGCTGAGTATATCTGGGGTGAACATGCCGGTGAGACGGTAGATATGTCGCTCCTGATGCCCTCTACCGATCCGGACTTTATTCCCGGTGTGAGCAACGGCTTGCGTGAGCATGAAGTGCCGCCTATTCCGGGTGCTATGTACGGCGTGACTTGGTCGGTGAACGGCGAAGAATTGTTGGTGGATTCAATCTGCGAAGAATGCCCGATAATGGCTCTTCCGTCCATGCCTGTTTCATGTTCCACAGAGTCGAATGTGTTCGTAGGATGGACCTCTGCCGCTATTGCAGGGACGAGCGAGGACGCACCGGCTGTGCTCTATACCAAGCCGGCAGACTTCCCCGCTGTCACAGCTGACGTTACTTACTATGCCGTCTTTGCCAAAGAAACCATTACACAAGGTGCGGCTCCGGCTGTCTTTGTATTCGACGCTGAGCATCAGACAGGATGGACGAATACTGCCAATAAGACCGGCACGTATTGGTTGTTGGATGCGGGAAAAGAGCTCGTCTCGCCCGAAGTGGATCTGAGTGGCTTGAGCTCCATCGTTGTAAAAATCCGTACCTACGGCGGTACGCAGTATGACCAGTTCAGCGTCGATGCCGAGAATCAGCATCTCACGACCATCGAAGCGACAGCTGGCGGTACGATGACGGAATATACATGGAACAATACCCAAACCCTCACCGGTTTCTCTCCGCTCACATTCACTTGCTCCAATGCAGCAGCCAACAAGGGTATCGGTATCCAGTCTGTGGTCATCAACGCTACCGGCTCCGGATCGTCCTATAGCCGCTATATCACTTCCTGTCAGACTGAATCGGAAGTGGAACTTGTTCCGACCGATAACGTGGTGGCACGTAAGATCCTTGTCGGAGGTCAGATCTATATCATGCTTGGCGAACAATTGTTTAACCTGCAAGGACAACGTGTGAAATGAGAAGAAGTCTTTTATCTTTGAGCAGACTGGTCTGCGGTCTTTTGTCTTTGAGTTTCAGCGGTCTCTTGTCCGCTAACGTCGTTGTCGGCGTTGCCGCTATCCCGGAGAATTATTACAGCTCCGTGGACGGTAAGAAGAACGCGGATGCTATTTTGACGACTCTCTGCGCCATCATCGATGACCATAATGTCATCGCTTATTCCGGGCTTGAACCCTACTACGCGCAGACGGATTTTTACAACGACACGCTGTGGGACATGTACTCGACCTGTACCTTCTACATGTCGCATGCCAACGTTCCGCAGTCTGCCGTTTGTGACGGTTGGAACAAAGAGCATGTCTGCTGTCAGTCATGGCTCGGTTCGGGCCCGATGGTGTCGGACCTGTTCAACGTTTATCCGACTGACGCGCGTATCAATAACCTGCGTTCGAACTATCCGTACGGCGTGGTAGCTACCAATAACGGTTTTAGCAAAGACCCCAATCATCACGGTCTGGGTAAACTGGGTACTTCGACCACTTCGGGTATCGGTGTCTGCTATGAACCCGACGACCAGTACAAAGGTGATTTCGCACGTACGTTCTTCTATATGGTCGCGCGCTATCGGAATAACGTCCTTAACTCCGGTAACGGCGCGAAAATGTTCACCTCCAACCCGACGAACTTCACCGCTTACAGCCTCTCTTTCCTGCTGGACTGGCATCGCCAGGATCCCGTTTCGCAGAAAGAGATCGACCGCAATCAAGCCGTTTACGGGATCCAGCATAACCGGAATCCGTTTATCGACTTCCCCGAACTTGTCGAGTATATCTGGGGCAATAAGATCGGTCAGACGATCGATCTATCGTCCATGACGCCGACCTGCGAAGGCGGCGGTTATAACCCGGGAGAGGTGACCAAATACGGCGTCACGTGGTCAGTCTGCGGTACAGCCCTCTATACCGATTCGATCATCGCCGGTCGTGCCGTCACGGCCTTCCCGGAGACTCCTGTCTCCTGCTCTTCGACGAGCGATGTCTTCATGGGTTGGACCACGGCGCCTATCGAAGGTACTGCCGATCAATCGCCTGTGCTCTACAAGACGCCGTCTGACATCCCGGTCATCACGGCAGACATCGTCCTCTATGCCGTCTTTGCGCACGCGGAGCAGGGGGCTACCGTAGAGCCTGCGGTCTATACCTACGATGAGAACAATCAAGAAGGATGGACGAATACGGCTTCAGTAAGCGGTTCGTATTGGCTGCTGGATAAGGGCAAAATGTTGACCTCGCCGGAGATCAATCTGGCCGGTCTATCGTCTATCGAGGTCAATATCCGCACCTATGGCGGAGCGCAGTACTGCAATCTCGACGTCAAAGCCGGAGATACCCCGATCGCGACCATCGTCGCTACCAACGGAAAGACCCTGACGGACTATACGTGGACCAACACGAAGAACTTCTCCGGGCGTTCGCCGCTGACTTTCTCGACGAACTACAACACAGGTCAAGGTATCGGTTTCACATCCGTTACGATCAATGCTACCGGTTCGGGTACGACCTATTCGGCCTACCTCACTAACACAGGCACGACGGATATCGAGAAGAGGAGCCAAGAGCCAAAAGCCAATAGCCAAAAGCTGTTGATTAACAATCAACTATTCATCCAAATAGGTGACCAATTGTACAACGTACAAGGTCAGAGAGTAAGGTGATTCGAGGAATAAAGAATAGCATTATTTGATAAACGAGACGCCGACGAGGCGGTCGTAACGGGCTCCGAAGGGTCGCCACCAAACATAGATCGCATACTCGTTCTCCGTCTGCCAATAACTGCCATCCACACGTTGGATGGTAGTTTTTTGTCCTTTGGGCACGAACCAATACTGGTAGTCATACCCTCCCTGTTTGACGAGCGCCGTGAGCCAATAGACTTTTGCATCCACATCGTACTGCATGCGGTTTCGCAGACTCATCTCGTTCTGGAATAACTCACCGCCTACATACAATGCGCCGTCGAACCAAGGCTTCTCCATCGGCAACGTCCAATAGACCCACATATACTCCGCCTCCGTGTCGACATCGCTCGTCCGCTCGGCGTTCACCACAAAGCGGCCGTCCGAATCAAACTCATGGATGTATTGCCCTTGCGTGATCTCGTCCGCAAAGAGGATCGTATGGTAGTCGCCGTTCTCATGGAAGACGCGGTCGATGCCGTGACCGGCATAGAAACAAGAGAAAGCATCGAAATGGTGATACTCGTTGCCGCCTTCGAAAATCAGGGCTTTCGAGTTGATATAGCGCAAGCGTTTGGGTTCTACGAACGTAGGCTGCGTGAGCGTGACGGCATTGTCCAGACGATTGTTCTGCGTCACGACGAGCTTGAACTCAGAAGGCTGAAAACTAACCGTATGGTCGATCGCTACATCGATATCCACCTGCTGGTAACGACAGTTCAACTCGATATCCGTGTTGGCACGCACTTTGGCGTCGATCTTCACGAGCGGCTCCACGACGCAGAAATCCACCTCCGCGATCTTCTTCTCCGGATCGCCGTCCTCGTAGATAAGGATGCGGTACGCACCGCTTTTGGTCACGGTCATGTCCTCATTCGGAAACTCGAACCAGTAATGCGTATATTCGCGGCTCGTATTGATCGAGTGCTCAAAATCGGTGATGTCCTTGGTTGTGAAACCGTGCAGGTACTCGCCCGAGAGCAGGTCGCTGTTGAGTTGCGTGACGGTATAAGTGTAAAAATGCACATCGTGACTCATCTCGTCAAACGAGATCCGGAGCGGCTGCATATCCTCCAGATCCAGCACCTCGCGCGCGACGCGCAACGTGCGTATATTCTCATTATATACGCGCGTATGGGTCTGCGCCAAAAGACCCAAACTGCATGCCAAAAAGACCAATATCGATGCGATTTTTCTCATTTTCGACTGCAAAGGTACAAAAATTATACCATATATGCAAAAAAAATGCAAAAAAATTTGGTCAATTCAAAAAAAAGCAGTACCTTTGCACCCGCTTTCGCCACTTTGGCTCAGTTGGTAGAGCAACGCATTCGTAATGCGTAGGTCCCCGGTTCGAGTCCGGGAAGTGGCTCAAAACGGAAGAATCACCTTTGGGTGGTTCTTTTGTTTTGAGGCAAATCGTTCGAGCGTAGCGAGATAAGAAGTGGCTCACAAAAAAAATCGACTCTTATGAGCCGATTTTTTTTTACCTTTCACTTTTCACCTTTCACCTTTCACTTTCCGAGTCTCTCTTTGATGGCTTTGGACTCAGCCTCATAACCGGGTTTGTCCAGCAGGGCGAACATATTCTTCTTGTATGCCTCTACGCCCGGTTGGTTGAACGGATTGACGTCGAGTACGTAGCCCGAGATACCGCATCCGCGCTCGAAGAAATAGATGAACTGACCGATGTTGTACTCGTCGATCTTCTCAAACGAGATACGGATATTCGGTACACCGCCGTCCACGTGGGCAAGTTGCGTACCGAGTTCAGCCATCTTGTTCACCTCATCCACACGCTTGCCGGCGAGGAAATTGAGGCCGTCGAGGTTCTCTTCGTCCATCGGTACGAGCACGCTCTTGTTGGCTTTCTCAATCGAGATAACGGTCTCGAAGATGGCGCGCTCGCCGTCCTGGATATACTGACCCATCGAGTGAAGGTCGGTCGTGAAGTCCACCGAAGCCGGGAAAATACCCTTGTGGTCCTTGCCTTCGCTCTCACCGTACAACTGTTTCCACCACTCGCTGAAGTAATGCAGTTTGGGGTTAAAGTTCACGAGGATCTCGATCTTCTTACCGCTCTGATAGAGGGCGTTACGCATCGCAGCGTATTGGCATGCCGGGTTCTCTGCGAACGGCACTTTCACGTCCGTCGCTTTCTCCATGTCTTGTGCACCCTTTACGAGAGCCTTGATGTCACCGCCTGCCACAGCGATCGGCAGCAAGCCTACCGGCGTCAGCACCGAGAAACGACCGCCTACGTTATCGGGGATGACGAAGGTCTTGTAGCCCTCTTTGGTAGCGAGGCTGCGCAGTGCACCTTTGGCACGGTCGGTAACGGCTACAATACGATGTTTCGCTTCCTCTTTGCCAACTTGCTTCTCCAGCATGGTCTTCAGCAGACGGAAAGCCAGCGCGGTCTCGGTCGTCGTGCCCGACTTGGAAATATTGATAATACCAAACTGCTTGTCCGCGATGAACTCCATCAGTTCAGCGAGGTAGTCCTCGCCGATATTGTTACCTGCATATACCACGTACGGGTTCTTGCGGTCCTTGGCTACAAACGCATCGAAAGCAGAAGCCAAGGCGTCATTCACGGCACGTGCACCGAGGTACGATCCACCGATACCGGCTACAATAACGACCTCACAACGCTTGCGCAGATCGTCTGCTACCGCCTGTACTTCATCGAGGAAAGCCTCCGTGATGGAAGAGGGCAGGTGAACCCAACCGATATAGTCGTTACCGGCACCTTGACCGTTCTCCAACAGCAGGTTAGCTGCTTCTGTTTGAGACTCGAGTTTCTTGAGCGCAGCTGCATCTACGAACGAAGCTGCATTTTTTAAACAAAGTTGCATATTATTGTAATTTAGTTGTTAATGACTTAATGATCGGTTTGGCTTTCTGCTTGTTGTACAGGATCTCGTACAGCGCATCGACGATCGGCAGTGCCACCTGCATGCGCTGGTTCGCCTCATGGATGGCTTTCGTGCCGTAGTATCCTTCGGCTACCATCTCCATCTCCATCTGTGCGGCTTTGACGGAATAACCCAGACCCAGCATCTGACCGAACTGACGGTTTCGACTGAACTGCGAATAACCCGTCACCAGCACGTCGCCGAGGTAGCCCGAAGCGGTGATGTCACGCGGTACGTTACTCATCGCCGTCGCAAAACGCTGGATCTCCTGAATGGCGTTACTCAGCAGCACGGCTTGGAAGTTATCGCCATAATGCAGCGCCTGACACATACCGGCTGCGATCGCGTAGATATTTTTCATGACCGAACTGTACTCGAGACCGATCACGTCGCTCGAGATGGTGGTATGAACGTACGGGGTCTGGAAAAGTTTCGCCCATAACTCTGCGTTCTGACGGTTCTCGCAGCCGATGGTGAGGTAACTAAGCCGCTCCAACGCGATCTCTTCGGCGTGACACGGACCGGCGATGACGCCCAATTGGTCAAACGGAATACGGAAACGCTCGTGCAGGTAGTCCGTGATGATGACGTTATCGTCGGGGATCATACCTTTGACGGCAGAGATGACGACCTTATGCGTCATGTCGCGACGGATCTTCGTCAGCGTCTGCTTGACGTACGGCGAAGGGATCGCGAGGATCAGTACGTCCGACTGCGCTACCGTCTGGTTGATGTCTGCCGAAAAATGAATACGACTCACATCAAACTCGGCTGCACCGAGATAGGAGGGGTTCTTGCCGGTGGAGATGAACTCGTCGATCACCTCTTGGCGACGGATGAACCAGTTGATCTCACCTTGGTTAGACATCACGATCTTAGCCAATGCCGTCGCCCAAGATCCCGAACCGAGTATAGCTATCTTCCGATACATGTTATTCAATGAATAATGATTAATGAATAATGAATATCTTTATTCCGGACGCATCGTCGGGAACAATAAAACCTCCTGTATGGTGGGTTGTCCGGTCATGAGGATAGCCAGACGGTCGATACCGATACCGATACCCGAGGTCGGCGGCATACCATATTCCAACGCGCGCATGAAGTCATGGTCAATCACCATCGCTTCGTCGTCACCCTTGTCGGCGAGTTTCATCTGCTCCACGAAGCGGTTGTACTGGTCGATCGGGTCGTTGAGCTCGGAATAGGCGTTTGCCAACTCCTTACCGTTCACCATCAACTCGAAACGCTCGGTCAGACCGGGTTTGGAGCGGTGCATCTTCGTCAGCGGACTCATCTCCACCGGGTAGTCGGTGATGAAGGTCGGCTGGATGAACGTACCCTCGCAGGTCTCGCCGAAGATCTCGTCGATCAGCTTGCCCTTACCCATATGCTCCGTATCTTCGACGCCGAGTTTCTTGGCCTCTACGCGGATCTCGTCCTCGCTCATGGAAGCCAAGTCCAGACCCGTCTTCTCCTTGATGGCATCGAGGATAGGCAGACGGCGGTACGGCGCTTTGAAATCGACTTCGTGGTCACCGATCTGCACTTTGGTCGTGCCGTTGACAGCGATCGCGATGCGCTCCAGGAGCTGCTCCGTGAAGGTCATCATCCAGTTATAGTCCTTGTATTGTACGTAGAGCTCCATGCAGGTGAACTCGGGGTTGTGGCTGCGGTCCATACCTTCGTTGCGGAAGTTACGACCAATCTCATACACGCCTTCAAAACCGCCTACGATGAGGCGCTTGAGGTAGAGCTCGGTTGCGATACGCAGGTACATATCTACGTCGAGCGAGTTGTGATGTGTGATGAACGGACGAGCCGAAGCACCTCCGGCTATCTGTTGCAGAATCGGGGTCTCTACCTCCGTATAACCTGCCTCGTCGAAGACCTGACGCATCGTGCGCAGGATCGTCGCGCGTTTGAGGAAGGTGTCTTTCACGCCTTCGTTCACCACCAGATCCACGTAACGCTGACGGTAACGCTGTTCCGGGTCATTGAAGCCGTCGTAGGCCACACCGTCTTTGTATTTGACGATCGGCAGCGGACGCAGACTCTTGGCGAGTACGGTCAGTTTTTTCGCATGTACGCTGATCTCACCCATCTGGGTGCGGAACACGAAGCCCTCGATGCCGATGAAGTCACCGATATCGAGCAGCTTCTTGAATACCACGTTGTACATCTGCTGATCAGCTGTTAGCTCTTGGCTGTTTGCTGTTGGCTCTTCCGGTACCGGCGCTTGGATATCATCGCGGCTTACATATACCTGAATACGTCCCTTGGAGTCTTGAATCTCGATAAACGAGGCCTTACCCATGATACGTTTGCTCATCAAACGGCCGGCGATACGCACCGGATCACCGGTATGCCAGATACGTTCACCATTTGCATCATTTGCACCATTTGCATCATTGTCCACGAAGTGGGCTTTGATGTCGGTCGAATAACCGGTCACTTCATACTCCGCAGCAGGGTAGGGGTCGATCCCCATGTCACGCATGGTCTGCAGACTTTGTCTGCGTACGATTTCTTGTTCACTTAATTCCATATAATGTTGTATTTATTCCTTATTATGCCTAATATACAAAATCGGGTGCAAATTTACGATTTTTTTTTGATATGTGCAAATAAAATTTGCATATATGCATTTTTTGTTGTAATTTTGCAGCCAATTTGATAAAACGATGGAAAAGCCGGTAGTTATAGTAGCGATAGAATCGAGTTGTGATGATACCTCGTCTGCGGTGATCGTGGACGGTATCTTGCGCAGTAATGTGATAGCGAGTCAGAAAGTGCATGAGGAGTACGGCGGGGTCGTACCGGAGTTGGCGAGTCGGGCGCATCAGCAGAATATTCTGCCGGTGGTGGATACGGCGTTGAAGCGTGCGGGCGTGACCAAAGAGGACATCTCCGCGATCGCTTTTACGCGCGGTCCGGGTCTCTTGGGGTCTTTGCTCGTCGGCACCTCTTTTGCCAAAGGTCTGGCCTTGGCGCTCAACGTGCCGCTCATCGACGTGAACCACTTGCAAGGGCATGTCTTGGCGCATTTTGTGGAGCCTTCCGAAGAGCTGAAAGCCCAGCAGGCCATGACCATCAAACATCCTGATTTTCCGTTCCTCTGCCTGCTCGTGAGCGGCGGTAACTCGCAGATCGTGCTCGTCAAGGCCTATAACCGGATGGAGATCATCGGTCAGACCATCGACGATGCCGCCGGAGAGGCGTTTGACAAGTGCGCCAAGGTGCTCGGTCTGCCGTACCCGGGTGGACCGTGGATCGACAAGCTCGCCAAACTCGGCGATCCGAACAAATATCCCTTCGCCAAACCCAATATCGCGGGCTATAACTACTCGTTCTCGGGCCTCAAGACCTCGTTCCTCTATACCTTGCGCGACATGCTCAAGACGCACGGCGTAGAGACGATCGACGAACTGGCGGAACGCGTACCGAACCTGCGCGAAGACATGTGCGCGAGCCTGCAGGCGACCGTCGTCGATATCCTGATGCGCAAACTCAGGAAAGCCGCCAAGGACTTGGGAATCAACCAAGTAGCGGTGGCAGGAGGCGTGAGTGCCAACAGCGCCCTGCGGCAGGCCTTCATCGACCACGGCGCCAAGTATCATTGGCAGGTCTTCATCCCGCCTTTCTCATTCACGACCGACAATGCCGCCATGGTCTGCCAAGCCGGTTATTTCAAATACCTCGACCACGATTTCTGCGCTATCGATGAAGTACCTTTCGCTAAAACAACGATTTGAGCCTTACGCGGATATAATTATCTTTGTCGTGACGCTCTTGGTGGCCAACTACGCGTGGAAATGGACGTTCACGGGCGATGAGTACGGCGACCAAGTGACATGGCTGGGGTACGACGTGACAGCGCCTTTTGAGTTCATGGCGTGTCATGTGGCTTCTGCCGTCTATGGGTTGGTGAGTCTCTTTCGCGATACGGTCTATATGCCCAACGAGCACACGATCCGTTTTGCCTCCGGCGCCGGAACGACGATCGTCTGGGGATGCTCAGGACTGAAACAGAGTTTCATCTGGCTCTGCCTCATCCTTACCGTGCGCAGCCTTCCCGGCTGCGCCAAACAGAATTGGCTGAATAAACTATGGTTCATACCCCTCGGATGGGTAGCATGCTATGCGTTTAATATATTGCGCATCTTCCTCATCGCGCTGCTCATTGAGTTCCACCCGACGTGGTTTCATTTCCTGCACGACTTCGTCTTCAAGTACCTCTTCTACGCTATGCTGTTTGGTCTGTGGGTGTGGTTTGTTGAAAAGATAAGATCCTCTTCTTCAACGCACTGACGATCTTCCACGTTGTACTTGCCTGCGGCGTATCGCCGGTCAGCAGATCCTGCACCACATTACCGGTCTCTTGTTCCGGATAAACGACCATGTACGAGTGGTCGCTGAAGAACTGTGTCAGCATCTTCGGTACCTGCTCGAAGAGCGGGTTATAGGACGGCGTCGAAGGCCGGGCGTTGATCAGCACGATCATGTCGTCCGGAAGCATCTGCTTGGCGATCATCAGTACATCTTCCCAGTTCTCCATCTCGCGGTACGAAGCACGCAGGTACTTGCCTTTGCGCCTACAGAAAGCCTGCAGCGCTTTCTGCGTCTGCTCGTTGGTGTAGAAAACGACCCGTGCACCTAATTGACTGCTCAGACGGCGCACCAGACCGAAGCAGGAGATGAAGTCATGCTCTTTCTCGGCGTAGAGCGGAACGGCTACCAAGAGGCGGTTGATCGTGTTCAGCGGTTGGGCAGGGTGGTAGATGATAGCGGCCTTGCGCTGATGATGAATCAGGTCGTTCGCTTCCGTCCAGTCGCTCTCGCTGTTGAACTCGGCGTTGTGTAACTCGCTCAACTCACTCAACTCCTGTAACTCATAATGGCGGTTCTCGCCTACGGTCATCATCAGCCATGAGTTATCCGTCTTGTCTGCTTCTAACTTGGCTTCTTCCTGCAGCGCCAGCTGCTTGGATGCGTACTCGGTCACGAACGAAGCCGAGGTACAGAGCGTGAGGATCATCACGACGGCGGCATTGAGGATCTCCGGACTGAAGATACCGGCGTTGTAACCGATCGTCACGATCGCCAAGGTACCGGCGGCGGTCGCGTGCGTCATGCCGAACATTAACTGCCGTTCGGCAGCCTGCAGACCGAAACTCTTCTGCGCGATCCAAGATGCCAGCCATTTGCCGACTAACTTGGTCGCAATCATCGCAATAGCAATGAGTATCGTGGTCCAACTGCTCCACAGCAAACTCACGTTGATCATCATACCTACGCCGATCAGGAAGAGGGGAACGAACAGACTGTTTCCGACCAAGTTGATCCGTTGCATCACGGGTCCGAGGTTCGGCACGAGACGGTTCAGACTCACGCCGCAGATGAAGGCTCCCAAGATACCCTCCAAACCGACGAAATCAGCCATCCATGCTGCCATCACCATCATCGTCATCACCACTAAGTAGCCGCTCGTCGGATCGGTCCAGCGCTTGAAGAAACGTTGGGCAAGCCAAGGAAAAGCGATGGTGATGATGAGGATCGTACCGAGCATCTTGGCGGCGGTGATCCAGAACGAACTGTCGCTTATATCGCCGATGGTGTTCCGCACGATCGCCAGTACGAAAAGCGAAAGACTGATCGTGAGCATCGTACCGCCTACGGTGATGTTCACCGCCGCGTTCTTCTGCACGCCGTACCGGTTCACGATCGGGTAGGTCATCAGCGTGTGGCTGCCGTACATCGCACCCATCAGCACACTCGTCACGCCGTCAAAACCCATCAGCAGACTTGTGCCGATGCCTAATACGAACGGCAGGATGAATGAATATACACCATATATAATCGCGCGCGTACGCTGCTGACGAAAATCATTGATATCGACCTCGATACCGGCTTGCAGCATGATATAGAGCATGCCGATCTTACCCAAGGTCTGAATGGTCGAGCCGCCTGCAATCAACTCAAACCCGTACGGGCCGACGATCATACCCACCAAGATGAAACCCACAATACTGGGGATGCGGATCTTACGACATACCATCGGTACCAGCAATATCGCTGCCAGCACCAAGGAGATAATTGCTAATGGGCTCGTGATCATTCTATTTACGATTTACGATTAAATGAACTTGCCGGTAATACTTTCTGCGTTTTGTTTGATGTCTTCAATCGTTCCGGTGGCAACGACCTGTCCGCCTCCTCGTCCGCCTTCGGGTCCCATGTCGATGATATGGTCGCAGGCACGAATGACATCCGTGTTATGCTCGATGATAACGACCGTGTTGCCTTTATCGACTAACTGCCGAAGCACGCCCAACAGCACGCGGATATCCTCGAAATGCAGACCCGTGGTCGGTTCGTCCAGGATATAGAGGGTCTTGCCCGTACTCCTCTTCGCCAACTCCGTCGCTAACTTGATACGCTGACTCTCTCCGCCGCTGAGGCTCGTGGACGCTTGACCGAGTTTTATATAACCCAGACCGACATCCTGAATCGTCTTGATCTTACGCAGGATCGTCGGTTGGGGTTCGAAGAACTCCACCGCCTGATTGACCGTCATGTCCAGCACGTCAGCGATCGTCTTGCCTTTCCACCGCACCTCGAGGGTCTCGCGGTTGTACCGCTGTCCGCCGCAGGCTTCGCACGCTACATACACGTCCGGCATGAAATGCATCTGGATCGTCTTGTAGCCGTTACCCATACATTCCTCGCATCGTCCGCCTTTGGCGTTAAAGCTAAACCGTCCCGCTTTCCATCCGCGGATCTTCGATTCGGGCAACTGGGCAAACAGGTCCCGTATGTCATTGAACACGTTCGTGTAGGTAGCCGGGTTCGACCGAGGCGTACGACCGATAGGCGACTGATCGACGTTGATCACCTTGTCAATCAACTCGATGCCTTCGATCTTCTTGTACGGCAGCGGCTGCTGCTTGCTGCGGTAGAAATGCTGACTGAGGATAGGGTAGAGCGTCTGGTTGATGAGCGAACTCTTTCCGCTTCCGCTCACGCCCGTTACGCATATCATCTGCCCCAGCGGAATCTTCACCGTCACGTTCTTCAAGTTATTCCCCGTGCAGCCGCTTAGAACAATACATTGGCTATTGGCTATTGGCTTTTGGCTAACAGCTAACGGCAAACGGCTAACGGCTTTATCTCCTCGGAGGTACTGCGCTGTGAGTGTGTCAGTCTTTAATAATTCCTCCGGCGTTCCCGAGAAAAGTACTTTGCCTCCTAATCGTCCGGCTTTGGGACCGATATCTACGATCCAGTCTGCCTCGCGCATGATCGCCTCGTCGTGCTCGACCACGATCACCGAGTTACCCATGTCGCGTAACTCCTTCAGGCTGTTGATTAAGCGTTCGTTATCGCGTTGGTGCAAACCGATACTCGGTTCGTCCAGGATATAGAGCACATTCACGAGCCGGCTTCCGATCTGCGTTGCCAGACGGATACGCTGGCTCTCACCGCCCGAAAGGCTTTCGCTGCTGCGGCTCAGACTCAGATAACTCAATCCCACCGCTTGCATGAAGCGCAGCCGCGCACAGATCTCCTTTACGATCGGTTCGGCGATCGATTCTTGTTTGTTGGTGAGTTTGAGGGTTTGAAGGTTTGAAAGTGTCTCGAGCAGCACATCGATGTCCATCGTTGCGAGATCATCGATATTGTATTTCCCGATCCGGTAACTCAGCGACTCTTTGCTCAGCCGCTTGCCGCCGCACTCCGGGCAAACGACATACTCCTCAGCATCATTGGCATCATTCTCATCATTGGCATCATTCACTTCGCTCGTTAACAGCTCCCACCAGTTATCCTGCCTTATCGCCTCGTCTATCTCTTCGCTTTCGACTTTCGACTTTAGACTTTCGACTCTTACCCTTCCAAGTCCTTTGCAGCACGGACACCAGCCCGACGGACTGTTGAAAGAGAACGTATGCGGAGCCGGTTCGGGATAACTCAATCCCGTATCCGGATCCATCTGGGTTCTTGAGAAGAAACGGGTTTGGGATGGGTCATCTGCTTCCGCTACCATCATCATGCCGTTGCCTTGCGTCATGGCGCGGTCTATCGATTGCCGTATGCGCCGCAGATCTTCCTCAATTTTTAATTCTTCATTTTTAATTTTTAATTTGTCCACAACGACCTCAATATTGTGGACGCTGTACCGATCCACTTTCATCCCCTTCACGATCTCCTGTACCTCGCCGTCCACGCGTACATGCACGAAGCCTTTCTTGCGGATCGTCTCGAAAAGCTCTTTGTAATGACCCTTACGGCCGCTTACCATCGGAGCCAGAAGCAGGATCTTCTTCCCTGCGTACTCGCGAACGATAAGGTCGATGATCTGCTCGTCGGTGAATTTCACCATCGGCTTGCCGGACAGGTACGAATAGGCGACACCCGCGCGGGCATAGAGCAGTCGCAGGAAATCATACACCTCCGTCACCGTACCTACCGTCGAGCGAGGGTTCTTGCTCGTCGTCTTCTGGTCGATGGAGATGACCGGACTCAAGCCCGTTATCTTATCCACGTCCGGACGCTGCATCTGACCGATGAACCCGCGGGCATACGAGGAGAAAGTCTCCATGTAACGCCGCTGACCCTCAGCGAAGATCGTATCGAAAGCCAAGGACGACTTACCCGACCCGCTGAGGCCGGTGATCACCGTCAGTTTTTTCCTCGGGATCGACACGCTGATATTCTTCAGGTTGTGCACCCGAGCCCCGATCACTTCGATATGTCCTTCGTCCTTTGCCATGCCTTATTCAGGAATAACCTTCATCGAGAAGAGGTATCGGTCGGATGCCGAACCCGGATCATCGTAGATGGAGATCATCTTCAGTACACCATAAACCTCATTTTTGGTGCCAAACAGCAGGATGTCGTCCGTTTTCAGATCCTTGATCGTGTTGCTCTTCACGTAGTTCTGCTGCCAAGCATCGGGTAAGGGCAGCGAAGCGAGGGTCGCTTCCGAGAAATTAAAGCCCTCTGAACGTGTGAACTGAATGCCCGATTCGGAATGCCATATGCAGGACGGAGAATCGGTTTTCGTGCTGTCCAGCACGTCGAAGAAAGCAACGGCAGACGAGTCCGAACCCAGATAGACGGGTTGGTACGTCTCAAACGAGAAAGCCGACTTGCCTTCCGAACCGGCGGAATAGAGCGTGACCAGATCCAGCACACGAAGTTGGACATCTTTGCCCGCTACCATCAGAGGGATGGCATAAGACATCGTGTTGCCCAATTGGTCATACGCGCGAGCGGTCAGTTTCACTTTCGTCGTATCGGTATAGTACGGCAAGAGGTAATAATGGCTCAACTGTACTTTCTTGAGCGGCTCGGTGAAGAGCGTGTCCAAGATCGTGCGGTCTTTGTACTGCACGTCGCCGGAGGTCAGTATGATACGGCGGATCGTAGAATTCTGCGACTCGGCGGTGATGTTCAGGTGCAGACTCGTGCCCGACTCAACGGCATTCTGCTCCCAACTGGCATTGTCAATACCCATCTGAATCACCAACTCCGACTGTTTCTCGCACGCAGCGAGAAGCAGAACGGAAGTCAGTATAAAGAGGATTCTTTTCATGTACGGTTAACGACGCGATCTGTTGTTATTGTTCTTCTGTGCGTTGATACGTGCATCCAGTTGAGCTTGCTCGAGTTCCTTTTGGGTATTCTGCAACTCTTGCTGGAGAGCGTTTACTTGCTGCTGAAGAGCTGCTTTCTCTGCCTCGGCTGCTTGGATAGCCTCTGCTTGCTTCTGAGCAGACTCTTTGTTGACTGCGTAAACCTTAACCACCATCGAACGTTTGTGATGGCGTCCGCCGAACATATGCTCCACTACGTCGTTGTACGAAGCCGGCATGATGTAATCGGCATTCGGATAAGTCTCCGTCACTTTGTACAGCGCTTTGTGAAGAGCACCCAGAGAAGCGTCGATGTTACCCTTGAAACCGATATGCGTCTCGTGGTAGAAACGAGGATCGTACGGCTCGCCGTTCACGGTACGGATCTTCCGGAAAATACCCAGATAGGTCGTATATTCCACATCGATAGTAACGTCGCCTAAGTACTGATAGTCGTCCATCGTCATGTACAGACGAACCTGATCAGGCTTGAACTCGGAGTAATTACGCTCCACGTTATGTTGGCTGACGCACGATGTGCCTAAGACTGCTACAAAGAGCAGAATAGGTAATAATATGCGTTGTTTCATAATTGAGTTGAATTAGGCGTTTATTACTTACGGAAATAATAGGTGAAAGTAAGCGCAGCGTCTGCACCCCATCTTGCATCGAGGTGGCTTGCTGTGAGAATGTCGGTGTCTGCCTTACCGTCCGGCAGAGCTGCGTCGATCTGAATCTCACCGGCGTTGTTGTTGATTGTACGGCGACCACCGGAGATATTTGCTTGACCCGAATAACCACCCTCGATACCGATGGCAAACGGAAGGTCGGCAATGAAGACCTGCAAACCGAGGAAGATACCACCACCGATGACGAACTTGTTGTCCTTTACCAGGCGGGATACGTTATCTACTGCCGTTTTCTCAGCATCGATGTTGAAACCGATAGGCACTTGAGCACCGACATAAACGTCGAGAATGTTGTTCGTGTTGAAGTGATAAGCTACACCCGGCAGGAAACGCGTATAGTTGATGTCACGCGTGTGCAGGTAATTGTAGTCCTTCGTGCGCATCTTGTTGGTCGCACCTTGGCAACCGAATTGGAAACCGATACGGCCTTCCCAATTGTCGGTGAAGTAGTATTTCAGGTTAACAGCCGGCAGCGACCAGAAGACCTGATCCGGGAATTCTGCCGACTTGTTTTGGTTCAACTTAACGAGGTCCATGATCTGCGTAACAGATGCACCGATGTACATACCGAAGTCTCCTTCTTGCGGACGGTTACCGGTACGAGGAATAACAGACGAGTTAATCTCACCTGTCGAGATCTGAGCAAAAGCTGTACTAACAGCCATCATTGCTACCAATACAAGGGATAATTTTCTCATAAAAGTAAAAATTTGGTTAATAAATAGAGTTGATTTGGTTATTGATTTGGTTATTGTTTTTGAGTATTTTGTGTTCATTTTCTATTTCCGGCTGCAAAGTTACAACTTTTTTTGCATATATGCAAGAAAAAGCGCAAAAATCTTGCGCTTTTTCATTGTTTGATGTCGTTTGATGTCGTTTGAGATTGTTTGAGATCGTTTGATGTTGTTTGAGATCGTTTAAACCTTCAAACCCTCAAACTTCAAACCTCAAACTTTCAAACCCTCAAACGAGCATCACCCTTGATGCTCCTGATCGTACTCTGCGCCGCAGACCATCCAGAGGTAGGCACGCATGGTCTTCTTACCGTTGGCAAGATCCTTCTGGGCGATGAAGGCTGCCTGGTCGGACGAGATGTGCGACAGGTCGTCTGCACGCTCGGCAACCATAGCGCGTACCGCTGCGAAACGAGCACGAACCTTGAGCTCATCGGCGCTGGGCTGCGAGGTGCGCTCGTAGCGATCCGCGTCAAACGAGTACACGACTCGGTGCCACGCGGTGCGTCGCTACCAGATAGTTTCCGTGACTGTGACCGTTTTGTTTCTTCGGTCGTTTCATTGCGCCCGAGATCGTCTCGATTCCCGCAGCGCCTACTTTCATTACTGCCATAATTCAAAAAAATTGTTGGTTAATTGTTGTTAATTGTTGACCTCAAAAAAAAAGAGATTTTTGGAACATTTTGGGACATTTTGGACTAATTAAAAAGATATTAATTATTCATTATTAATTATTCATTTCTAAAATGTTCCATTTCACCATCGGGTGCATCTCGTGGTCATCTCGTGGGCATTTCCTATGCAATCCGTACCCGTCAATGTTCCATTTTCCGCTC
>CACZEL010000004.1 GCA_902780235.1 uncultured Bacteroidales bacterium | reverse complement strand
CTCGTCCTCTACGATGAGCTTCTGGATATAGAGCGACCCATCCTCGATGGTATTTGTCTGGAGATAGAGACACCGGAGACCAGCCATATGATGCGCTATTATATCCGCCGTCCGGGATATGTGCCCGGTCAGAACGACGAGAATCCGGTTACTACCGGCTTTACACCGCTCCGGGAGGACGATGCTGCAGCTGTGAAATTTATACGTAATGGACAGGTCTTCATCCTCCGCGATGGACATGTGTACTCTATCTACGGGCAACAAATAAGATGATGAAAGGGAAAGAAAAAGAATGATGAAAAATAAGTTTGTTTTAATAAGGTATGTTTTAATGCTATGGATGCTGTGTGGCGCAAGCTACACACTATCCATTGCGTCCGCCTATGACAGGAACACGTCTTCGCAAGGATGGGGCTATCAACCGCTCCAGACCTCGTCCTCGACCACCGGTTATACGGCTTCTTATGGCGGCACTATGACGACGGGAAGGGTGTATTCGGCTTCGAGCCTTCATTCCTCCCTCGCTGAGAAACCGGCTTTCCATTTTCAATCCACCTCTATACTGATCAGCCACCCTGATATGGAGCGGATGAAGATGATGGGTGGCAATGCTTTGTTGTCATCTATATGGGATGAGGAGCCCACAGATCCCGGTATAGGTGAAACGGTAGATACGATGCCTATCGGAGATACACCCTGGATACTGATGCTGCTCCTCGTCACGGCATACTACCTGATCAAACGGTACAGAACAAAGAAAATCGCCCGCTAAGGACGATTTTTTTTGCTAAATATTTGCACATTTGATTAATTTGTTGTAATTTTGCAGCGGATTTGTAAATGGCAATTAACATTAATACATATTAACATTATGAAATTTTACGACAGAGAAACGGAATTGGAAGTGCTTCACTCAATTGAATTACAGTCGCGTAACAGTGCTACATTCACAGTTCTGATGGGACGTAGGCGTGTGGGTAAGACATCGCTTATTATGCGTACAATTCATGATGTAGAGTCTGCCTACCTCTTCGTGTCGAAAGATAGTGAGGCCTTTCTTTGTCAGAAATTCCAGCGTGCGATAGAGGAGCAGTTGCATATTCAGGTGTATGGTGCGTTGACGCATTTTCGCGATTTATTTGAAGTCATTATGCGAGAGTCCGTTACTCGACATTTTACCCTTATTATTGACGAGTTCCAAAACTTATACAAGGTCAATCCGGCGATCTTCAGTGAGATCCAAGATATATGGGACAGATATCACGCGCAATCGCACATCAACCTAATTGTATCCGGCAGTATTATGTCGCTCATGAAGCGAATCTTCGAGAATGAGAACGAACCGCTTTACGGTCGTCCTACATCTAAGATGACCTTGAGGCCGTTCACGATTGAGACTATCAAACAAATCTTCCGCGACCATTGTCCGAACTATAAGAATGAGGACCTGCTTTGTCTTTATATGCTGACCGGCGGGGTCGCTAAGTATGTTGAACTATTAATGGATGCCGGATGCTACACCAAAGAGAAAATGCTCAATTATGTCTGCCGTATGGATTCCTATTTCTTATCAGAAGGCAGGGATTTGATCAATAACGAGTTTGGGACGGATTATAACACGTACTATTCCATTTTGCAGCTCATCGCTTCCGGTCTAAACCACCGAAGTGATATTGACGGAGCATTGCAGAAAGATAGCGGAGTGTATCTGCTTAACTTGGAGAATAACTTTGGTATGGCATCGCGTATTCGACCCATTCTTGCTTCTCCGAACTCGAAGATCTCTTCGTATGAAATCACCGATCCATTCCTGCGTTTCTGGTTCCGTTTTATTTGTCCGTATCAGGCATTGATTGAGAGTGGACAATTACGTCTGTTACGCGAAAGCATCAACACACATTATGAGCAGTTCACAGGTCGTACATTGGAGCGCTATTTCCAAACTCAATTGATGGAAACAGGTAATTATTCGCAGGTAGGTAATTGGTGGGACAAGCAAGGAGGCAATGAGATCGATATCGTTGCGTTGGATGAGTTCAGTTACACAGGACTGATAGCTGAAGTCAAACGTAATGAACGTAAATTGAGTATGTCTAAGTTGGAAGAAAAAATGACAAAACTACCAGTCGGTTCATTCGGCAAATACCATTTTACCCTCAAAGGTTTTTCCCTAAAGGATATGTAATTTTCCTTTTTGACGAATACTGATCCGTTTCATCTGTAAATCTGTGATATATATTTTTGAACCATTTTGGGCGATTTTGGGCGAATAAAAAAGAAAATCCCGGAATTATTTGCACAATTGAAAAAAAAGCAGTACCTTTGCAGCCGATTTGAGAAAAATAAATGGTTTGAGGGTTTGAGATTGTTTGAAGGTTTGAGATCGTTAACAACGTCAAACAACATCAAACGCGCAGCATCAAACAACATCAAACAATAAAAAATAACTATTAAATTATGTTACGTGAAATCCTTGCTATCACCGGTAAACCGGGTTTGTATAAATTGATTAGTCGCGGCAATAATATGCTGATTGTTGAGAGTCTGGTGGACGGCAAACGTATGCCGACCTATGCCCGCGATAAGATCGTTGCGCTGAGCGATGTGTCGATGTTCACCGACGCCGATGACGTGAGTCTGAGCGAGGTGCTGACCAGTGCCGGAAAGAAAGAAGGATTGAAAGCTGTATCGATGGACCCGAAGAAAGCCACGAACGCAGAGTTGCAGGCTTGGTTTGACGAGGTGCTGCCCAACTGGGACCGTGACCGCGTCTATCCGTCGGATATCCGCAAACTCATCCAATGGTACAATATCCTCATCAATGCCGGCATTACTGATTTTTCCGTGGAAGAAAAATCAGAATAGTTTGAGATAGTTTGAGGTAGTTTGAGATAGTTTGAAGTTTGAGGTTTGAGATAGTTTGAAGTTTGAGGGTTTGAGGTATGACTATTAGTAATTTCGAAGATTTGGAAATATGGCAATTAGCTCGTACCTTTAGTAAGGAAATCTACCAAATTACCAGAACACGAGATTTTAGAAGCGATACACGTTTCTGCTCTCAAATAAGAGCTGCGGCGGGGTCAATAATGGACAATATTGCGGAAGGTTTTGAGAGAGAGGGAACAAAAGAATTTATACAATTCTTGTATGTCTCAAAAGGTTCTTGTGGTGAGGTGCGAAGTCAATTATATAGAGCATTGGATGCGGGTTATATATTAGACGACAAATGCAAAGCCTTAATTCAGGACTCCAAAACTATCGGGTCAAAAATATTTAATATGATAAAGTATCTCAAACAAGCAGAGATAACTGGAAATAAGTTTAAAAAGGTTTGAGGGTTTGAAAGTTTGAAGTTTGAGATTGTTTGAGGTAGTTTGAAGGTTTGAGATCGTTAACAACGTCAAACAACATCAAACGCGCAGCATCAAACAATATCAAACGATATCAAACAGTAGACTAAGTGCTCTTAAGAGCCATTATCAATAGCATAGAATCTGTAGCGCCACGGAGTGCCCAGGAGAGTTGGGATAACTCGGGAATGCAGGTAGGTGACACGGGACGAGACATTACGTCTGTCCTCCTGACCACAGACATCACGGAAGATGTGGTCAGTGAAGCTATTGAATATGGATGTCAACTCATTATCTCCCATCATCCTTTGTTGTTTCACGGTTTGAAGCAGGTCTGCGGTCAGACGCCGCAGGCACGTGTCGTAGAGATGGCGATCAAGCATGATATCGCTATCTATTCTGCGCATACGAACCTTGACTCGGTGGTTGGAGGGATCAACACGAGGCTGGCGGAACGATTAGGGATTAGGGATTATCGATTATTGACCGAGAGCGGTTTAGGGGCGATAGGTAGCCTGCCGGAACCGGTCAATTATCTCGATTTCATCGAACAAATCCGCAAGACGCTCGACTGCTCGTACGTCCGTTATACCCGTCCGGCGAAGGAGTTGATCCGGACCGTAGCCGTTTGTGGCGGAAGCGGGGCTGAGTTTATCGATACCGCTATCGAGCAAGGGGCGGATGTGTATCTGACAGCAGACTGCAAGTACCATGAGTTTCAGGACGCCGACCGGCGCATCGGACTCATCGATATCGACCATTGGTACAGCGAGCGACATGCACGGGAGATCTTCCGCGACCTGATCGAACCCCTTGGCGTAAAATGCATCATTAGTGAGAGGGACAAAAGTCCCATTTTGGTTTGAAGTTTGAGGGTTTGAGGTAGTTTGAAGTTTGAAGGTTTGAAGGTTTAAACGATCTCAAACAATCTCAAACAATCTCAAACGATCTCAAACAACCTCAAACAACATCCAACAATGTCAAACAAAAAACTATTATAGTATGGCAAGAACGAAAGAATTAACCGTAGAGGACAAGCTCAAAGCGCTCTACGAATTGCAGCAAGTGGACTCGCAGATTGACGAGTTGCGTGCATTGGCGGGTGAGTTACCGCAAGAAGTAAAAGATATGGCCGACGAAGTGGAAGGTCTCAAGACCCGTCTGGTGAATATCGAGAACGACATCAAAGAGTGCGAGACGCAGATCTCTGACCACCGCGTACGTACGGAGAACGCCAATGCGTCCATCTCGCGTTACAAAGAGCAGCAGAACAGCGTGCGTAACAACCGTGAGTTCGACAACCTAAGCAAAGAGATCGAGTATCAGGAGTTGGAGATCGAAGCATCGCAACGCAAAATCAAACATTTCACGGCTGAGTTGGAGGCACGTATCGCCGAGAAGACAAAGACCGTGAAGGATATCGAGGAGCGTACGGTGGATCTGAACCAGAAACGTTCGGAACTCGACCAGATCTTAGCCGAGACTAAAGCTAAGACGGAGGCTCTCGTTCTCAAAGCAACGGAGTTGGAGAAGAAGATCGACGAGCGTCTGCTGACTGCTTTCAAGCGTATCCGCAAGAATGCCCGTAACGGTCTGGCTGTTGTTAAGATCGAACGTGACTCCTGCGGAGGTTGTCACGCAAAAATCCCTGCACAGGGTCAGTTGGACATCCGCGCTCGCAAACGTATTATTCCTTGTGAGTTCTGCGGTAGAATATTAGTAGACCCAGAGATGTAAGGATCAGGCTGATGACGCCTAACCACCATGTATCGCCGGCACCTATCGTGTCGGCGATATTTTGGTTATTGGCTGTTAGCTGTTGGCTATTGGCTATTAGCTCTTGGCTATTGGCTGTTATGTAGTAAACCACAACCGCGAGTGCGTTGTTGGTGAAATGCATGACGATCGGCACCCACAGGCTACCCGTCCAGACGAAGACATAGCCGAACATCGCGCCCATGAGCATACGCGGGATGAAACCGTAAAATTGCATATGTATCGCTGAAAATATAATAGCAGTGATCCATATAGCCATATGGCTATTGGCTATTAGCTGTTGGCTATTGGCTATTAGCTCTTGGCTCTTGGCTCTTAACTGTTGGCTATTGGCTCTTAGCTGTTGGCTATTGGCTCTTAGCTCTTGGCTATTGGCTATTAGCTGCTGCAGGGTGCCGCGGAAGGAGAGTTCTTCGGAGAGGGCGGGAAGGAGGGCCATCAGACCGAGGTTGATGATGAGTCCGCCGAGATTATCGACTTGCAGGAAGCGTTCGGTGAGCGCTGCCGCTGCGGCTTCCATCGATTTCATCTTCGCCTCCCATGCCGCCATGCTCTCCGGCAGCGTGATACGGCTGTTGAGATCCGCCAAGAGGTTGATAGCCGGTACGGCGCAGACCATGAGGACGACCGCCAAAGCAAAGAGCGACCCATCGACGCGCTTGTCCATCTTAAGCCACGCGAAGGGACGTCGATCGGCGTCCCACAGCCAAGCGCAGAGCACAGGCGGGATTAAAAAAGTAGCAACCGTCTGAACGAACTGCAGCCATTTGAGACTGACTGTACTCTGACTGTTCCCGCTAAGGAGCATCCAAGCCCCCATCGCTATCAAGGTCAGCACCGCCATGATGGCGAGCCATGTGATAAGACGAACGAAAAGATTCTTTTTCATGCTGCAAAAGTACTACAAAAATTGCATATATGCAAGTTTTTGCACATAATTTTACAAAATTTATAAATAAATTTGCACATATCAAATTTTTTTTGTAATTTTGCGGCGTCATTTATGTACACGATTAAAAAACAGAGAACAGTTAAACCCATAAAATAATAGAACCATGTTACACAAATTACGTTCCCAACTCCACACGGAGGTATTGGAAGTGCCGTTTAAGGTGTCGGATTCGTTTATCGAAGAAAACCAAGTAGTAGCCGTTCTGTCCGGAGGAACAGAGGCTATGTTCGTGGATCTCGTTCGCGAGAAGAAGATAGACCTGAAGCGCCCTGTTTATCTGTTAGTCGGCGGATTCAGTAACTCTCTTCCGGCAGCGTTGGAGATCCTGAGTTTCATTCGTCAGCGCAACGGAATCGCGAAGATCATGCAGCATCCGAATGATACGGTTTTTGTAGATGAGAGCGAGACCGCATCGCTTACCCGCGTGCCGCTGGAGAAAGTGCTGAAGAACGAGAAGAAGTTGCGCCTCGGTGTAGTCGGCAAGTCGCAAGACTGGTTGATCGCTTCGGGTGTGGATTACAAAGCCGTGCTGGCTACGATGAACTGCGAGTTGGTGGATATCCCGTTTGACGAGATGGCAAGCCTCGGTGAGGTCGATCCCGGTATGAAAGGTGCAGAAGCCATCTACGAGCGCGAGAAAGAGATCATCGCCAAATACAAGTTGGACGGTATCACTGTTCGTTGTTTCGAGCTCTTCACGACGCTGAAGAACACGGGTTGTGTAGCAGTCAGCAAGTTGCAGGACGAGGGTATTGCAGCCGGTTGTGAGGGCGATATCCCGGTATTGCTGACGATGATGGCTTGCCGTAAACTGACCGGCGAACCGGCCTTCATGGGTAGTCCGGCACGTATCCAACCGGACGGAAAGATCCTGCTGGCGAAATGTACCATACCTCTGAAGATGACCAAGAAGCATGAGTACACCACGCATTTCGAGTCGGGTATCGGTGTCGCTATCCACGGCGAAGTGGAGCCGGGCGATTATACCTTGGTTAAGCTGAGTCACGACATGAAGCGTCTGCTGGCGGTGAATGTCCAAGTGACCCGATGCCAATATGAGCAGAACATGTGCCGCACGCAGATCTGGGTTCAGTCCACGCCTATCGTGAGCCAGTACCTGCTGACCAATCCGCTGTCCGACCACCATGTATTGATCAAGGGTCATCACGCTGCTAAATTCTGGAGAGAATGATCTTGCATATTTTATCATCGGAGATGCATAAAGAGACGCTGACGGTGCCGTTTGAATTGCCGCAGGCGTTTCTGAATGACCATCAGGTAGTGGCTATTCTGACCGGCGGAACGGAGGCTAAGTTCGTTCAGTTGGTGGAAGACGGGTTGATTGACCTGAGCCAACCGGTTTATCTGATGGTCAGCGGGCATAGTAACTCCTTGGCCGCTTCGCTGGAGATCCTGAGTTATGTTCGTCAGCATCAGGGGGTCGGCAAAGTGATGATGAACGCGGAGGATACCGATCTGGCGATCAGTGATCAGCCGTCAGTAGTCAGTATTCAGCCTTCGGAGAAATTGCTGCATAGCGACCAACCGCTGCGTCTGGGCGTTGTCGGTAAACCGTCCGATTGGTTGATTTCATCGGGCGTCAATTATACCGAGGTGCTGAAGCGGATGAACATCGAATTGGTGGACATCGCGATCGAAGAGATGACGAAATTGGGCGAGGTGGATCCGGGCATGAAAGGTGCTGAGGCTATCTACGCGCGTCTCAAAGAACTTGTGGAGCAATATGATCTGCAGGGCGTGACACTGCGTTGTTTTGACCTGTTGACCACGGTTAAGAACACGGGTTGTATCGCGCTCAGCAAACTCAATGACGAAGGTATTCCGGCAGCATGCGAAGGCGATATACCGACCCTGCTGACGATGATGATCGCCAAGCGTCTGACGGGTGAGTTATGCTTCCAAGTCAATCCGGCACGTATCCAAGCCGACGGCGAGATGCTGTTCGCGCACTGTACGCTGCCCTTGGGTATGACCGAGAAGCATGAGTACACCACGCATTTCGAGTCGGGTATCGGTGTAGCGATCCACGGCGATCTGCCGACAGGCGACTACACGCTTCTCAAGATGAGCGGCGACATGCAGCGTTTGTTAGCAGTGGATGTGGAACTCGAGCGTTGTCAGTTCGAGCCCAACCTCTGCCGTACGCAGGTTTGGATCAAGGCTACACCCGAAGTGAGTCAGTATTTCCTGACCAACCCGATCCACAACCATCATGTGCTGATTCGTGGACACTACGCAAGTCGTTTGAAGGTTTGAGATAGTTTGAAGGTTTGAGATCGTTAACAAGATCAAACAACCTCAAACGACATCAAACAATGTCAAACAATGTCAAACAATATCAAACAACATCAAACATAAAAATTTAATTTTAAACATTATGGTATCTTACAAAGAATTAGGTCTTGTGAACACTCGTGAAATGTTCGCAAAGGCAATCAAGGGAGGCTATGCTATCCCGGCATTCAACTTCAACAACATGGAGCAGCTCCAAGCTATCATCAAAGCAGCTGCTGAGACCAAGAGTCCGGTGATCCTTCAGGTATCGAAGGGTGCGCGTAACTACGCTAACCAAACCCTGCTCCGTTATATGGCACAAGGTGCTGTAGAGTACGCTAAAGAACTCGGTTGGGAGCATCCGCAGATCTGTCTGCACCTCGACCACGGTGACAGCTTCGAACTCTGCAAGAGCTGTGTTGACTTCGGTTTCTCGAGCGTCATGATCGATGCAAGTTCGCTTCCGTACGAAGAGAACATCGCGCTGACCAAGAAAGTGGTTGAGTATGCTCACCAGTTCGATGTAACTGTTGAGGCTGAACTCGGCGTGCTCGCAGGTGTTGAGGATGAGGTATCGTCTGCAGTGAGCCACTACACCAAACCGGAAGAGGTAGTTGATTTCGCTACCCGTACGGGCTGCGACAGCTTGGCTATCTCGATCGGTACTTCGCACGGCGCATACAAGTTCACTCCGGAGCAGTGCACCCGTGACCCGAAGACCGGTCGTCTCGTTCCGCCCCCCTTGGCATTCGACGTTCTCGACGCTATCATGGAGCAACTGCCGGGCTTCCCGATCGTGCTGCACGGTTCGTCTTCCGTTCCGCAAGAGTATGTAGATATGATCAACCAATACGGCGGTAAACTGCCTGATGCAGTAGGTATTCCTGAGGAGCAACTCCGCAAGGCTGCCAAGAGTGCTGTTTGCAAGATCAACATCGACTCCGACAGCCGTCTTGCTTTCACCGCTGCTGTTCGTAAGGTCTTCGCTGAGAAACCGGGTGAGTTCGATCCGCGTAAGTACTGCGGTCCGGCTCGTGACCTGATGGAGGAGCTCTACAAGCACAAGATCATCAACGTGCTCGGTTCTGACGGCAAAGCCTAATCATTTATTCATTTACTCATTTTCGCATTTTCTCATTTAGTATGCAGGAAGATGAATTAAAAGAACGTTTCCGTGCCTTTTCTATAAGGATTATTAGAATGGTAGATGCTATGCCTAATACCATATCGGCTTGGGCAATTGCGCGTCAAATAGTTCGTTCAGGAACGTCCCCTGCTGCTAATTATAGAGCTGCTTGTTTAGCTAAATCTGAAAAAGATTTTGTGAATAAGTTAAAGATAGTGGAAGAGGAAATAGATGAAACAGCACATTGGTTAGATATCATTATGGAAACAGAGATGCTTCCAAAATCCAGAGTGCAGCCGCTTTATGACGAATGTTTAGAGTTGTGTAAAATAACTACTAAATCTATTAGTACGTTCAAAATAAAGCGAGATATCATTCCTTCTCAAGCGTCATAGCTTAAATGAGAAAATGAGAAAATGAAAAAATGCGAAAATAAGAAAATGTTAAAATACATGTCGGCAGAGCAAGCTGCCGAATTAATACAACATGGTGATGTCTTGGGTCTCGGTGGTTTTACTGCTACCGGAGTGCCCAAGGCAGTGCCGTTTGCTTTGGCACAACGCGCAGAGCGTCTGCACGAGCAGGGTATTCCTTTCCGTGTAGGTCTGGAGACCGGTGCGTCGATGGGTGACAGTTGTGACGGTGCGTTAGCACGCGCTCACGCGGTCGAGTTCCGTACGCCGTACCAATCGAACAAGTCGATGCGTGACGAGATCAATGCCGAAGGAACGCACTATTTCGACGGCCACCTGAGTCATATGCCGCAGGACCTGCGTTACGGATTCCTTCCGAAGCCCAACTGGGCGATCATCGAGGCATCGTATGTAGGGGAAGACGGAACGATCGTTCCGGCTGCCGGTGTAGGTATCATGCCGACCATCTGTCGTTTGGCGGATAAGATCATCATCGAGTTAAACGAGATGTTCCCCGCTTCGATGCGTGGCATGCATGACTTGTATGAGCCGCTTGATCCTCCTTGCCGTCGCGAGATCCCGATCTATAAGCCATCGGATCGTTGCGGTTCGGACCATATCAAAGTGGATCCGGCGAAGATCGCAGCGGTGGTGAAGACCAACCGTCCAAATGAGATCCCGGCTTTCACGCCGGTAGATGAGACGACGGCTAAGATCGGCGCCAACGTAGCGGCTTTCCTGGAGGCAGAGATGAAAGCGGGACGTATCCCGGCTTCCTTCTTGCCGATCCAATCGGGTGTAGGAAACGTAGCGAATGCGGTCCTTGGCGAACTGGGCAAGAACCCCAATATCCCGCCCTTTGAGATGTACTCGGAGGTGATCCAGGATAGCGTGGTGGATCTCATCAAAGCCGGACATTGTAAGTTCGCGAGCGGATGCTCTCTCCGTCTGGTAGAGAGCAAGATGGCAGAAGTACTGGCTGACCTTGATTTCTATCGTGACAAGTTGTTGCTTCGTCCGCAAGAGACGTCCAACAGTCCGGAGATCGCCCGTCGTTTGGGTATCATCGCCATCAACACGGCGCTCGAAGCAGACATCTACGGCAACGTCAACTCGACGCATGTTTGCGGTACGAAGATGATGAACGGTATCGGCGGTTCGGGTGATTTCGCCCGTAACTCGTACCTGTCTATCTTCACCACCGCTTCGACGGCGAAGAACGGCGCTATCTCGTCCATCGTACCGATGGTGACGCACCTCGACCATAGTGAGCACAGCGTGAAGGTGCTGGTGACCGAACAGGGTGTAGCCGATCTGCGTGGTAAGAGTCCGCGTCAGCGCGCTGAAGAGATCATCAATAACTGTGTAGCACCTGAGTATCGCGAGATGCTGCGGGACTACCTCAAGATCGCACGTCACGGTCAGACACAACATGAGTTAAGTTGCGCCTTCGCTATGCATGAGGAGTTCCTCAAGAGCGGCGACATGCGTAATACGAAGTGGGAAAACTATAAACGATGACAATCACGATTGAACTCATTCACGACATTCTCTATGGGAATGGTCGTTTGGAATGGGATATAGAGACGCAGAAGGGCATAGCGGACTGCTTTGCCTTTCTGCAGCGTTTCTCTAGCGATAAGGTGATATACGGCATCAACACGGGTTTTGGTCCGATGGCGCAGTGGCGTGTAGCGGATGACCATCTCCGTGAGTTGCAGTATAACATTATCCGCTCTCACGCCACAGGCGCGGGCGAACCGCTGGAGGATAATTTTGTACGCGCGGCTATGCTCGCGCGCGTGGGCTCGTTCGCGCAATGCAAGAGCGGTATCCATCCGGAGTTGGTGAACCTGCTGACGGAGTTTATCAACCGCGGTATCTGTCCTTTCATTCCCAAGCACGGCAGTGTGGGTGCCAGCGGTGATCTGGTGCAGTTAGCCCATATCGCCTTGTGCCTGATCGGGGAAGGAAAAGTGCATTACCAAGGCGCATGGCGTCCCACCAAAGAGGTATTAGACGAATGCGGGTTGCAACCGATGACGATCCATCTGCGCGAAGGACTGAGTTGCACCAACGGAACCAGCGTGATGACTGGTATCAGTGCGGTCAATCAAATGAACGCTGAACAACTGCTGTATTGGGCTACTCTGGCAGCTGTATGGATGAACGAGATAGCCGGCAGTTATGACGACCTGATGGCGGCGCCGCTCAATGAGGCCCGTCGGCACGGCGGACAGATCCTGATCGCCGAACAGATGCGTAAACTCAGTAAGGGTAGCAAGCGTCTGCAGAAAAGGGAGAACTTGTTGTATAATGGTGAACGGGTGAACGGATTAATGGATGAAGGGCAGCATGTGTTCAAGGACAAGGTACAGGCCTATTATTCCTTGCGTTGTGCCCCGCAGATCCTGGGTCCGATCGCAGACACGCTGGCGTACAGCCGCATGGTGATCGAAGAAGAACTGAATGCTGCGAGCGACAACCCGATTGTTGATCCCGTAACGCAGAACGTTTATCATGGCGGTAATTTCCACGGCGATTACATATCGCTGGAAGCAGATAAGATGAAGATCGCGATGGTGCGTCTGGCGATGATCAGTGAGCGACAACTGAACTACCTCTGCCATGACCGTATCAACGGTATCTTACCTCCGTTCCTCAATTTAGGAACCTTAGGTCTGAACTACGGCATCCAGGCATGCCAGTTCACGGCCACTAGTACGACGGCGGAGTGCCAGACTTTGGCGATGCCGAACTACGTACACTCTATTCCGAATAATAACGACAACCAGGATATCGTCTCGATGGGTACGAACAGCGCCGAACTGTGTGCGCAGGTGATTGACAACTGCTATCAGGTGCTGGCGATCTTGTACCTGGCGTTGGCGCAAGCGGTGGACTGTCTTGGTATTCAGGACCAATTGGCTCCTGCTACCAGAATGCAGTACGATGCCATCCGCGCCATCACGCCGACGATCATCGAAGATACACCGTTCTACGAAGATATCGCTGACATAGAACGCTACTTACGTACATTTTAAATGGTAAATGACAAAATGGTAAATACTGCTTACGCATTGGTCACCGGAGCCAGTCGGGGAATAGGCCGGTCGATCGCGGAACGCTTGGCAAGAGACGGTTACACTGTGATCCTCAACTACCATAGCAACACCTCTGCTGCTGAGGCTACCAAAGCCGCTATCGAGGCGGCAGGCGGTTCGGCAGAGTTACTGCCTTTCGACGTGGCAGACGGCAAAGCGATTGAAGCGGCCTTGACGGCATGGGATGCGGCGCACGAAGGAGCACATATCTCCGTGCTCGTCAATAACGCCGGTATCCGTCGCGACGGACTGATGGTTTTTATGGGTGAAGATGACTGGCACGACGTGCTGCATACGACGACCGAAGGGCTCTATTATATCACGCATCATGTACTGCCGGCGATGGTTCGGGCCCGCAAAGGACGTATCGTCAATATAGCCTCTATCTCGGGCGTGAGTGGTCTGCCGGGACAAGCGAACTACTCGGCGGCGAAAGCGGCCTTGATCGGTGCTACCAAAGCGCTGAGCAAAGAAGTGGCGGTTCGCAAAGTGACGGTCAATGCTGTCGCACCGGGTTTCATCGCCACCGACATGACGGCCGATCTGGATGAGGCGGAACTGAAAAAAAACATCCCGGCCGGACGCTTCGGTCAACCCGAAGAGGTGGCGGCATTGGTTAGTTTTCTCTGCTCTGACGAAGCGGCTTATATAACCGGGCAAGTCATTGCCGTAGCAGGAGGAATGGGGTAATTGAAAGTTGAAAGGTGAAAGTTGAAAGGTGAAAAGGGTAGTAGTAACAGGCATGGGTATCTGGTCGTGTATCGGCCGGAATAAAGAGGAAGTGACTCAATCGTTGCGTATGGGACGCAGCGGTATCGGATATGACGAGGCACGCAAGGAGTACGGTTTTCGCAGTCCGCTGACAGGTATGGTGGAGACGCCGGACCTGAAGAACCTCTTGCATCGTCGTCTGCGAACGGGTATGTCGCAGGAAGCGATGTATGCCTATATGGCAGCCCGCGAAGCGTTTGAGCAAGCCGGCATTGAGGAGCAGTATCTGTTGGACCACGAGGTAGGTATCCTCTTCGGTAACGACAGTACGGCGCAAGCGACGGTGGAGATGCACGAGACGATGCTGGAGAAGCATGACACGGCTTTGTTGGGTAGCGGTTTGATCTTCCAGTCGATGAACTCGACGGTGAACATGAACCTGAGTACGATCTTCCATCTGCGGGGTATCAATTTCTCGGTCAGTGCTGCCTGTGCGAGCGGTAGCCACTCGATCGGTTTAGGGGCAATGTTCATTCACCAGGGGCTGCAAGAGATGGTGCTGGTGGGCGGTGCGCAGGAGGTGAACCCGTACTCGATGGCTGCTTTTGATGCCTTAGGCACGTTCTCCGGGCGGGTCGATGAACCCACCAAAGCCAGCAGGCCGTTCGATCTCGACCGTAACGGATTAGTACCCAGCGGCGGTGCGGCAGCCTTGGTGCTCGAAGACTACGACCACGCTGTCGCTCGTGGAGCAACGATCCTTGCGGAGGTATGCGGATACGGATTCTCCAGCAACGGAGGCGGTATCTCGCAACCGAGCAGCGAAGGTTCGTTCATCGCCATGCAGCGTGCGTTGGCGGATGCCGGTGTCACTGCCGATCAGATCGATTATGTCAATGCCCATGCTACTTCTACCAAACAAGGGGATGAAGAAGAGGCAATTGCCCTCGCACGCCTTTTCGGCGGCAAGCAGGCATGGGTCAGCAGCACCAAGTCCATGACCGGACATGAGTGCTGGATGGCCGGCGCCAGTGAGGCGGTGTATAGCATCCTGATGATGCAGCACGGATTTGTGGCGCCCAACATCAACCTCGAGCATGTCGATCCCTGTGCAGCCGATCTGCGTCTGGCTACCCAAACGATCGAGACGCCGCTCCAGACTGTCTTAAGTAACAGTTTCGGTTTTGGCGGCACGAACAGCGCCATTGTTTTACGAAAGCTAACAGCTAATGGCTAATAGCCAAAGTGAATTAGTAAATGCATTTATTTGACAACCTACATACCGCGTTCAGCAAAGAACCTTTTACTGCGCAACAGGCGCAGGAGATGGCGCATATCTATTCGTGGGGATCGGTCATTTTTCAGGTTAGCCGCTTGATGATCCGATACGGTATCTTGGAGATGCTGAACGATCACCGCGAAGGGATGACGCAGGCGCAGATCGCGCAGCAGACAGGCTTGAGCGCTTATGCCGTTAAGTGTCTGATGGAAGCGGCGCTGACGACCCATATGGTGCTCATCGATCCGGACAAAGAGACCTATCGCTTGGCGAAGATCGGTTGGTTCTTGTTGCGCGACGCGATGATTCGGGCGGATATTGACTTCAATCATGATGTGAACTACGAAGGGTGGTTTCATCTGGACGAAGCGCTCGAGCAGGGTCGTCCGGCAGGATTGAAGCATTTCGGACCCTGGCCGACGATCTACGAAGGACTCAGCAGTCTGCCGGAAGAGGTGCAGAAGAGTTGGTTCGGTTTTGACCATTATTACTCCGACCACTCGTTTGATGAGGCCTTGGCGATCATCCGCCAACAGCTAAAAGCCAATAGCCAACAGTTGAATCTGTTGGACGTAGGCGGTAACACGGGTCGTTTCGCCCTCCGCTGCGTGCAAAGCAGTCCGGATATCGAAGTGACGATATGCGACCTGCCGCAACAGATCGCCTTGATGCAGAAGGCGACAGCCGGACAAGCAGGCGCAGAGCGTATCCATGGGGTAGGAATGGATATCCTCGATGAGAAGAACGCTTTTCCTACCGATCAGCGATACGAGGTGATCTGGATGTCGCAGTTCCTCGACTGCTTCAGCGAAACGCAGATCGTCTCTATCCTTCGTCGCGCCGCCGCTATCCTCGATGCCAACAACCGTGTGTATATCATGGAGACTTTGTGGGACAGACAGGATTACGTGCCGGCAGCGATGAGTCTGACCATGACCAGCCTTTATTTTACAGCGTTGGCGAATGGAAACAGCAAGATGTATAACACGGATGATATGACCCGCCTTATCCTCGAAGCCGGTTTGGAGATAGAGACTATCCATGACCGGATCGGTAATGGCGGACACTCGATACTCGTTTGTAAATTGAAAGAACATATATGACAAAACAAGAGATTATTGCGAAAGTGAACAACCTCCTTGTGGAGGAATTTGAGATTGAAGAGAGCCTTCTCACTCCGGATGCATCGCTCAAGAGCGATCTGGAGATTGACTCCTTGGATTTTGTGGATATCGTGGTGCTGATTGACCGCGAGTTCGGCTTCAAACCCAAGGCAGAAGAGTTAAAGACCGTTAAGACATTACAGGACTTTTACGATTATATCGAGGCGCACCTCTAATGGCTAAACAGGCGTGGAACGGAAAGACGGGCGGTACGCATGGTATGCAGAGCGCTTTGGTGAGTCTTATACGACATACGGATATCCGTGTGGCGTATGGATTGATGCACCTTTGGCTGATCTGGTATATCATCGTTCGTCGCACCGAACGCCACGGATCGTATCTCTTCCATCGTCGTCGCGGACGCACTCGTATCCAGGCGTCTTTGGATGTCTATCGCTCTTTTTATCATTTCGGCAAGGCGATCATTGATCGATTCGCTGTCTATGCCGGTCAACCGTTTGATGTACAAGTGGAAAACCGCGAGTTGTACTACGGTCGGGTGAATGATCCCCAAGGTTTTATCATGCTCTTCTCCCACGTCGGCAATGCCGAGATGGCAGGTTATTTCCTGCCTACCCCGGACAAGAGAATGCATATCCTTGCTTATGGCGGAGAGTCACCGGTCGTGCTGGTGCATCGCGCGAAAGTGCTGGAACGCAATAACATTGGTTTGATCACCGTCATGCCGGACGACATGAGTCATATCTACCGCATCAGCGAGGTGCTGCAGCAGGGCGATGTGCTCACCGTAGCCGGTGACCGTTGTACCAATGATGCGACCCTCACATGCACCTTTATGGGGGCGGAGGCTAAGTTCCCGGCCGGCGTGTTCCAGATCTGCGTGACGATGAAACAACCGGTACTGCTCATTTTTGTGATCAAAGAAGACCACAGGACCTATCGCGTTTACAGTGAGCAGTTGGATATCAACAGCGCGCTATCCCGCAAAGAACAGGTACAAGATCTGGCGAACCGCTATGCGCAGAGCATGGAGCGGATCGTGATGCAGTACCCTTACCAATGGTTTAATTTTTATGATTTCTGGAGTTGAGACATATATCCCCCAACGTCCGCCGTTCGTCTTCATTGACGAAGTGGTGAGCGTTAATAACGAACGTGCGGTCAGTGCGTTCACGATCCGAGAAGGCTGCCCCTTGGTGACCAACGGTCATCTGTCCTTAGCCGGACTGATGGAGAATGCGGCGCAGACCTGTGCCGTACGGGCCGGTTATTGCGGAGGAAACAAGATAGGCTTCATCGGCGCCGTGAAGACGATGCAGGCAAACCGTTTGCCGAAGATAGGTGAGACGCTGACTACCGAAGTGGTGTTGGTCCAGGAAGTGATGAATATCAGCCTCATCGAGTGTACGACGAAGGTGGCGGATGAGATGATTGCAACCACTACCCTCAAACTGGCGATTATCGATTAAATGTGAAAATGCGCAAATGTGAAAATGGTTTATTGCGTCGGACATAGTATTATCTCGCCCCTTGGTGATGGTTCGCAAGCGAACTACGAAGCGGTGCAAGCAGGTCGCAGCGGATTGAAGATCCATACCGATCGGTTCGATTCGGTAGAACCGTTCTGCGCCTCGCTGTTCGATACGCCGCAGGCTTTTGTGCCGCTTTGCATCCGAAGCGTGGAAGAAGCAATCACCAATAACCAATCACCAATCACCAATTCGAAGGATACGATCTTCATTCTCTCGACCACCAAGGGCGACAACTTGGACTTGATCACGCCGGCAAAAATGATCGCGCACCATTTCGGCAATCCGAACCCACCGATCGTGGTCAGTAATGCCTGCACCTCCGGTGTCTGTGCGCAGATAACGGCGATGCGTCTCTTGGAAGCCGGGATGTACCAACATGCCGTGGTGGTAGGATGCGATATTCAAACGAAATTCATCGTCAGCGGTTTTCAGGCGTTCAAGGCCTTGTCGCCCGAACCCTGTCTGCCTTTCAGCCCCGACCGCAAAGGACTGAACCTCGGCGAAGCAGCTGCCACGATCGTTTATAGCCAACTGCCAATGGCTAATAGCCAACAGCCCCTCTGGACCTTGGAAGCCGGCAGTATCCATAACGACGCGAACCATATCTCTGCGCCGAGTCGCACGGGAGAAGGTGCGTACCGCTGCCTGATGGATGTGATGGAAGGCTTGTCACCTGCTGACATCGATTTGGTGGGTGTACACGGTACAGCAACGCTTTATAACGACGATATGGAGCGTATCGCATTGGAGCGGGCAGGACTGCAAGACACGCCCATCTCGGCCCTCAAGCCTTTCTTCGGGCATACGATGGGGGCTGCCGGCGTACTGGAGACGATCCTCTGTGCCATGCAGGCCAATGAGAAAATGGTAAATAACAAAATGGTAAATTGTATCAAGATGCTTTCCGGCTTCGGAGGCGTGAATGCAGCGATACGAATAAGAGTTTGAGATAGTTTGAAAGTTTGAGATAGTTTGAAAGTTGTTAGCGAAATAGAGATCAGACCGACATCGGTAGTGCTGAACGGACAACCGATAGCCGTGGAGACGACAGGCGAGAAGATGCTTGTCGAACTCTATCGTCGTTACGCCGGTGACTATCCGAAATTCTTCAAGATGGACACTCTCTCGCGTCTCGGTTTTATTGCAGCAGAGATACTGCTGAAAGAGCCAAGAGCCAAGAGCCAAGAGCCAACAGCCATCATATTGGCAAACCGCAGCGCCAGTATCAAGAACGATACTGACTATTTGGCAACTATCTCGGATGGCAACTATTATCCCAGCCCGGCGTTATTCGTCTATACCTTGCCGAATATCGTGACCGGCGAGATCGCCATCCGCCATCATATCCAGGGAGAGACCTCGTTCTATATCCTCGACGCCCCCGAGCAATTAGAACAGATCCTTCTTTCAACGATGTCAAACAACCTCAAACCTTCAAACCCGCAAACCATCCTCGCCGGTTGGTGCGAGTGTACGGAACCGAATAATTTTTATGCTAAATTACAGATTATATGGAACAATTGATTGAACAACTGAAATCCCAAATCATTGACGCCCTTAATTTTGAAGATATGACGCCTGCAGACATCGATACCGATGCCCCTCTGTTCGGAGAAGGCCTTGGTTTGGACTCGATCGATGCCTTGGAATTGATCATGCTGATGGATCGTGAGTACGGAATCAAATTAGCCGACCCGAAAGCCGGTAAAGCGATTTTCCAATCCGTTCGCACGATGGCGGAATATATCCAAGCTAACCGCACCAAATAATGCGTATTGCGATCACAGGCATAGGAATGGTCAGCGCCATCGGATGCAACTCCACCGAGACCCTGCAGGCTTTACGGAATGAGCGTTCCGGTATCGGCGCGATGCGTATGTTGCAAAGCGTTCATACCGACTTGCCGGTGGGGGAAGTGCCCTATACCGACGCCGAACTCAAACAGATGCTCGGTGTCGATGAACCTATGCCGCGTACGTCCCTCTTAGGTCTCATGGCCGCTCGTGAAGCGATGCTAATGGCTAATAGCCAACAGCAAATAGCATTTATCAGCGGCACTACCGTCGGCGGTATGGACTTGACCGAGCAGCATTGGCAGGACTACCAGCAAGGTCTTGCCACGGAGAATATTCATCTGCATGAAGCCGGTGAATCGACGAACGCTATTGTCCGTCACCTTTCAGCCAATAGCCAAGAGCCAACAGCCAACAGCTTCGTCGCAACGCCTTCCACCGCCTGTTCCTCAGCGCTCAATGCAATCATGTTAGGAGCGAACCTGTTGCGTACGGGTCAAGCGAAAGCAGCTTTGGTGGGTGGAGCAGAGAGTCTGAGCAAATTCCATCTCAACGGTTTTAATACGCTTATGATCCTTGATCATCAGCCTTGCCGACCGTTTGATGCGAACCGGAACGGACTGAACTTGGGTGAAGGAGCAGGGTATCTGCTGATCGAACCGGAGGCGGAGGCCCTTGCCCGTGGAGCGAAGATCTTAGGTTATATCAACGGCTATGCCAATACCTGCGATGCTTTCCATCAGACCGCTTCTTCTGCCGACGGCGAAGGTGCCTATCGCGCGATGAAGGGTGCATTGGAGATGGCGCAACTGCAGCCCGAAGACATCGATTATATCAATGCCCACGGTACAGCGACCCCTAATAACGACCTCTCGGAATCGGCCGCACTGATCCGTTTGTTCGGTGATCATATGCCTGCAGTCAGCAGTACGAAAGCCCTCACCGGTCATACCACTTCGGCCAGCGGCGGACTCGAAGCGGCGATATGTGTGCTGGCGATGCAGCATGGTTTTATTCCGGCTAACCTGCATTGGTCGCAGACCGCCGAAGGGCTTATTCAACCCCTTACCCATACGCGCCATCAAGCCCTGCATCATGTGCTCTGCAATGCGTTCGGTTTTGGTGGAAACGAGTCCTCGTTAGTCATCAGTGCCGAAGGAAAAGACCTGAGCGTAGCTTCTTTGGTCGAGATGTCGAAATGTCGAGAAATCGAGATCTCGGATGATACCGAGGTGAGTGCTTTTGTCAACGGTGCTGAGGCTCGTCGTATGACGCCGCAGACCCGACGTATCGTAGCGGCAGCGAAGAAAGCGATGCAGGAGGCGCATATCGACCAACCTGACGCCATCGTTTGCGCAACGCAGTACGGTTGTATGTTGCAATCCATGCGTTTCTTGCAGGACATGATCGATTCGGAGGAGCAACAACTCAAACCGACGCCTTTCATCCAATCGACGCATAACACGATCGCTTCGCTTATTGCGATCCTCACCGGCAATCACGGCTATAATGCCACCTATTCGCAGGGCAAGGATTCGCTCGCGTGTGCGATGACCGATATCCGATCGCAGATGGCATTAGGTCTGATCCGTAACGCCCTCGTGCTGGAGTTTGACGAAGAGGTGGAAGCATGGGATAAGGTAATGCAACATATCGGTGAGAAAACCCAAAATATCGCTAAAGCAACGATTATAACGCTATGAAACTGATTCTCTTAGCCCTCATACAAAGCATGCTGCTCTGCGCAGGACAGCTCTTCATGAAACTCGCCCTCAAAGCGATGGGTGCGGTTTCCTGGTCATGGGCGTTCGTGTGGAGTCAAGTGACGAACTGGTGGTGGCTCGCCTGCGGCATATCGTTCACGGCAGCCGGCATCCTGTGGATGTACATCCTCAAGCACTGGTCGTTCTCGCAGGCTTATCCGCTCAGTAGCCTTGCGTATGTGTTCGGTATGATAGCAGCCATGTTCGTCTTCCACGAGCATATCGCGTGGACACAATGGTTAGGTATCCTCTTTATCATGGCGGGGTGCTATTTGGTGGTCAATTAATAATGATAAAATGAATATTTTGGGACTCATATTGTCGCTCATCGTTTCGCTGGAAGCGGATTTCGTGCAAACGAAGCAAGTAGCGTTGATGAATGAACCGCAGGTATCCACCGGCCACCTCTCTTACCGTGCGCCGGAGTACATGCGATGGGAATATACTTCGCCGCAGGCGTTGGTGTGGGAGATAGACGGTAAACAATCGAATGTCAATCCGCAGGTACAGCGTCTCTTGCGCATGATCATGGCATCTATTGCAGGTGAGAATACGCAGGATGAACGGATGCAGCGGGAGTCCCAAAAACTCTTTCGTTCGGTGAATGTTACCATGGACGATAAAACCCATGCCGCTCAGCGCGTGGAGATGATAGAAAAAAACGGAGATACCACGATTATTGAATTTAAGAATGTCACTGTTAAATAGTTTATATGATATCGTCGAAAGTCAAAAGTCGAAAGAGCAAAGCACTTTTGTCATTCGCTTCAATCCTTCGCACCCTATTTTTGCCGGTCATTTTCCCGGTCATCCGGTTGTACCCGGTGCTGTTCTTGTGCAGATAGCCGAAGAATTGGCAGGTGTATTTGTCGGGAGTACGGTTTGCTTCAACGCAATCCGTAACTTGAAATTCCGTCAACCGATCACGCCGGACATGGAAGTAACCCTTTGTATCGAAAACGGAGAACGGGATAAATCTTTCAACTTTCACCTTTCAACTTTCAATTCTGTAAATGCGTCCTTCATCGTCACATATATGTGTCCTGATACCGACCTTCAATAACGCCGGTACGATCCTTGACGTCGTTCGTCGCGTGCATCAGCAGGTACGCGATATCATCGTCGTGGATGACGGTTGCACAGACGATACCTTGGCTTTGTTAGGTACGCTTGATTTTCCGGTCACCATCGTCTCTCATACGCGTAACCAAGGCAAAGGCAAAGCACTCGTTTCGGGTTTTTATAAAGCGCTCGAGATGGGTTTTACCCATGCCCTGACCATCGATGCCGACGGACAGCATTATCCCGAAGATATACCCCTCATGCTGCGTGCGCTGGATCTGCATCGCGAAGCGATCATCGTCGGTAGCCGGCAGTTTACGGATGAGAACATGTCGGGTAAGAGTAAGTTTGCCAACCGGTTCTCGAATTTCTGGTTCCGTTTGCAAACGACGATCAATCTGCCGGACACCCAGACGGGCATGCGTATCTATCCTTTGCATCAATTGTACGGTCTGCCTCTGCTTACCAGCCGGTACGAAGCGGAACTGGAACTGCTCGTTTTCGCCGCATGGCATAACGTGCCTTTGATACCGGTTCCTATTCGGGTCTATTATCCGCCTAAGGAGCAGCGGGTCAGTCATTTTCGGCCGGTTCGGGATTTCACGCGTATCTCGATCCTCAACTGCTTCCTGTGCCTCGGTGCCTTGCTGTTCGGCTATATCAATATGTATTGGCGTACGGTCGTTTGCTTCGCCTATTTCGGTTTGACGATGCTGTTTGGCGTCACGCCTTATACGCTGATCTATTTCGCTATCCATGGTGAGAACGCGCGGAGTAGGGCCATCTATCGCCGACGTATGCAGCGTCTGGCGAACCATTACTGTCGTCTCTTGGCCGGCTTGCATTACACGATCGATAATCCCTATCAAATCGAATTGGGAGCCCAACCGTCGGTGATTATCGCCAACCATCAGTCGCATATTGACATCATGCTCATCCTCTCGCAGACGGCGAAGGTGGCGATCATGGTTAAAGATTATATCTGGTACAACCCGATTTTCCATGTCGTGGCGCGTAAGTTGGACTGCTTCCCGCTCTCCATGGACGATGCTGCCAAAGAGACGCTCATCCGTCGGGTGACCGAAGAAGGGTACTCGATCATGCTTTTCCCCGAAGGTACACGTACCGCGACCGGTGAGATCGGGCGTTTCCATCGTGGGGCAGCCTATTATGCGCGGTTGCTTCATCTGCCGATCCAACCTCTGCTTTTGGAGGGCCTTTGCGATTATATCTCGCGCAAGCAGTTTGCTCTCAAGCCGGCGCATGTCGTCATGCATATCCTGCCTCCTATTTCCTGCGACGATGCTTCTTTCGGGCGTAACTATAAGAAACAAACCAAATCGCTGGAGATGCATTATGATGCCTTGCTGCATTCCAACCGACGTTCTGTAGCTATCCTTGGTGCCGGTGTTTCCGGGCTTTTTTGCGGTGCTCTCTTGGCGCAAAAAGGTTATCTGGTGACGCTATTCGAACAACTGCCTGTTTATGGCGGCGGACTCTATTCGTATGAACGCAACGGCGAGACCTGGCTCACCGGCATGCATATCCTCTCCGGTCTGCATCCGGAAGGGGCAGTGACGCACGTGCTGCAGTCGTTAGGTATCGAAGCAAACATCGTGCCTACTTCGGTTGATCATGCGCCGGCATCGCTCATCGGCGAAGCCGAATGGGCGCAATGTGACCAAGGTATATACCGTTTTGTGGGCGGTTCGCAACAACTTGCCGATGATCTCGCCCTCTTCATCACCCGCCACGGTGGTCGTATCTTGACAGGTCAAAAGGTGAGTGGCTTAAAGGGAGAAGGAGACAAATTCCAAATCACAAATCATCAATCATCAATTATCAATCATCAATTCGATACGGTCGTCTCGACTCTTCATCCCAAGCAACTGCTGAGGCTGACTGACTTGCCGCTTTTCCGCACCATCGCCCGCAATCGTATCCTTTCTACTCCGGAGACCTTGGGTTCGTTCAAGACCTATATCCGGCTCAAACCCGATACGCTGCCTTACGATCCGGTCACACATTTTATGCCGAAGCACAACCTTCTCGTCATGACGCCTTGTGCGACCAAGAATCAGTCGTTTGCACGCACGATTGAAACGGTCATGCCGCTCGATTATAATGAGTTGGCACCTTGGCATGAGAACCGCAAGAACGACTATGCGGCTTACGAAGCGTTCAAGCATACTCAGGAGCAGAAAACCCTCGATCTCATCGAACAAATTTACCCCGATATACGGACGCAGATGGAGGATATCTTCTCCTCCACTTCGCTCACCTATCGGGATGATTATCTCTCGCCCGAAGGAGCGATGTTCGGTATGTCCGAATCCGTCGGATCGGTGCGAACCCGCCTCAAGGGATTCTATCTCTCGGGACAGAATATTTTCTTACACGGTCTATGCGGTGTCGTCATGACCGCTCAACAAACAGTTCAAGCCCTATGCGAAGATTTCGAATACTGATACTTCTCCTGCTAATAGCCGTTTGCCAACAGCTAACAGCCAAAAGCCAACGTCTTACGTATTATCCCGCCGATAGTACGCGTAACACAGGTATGGCGATCATCGTCTGTCCGGGTGGAAGTTACTGCTGGCATGACATGGAGCACGAGGGACGCGAAGTGGCGGAGTGGTTGAGCAGTCAAGGTATCCATGCTTTCGTGCTCAAGTACCGGGTGGCGAACATCAGCGCCTTCTGTATCGGCTACCGCGTCATCGGTTTGGGCAATAAATACCCCAATATGCTTACGGATGTCGAGCAGGCACTGCAGTATGTCTATACCCTTGCCGACTCCTTACATATTGATCGCGCGCGCATAGGCGTGATGGGTTTCTCGGCCGGAGGGCATCTCACGATGATGTCCTATACCCATAACCGAACGGAATACAAACCCTCTTTCCTCTGCCCTGTCTATCCGGTCGTGACGATGAGTCATAAGAAATACACCCATCATCGCTCGCGTCGTGGCGCTTTGGGCGTGTGGGGACAGTTTAACCGCACCAAACGGGACTCGCTCTCGATCGAGAAACATATACCGGACGATTGTCCGCCGGTCTTCCTGATCAACTGTCAGGATGACCCGATCGTCAAATATCAGAACTCTGAGTTACTCGACTCCGCGCTTACTGCCCATGCCGTACCGCATGTGTATATCCAGTACCAAACCGGCGGACATGGATTCGGTGCGTCAGAGGTTAAAGGAACAGAAGAATGCAGACAATGGAAAAACGAATTTCTACAATGGATATCGAATTTGAATCAATAGAACGTATTCGCGACTTTCAAGAAGTAGCGTTAACCAAACAGATCGCGTATGTAGCCGAACACTCGCCCTATTACCAGCGGATGTTTGCCGAGCAGCATATCGATCCTGCGTCCATACGCACCATCGAGGATTTGCAGCGACTGCCTTTCACCGAGAAAGCGGACTTGCAACGTTTCAACGATGATTTTTTGTGCGTGCCCAAAGAGGAGATCATTGATTATATCACTACGTCGGGTACGCTCGGCGAACCCGTCTTGTTCGGTTGTACCGAATCGGACCTGCAGCGTTTGGCGTACAACGAGCATAAGTCCTTTGCTTGCGCCGGCTTACACAAAGGCGATATCCTTCAACTCATGACCACGATGGACAAACGTTTCATGGCGGGTCTCGCTTACTGGATGGGTATCCGTCGCATGGGCGCGAGCATCATTCGTGTGGGGAACGGTATCCCCGAACTGCAGTGGGACACGATCCAACGTCTGCACCCGACGGCCATCATGTGCGTGCCATCTTTCATCCTGCGTCTCATCGAGTACGCTGAGCAGCATAACATCGATTATCGCCATTCGTCGATTCGTAAGATCATCGGTATCGGTGAAGGACTGCGCGATCAGCAGTTTAACCTCAACCTGCTCGGTCAGCGGATCCATGACAAATGGCCGGAAGTGGAACTCTACGCTACGTATTCGTCCACCGAGATGTCCGCTACTTTCTCTGAGTGTGAGCACGCGTGCGGCGGGCATGTACACCCCGAACTGATCATCGTGGAGATCATCGGAGAGGATGACCAACCCGTTCCGGACGGTCAACCCGGAGAGATCGTCATCACAACCCTTGGCGTAGAAGGCATGCCGCTTATCCGTTTCCGTACAGGTGACATAGCGGCTAAGGTGACCGATCCTTGCGCATGCGGACGGAACTCGTATCGTCTTACGCCGCTCATCGGACGGAAACATAACATGATCAAACTGAAAGGAACGACCATCTATCCGCCGGCTATCAATGATGTGCTGGATAACACCCTTTTTGTCGGCAATTATGTGGTGGTAGTGCGTCATTCAGATGCCGGTACCGACGAAGTCATCGTTCGTATCAGCCTGCGCGATAAGAGCATCCAACCCGAGGAAGCGATCAAACAACTCAAGGACCATTTCCGTTCGCGTCTGCGTGTGGCGCCTATCGTCGAGATTCTACCTGCCGATGTGATCCAGCAGATCAATTTCCCTGCCAAAAGTCGTAAACCCGTTAAGTTTATAGACGAACGCTGAAAACTGAATACTGACCACTGAAAACTATCTTATTACATATTTACGATTTCTTTGCCTCCCACCGCGCTTGGCTGTGGATCGGGTGCGCTGTGGTGATGAGCATCCTCATCGCTTTGGCTGCTACTTTGCGTTACGACGAAGACATCATGGATTTTCTGCCGATCACTGCGGAGGAGCGCCAAGCCATCGACAGCCTGCAAGCCCAGCAATCGGCTGCGCGCATCGTGCTGATCATCGAGGGTGAAGAGGAGTACGAACGGGAAGATGCCCTCTATACGATCGAAGATCGTCTTTCCACTATCCACTATCCACTATCCACTTTCACCTTATCCGACCTTTCACCTTTCACCTTTCACCTTTCACCTTTCAACATTCCCGATTCTCTCCTTACGCGCGAAGCAGTTCATGCCGCCCTCTTACGCGATAAAGCCATCCTCTCTACGCCCGGCGGTTCAGCCTTAGCCCCCCTCATCCAACAAGATCCCTTGGGTTTAATCGACCTTTCAACTTTCAACTTTCAACTTTCAACTAATAAAAGCTTTGCGTATATCGATTCTCCATATGGCAGTACGGAAACCAAGCAAAACGCGGCTCTCGTGGATTCGCTGACGGCTATCACGAACGAGGTGGCGCTTCTTTATCCGAATCTGCTGATACGCTGGACGGGAGGTCCTGTGATTGCCGTAGGTAACGCACGTCGAATCAAGACCGACACGCTCCTTTGTATCTCTCTTTCGGCGGTATTGATCATCTTGCTTCTTGCTTACGCTTTCCCGCGTCGCAGAGACTGGTGGCTCATCCTCTTGTCGGTTTCTGTCGGTTGGTTAATGGGTATGGCCGTCTTACATATCGTCACGCCTACCGTCTCCGCCGTTGTGCTGGGTATCGGTAGTGTCCTGATCGGTATCGCCGTCAATTACCCGCTGCATCTGCTTGTACATCAGCGCTATACGACCTCCGTGCGGCAAACATTGGATGAAGTACTCTCACCCCTTATCGTAGGCAATATCACGACCGTCGGTGCGTTCATGGCGCTTATCCCCATGCATGCCACCGCCCTCCGTCACCTCGGTATCTTTGCGGCTGCCATGTTGGTCGGAACGATCCTCTTCTGCGTCTTCGTTCTGCCTCATCTCATGTCCGCCGAACCCACGCCGATAAGAGAGATCAAAATCAAGCCAATAGCCAAGAGCCAAAAGCTAATAGCTGTCAGTCAATGGACTATTCTCGCCCTTACTCTTATCGGAGGATTGTATCTCTGGTTTCGTCCGCAAGACCGGTTTGATGCCAACTTGACGCATATCAACTTCATGACCGACGAGCAACGCGCCGACATGGCCCTCTTCGAGCCAATAGCCAATAGTCAAGAGCCCATAGCCAATAGCCAGGTCAGACCTGCAATAGCCAACAGCCAAGAGCTCATATCCCTCATCCGCGAAGAAGCCGAAGCCGTCGGTTTTCGTCCAGATGCTTTCGAACCGTTCTATGAGAAACTAAGAGCTAATAGCCAAGAGCCAATAGCCAATAGCGTCAGCTCCCTCATGTCCAAGGTTGCCGAGCGTCTCAGCGCGGAGTTCGATTATATCGGTCTCGTCTGCTCGCTCATCGTCTTCGTCTTCCTGTGGCTGGCGTTCAAGCGTTTCTCTTTGGCGCTCATCGCTTTCCTGCCGATGGCGCTGAGTTGGGTTTGGATACTGGCTATCATGCAACTCTGCCACTTGCAGTTTAACATAGTCAATATCATCCTTGCTACCTTCATTTTCGGGCAAGGAGACGACTATACCATCTTCATTGTGGAAGGGCTTCTGTACGAACGAAGAACCGGCAAACAGATCCTGCCGCAATATCGGCAATCGATCCTTTTGTCGGCGCTAATTATGTTGATTGGTATTGGAATCCTTATCTTCGCAGTGCATCCCGCCATGCATTCGTTGGGTGCGGTCACCCTCATCGGCATGGCCATCGTTCTGCTGATGGCGGTCACGATTCCGCCGCTCTGCATGCGTTGGGTCAAATGACCTCACCATGCCAAAGTGGCGATGACGGGTTTGTGGTCGGAACTATGGGAAGAAGAGACCGCGCATTTGGCAGGAACTAAAGGATCCGAACAAAGGATATAATCGATTCGAAGTCCCAAACCGCGTTTCTCTACGGTAAAGCCCATCTGCCACGGATGTACGCTGTTCCATGCATCATGCAGCCCGGCAGATATATGCTGATAAGCAAAACTCCATGCCGGCGCATTGAAATCACCCACCACGATCACAGGATAAGGACTTGCCTCAATCTCCGTACGAACGATCTTAGCTTGCTCGTTGCGTAAGGGCACCGCTTTCTCCCATTTGGCTTTGAGCCGTTTGAGCGACGAGAGGATACCTTCGTAATTTCGTTGTTTTTCGGCTTCCGCGATGTCTTCCGGCGTGAAACTATACGACTCTAAATGATTGTTGATCAATCGGAACGTGTCCTTGCCTACTACGATGTCGCATCGATTGGACAGATTGCCTCGCGATTGATAATGGATGCTCTGCTTGTTGATCAGCGGATATTTGGACCACACCATCGTGCCGTACTGATGCCGGCTGTTATAGACCGAGAAATCCAGATACGAGTACGGATATTTCTGCCCCATACATTGTTTCACGTCCGGCAAAGTCAGGTACTTCCCGTCCTTATACACATCTACCTCCTGCAGACATACCACATCCGCATCCTGCGTCAGCAGGTACTGCAGCACAGCGTTCTCTGCCGGCTTGTGCTTAAAATCCATCCGCGCCGTATTCCACGTCAGGACACTGATCGCTATAAGAATAAAATCGAACATAACGTGCGAAGCACCATTTTAACTTTTTAACGTTTTACGCAGTAAAACCATCTTAACTGTTTAACGTGACTTTGGCTCCAAAGTCACCAAAGGAATTATCATCTCCTCCAGCGAAATACCGCCGTGTTGGAACGTGTTGCGGTAATATTGCGCGTAATAATTAAATTGATTCGGGTACGCGAAGAAATCGCTGCCGGCGCAGAAGGCATAACTGCTGCTCACGTTCGGGCAGGGTAGACCCACCCGCTTGGGTTGCTCGATGAAGAACACGTTCTTCGAATTGCAGTTCAGCGCTTTGCCTACTTTGTATCGGATATTGGTGTTTGTATTCTTATCGGCGATGATCTGTACGGCGTTCTTCACGCGTGTCGTACCATGGTCGGTCGTCAGCACGAGCGTGAATCCCAACTCGGCCGCGCGACGCAGTAACTCATACGTCGGCGAATGCCGGAACCAACTGAGAGTCAAGCTTCTATACGCGGCTTCATCGTTCGCCAACTCTCGCATCATCTTGCTCTCCGTCCGCGAATGGCTCAGCATATCAATAAAGTTCAGCACCACGATGTTCAGCGGCGCCTGAACGCCTTTGAGTTGCCCGATCACACGCTCGCAGAAATCACTCTCGTTGATCTTCCAATAGTTGAAACTCTCCCGCCTGCGATACCGATCGAGCAGGGTCTGAACCAACTCTTTCTCGTATTGGTTCTTGGTCTCTTCGTCCCCTTCTTCTACCCAATATTGCGGATACATCTCCTTGATCTGCAGCGGTAGCAAACCTGAGAAAATGGCATTGCGCGCGTACTGCGTGGCCGTCGGCAAAATCGAGGTATATTGCTCTTCATGACGAATCGTGTAGAACTCACTGATAAGCGGTTGGATGGTCTTCCATTGGTCATAACGGAAATTATCAATCACGCATAGCAGCACCTTCTCCCCCTTGTCCAGCAATGGAAATACGGCATGTTTCATCACGTCCTGCGACATGACAAGGCTTTCATCTTTGAGCGAAGCGGTCTTTTTTCTTTCGACTATATCCTCGTAGTTTCGTGCCACCCACTTGGCAAACGCCGCATTGGCTTGCGTGCGTTGATCTTCGATGAGCGAACGCATAGGCGAGTTCTCTAACTCCAGATCCCATTTGCTCAGCGTACGCTCGATCGCTTGCCACTCTTCGATCGTCGAGGCCGTATCGATCATATAGGAGATGTCGCTCCATTCCTGACGGTAGTTCTGCTGCACCTGTTCGGTCACAATCTCCTGCTGATGAATATGCTTCTTCAAACACAGCAGTATCTGGCTGGGATTCACCGGTTTAATGAGGTAATCGGCTATTTTCTCACCGATCGCCTGCTCCATGATATGCTCCTCTTCGGACTTGGTGATCATCACCACGGGCAACTCAGGATGAACCCTCTTGATCTCCTGCAGCGTCTCCAATCCGCTCATTCCCGGCATATTCTCATCAAGGAATACGATATCAAAATGGCTTTTGTCTTTGAGCGAAGCGGTCTTTTGACTTTCGACTAAATAAAGCGCATCCTCGCCGTTAGAAGCGGTAACGACCTCGTACCCCTTATTTTTCAGATAAATGATATACGGTTGCAACAAATCCACTTCGTCGTCAACCCACAGAATTCGACTCATACCTTCTCCTTCTTTTTAGTTTAATATCTCCTACAAAAATTATGCCGTTCGCGAACCTAAGGACGGAATTTCGTTGAATTTGTGCATTGCATACGAAAAGTAGATTGTAAAGCACTAAAAATGAAAAGGATATAAGTATGCAGATTTTATCGGGAGTAAAACTCGTCAAAGCTGTCCGGCTTCGACGAGGTTGATGACGCGTTCGATGATGCGATCTCTGTCGGAGGCGTCGTACTCCTCTTTGAGGTCGTTCTTGAAGAGTTTGGCAACGAACTGCCAGAAATTCGCGGCGGCTTTGCCTTTGTACTGCTCGATGAGTTGGTAGCTGGTTTTGTCCGTTTCGCGATCCATGAGTTTCATGAGCATGAGGCCCTGTGAGGCGTACATGTCGCGGAAATCTTTCTCGTATTTCTTATAGAGCTTGCGCTCGAAGTTACGCCACCATTTCTTGCGGCTTTTGGTATCCGGCAGTTTGGCGAGTTCGGCATCGGCGTACGCCATGTCGGCGGTGATCATCTTGGCGTAGGGTAGGCATTTCTTGACGTCCCGCACGGTGCGCCAATAGAATTTCTCCTGTTTCTTGTTCTTGAACTGCATGGGCGGATAGACCCAAACCTCATGCAGATACGCCAGATACATCGTATCGCCGTCCTGCACGCGCAGCATGCAAGAGTCCATATACTGTTTGGCAGCGAACAAATTTATGCCCACTGCCAACAATAAGATCGCTATGCTGAAAGACCGTTTCACTGTTAGACCTTTTTACTGTTGGACCGCTTTCAGCTGCAAGCACAAATATCGTGCCAATTAGTAATTGAGTGCGAAGATCACGCGTCCGGCGGACGGTTTTCCGGTGAGGATGCACTTGCCCGGTTCGTTGTGATGACCCGGCAGGTCAGCCAGAGGAATACAACGGATCGTCGCTTTGGTCTCATCCTTGATGCGTTGCTCGGTCTCTGCCGTGCCGTCCCAGTGTGCGAGCAGGAAGCCGCCTTTCTTCAGTTCCTCTTTGAACTCATCGTACGTGTTCACCTCGCGGGTGTTGGCGATACGGAAATCGAGTGCTTTCTTGAGCAGGTTCTTCTGGATCTCCTCAAGCAGCGCTTGGATCTTCTCCACGATACCGTCCAACGAGATGGTCTCTTTGGTCTGCGTGTCACGACGAGCGATCTCGATCGTGTTGTTCTCGAGGTCGCGACCGCCCATCGCCAGACGAACCGGCACACCCTTCAGTTCGTAGTCTGCGAACTTATATCCCGGCGTGTATTTCTCGTCGCTATCCACTTTGACGCGGATGCCGAGCGCCTTGAGTTGATCGGCGATCGGGTTGAGTTTCTCCATGAGAGCCGCCAGTTGTTCGGGGGCTTTGAAGATCGGCACGATGACTACTTGGATCGGTGCCAAGTGCGGCGGCAGAACGAGACCGCTGTCGTCGGAGTGGGTCATGATGAGCGCACCCATCAGACGGGTCGATACGCCCCAAGAGGTTGCCCATACGTACTCGTATTTGTTCTCCTTGCTGAGGAACTGCACATCGAACGACTTCGCGAAGTTCTGACCGAGGAAGTGACTTGTACCGGCTTGCAGTGCCTTACCGTCCTGCATCATGGCTTCGATGCAATAGGTGTTGAGGGCTCCTGCAAAACGCTCGTTCGGGCTCTTGACACCTTTGACAACCGGAATGGCCATCACGTTCTCTGCGAAATCGGCATAAACGTCTAGCATGTCGCGGGCGTAGTCTTCTGCCTCCTCTTTGGTAGCATGAGCCGTATGACCTTCCTGCCAGAGGAACTCGGCCGTACGCAGGAAAAGACGCGTACGCATCTCCCAACGCATGACGTTACACCATTGGTTGCACAGGATAGGCAGGTCGCGATAGGACGAGATCCAGTTCTTGTACGTGCTCCAGATGATGGTCTCGGAGGTCGGACGGATGATGAGTTCTTCTTCCAAGCGTGCGTTCGGATCAACAACGACACCCTTGCCGTTCGGATCGTTCATCAGACGATGGTGCGTCACTACGGCGCACTCTTTGGCAAAACCCTCTACGTGTTCTGCCTCACGACTTAAGAACGATTTCGGAATCAAGAGCGGGAAATAGGCGTTCTTCACCCCTTTCTCTTTGAATCGGCGATCGAGTTCAGCCTGGATCGTTTCCCAGATGGCGTAGCCATAGGGTTTGATCACCATGCATCCGCGAACGGCACTCTGTTCAGCCAGATCGGCTTTCACTACGAGTTCATTGTACCACTTGGAGTAATCCTCGCTACGAGGAGTCAGTTTTTGAAAATTAGCCATATATTGCTATGTTAAATTGTCCTTTTTCCAAAAAAGACAGCCGTTTGACTGTCTTTTTTGTCGAGAAGAGGTGACTCGAACACCCGACCCCTACGTCCCGAACGTAGTGCGCTACCAACTGCGCTACTTCTCGCTCACTTTCAGTTCGCTTCGATTATTTTGCCGAGCAAAATTTTCTCGAATTTGCTCCGCAAATCTCCTCGGAATCCCTTGAGAGTTCGTTGTTTTGATAGTCATAAAGCAGGGAACCCAGCCCTCCTTTACTCCTTAAAACAATCTCCTCTCTGCGTGAATTCTCGCTGTTGAAAATCCATCAAACCAGAGGCTTTCCATCGAAAGCGGGTGCAAAAGTACTGCTTTTTTTTGAATTGACCAAATAATTCTGCATTTTTTTGCAATTATTTTGCACTTTTTCGTCTAAAAGTGCGTTTTCCGGGCTTAATTGGCTCGTTTTTTGCCATAATTTCGCGAACTTGCTCTTCGGTCACGGTCTGCGGATCGAGGTTCTTTGGCAACTGATAATTGCCTTCCGCAGTATGGATATATGCGCCATATTTGCCGTTGAGTACCTGTACCTCACCCCACTCGTGAATCGGCGTGGCGGTCTGTTGCTTCTCTGCGATGAGTGCCACCGCCTCGTCCATCTTCAGCGTCAGCGGGTCTTTGCCTTTGGGAATGGAGATGAAATACTTGTCGTAATGTACATACGGTCCGTACTTGCCTTCTCCTACCACTACCGGCAGACCGGCGAACTCACCCAACGTGATCGGCAATGCCGTCTTGAATAGATCCAACGCTTCTGCCAGCGTGATGGTATAGATGGACTGATTCTTCTTCAGACTCGCGAAACGCGGTTTGGCATCCGCGGAGTCCCCCATCTGTACGCACGGACCGATCTTGCTGATCTTCGCGATGACGGGCTGTCCGCTCTCCGGGTCGTTGCCCAAGAACCGTCCTTCCACTTTGCCTGCCGGCACGGCTGCCAAGAGCGGTTGGAAAGTCTTGTAGAACCGATCGACGGTAGCCACCCATTCGGCTCTGCCGGCTGCAATGCGGTCGAACTGCTCCTCCTCATGCGCCGTGAAGTCATAACTGAGGATGGATGGGAAATACTCCACGAGGAAATCATTGGTCATGCGTCCCAAGTCGGTAGGCAGGAAGCGTTGTGCATCCGCGCCGTACATCTCGCTCTTCTGTTTCTCGATGACCATGCCGTTCTTGAGCGTGAGGATGGCGATGTCGCGTTTGACACCGGGAACGGATCCTTTCTCCACATATTTGACGTGCTGGATGGTGTCGATGATGGTGGCGTACGTAGAAGGACGACCGATACCGAGTTCCTCCATACGCTTGACGAGCGTTGCGTCGTTATAGCGGAAAGGCGGTTTGGCGTAGGTCTGGATCGCTTCGGCATTTTGCAGTTTCAGTCGCTCACGCGGAGACATTGCCGGTAACAGATGACGTTCTTCTTCCGCTTCGTCGGTCGATTGGACATAGACGCGTGTGAAACCGTCAAAAGTGATCACCTCGCCGGTAGCGACAAAAGCGTACTTACTGCCGTGGATCGATACCTCGATGGTCGTTTTCTCGCTCTGTGCCTCGGACATCTGGCTGGCGATGGTTCGCTTCCAGATTAGTTCGTACAGGCGCTGCTCATCTTTGGTCGTACCGGCACTGAGACGGTCCATATACGCCGGACGGATGGCTTCGTGTGCCTCTTGTGCCCCTTTGGACTTGGTGCGATATTGGCGGGTATGTACATACTCTTTGCCGTACTGGTCTGCGATGACCTCTTTGCTGGTGGCCAGCGCCAAAGCGGACAGGTTGACCGAGTCGGTACGCATGTAGGTGATCGCTCCGCTCTCGTACAACGACTGAGCCAGACGCATGGTCTTCGAGACTGTGAACTTGAGCTTACGAGCCGCTTCCTGCTGGAGCGTAGAGGTCGTGAAAGGCGGAGCCGGCATGTGCGTCACGGGTTTGCGTTGTACATCGCGAACGATGAACTGCGCCGTGTTGAGGCTCTCCAAGAACTCAATCGCATCTTTCTTATGCGAGAAACGATGGTTCAGTTCGCATCGGAGTACTGATGCATCTCCCGGGTTCGCGCCCACGAAATCCGCAAAGACGCGGTAAGCGGACGAAGCACGGAAAGACTCTATCTCCCGCTCTTTCTCCACGATCAGACGTACCGCTACCGACTGTACACGACCGGCCGAAAGACCTGTCGTCACTTTCTTCCACAGGATAGGCGACAACTCAAATCCCACGATGCGGTCCAGCACACGACGTGCCTGTTGGGCATCGACGAGGTTATAATCGATATCGCGCGGATGGGCGATTCCGTCCAAGACATCGCTTTTGGTGATGGACGAGAAAACGATACGATGAGTTTCTTTGTTCTGCAGGCCCAATACATCGTATAAATGCCAAGCGATCGCTTCTCCTTCACGGTCTTCATCGGAAGCCAACCAAACGACATCCGACTTGCTGACCTCTTTGCGTAAGTCTTCCACCAGACGCTCTTTGTTGGCGTCGATGACGTAGTTTGGTTGGTATCCGTTCTCCAGATCGATACCTAAGGAGTTTTTACCTTTCGGTTCGATGTCACGGATATGCCCCTGACTACTCATCACTTTGAAATCATCTCCCAGAAACGACTTGATCGTTTTTACCTTACCCGGTGACTCTACTATAACCAAATTTTTACTCATAATCAATTTTACCTTTCACCTTCTTTCAACTTTCAACTTTCACCTTTCAACTATAATATTTAAGGTGTACCCTCCAAAAAATCGGCTGCAAAAGTAGTATAATTAATTTATTTGTGCAAATTTTTTTTATTCGCTTGCGTATATCAAAGATATTTTGTATCTTTGCAGCCGATTTTGAAAAAATAGTTGAAAAATTTTTAATAAAATACTTGCATGAACGTTTTTTTAGTCGTATTATTAGTGCTCGCGGGCGTCGCGTTATTATTAATGGAGATGTTCCTTCTGCCGGGTTTCGGCGTGGCAGGAATAGGCGGTTTCGCTGCCTTAGTCGGAGCCGTGGTGTTGGCATGGATCAAGATAGGTCATATTGCCGGTTACATCACCTTGGCGGCATGCTTGCTGGTGTCCGGTCTGGCTATCTGGGGTTTCTTGCGCAGTAAAGCGCTTGATAAGATGGCGTTGGACAGTAAGATCGACAGCCATGTCGAGTTGGCGAACAACAAACTCAAGAAAGAGGATAATGACAAATAATAAATAACATGGAAGTTTTAAATGTAATTCTGATTGTGCTGATTAGTATCGGCCTGATCATCTTCTTTTATTATGTACCTTTCATGCTGTGGATCAACGCAGCCGTGAGCGGAGTACATATCAGTTTGGTACAGCTCTTCTTGATGCGCATCCGTAAGGTGCCGCCTGCAAAGATCGTCAATTGCATGATCGAGGCGCACAAGGCGGGTCTGGTAGAGGTGAAGCGTGACGGTCTGGAAGCGCACTATCTCGCCGGAGGGCATATCGAGCGTGTGGTACATGCTCTCGTATCGGCTTCCAAAGCCGGTATCGACCTCTCTTTCCAGATGGCTACGGCGATTGACCTTGCCGGTCGTGATGTGTTCGAGGCCGTACAGATGTCTGTTAACCCTCGCGTGATTGATACGCCGCCGGTAGCTGCGGTAGCCAAAGACGGTATTCAGTTGATCGCCAAAGCCCGTGTGACGGTTCGTGCAAACATCCGCCAACTCGTTGGTGGCGCCGGTGAAGACACCATCCTTGCCCGTGTAGGTGAAGGTATCGTCAGCTCGATCGGTAGTGCTGAGAGCCATAAACAAGTGCTCGAAAACCCCGATTCCATCAGTAAATTAGTGCTCTCCAAAGGATTGGATGACGGAACGGCGTTTGAGATCCTGTCTATCGATATCGCGGATATTGATGTAGGTAAGAATATCGGTGCCCAACTGCAGATGGATCAGGCGGAGGCGGATAAGAATATTGCGCAAGCCAAAGCCGAAGAGCGTCGTGCGATGGCCATTGCCCAAGAGCAGGAGATGAAAGCGAAGGCGCAGGAAGCACGTGCCAAAGTGATTGAGGCTGAAGCACTCGTGCCGCAAGCGATGGCGGAGGCTTTCCGTAACGGCAACCTCGGTATCATGGATTATTACCGCATGCAGAACATGCAGGCTGATACCGCCATGCGTGAGAATATAGCCGGTACCGGAACGGAAAAGAAAAAGAAATAGCCAACAGCTAATAGTTAACAGCTAAAGTGAAAATCGCTCTTCTCCAATATCCGATTGTTTGGGCAGATCCGCAAGCGAACATAGGTCTGCTGGACGAACGTCTGCGGGCGATAGCCGGTCAGGCGGACATCGCCGTTGTGCCGGAGATGTTCAGTACGGGTTTCTGTACCGACCGTCCCGGGTTGGCAGAACCGTGGGAAAGCGGACCGACATGCCAAGCACTGCAACGGATGGCGGATGAGTATAACCTCGCTATCGTGGGCTCGTTGATCGTAAGGGTTAGCGGATTAGGGGATGAAAGGGTTAGCGGACTTCGAAACCGCGGTTTTCTCTTCTCGCCTAATAGCGCGCCGCAGTATTACGACAAGCATCATCTGTATGCGAGCGGTGGGGAAGCGGAGTTCTTCACGCCAGGTCAGGAACGGAAGATCTTCGAGTATCGCGGGGTCAAGATCCGTTTGGCAGTATGCTACGACCTGCGTTTTCCGGTGTGGCTGAGGCAGGATAAGCATAACTTGTACGACATCCTGATCGTAGTGGCATGCTGGCCGACGATACGAATCCAGTACTGGGATGCACTCTTGGCAGCCCGTGCAGCGGAGAACCACTGTTACGGCATCGGCGTCAATATGGTCGGTACGGACGGACTGCAACTCGATTATAACGGGCATTCGGCGGCGTACGACACATGGCTCAAGGATGTAGCAGGCTTCGAGGACTACGAAGAAGGCACGAAGATCGTGGACTTGTCCATCGAAAAACTGAGACATTTTAGGGAAGTGTTGCCACAATGGCAGGAAGCGGACGAATACGAGGTGAAAGGTGAAAAGTGAAAGGTTTTGGATATTAACTGGAAAATAAAAGAATTGACGCAGGAGGAGCAGCAAGCGGCTGAGCGTCTGAGTGCCGAACTGGAGATCAGTCCGGTGGCAGGACGTATCTTGGCGGGACGCGGTATCCGTACCGCAGCCGAAGCGCGGTCGTATATCCGGCCGTCGCTGGACAGCTTGCATGATCCCTTCCTCATGCGCGATATGGGCTTAGCAGTGGACCGTCTTTGTCAGGCTATCGATAATCACGAACGGATCATGGTCTATGGTGATTACGATGTGGACGGTACTACTGCCGTAGCCCTGATGTATTCGTTCCTCAAGACCCAGACAGATAATCTCATTTATTATATCCCCGACCGTTATACGGAGGGATATGGTATCTCCACCAAGGGTATCGATACTGCCAAAGAGAAAGGATGTACGCTTGTCATTGCGCTCGACTGCGGTATCAAGTCGGTGGAGAAGATGCAATACGCCAAGTCCATTGGTGTGGATTTCATCATCTGCGACCACCATACGCCGGGAGATGTCATCCCCGAAGCAGTAGCCGTGCTGAACATGAAACGGGCTGACTGCCATTATCCGTATAAGGAACTGAGCGGGTGCGGTGTCGGTTTCAAGCTGGTGCAAGCATACGCCCAACGGCGTCTGCTACCCATGCAGCAGGTCTATCGTCTCTTGCCGCTGCTGGCGATGTCTATCGCGTCGGATGTGGTGCCGTTGACGGGAGAAAACCGCATCCTTGCTTTCTACGGTCTCCGTGCACTCAATGCGTCGCCTTCCGTAGGCGTGCAAGCGATCATGAAAGTGGCAGGTATCGAAGGTAAGACGGTGAACATGAGCGATCTGGTCTTTAAGTTCGGTCCGCGTATCAATGCAGCCGGACGTATCAAGAGTGGGGCAGAAGCCGTGCGACTGCTCATTACCGATGATGCAGAGGCCGCTTTGCGCTTTGCGCAAGACATCGATTCCTATAACCAGGACCGGCGGGATAAAGATACGAAAACAACCGACGAGGCGCTGGAGCAACTGCAGCAAGATCCGATGAATGCGACCAAACATACGACGGTGGTCTTCTCGCCGGATTGGCATAAAGGCGTCGTGGGCATTGCGGCCAGCCGTCTAACCGAGACCTATTACCGTCCGACGATCGTGTTGACAGCCGGAGATGATGATATCATCAGCGGTAGTGCCCGTTCGGTAAGTGACTTCGATATATACACTGCCATCGACTCTTGTCGGGATCTGCTTACCAATTTCGGCGGACATAAGTTCGCTGCCGGACTGAGTATGCATCGAAAAGATCTGCCGGAGTTCCAACGGCGGTTCGAAGAGTACGTAGCGGCGCATATCACGCCCGAACAGCAAGTGCCGACACTCGACATCGAAGCCGAGGTGGAGCTGAGCGACATGAACTGGAAGATGTACAAGATCCTGCAATGCCTTGAGCCTTTCGGTCCGGGCAATGAGCGACCGCTCTTTCTCTGCCGCCATCTGATCAATAACCGCAGCACCCGTGCCGTGAGTGAGGGACGTCATCTGCATCTGGATCTGACGGACCGCATCGTGGCCATGGACGGTATCGCTTTCGGTCAAGGGGACAAAGCCGAGCATCTGCAGAACGGCAATAGTATCGATATCTGCTTCTATCTGGAGGAGAACACCTATCGCGGTCGTTCGACCCTGCAGATGAACGCGCAGGACATCAAATTGAATGAATAAGCCTTCTATATTACCATGAACGATATATACAGTAAATTGTTTTTCCGTAAACAGACGGATGAGGAGATAGAGATCGATCTGTGCCTTTCCGATACCCCGCAAGACAGCGATGCAGATCGGACGCTCGATGAGGCTTTCTATGAACCCTGGGATGACGTGCAGATCATCGAGCAGATCAGTAAGATTGAGTTTGAGCATAAGATGGAATGGGGTGGTCCCTCCGGCCGATTTGATGAGGACGGGATCATCTATGCCACGGGTTTGAAATACTGCTACAAGGAAGATGATAATGTCCCCGAAGTGGCCTCTTATCCGCAAGCCAAAGGCAAAGGAGTGCGGTATCTGATGCTCTTTGAGGCAGAGAAAAAAGACACCCCTTGCACCCTCGAGTTCTTTTTCTTTTATCGGGATCCGACAGGTGATATTGTTAAACTGCATCCCGTTGATCATGAGATAGATATCGTTATTCCCCGTTCCAATCCGGAGTCGGTGTATGTGCTGATAGACGTGATTCGTAAGGAGAACCGTGCGCTCGATTGCGGACGCTATTATGTGGCTTTCCGCTTGCGGAAGAAGCAGGATTCGTATATTGGTGAACCGGTCATTCAGTATATCAATGTCGTTCCGGCCAAGACGAAGTCGCTCAAGGTAGATTCGACGATGGTAGGAATGGATTCGGTGTATAGCCAGATGGCTACGCTCACGCAGCAGAAACTATTCAACGAGCAACGTCAGGCGATGAACTTGGTGACCGTGCCGATCAATCTGCATGCGGCTGTCATGGGAGAGAAAGGATCTGGTAAAACGGCTTTCGCCCAGGTCTTGTTCGATTATTATGTGCAGAACGGGTTTATCTCCGATGGCAAACTGCATGTCGAGGATGCCGCACAATGGTCGGAAATGTCCTCTTTGGAGTCGGAGTTCAGTATTGCAGGCGGAGGTATGCTCTATATTGAGAATGCCGCCTCGATGATTGCGACCGAAACGCGTGGGAACAAGAACGCCATGGTAGAGTCATTGGTGCGCCTGATACAAGAGAACCGACACGATACCTGTGTGGTCTTGGCGGACACGCCGGAACGTATCTCGCAACTCTTGGCTACCGCTAACCTCGAAGCCTGTATCGGGCAGATATACCGGCTGCCGACACTCAACTTGGATCAGATGATTGACATCGCCGAACGGGAGTGCAAAGCAGGTGGTTTTATCCTTTCTGAGGACGCAAAAGTTGCGATGAAATCGTACCTTTCTTCACAACCGAATGCCACCACATCGGTTGTGACCAAACTGATTGAGACCATGGTCATGAATATGTCCATGCGTGTGGTGAACGATACTTCCGAACTGCTCCATACCAAAGAGATGCTGAGTGAACTCAAGGCCGAAGATGTACCGCATCCGCAGGTGGGACGATACCAGATGTCGATGGATAAACTGAACGAACTGGTGGGGTTGAAGAAACTCAAATACAATATTGAGTCGCACCTTAACCTCGTTCGTTTTGCGCAGCTGCGCCGACAGAACGGACTCAAAGCGACCATGCCTCCGCTGCATATGATCTTCACCGGCAATCCGGGAACGGGCAAGACGACCGTCGCTAACCTGTTGGGAGAGATATACGCTTCGCTTGGCATCCTCAAGACCGGACAGGTCATTGCGGTGGATAGGAAAAAACTGGTCGGACAATATATCGGTGACACCGAAGACAATACCAAACGCTATCTACAGCAGGCGCATGGGAATATTCTCTTTATCGACGAGGCCTATACCCTGGTGGCGGATCCGGATGACAAGAAAGATTTTGGTCCGAAAGTGCTGGACTGCTTGCTGGAAGAGCTCAGTAAAGAGAGCACGGACATGATCATCATCCTTGCCGGATATCCCGATGAAATGGAGAAAATGTTGCATTCCAACAAGGGTCTGAAATCCCGTTTCCCCTATACTTTCCATTTCGAAGATTATACCGAAGAGGAGTTGATGGAGATAGCTGTTCTTACTGCCCAAAGCAGCGGATATACGCTTTCTGATGAGGCGATGAAGAAACTGCGCAAACTCGTTCATCGGGAGATGGAGCATACGTCCAAGAAGAGCCGTCAGCATTTCGGTAACGCCCGCTTCATCACGCGTCTCATCTCTTCGCAGATCATACCGAACATGAGTTGTCGTGTCTTGGGTCTCGAAGGCGGTACCGTTTCGCCCCAACTGCTCTCGCGTATCGAAGCGGCGGATATACCGGTGACGGTGGATAATACGGATTATGCAGTCGATGAAACCGCACTGAACAAGGCGCTCAAGCAGTTGGACGAGATGGTGGGACTGGAGCAGGTGAAGCAGACCTTGCATAATATGGTCTCGCTGGCGCGCACCAAGCAACAGCAAGGGGAGGACCTGAATGAGACGATTCCGCTGCAGTGGACCTTCACCGGTGCGACAGGAACGGGTAAGAGTTCGGTAGCCGGCATCTTGGCGCAGATACTGTATGCGTTCCATCTGCTTTCTTCCGACCGGATGACGCAACTGCGTATGCCGCAGACGGCTAACGGCACGTGGACCTCGTATGATATCGACCGTATCCTGCGCGACACCATGAAGCAGTCCGGACAAGGATTGCTCTTCATTGACTTGGACGATGTGGCGAACAGTCATATCAATGTCCAGTGGTTGCGCTGCAAACTGACCTCGCTCACAGCAGAGATGCCGGGTTCGTATGCCTTCGTCATCGCCGTGGATGACACCCGTTTCCCGGAATCGCCGATCGACATGCCGCTCTCTACCTCCGTGCTGCATTTTGCCGATTATACGGCCGATGAACTGATGGCGATCTTACGGCAGCGCCTCTCCAAAAACGGTTATACGATCACCGATGAAGCGGCGGAAGAGGTGCTGGAACGTATCCGGACACTATGCTCTAATCGCAGTACCGGTTTTGCGAATGCACGCACCATACGCCATCTCTATACGGCCATCACATCGGCAACCGACTTGCGGATGAGTGCTCAGAAAGAGGAGACGAAGCATGAGATAACCAAAGAGGATGTGACTTCCATCAAATGGAAACAGATTCCTTCCAACCATATCGGTTTTGGTGCTTAAATGATCAAATTGTAAATGACCAAATAGTAAATAATTTTATGTTTTCCGAACGAGACACCAAAGGCCCGAGTTTACGTAAGGGTTCGATTGAAGTAGTATGCGGATCGATGTTCAGCGGTAAGACCGAAGAACTCATCCGCCGTATGAAACGCGCTAAGTTTGCCAAACTGCGTGTGGAGATCTATAAACCCGCGATCGATGTGCGGTACAGCGAAGAGGATGTCGTCTCCCACGACCGTAATGTGATTCAATCGACACCTGTTGATAGCAGTCAGAATATTCTGCTCATGGTCGATGATATCGATGTAGTGGGTATCGATGAGGCGCAGTTCTTCGATATGGGTATCGTTGATGTATGCAAGCAACTGGCTGATCGCGGTATCCGCGTCATCTGTGCCGGTCTGGATATGGACTTCCGCGGTGTACCCTTCGGTCCGATGCCGGCCCTTATGGCGATTGCCGATGATGTGTACAAGACCCATGCGATCTGCGTGCAATGCGGTGATCTGGCGTATGTCAGCCATCGTCTGGTAGCTTCCGAGAAACGCGTCCTCTTAGGAGAGACCGACAGCTACGAACCCCTCTGCCGCGAGTGCTACAATAGAGCACTGGCTAATGAGGAAAATCAAAAATCATAAATCAGAAATCATCAATTATCAACTACGTTGATATCATATTACCTTTAGCGCTTCGGGATTGTTATACCTATAGCGTTCCGGAGGGTTTGTCTATACCTGCGCCGGGTACACGCGTCATCGTGCCGCTACTCAAGAAAGAACTGCGAGGGGTGGTTTTGCGCGAACATACAGAACCCATCGAACCGGCTTTTGCCGATAAGATACGCCCGATCCTGTCTGTAGTCGATACGGCGCCGGTCGTTACGCGGGAGCAGTTGGCTTTATGGCAATGGATGAGCCGTTATTACATGTGCTCTTTGGGTGAAGTGATGGCTGCGGCTTTGCCCGGTGGTTTGGATAAACGACTCACTGACCCGCCCAAACGGGCACGTAAGGCGCTTGCACCCTATACGGGTCCTATCGAACCTATGCATGACTTATCGCCGGCACAAGCGAAAAGTGCCGATGAAATCGAGACTTTTTGGCGTTCGGGTAAGGATATCGTGCTGCTGCATGGGGTGACGTCCGGAGGCAAAACGGATATATATATTCATCTGATTCAGGCGCAGTTGGAGGCGGGCAAGAACGTGCTGTATCTGGTGCCGGAGATCGCTTTGACTACCCAACTCACCTCTCGTCTACAGACCATCTTCGGCGATCGGCTCATCGTCTATCACAGCCGTTTCACCGATGCCGAACGGGAGGTGAGATATAAAAAACTTTCAACTTTCCATACGGCGTCAGCAGATCGGCAGAACTTTCAACTTTCAACTAATTACGTAGTAATTGGCGCCCGTAGTGCAATCTTTTTGCCAATACAAGATCTCGGTCTTGTTATCGTGGATGAAGAGCATGAACCCAGTTATAAGCAGGCAGAACCGAATCCTCGTTATCATGCCCGTGCGGCAGCGATCATGTTGGCGCAACTGCATAAGGCCAAAGTGCTCTTGGGCACGGCTACGCCTTCCATCGAGTCGTATTACCTGGCGCAGAAAGGGGTGTATGGATTGGTTTCCCTTACCGAACGTTTCGGTGGGGTCGAGTTACCTGACATCCAACTGATTGACCTTAAGCGGCAGTATGAGCGCAAGGAGATGTATGGGCATTTCTCCGATCCGCTCGTAGAGCGTATACGGCAATGTCTGGCGGATCATAAACAGGTTATTCTCTTTCAGAACCGACGCGGCTATGCGCCGCAGATCCAGTGCATGCAATGCGGCGAACCGCCTCGTTGCGTCCAATGTGATGTGCCGATGACGCTCCATCTGCATCCGCGGGAGATGCGGTGTCATTACTGCGGTTATCATACTGCCGTACCAGCCGTTTGTCCGCAATGTGGCGGTGAACTCAAAGCCATCGGTATCGGTACCGAACGCATCGAAGATGAGATACAGACGCTCTTCCCCGAGGCACGGGTGCTGCGTATGGATCTGGATACCACGCGGAATAAGTCCGCGTATCAGGATATCATCAATGCCTTTGCCAACCATGAATGCGACATCTTAGTCGGTACGCAGATGGTGACCAAGGGTTTACATTTTGATGATGTACGCTTGGTAGCGGTGCTCAATGCCGATCCGCTCTTTAACCAACCCGATTTCCGGGCGTACGAACGGGCGTTCCAGATGCTGGAGCAGGTAGCAGGTCGGGCAGGACGCAAAGGTACCAAAGGGGAAGTGTGGATTCAGACTTTTGATCCCTCCAATAAGGTGCTGCAGATGGTGCGGGAACATGATTATATCGCGCTCTATAACCAGCAATTAGCGGAACGCCAAATGTTCCATTATCCCCCATTTCATCGGATGATTCGTATCCAGATGCGTCATTCCAAACAGCCGCTGGCACATGCCACGGCGACGCAGTTGCAGGCTTACCTGTCCCAGATCTTCGGTAGGCGCATCTCTGCGGTTATTATTCCATCCGTGGAACGCGTGCAAGCCTATTATATCCGCGAACTGACCCTGCGTATTGAATCGACTGCCAATATGGCTGAAGCCAAACGGCGATTGCAGGAAGCGATTGATCAAGTTTGGTCGGTTCCATCGAATAAAAACGTGAAAATTATTATTGATATTGACCCTATATGATAAACAGAGAGAAACGCCGTGTGGCGTATATCAATGAGATGATTGAGTCCCGTCATGCTGCCGAACTGGTGGCGATGGGAGAGAAGTACCATCATGACCAGCTCGCGCGTATCGCGCGTAAGATCTGTTCGCGCCCGGAGGTACGTGTCGTGCTGATTGCCGGACCTTCTTCGAGCGGAAAAACGAGTACCAGTCATAAACTATGCCTCGAACTGCTGGCGCAAGGCAAACAGCCGGTGGCTCTGTCGCTTGATAACTGGTATCTGAATAGCGAACTCATTCCCCGCGATGAGAACGGTAAACGCGATGACGAGTCCGTCTATGCATTGGATATCAAACAACTGGAGGCGGATCTGAAGGCCCTGATTGACGGCAAGGAGATCGCGTTGCCTACCTTCAATTTTGCGGCAGAGAAACGGGAGTACTTGGGCGATACGCTCAGACTGGAACCCGACACCATCATGGTCATCGAAGGTATCCATGCGCTCAATCCGATCCTGACCGAGCATATCGATCCGGCATGTAAGTACAAGATCTTCGCTTCGCCGATGAGTCCCGTGTCGCTGGACGGACATAAATGGATCCCGACGCACGTCCATCGTCTGCTGCGCCGCATGAGTCGCGATTTCCGTACGCGTGGCAAGAGTCCGCAGCAGACCATTGCCAACTGGCCTTCTGTGCGTGCAGGGGAGAAGAAATGGATTGAACCGTTCAAGAAAGAGGCAGATGCCCGCTTCGATACCTCGATGATGTACGAACTGCCGGCGATCCGCTATGCGGTGGAAGTGGCGCTGCAGACCGTTCCTGCTTCTTCCAAGGAATATGAGGTGGCGAAACGACTCCTTTTCTACCTCAGTTTCTTCGAAGGACTCGAAGCGTCTTATATTCCGCGCACCTCTATTCTGCGTGAGTTTATCGGCGGAAGTCAGTTCAATGTAGCCTGATTTTGCACTTTTTTGCCTAAAAATGCAAAAAAAATGGCAAAAAATTTGCGTATGTCAGAAAAAAGCAGTACTTTTGCACCCGCTTTTGACAAATAGCTGTTAGCCATTGGCTATTGGCTATTGGCAGAAAGCAAACTGCTAACGGCTAAAAGCTAACAGCTAATAGCCAAGCGCGGCGGGATAGCTCAGCTGGTTAGAGCGCATGATTCATAATCATGAGGTCCCCAGTTCAATCCTGGGTCCCGCTACAAAGAAACCACTCGCAAGGGTGGTTTCTTTCGTATGATTATGAATCATGAGGTCCCAAGTTCTTAGCCACGAGGGCACGATTATTTCAATCCTGGGTCCCGCTACAAAAAAATCCACTCAATCGAGTGGATTTTTTGTTTATTCTTCGGAGAAGTGAACCAGCACGTGGCGGTAGGAATTGAAGATCTTGGATTTGGAGACGAAGCCCAGATAGCGTCGGTCTTGATCGACTACCGGCAGGTTCCAGGCACCCGTGTCTTCGAAGATCTCCATCACTTTTTCCATCGGTAGGTCGAACCGCAAGACCGCGGCAGGGGAGGTCATCAGTTGTCCTACCGTGAAGCGTTTGTACAGACGCGGTTGGAACATGATATTGCGTACTTCGTCCAAGAGCAAGATCCCTTTTAGATGCCCTTTCTGGTCTATGACGGGGAAAATATTGCGTTTGCTTTCGCTGATCACCTTCACCAATTCGCCCAAGGTCATCTCGGGGAAGATCGTGATGAAATCAGTCTCCAAGACGCTGTCCATCTTGAGCAGCGTCAGCACGTTCCGGTCTTTGTTATGCGTGAGTAACTCACCTTTCTGCGCCAGACGCATGGCGTACAAAGAGTGGGGTTCGAACAGCATGATCGTCAGGTACGAGATGACGCTCACGATCATCAGCGGCATGAACAGGTGATAACCGCCCGTCAGTTCGGCGATGAGGAAGATACCTGTCAGCGGCGCATGCATCACACCGGACATCAGACCTGCCATGCCTACCAAGGCGAAATTGGTCTCCGGCACCAGCAGACCCGACATGTTCATGATACGCGCGGTCACGAAACCGACGATAGCACCCATGAAAAGCGAAGGAGCGAAGATACCTCCGACGCCGCCTCCGCCGTTGGTGGCTACGCTGGCTACGATCTTCAGCAGCAGGATCGCCGCGAAATAGATCACGATCACCAGCTGCGTGTTGAATTTCGAATGCAGGATCGCGTTGTCCGATGAGAGCATATAGGTCTCCATCGGGCTATTCTTAAGCGCACTGATGCTGTCGCCGTTGATCAACTGGCGTATCACATCATATCCCTCACCATACAAAGGAGGGAAAAGGAAAATGAGCAGACTCAGCGTCACGCCGCCCACAAGGATCTTCATGCCTATCGAGCGGATGTTATGCTTCATCCACTGCTCCAGACGGTTCATGCCGCGGGTGAAATAAAGGCTCACCAGACCGCATACTGCGCCTAATATCAGGTACCACGGGATACGTTGGACTAAGAACGGCTCTTCAACATCCAAGGGGAACATCGGATCGGTGCCGGTGAGGATATACGAGATAGCGGTGGCCGTGACGGATGAGATCAGCAGCGGAGCCACAGACGTCATCGTCAGGTCCATCATCAGCACTTCGAGCGTGAAGACCAAACCGGCTATAGGGGCTTTGAAGATACCGCCTATCGCGCCGGCTGCACCGCAACCGATCATCAGCATCATCGTCTTCTGATCCAAGCGGAAAGCCTTGGCGAGGTTCGAACCGATGGCTGCACCCGTCAGCACGATAGGTGCCTCGGCTCCGACTGATCCACCAAAACCGATCGTCAGACCCGAACCGACCACAGAAGACCACATGTTATGCGCTTTGATGATCGATTTGCGCTGAGAGATAGCGTAGAGGATTTTCGTGATACCGTGCGATATATCGTCCCGCACCACGTATTTGACGAACAAGGCCGCCAGCGTGATACCGATGACCGGCGTGATGAGGTACCACCATGTATGGCCGCCGGCGATCAGATGGTTCTCTACGAACCATTGGATAAGGTGGATGAAGGATTTCAGCAGCGCTGCCGCTGCGGCAGAGAAAGCACCTACGAAGAATGACAACAAGAGCACCAAATGCTTCTCGCTGATATGACGTTCCCGCCACTCGATCATTCTATCATAAAAGGTGCTTCGCATTTTACTTTAGCTATTAGCTATTAGCTTTTGGCTTTAATGTCTGAATAAAGGTGTTGATTCCTTTCTCTTCTTCTTGCAAAGAAGATATTATTTTTTGAAATGATTCCAATGATAAATAGTGTCGTTGGAATGCAATTGTCAATTGAGTCTCAACCTCAAAAGCCGATCCAATAGCGATTTCTAAAAAATGAGCAAATTCAACTGCAGATTCACGAGAAGCACCTTCAGCAATATTGGAGGCTATAGAAACAGCAGCTCGTTGCAGTTGATTAGACAATCCATATGTTTCATTTTTGGGAAATGAATCTGTTATACTATATATATCATTGGTAATAGATATAGCATCTTGCCAAATTCGATATTTTCTAAAATCTCTCATCCCCTAATAAATAAGCTAACAGCTAACAGCCAACAGCTAACAGCCAATTCACTCATCCCAACCAATACCTTTGTACTTATCGAGATCCCATTCTTCTTCTACCTCGTTGAGATAGATCGTGCCTTCTTCGTCTTCAACCATCATTTCATCATTGAGCGAAGCGCTCATTTCCTCATTGATTCGGACGTCAATCGGCGCATGGCTGATCTCGATGACTTGGTTCTGCTCTTTGTTCAGTTCAACCCACAGCGCATCTTTGAGTTCGTCGATACCTTCGCCGGCTACCGACGAGATGAAAACCACCGGCAGATCCAGTTTCTGCAGTTTCTTGGAGGCTTTCTTTTTCTTGAGTTCTTTCTCATCGAGCGCATCGATTTTCGTGATGGCTAAGATACGTGCTTTGGTGAGCAACTCAGGGTTGTATTGCTCCAATTCGTTAAGCAGGATCTTGTATTCCTTGACGATATCGTCGCTTGTGACGGGCACCATGAACAGCAGCACGGCGTTGCGCTCGATATGTCGCAAGAATCGTAAACCCAGACCTCGTCCTTCGCTGGCACCCTCGATGATACCGGGGATATCGGCCATGCAGAACGACCGTCCGTCGCGGTACGAGACGATGCCGAGTTGCGGGGTAAGGGTGGTGAACGGATAATCGGCGATCTCCGGTTTGGCGGCAGAAACGACGCTCAAGAGCGTACTCTTACCTGCATTCGGGAAACCGACCAGACCGACATCGGCCAGCACTTTGAGCTGCATGATGACGGTGCGCTCCTGCGCCGGTTCGCCGGGTTGGGCATAACGCGGTGCCTGATTGGTGGCGGTACGGAAATGCCAGTTGCCTAAGCCTCCACGACCACCTTTGAGCAGCACCACCTGCTCGTTATGCTCCTTGACCTCGCAGATGAACTCACCCGTCTCGCCGTCGTAAACGACCGTGCCGCACGGAACCTCGATGATCTTATCCTCGCCGTCCTTACCGAACGAACGACTCTGACCACCTTTGCCTCCGTCCGTGGCCATGATATGTTTCTGATACTTCAGATGCAGCAGCGTCCAGAGGTTACGGTTTCCGCGCAGGATAATCGACCCGCCTTTACCGCCGTCACCGCCGTCCGGTCCGCCTTTCGGCAGGTACTTCGCGCGATGAAGGTGCATACATCCTGCGCCACCCTTTCCCGAGCGGCAATAGATCTTGACGTAGTCGATAAAATTAGTCATAATAGTTTTACTTTGGCTTTTAGCTTCTGGCTATTAGCTAATGGCTAACAGCTAACGGCTAATGTAATTGTCAATTATTTTCATTATCTGCAGGAAAACGTCGGCCATGGTGTGGTTGCCGTTCACCGGGCAGTAGTTGCCGTGATGCAGATAATAATGGGCGATAGGTTCTGTTTGGTTGTGGTAGATTGCGATGCGGTGACGAATCGTATTGAGGTTATCGTCCGCGCGTCCGCTTACCTTACCGCGCTCAATCAGACGCTGGATCAGTAGCTGCTCGTCCACCATCAGGTCGATCATGATGGCTTCCATGTTGTATTTCTTGAGCAGTTTATCCAGCGATTCTGCCTGTGATACAGTACGGGGATAACCGTCGAAAATCGTACCCTTGCAGTCCGCCGGCAGGTTGGCGATATAGTTCTCGATAACGCCTAACATCATCTCGTCCGGAACGAGGTTTCCTTTGGAAATGATGGCATCGATCTGCTTGCCTAACTCACTTCCTGTAGCGATCTCGGCGCGCAACACATCTCCAGTCGAGAGATGCTGTACGCCATATTTCTGGGCAATGAATGCCGACTGCGTGCCCTTTCCGCTACCCGGGGCTCCGCATAGAATAATGTTTAACATTATATTTTGGCTTTGGGCTTTTAACTATTGGCTATTGGCATTTAGCTATTGGCTATTGGCTATTGGCTTTTTAGGCTAATAGCTAACGGCTAACGGCAAATTGCTAACAGCTAACGGCTAACAGCTAATGTTTTAAATAAACAGACAAAACGAGTTGCCCGCTATGAGCAACTCGTTTATGAAGCTACATGGCCGAATTAGAGAGCGAATTTAGCACCCAATTTAGCTTTAGCAACCTTCTTTGCCGGAACGTTTACAACAGCACCGGTGCGCGGGTTTTTCGAAACGCGAGCAGCACGGTTAGCTACACCGATAGAGAGGTAACCAACGAGTTGAAGACCCTCACCTTTCTTAACTGCCTCTACAGCTGCCTCAAGAGCTGCGTCGATAACTTTAGCTGCATCTGCTTTGCTTACTTGAGCCTTAGCTGCTGCTGCTTCAATAAGAGCTGATTTGTTCATAACTTTTGTTTTTTTAGTTATTAATAATGTGAACTTTTTGTTCCTTAAACGGAATAACGACTGCAAAATTACAAAAAAATCTTTATATACCAAATATTTTAGGCAAAAAAAATGCATTTTTTGCAAAAAAAATCACTTTTTTGTCAATTTGGTGTACTTTTTGTATGAATATTTCATAAAAAAGCAGTAATTTTGTGCCCGTTATGAGAAATTTACCAACAGTAACCCGCTATTTGCTGATAGCAAATTTTTGTATCTACTTCCTCGCTGCGATCCTGCAGCGTTACGGTATCGATCTGAACACCCTCTGCGGACTCCATTATGTCTCCGCATCGTCTTTCCATTGGTGGCAACCGTTCACCTATATGTTCCTCCATGCGAACTTCAGCCATATCTTCTTTAATATGTTCGCTGTCTGGATGTTTGCGCCCATGATTGAGCAAGAGTGGGGTTCCAAACGGTTCTCGCTTTATTACCTCGTTTGCGGTCTTGGAGCGGCATTGATCCAGGAACTGGTATGGATGATGATGCTTAACAACATGGCCGGCTCTTACGATCCGGCGTCTATCGTGTATTATGCGCGGATGCTCAATACTATCGGTGCTTCAGGCGCCGTGTTCGGCATCCTGTTCGCTTTCGGATGGCTTTATCCCGATGTGCCGATGTACATCCTCTTCATCCCCATCCCTATTCGCGCGCGTATATTCGTTATTATATATGCCCTGATCGAACTCTTTGCCGGCCTCGGTTCCGTAGCCGGTCTAACGGCTGATAATGTTGCACATTTCGCCCACCTCGGTGGCATGCTCTTCGGCTGGCTACTGATCCTCTATTGGAAGAAAACGAACTGGCGCGAACCCGGTGAACTCTGGATGCAGATCAAGTCCAAACTCGGCTTCCGCCAACGCCTCGACAGCTCCAAGAACGATAAGTACGACAACTATCACTACCAACGAAGAGTATAATAGAAAAATGTTCTATTTTGCTATTGTTTGCGTCTTGGAAACTCCATTAACGGCTTGCTCAATGAGGTGACAAATCTTACGATTTTGCTATCTCTTGTTTACAAAAAGCATATATTTTTGCATTTTTATCGTAAAACTCTTGTGTATGTCGCAAAAAAGCAGTAACTTTGCGACGCTTTTATACGCGCCGCTTACATCCGTGCGCACGAGAGCGCAAAAATATAAGCCCACAGATTAGACAGATTGAACAGATCAAAATAGAAACAAACATAAAAATCAAAAAGATATGTGTACGGTAACATTACAATACGATCAGAGCAGTGCTCTTGCTCGTCGCAAGATGGCGGCATTGATGGCGACCGGTTTGTTTACGCAAGTCGCTATGGAATCTCAGGTCCCTTCTCAGGTGGAAATTCGTGAGGAGCGTGAGTTGACGCAAGCGTTTATGGAACACTCTAAACGGAGTATGTCAGATATTATTGCTCGTTGCGTATGAAATACCATCAAAGAGATATCGTAGAAGTCAATTTCCAATTTGCGGATGGTACTTTCAAAGTGCATCCGGCTATCATTGTGTCAAACGATGATTTGCAAGAAGATGAATTTGGCTTGATGTATTTGGTGCTTATCACATCCAATCGGTTGCTTAATCCGCAATATGCGTATGAGTTGTCTGATTATATGGTTGATGGTTTTACATTCTCAAAGCCAAGTCGCGTGAAATGTCAGATTATTGCCGGATATGTGGAGCGCGATGTAATGCGCCGAATAGGAACGATTAAGGAACAATATTTCAATGAAATAGTAGATAAAATTATAGAATCGATATTCTAAGAAATTTTTTGGATCATTGTTGGTAATTTTTGACCGACAAGCAAATAGCAATAATCGTTTGATTGCAACGAAATAAGAAGATTGGATTAAGCAATAATCGTTCGAGAGAATCGAGATAAGAAACTAACATAAAAAACAAAAGATATGATGAAAAAATTATTTTTAAAAGTATTTATGCTGCTCTTTGTGCTCTCAATGAGTACGAATGTCGCATGGGCGCAATTTACTCCAACTTATTGGATGACTGCTCTGAAAGCCCAAAAGGATGGAAATTCTCTGGGAACGGGTACGGTAAAGTTGAATCTATTGGATGTGAATGGTTATCCGATGGAGAATTCCCAATTTATCAATCCGCAACTGGGGCTCACTAACACAACGGAATTTGGCGAAACTGCTCAGTTGATTGGCTTTACGGTACAAAATCCCCAAAGCCCCATGGGTTATCCTCTCAATCATGGTTTCGCATGGATGGGAAACTCTGCTGATCCCCAATTGTTTATGACGGAGTATGCCTATTTTTATCCGGAAGCGCGACCTGCCAATGGTTCCTATTTAGCGGAATGGACGTTTAATCCCGAAGGGGCTATTTCTTTGGGAGGAACAATGGGCGGATATGGATTGACAGCATGGGAGCAGCATGCAATTTGGACCAGCAAAATTAATGCGTTTCCCTATCCTGATGAGAGCGTGTGTGCCGGCACCCAATGCGCTATCTATTCTCCCGAGAAGAGTCCTTGTTATAGGGTGCTTCCTAATAGCGCTCATACGAAAACAGTTACCGGTGATGACGAGGCAGATGGATACAATCTTTACGAATTGATACAGACAGTTAGTGCTGCACCTAACGTTTTAAATGCTCTTTTTTCCAAATACACATTTGACAATGCGAGTGCATCAGGTGCCAATGTGGAGGCTGAGGCGGGAAATACTGTAACGATTAATGTTACGGTGGATGTGATAGGAGATGCGTCAGCTTTAGATGCGTCTGATTTTGCTACCTTTACATTCTCCAATGATCCCTCTGATTGGTCTTATGATCTGGCTACCGCCTTGGCAAATCGTGAACTTATCTCTGCACCGGGAGCAGTGCCTTCAGCGCAAAGAACGAGATTGACGATTCCGGTTACCTATACGGTGCCTGCCAATGTGGAGTATGGTGTTAAAAACACTACGATGACGCTCAAGATAGCAGGCGAGAACTCTATCAATGTAGGTGTGTCATTAAACGTGAACGCTTTGGATCCGAATCCGGCAGAGGCTTACTTGTTTGATGGCAATACTCCGATGGAAACAGAGCTGACCACATTGGCTGAATTATTAGCGGTAGATGTAAGTGGTTATACCAATCCGATTTTGAAGCTCAACACGACGGTAAGCGAAGGACTTTCCTTCTCCGACAAGATTATTACACTCGATTTGAATGGTAATACGGTTAATGGCATTTTGGTTTCCGGTGGTCAGGTAACGATCGCATTCAGCCAATTTGGCGGAAACGGAGGCGCTTTATCCCTAACCGGAGGTAACCTCATACTCAATGGCGGAACTTTTGCTTCGCTATCTATTGCCAATGGAGCAGTAGCGGAGCAGAACGGTGCTACCATTACCGGTGCCGTAGTTAACAACGGTACGATGACGGCTTCTCAAGGTTCTATTGCCGGAGGATTGACTTCAAATGGTACACTTATCGTTAACAACGGAACCTTTGCCGGAGAAACGGCGATTACGATCAACGGAGGAACGGCTGCCATCAATCGTGGTAGGATTAATGGTACTACTTGTGGTTTGAAAATGACGGCCGGTACCGCTACCGTGAAAAAATTGGCTGCTATTTCAGGTGGAACCTATTCTGCTCAACGTGTGGGTGGTACATTGACTGTTGAGTGCGGTAAGTTTGGTGCTCCGTTGAATGGTACGATTGACTTTACATCCGGTTTCTTTACAAGTACAGAGTATGGAGTCTCGACGGAAGGTAAAACCGAGTTGTTGATTTCTGCCGGTGTAGAGTATAACGAAGGATATCGTCATTTCTTGGGTACGAAAGAATCTGCAACGGCGAATGGTGTCGGAGTCTGCCGTATCGGTACAACATCTTACGCAAAATTGGAAGACGCCTTGGCGTATGCGAACAATAACCCGGGTGTAGCGGGTATCGTTATTTTTATGACCAATGATTATGTGTTACCTGCCGGTTATTACACACTCCCTGCCAATGCAACCATTATAGTGCCGATGAGTGATACACAGACAGAGGTGAATATGTCGGCTCCGCGTGTGATATTCAATGATGTGAATGCCGCAACACCTTATGTGCAACCTACGGAGTTCCGTCGTTTGACATTTGCTACCGGTGTAAATATGGATGTGTTCGGTAAAATAGAAATGACTTGCTCGCAATTTGCCAGCAATGAGGCATATACCTCTCAACCCTATGGGCCTTACGGTCATTTGGTAATGGAAGAAGGAAGTAAAATGACTTTGCAATCCGGTTCTGAACTCCGCGCATGGGGATTCATGACAGGTAAGGGTGAAACAGATGCACGTCGTGGTTCCAAAGTTAGAGAGATGTTCCAAATGGGTGACTGGAAAGGAGCAATGACATCTGTGCGTATCACAGGATTGGTAAAACAAGATGAGGTATCAGCAGCTTTATGGGATCGAGTAAAAAGCGATGATAGCGGTTATAAGATTTTCCCTGTCACGCAGTATTTTATCCAGAATGTGGAATCACCTGTCAAGTATCATCCCGGAGCTGTCCTTTCCGGATCTGCTGCGGTATCTGAAGGTTTGTCAATGTTGAGTATCTCTATGGCCGCCACGGATATAGCGGTAGTCGGAGTGAGTGGTCAGCATCAGGCCATCTTCTTAATGGATATTGCAGCCGATGCAGATAATACATGGGTGCGCAAATGGTATGATGCAGAGAATGATATACAGGTATATGATATTAATAGTGGTGCGCATATAGGTTCGATGGTGTTGGACATGGGTAATGTCGATTTGGGACCATCATTTGGTAAGGTAGTTATACGCCTTAATTCTGCTAACTTTGACTTGCCGCTAACAAACAATATGAAGATTCATCTGCTTTCCGGAACGATGGACTTTAAACAAAATACCAATTTGCTTCCGGGAGCAGAAGTGGAGGTAGATAAAGAATCTACCGTTAGTGTAGCCAAAGACAATAATGATGCGGAACATACCGGAGCCCTCTATGTCTATGATGCGGATGATTGGGATAAGTATGCCTATTGCAATGAGGTGTACTACGTAGAACAAACAGATGAGTGGAAAACGCGTTCTGATAAGGCTTACACCAAGACCGTTCGTTACTCTCCGAGCTGGGAAGGACGTGGAACTACTCCGGGCAAACCGGATGTGCGCAATGAGCAAACCAAACCGGCTTCAGCCGCAATCAATGTGCGTGGTACTTTCACAACGGCTACCGGATTTGTTTATACATCGGCAGGCGGAGCAAATATCTTCTCTAATAACGAGGATGCAGGTACGTTTATTTTTAATGAGGATGCAGAAGAAGCAGGAACAAGAACTGTATATCAGGTAGAAGGTGTCGGTACATATCAATCGAAAACATTCTACCCTGCTAAATTGAAAAACGGCGTGGCGGAGCCAGAATTTGCTAATACGAGCACTGCTGAAGCCGGTGATGCATACTGCTATACGGATAATGTATGGAATATTTTCGAAGTAGCAGAAGATAACTGCTTCATGAAGGATGATTATGATACGTATTATGCTAAACCACAAGAGTATGTAGCCATCAATGCTACCTGGGATGGAGAAAAGATGGTTGGTAATAGTGACCATACCTACAGCGATGCAGCCGGTGCCGGTCGACTCTTTATATTGACTACCAATTTAGGTATTTGTGATCAGTGGTGGGAAGTAGAGAAGAAAGATAACCTCTACCATTGTATCCATCCGGATAATGACACGTATTATTATTGGGATGATGACTTCGAGATGTGGAGGGAACAGATGTTCTCGGTTTCATGGAAGAACTGGAATGGCGACATAATCCAAACAGCTGCGTTCAATGGTGCGCTTGTTGACGAGTACTATGTTAAATATGGTACGATGGCTGAATTCCTCGGTACTAACCCGACCCGTGAAGCAAACATCGACTATACCTATGATTTCACCGGTTGGGCTCCTGCTCTCGGTCCTGTGACGAGCAATGTAACCTATACGGCCACTTATACGGAGAAGCCGCGTATGTACACCATCATCTTCCAAAATGAAGGTGGTACGGAGATTGAGCGTCATTTCTTGACGCACAATGAGATTCCTGTTTGCGAAAATGTGCCGACAAAGGTTGGTCACACACTCCAATGGACTCCGGCTATTGCTGCTGTAACAGGCGATGCAACATATACCGCTTCATGGCTTGAGAATCCGCCTACGGAGTATCAGGTGACGTTCTATGACTATAATGGTACTACGGTACTGCAGCAAGGTAATGTAGCTGTAGGTGCAATGCCGGAATATACTGAAGCCACGCCGAATAGCAAACCGGCTACAAGTGAGTTTACCTATGTCTTCGACCATTGGTCACCGGCATTGGAAGAAGTTTCTGCTACCAGCATCAAGTCGTACACCGCTATTTATGCAGAAGTAGCAAAGACATATACGGTTAAGTTCGTAAAAGAGAATGGTGATCCGAATACTCCTGCAGATGTCATCGAGAGTCATCAGTATCAATACGGTGAGACACCTGTTTGCTCGGAACTTCCGACTAAGGCAGCAACAGCGCAATACACCTATGCACTCAGATGGACCCCGCAGATCCAAACGGTAATGGCAGATGCTAATTATACTGCCGTATTTGACGCTACTACGAATAAATACACCGTTACGCTCAAGGCGAATCCTTCCGGCGCATGTACATTCTCGGGAGCAGGTACATTTGATTATGGTACAGCTATCTCTATCTCACGATCGGACAACGATGGTTATACCTTTACCAATTGGACTGATAAAGATGGCAATACGGTAAGTGACCTTCCTGCAACGATTACTGCTGACATTAACCTAGTAGCTAACTTTACTGTAGCAAATCCTGATTATACCATCACTTGGAAGAGCTTCGACGGAAATACCATATTGGCTGAGGTTGGTCAGAAAGCGAATACCGCTACTATCTACACGGGTGAGATACCGACTAAACCCGCTTCGACTCAATATGTATATACCTTCGACGGTTGGACCACAGAGGCTAATGGTGCCGGTATGTTCTATAAGAACAACATGACACCGAAAGCAACCGCTAGCGTATCTTACTATGCGCACTTTGCTGCTCAAGAGGTTGTCATGGAGGTTGGCTTGGGTCAGGCACAGAACATTGTTGAGGCTACTACAGTGAATCAATTGATTTTGAACTCCAATGGTACAGTATCCGGTCAGTTGACAGGTGTAAACCTGCTCAATGTGACAGGTGATTGCTACTATGACCTCACGGGTACATTCACGGCCGGCAAGTGGTATGCTGTGGCAGTGCCTTGGCAGGTAACGGCTGGTATGATTACAGCAAATGGTTCTCCGCTCTCTTGGAATAGCGGTAACTACCTTGCTTACTACGACGGATCGGTTCGTGCAGCACAAGGTAAGGTGGACGCTTGCTGGAAGTATCTGTCGAATAGTGATGTACTCGTTCCGGGTCGTCTCTACATGCTCTATCTGGCGAACGACGCATCGGTACTCCGCTTCCCGAAGAAAGCAGGTGCTCCGATCTTGAATACATCTACCGGCGTTGCTGCATTTAATTCAGCAGCACCAGCCGACGCTAACTGGAATGGTATCGCCAACCCGGCTATCTTCTATGCTTACTTGAGCAATACCGGTGCTACGGTAGGTCAAGTATTCAATGCCGATGCACAGAGTTACGAGGCGGTTGCATTGAGCAACAAACTGATTGTAGCGAAACCGATCTTCGTACAAGCTACGAATAACGGATCAGCAACGGCTGTTACCACACCTCCTGCTCCTGCTCCGGCTCGCCGCAATGAAGCCGCTCAGACTTTGAACGCAGAATATCAGGTAGAGATTGCTTCCTATGGTAGAATGCAGGATCGTCTCTTCATCAACGCGAATGAAGACAAAGAGGCAGATACCTATACCATAGGTCAGGATGTGCTGAAATTTGGTGTAAGCGATAAGGTGGCACAGATGTGGGTAAATCGCTATGATGCGAAACTCTGTATGAATACGATGGCTCCGGTCAACAGCGTAGCTGAGTTCCCGCTGAGCATCTTCGCTCCGAGGGCCGGTGAGTACTCGATTGCTATCGAAAAGGAGAAAGCTTCTGAGGATCATACCCTCTATCTGACCTATAACGGAGAAGCTATTTGGAACCTCTCTGAGGACGCTTACACGGCTGAACTCCAGAAAGGCACCGATGCGAACTATGGTCTGCGTATTAGCGTGAAGAACGCGCCGCAAACTACTACCGGTATGGATGAAGCAGTTGTTGATGCTCAAGGTGAGACGAAGAAGGTACTGATCGACAATCAAGTCTTCATTATCCGTGGTGATAAGGTTTATTCTATCGATGGTCAACTCGTAAAATAAGGAGAATGAATTATGGAAAAGAAAATATATACAGCTCCCCTTATGGAGGTGGAGACAATCAATTTGAGTAAGTGCTTGTTGGATAGCAGTCCGGCTTCTACTCCGGATCCTACACCGGTACCTCCCCATCCGGGAGCTCCCGGTCGTCACCGCACACCGGTCTTTTAAATCGAAAATCGCATGTACGTTCAAGCGTATGTGCGATTTTTTTTTACGAACACTTGCATATATCAAAAAAATGTAGTACTTTTGCAGCGAAATTTATGTGACGAAAAAAGTGTGACGAAAATTTCGCTACGACTATAATGCATAAAATCAGTTGATTATGGCAAATAGAGAGACCGTTTTTAATCCGTTTTCTATTACCTCCTACATGGGGCCGGAGTATTTCTGTGATCGTGATGAGGAGACTAAAGAGCTGGCTGGAGCGCTGGTCAATGGCCGCAATGTGACGCTGAGCAGTCCCCGTCGTGTAGGAAAAACGGGATTGATTCAGCATTTCTTTCGGAGTCTGAATCCGAAGGAGGTGCAGTGTTTTTATGTGGATCTCTATAGCACCTCTAATCTACAAGAGTTCACTAAACTCTTTGCGCAAGAAGTATTGACCAAACGTATCACACCCTTTTCTGAACAGGTATGGTCGGAGATCACCCATTTCTTTGGTGCCCTACGTCCGGTCTTCGGGGCTGACCCTATTAGCGGCATGCCGCAATGTACCATAGATATTCAGCCCCAACGCGAAGAATGGACTTTGCAGCAGATCTTTGCATACTTGGAGAAATCGGTTACCCCTTGCTATGTGGCTTTTGATGAGTTTCAGACAATAGCGGAATATACGGATGTGAAGATGGAGGCTTTATTGCGCACCTATATCCAGCAGTTGCGTAATGTGCATTTTATTTTCTCTGGCAGCAAGAAACACATCATGGCCGAGATGTTCTCTTCCGCTAAGCGTCCTTTCTACCGCAGTACGCAGATGATGCATATCAATGTGATTGACGAGAAAGTATATTATGCTTTTGCCGCTAAACATCTGTCCGCGCATGGTCAACACATGTCCGCAGATACGTTCCATGACCTATACACGCTTGTGGATGGTTATACATGGAATATTCAGAGTCTGCTGAACCGCCTCTATCAGAGCGGAGTGGAGCAGATCGATTATAATAGGGTACTGATGACCCTCAACCAGATCTTGCTTGAGGAAGCGCCTTCTTATCAGATGATTTCTCGTCTTATCACCGATCGCCAACTGCAAGTGCTGCGAGCTGTAGCGAAAGAAGGGGGCGTCAAAGAGCCGGGTAGTAATGTGTTCCTTCAAAAGCACCAACTCGGAGCGTATAGCACAGTTCGCAGTGCAATACAGAATCTGATGGAGAAGGAGCTACTCTATCAAAACGATGATGGCGCATATGTGGTATATGAGAAGTTCTTTGCGCTTTGGTTGAAACAACACTAACTCCCTAATTCCCTAATCGAAAATCACTAATCCCTAATCGATAAAAATCGCTTCCCCTGAGGCGATTTTTATACCTCTAAACTCTAAACTTTCAACTTTCAACTGAAAATTCCACGAATTTTCTTGCATATATCAAAAAAAAGCAGTACTTTTGCGGCGGATTTTGATTGGAATAACAATCATTAAGTATAAAAACTGCATTTAATGCATGAAAAAACAATCATTATGATAGACTATTTTATGACCAATGAGGCGCTGCTGCAGTATGTGGGCAACCAGATGCGGCAGATGCGGATCAACGCGCGATTGAGTCAGCAGCAGTTGGCGGAACGTGCAGGTGTATCCCGTTCGACAGTCACGCAGGTGGAGAATGGGAAAGGAATGAAGATGGAGTCCGTCGTAGCGATGCTGCGTGTGCTCAATAAATTGGAGATTCTTAATAACTTTGAGACCCAAGCGGTGATTAGTCCGCTGCTTATTGCCAAGTTGCTAGGGAAAGTACCAAAACGTATTCGCCCACGACGTAGTTAGTTTCGCGATTTGGCGACTATGTCGGAGATTCTATTCCCGATTGGATGAAACAGCCGATACAAAAACAGTTGAATATAGTTAGAGCAGAATTATAAAGATGCCTAAACTCTTAGACAACTATATCATCGATACGCATACGCGTTATGAGAACCATACCCTCATCTATACGCCGGAGGACGGCGCGACCATCGAGTTGCGCGGTTTTCTCGCGGCATCTATCTTTGCGGCCCTCATCGTCGATACTGACGAAGGCGATGCCCGCCAAATAGCCCTCGATACCGATGCCGAACAGGCGGAGTTCTTCGCGCGCTATGAGAAAGAGGTGCGCCGAGACGATTGGGGTTATCTCTCCGCTGAAGTCAACCAACTACGCGATAACTACGTCCAGTTCACCCTCGGTTCGACTTCGCTCAATGACCTTTGCCCCAACAACCGTCTGCTCTATCTGGCAATAAGCCTTACCGTCGCGTACATGCAGCATTTGGTCCTTGTCACCTTCCGCGAACACATATGGGACGTCATGCCTTGGAAAACGCCTTTCCCCCAGTGGCTTATTGATGCCGCCCGTGTGGAGACGCGCCGCCAACGTTACTTCCAGACCGATTGGACAGATGCCCCGGCTGTGATCCAAATGGCCGATATGCCCGATGAGACGGAGGCGCCGACCTTCTTCTTCGAAGGCGAAAAAGCTGCCGATATCATGGAGCGCTACCTTCACTGGCTCTCCGATGAATATGTGGCGATGAAGCAGGAAATCCCCGGTGCGAAAATCACTTCCGCCGATCGCAAATACATCTTCGCGCAAGAAACCGACTGGGCTTTTCTCTCTGATGAAATCAACCAATTGAATCCTTCCGAACAAAAAGAATGGAATCGATGGCAAAAAGAATGGACTTCCTTCCTTACCGATCGTCTCTTGCCTAAGAAAGACATTCGTTTCTGGTCAGATGATGTGCCGGAGAATGTGCAGGAGCATCTGCTCTATCATCTCCAACTTGCCGAGCAGCATCCCGCCCATTTCCGCGACCTCACTGCCGCCGTCTATGCCATGCGCCAACTCGGTTATATCCGCCGCAAATGCTCCGACAAGGACATGCGCCAGTGGCTCAGCGAACACCTCAAAATCAATTACATGGAGCGTAACAACGCCTCGCAATTCCAGCGCGCTATGAAAGATCATGGCCGCTATACCCCGGAAGTGCGAGACGAAGTCATAGCGCTCGAAGCTATGGGTTTCTTCCGCTTTCAAACTCCTAATCCCTAATCCCTAACTCCTTCATTCTTTCACTCCTTCATTCCTTCATTCTTTCATTCCTCATCCCCAGATAAATCTCCGTAAACATCCAGCCGTAGAAGTGCTTGTAGCAGTTGCTACCTTTTGGGATCGTCTTCAAGTACTCCGCGTACTTCTCCTGCCAGATCTTCGCCTGTGCAATATCTTCCTCGCCGAACTCCTCCGGATGATAGCATACCCGCTCGATATCATGCGCCATCCGCTGCGCGGCTAAGATCATGTTGAAGTTGCGTTGGTAGCCTTCCGAACGAGGTCCTTCCGGGAAACGCATATAAAAGAGTTCGTGTAACTTGCTGCCGTCAGGTGCATAGGATTGCGGGCCTTGTGGGCGCCAGCGACATACGAGACGTGCGCGTCTTTTTTTGCCTTCTTTGACGCTGTCTATAGCGCCGTGAAGTTCATCGATTCCATTTGCTAATTTTGCAATAGCCATAGTGATAATTAATAATTAATAATGAATAATTAATAATGAATATCTTAGTTAGGGGACTGGGATGTCCGTAATGGTCGGAAGATGGTACCGCGATTATACCGGCAATGGTCTAGGATTACCTCGTAAATGGACCGATAACGGACCGATAAGGGACCGATAAGGGACCGACGTCGGATGGCATCCGACCTAATGAAAGAAGAATTTGAGTGGCAAAGTGGCAAAGTTGACAAAGTTACTGTAAATAAGCACATTAGCATTGTTTAGACTTTGCCACTTTGTCACTTTGTCATCCTACTTTTCGATATACGCCGTATTCTGCCTTTGTAATGAGGCCTTCGCAAAGCCATTTTTCGTTCCATCGAAAGGCTGTTCTGGCAGAAATGCCCTGTGCTTTGGCTTCTGCAACCAGTTCTTTATGGGCGTATTCGGTTTTGAGTTGGTCGAAGAGAACACGGCGTTGGTCGAGGGGTTTGATGTCGGGAACGAGGTCTTGGGCATCGCCGTCGATGAGGCGATAGGCTGCAGCCATGTGAAGGAGGAGACGGTTTCCGATGATTTCGGCGGTTTCGTAGTCATCGTCGGAACAGTCCAGCCGGATGTCATCCGGCACAACAGACGACGTTAATCTAAGGGCGCTTAAGATCATCGCGATCCGTTCAATCTGTACCGCCATTCGTATCACCGCCGAATGGAAATTATCGCCGAGCAGCCCGATGAGCGTCTCGTACTCCGTCTCCAGGTGTTCACCCAGCCGCTCTTTCTGCGCATCTGTGAGGCTCCATTCGCGCTCGCCTGCGTTCATTAAGGTTTCGTATGTCCGCAAGAGCCGCTGTCCAACTATCTTCGGGATCGCGCTCTGTCCGCCTTTGGACGAGACATATCGCTTGTCAAAGCCGTTCGAGCCGCGGATAACGACCGTCAGCAGACGGCTGAAATATCCGTTCTCCACACTTGGCACCAAGGCTTTGTACTGACCGAATGTACCTGTAAGGAGCATAGAGAGGCGCGGGTTCTTGATCTCCGAAGCTCCCTTGACGCGGTTACGGCTGATCGCCTCGTGCTCGGCAGCCTTACGGAGCGCTGTGTTGTAGTTCGCCGCCGCCGTGCGCCAGATGTCGGTGATCACGCTTCCTTCGCTCTCATGCATGTATCCGACACCGCCCTGCTCCTCCAGCGCTTTATACCATGCCGCTAAGGTGCTGTCGCCCGCAATCAGCATCGGATACTGCTCGTCGATCACGCGTACCATCTCTAATGCTTGGTTCGCGATACCCTTACCGGAAGCCGCAGCCGCCAAGATGAAACATTGCAGGTTCGCGTAGTACTTCTTGCCCGTCGGACCATAATTAAAATACAGATTCGGTACGCACGCGCTCGCCGCCGCAAGCGTAGCCATCAGGATAATGTCCTGCTCTTCGGGCGTCGAAGCCAGCGAGATCATCTGTTGTACACTCTCAGGGAGTTTTTGCATGTCGAGATGCTCGACGATGCGGAGGTCTTCCTGTCCCTCCATCGAATTAAGGTTTTTAAGCATAATGATAAAATTTAATTGGTTAAAAATTTTTCGTGATCTCGTGATCTCGTTATCTCGTGATCTCGTTATTTCGTGATCTCGGAAAAATCGAAATCTACTGCAAATATAAGCGCCCCTCCAAACTCTTTTCGTATATCCCCTTATTGGCCTTTTTGTCCCCTGCAACAGCAAAACCCAATCTATCCATTTCATATTCAACATTTTCCAAAACCCTCTTTCCCTGTTGTCGTAAAAATCTCTAATCGAAAATCTCTAATCGAAAATCTCTAATCATTTTTTACGATTTTGCTATCTTTTCTTTACAAAAATAATATTTTTGTTCTTTTTTACCCCTAAACTCTTGTGTATGTCGCAAAAAAGCAGTAACTTTGCGGCGCTTTTATACGCGCCGCTTACGTCCGTGCGTGTGAGAGCGTGAAAATATAGATACAAAAAGATATGAAATACTCACGGAGTAATTTAAATAGAGTAGGTACGTATTTGTATGCCGAAGGAGTGGATGCTTTCAAGCGTTCGGAGGCGATACAGATAGTCAGCGACTGGCGAATGACTCATTTGCCGGTACTTCGTGAGTTTGTGGAGAGCCTGACCACCTATCTGGCTCAGCAGAACGTAAAGTATGCTTTCTACTCGCAGCGTATCAAGCGAATGACATCGATCATTGAGAAGCTTCGTAACAACGAGGCAACCGGTATGCGGCTTGGAGGATTGCAGGATATAGGCGGTGCGCGGTTTGTGTTTGAGACGCTGGAGGATCTGCATGCATGTGAAGCGGCAATGGCAACGTATAGTCCGGCACATTTTGAGTTGGAGAAAGTGAACAACTACATCGTCGAGCCGAAAGATAGCGGTTACCGGAGTATCCATTACGTATATAAATACCACTCGGAGAATGCGGATTATGACGGACTGCGTGTGGAGTTGCAGATACGGACGCGATTGGAGCACAGTTGGGCCATGGCCGTGGAGACGGCGAGTCTGATTTCGCGTACATCGCTGAAGGCAAACATCGACGACAACAGCAATTGGAGGGAGTTCTTCCGGCTGGTGAGTGCGATATTTGCGAAGAAAGAGAATTGTGCAGTGAATGCACGTTATGCCGATTATACACATGAGCAGTACTGCCGCGATTATATCGAGTTTTTGGACAAGCATAAGTTGCTGGATCAGTTGCAAGCGCTGCGTGTGACGGTGAACGACGAGAAGACGTTCGCGCAGAGTAACACGGGGTACTGCGTGCTGCTGATCAACTTCCGGAACCAGATCGTGACGGGACGCCAATACACGCTGGAGCAGGAGGATGAAGCATCGGCTATGTTCACGCAGACGGAGCAAAGCTTGAGTGGTGACGAGGCAGTGATTCTGGTCTCGATTGAGAAGATGCAGGAGTTACGTGAGGCATATCCGAGTTACTTCCTGGATACGAAAGAGTTCCTGTCGGCATTAGAGACTTTTAACGCATCGTGTGCGGTGTATAGAAAATAACACGGGACTTGAAGATACAATCCATCGGACAATCTTGACCGATCCTAATATAACGAAAAATTAAAAGATACTAAAAGATATGATAGTATTTGAAGAAGCCAAACAACTATTCTCAGAAGCACGTATGCAGAAGTACCTGCGGGCTTGCGGAGGAGACGAGGATCAGGCTATGCAGTTGTATAGCTATAACGCCCGTTTATCGCAAGCGTTCTTTGGAGTCGTTAGTTTGTTTGAGGTGATTTTGCGGAATGCTATCAATGAGCATTATTTGAAAACTCTCGGTGAAAATTGGATAATTAACCAAACGATATCCGGCGGATTGCTGGAGCACGAAGCCGATGAAGTGGCATTTACTAAGAATGCATATGACAAGGAAAACGTATATAGCCATGATAAGATGGTGGGCTCATTTACTTTTGGTTTTTGGACATACCTATTTACCAAGCGCAACTATAAGATAGGAGGTAAAACCTTGTTGCAAATATTTCCTAACCGCGCGAAAGGGACGACCCAAAAGATGGTGTATGCAGATATAACGGCCATACGTGAGTTCCGCAATCGTATTGCGCACCATGAGCCGATATGTTTTGATGCAAAGGGGATGGTGAGTGTAGATTATATAGCGAGACACTATGATTTGATCAAGGTATATATGCGCTATATGGATGTGGATGTAGAACAAGTAGAAGCGCTGATAATGCGTCCGGAAGAATGGCTTGAGGAAGTGGAAAAATTGAGGAGAAAATTATAAAAAGCACAAACCCGGAAGTATGCCGGAGCAGGGACTTTCGGGTCTTACGGCTGCAAAGGTACAACATTTTTTTGAATTGACAAAATTTTTTAATAAAAAAATGATAAAAATATGCATTTTTTGCATAAAACGATAGCAAAATAACAAAAACATCGAACAAAAAATCCATCGGCCAATCTTGACCGATTAAGAAGAAACAATCTATCGGCCAATCTTGACCGATTAAGAAAAAACAATCCATCGGCCAATCTTGACCGATCCTAATATAACGAAAAATTAAAAGATATAAATAGATACATGTTACCTATCCTGAACTATATCACATGGAATGTCTCGCCATTTATTTATGAGGGCGAGCATTTTGCTATCGGATGGTATGGAACTCTATGGACATTGGGTTTGGTGGGTTTGTTAGTGACGCTACTATTGACATTCAAACACGATAAGGTCCCCACACAATATGCGCTTATTACATTTATGGTTAGTCTGGTGTGTGTGGTTTTCTTCGGGCATCTGTTTCAAGGCTTATTCTATGAATGGTACTATTCGCCCGAAAATCCGTGGTATTTCATGGGAATAGATTGGGACTATCGGAACTATTATTTTGATCATCCATGGAAATTTTTTGATATTGCACATGGAGGGTTTTCGAGTCATGGGACAGCTGTGGGAATACTAGTAGCAGGTTGGCTGACGGCGAAGATATTGCCGATTAATGCTTGGTACGCTATCGACCGTGGTATGATGGGTTTGTGTTGGTTGGGGATGACCGTTCGTTTGGGTAATTTCATCAATGGCGAGATTTGCGGAGTGGAAACGACGATGCCATGGGGAATCATTTATAGTGAAGGAGCGATGGCACTTCACCCTTCGCAAATTTATGAAATGCTCACTTTTGCCTTTGCTTTCGGTGTGGCATGTTGGCTGTTTGCAAAATGCAATGCCGGTAAATACAGAGGATTATTAGCAGGAGTAATTATGAGTATAGACTTGCTATTACGTATATGGATTGAATTTTATAAGCAACCGAATACATGGATTGAGGATGGTTGGATTCTGGACATGGGACAATGGTTGTCTATCCCCATGGCGATATACGGAGTATGGTTGATGTTCTATTCTTTGGAAAATGGCAAATATGAATCATATCAAACGAATTAGCGTCATAGGTGCCATTTGGATTCTACTTACGCTGTTGTTACTTGCATATCTGCTGCAGGTAGCAAATATGGTTGCGTATGGCGGAGCCATTACTGCCGGAGAATTGCTGGCTTTTGTGGAAGCTAACGGATATGAAGCAACGGATGTGTGGGATTATTGCATGCGATATATATGGCCTTATTGGTTGGTAATATGTTGTGTTTTTGTGGGGTTGCTATATTTGGCATGGCGGTTATTTATTCGCGGAACTCGTTTCCAACGAATAGTATATAGTGCCATAGTTGCTCTGTTATTTATCCCGCTTTGCTTTCCGCTTCAACATACTATTTTTCATGAAACTATGTGCGTGGTACATGAAATACATATGATTCGTAGTCATTACAATGATAATAAAGAGTTTGTTTATAATGCGAAGTGCACAGATATCCCGGAAGGCAAAGAGATATACGTATTGGCGATAGGAGAGTCATTGCGCTATAAGAATTTGTCGCTTAACGGAGAATATGAACGCGAGACTACTCCGCTTTTGAAACAACAGACGAATTTAGTTTTGTATTCCGATTATTATGCGAATGCCACATTGACCCAGCATGCTATGCCGATGCTGCTCACTCCTTCCACGCCGGAGACATTTGAGGAGCATTTTCGATATAAAACGATAGCTTCCGCTTACCATGAGGCAGGTTTCAAAACGGCATTGGTCAGTCATCGTGCGCAATTGATGAATAATGGTTATCATGACTATTTGGCGAAAGATTTTGATACAACGATTTTTGTGGTCCACGATAGTTTGATTGCTCCTGCATTGGCGATACTCATAGAACAGAATCATAAATTATTCGTTGTGACCAATTATCTGGGTAATCATATGTTCTACACAAATAGAACCGAAGATTGTTTAGTTTGGCGACCGGATTATAATGCAGATCCCAATAGCAAGAGTGATAGCCTTTTCATGAATGCCTATGACAACTCTGTTCTATATACCGATAAGATATTGAACAATGAGATTGAGGTACTCAAACGGGTAGAGGGTATCTGCGCGTGGCTTTTTGTGTCGGATCATGGTGAATACATCTGCCCTCATATTAGCGGACACGGTCATACCTATCATCCTGCCAAAGACGAGTACCATGTTCCGCTAATAGTTTGGTATAGTGAGAAATATGCTGAAGCTTATCCAAAGAAGGTGTCGAATTTGATGCACCATAAAGATGAGCCGGTTTGTGTGGATCATGTGTTTTGGTCAGTGCTTGATATGGCTAACATTAATGTTGAAAACCAGAAAAATAGAGCAAGTTTGTTTGAAGAAAAACTTATTAGAGGGGAAAGGCTCATTTTGCTGCCGGATGGAAAAACAATAATGCAACTATGACAAGAGGAGACTGGATGGGTATGTTCGATATTTACCAAATGATATTTTGGTGTGTCGTTTATATTGAGTGCATCCGTATTGGAGTAAGGCAGAGGACATATTGCATGCCGTTGTTGGCTATCTGTATGAATTTTTGTTGGGAAGCATTAAGTTTTGTAGACTGCGTAATACACGTCAAGGAGAGTGCATTTATGTATGTTCATTACGGAACATGGCTCTTACTCGATATTGGAATAATATCCACATTCGTTCTATATCACAAAGAAGAAGCTCAAAAATTTGCGAAAGGATTAGTTCGGACACTCATAGAACGATGCTTTTGGGGAGTGCTCATGCTTGTCGTTGCTGTGATATTATTTATGTATTTCTTTATACCTACTTGGAAAGGGTACTTCGCGTATGCAGATAACTTGATAATGAGTGCTTTGTTTATCGTAATGCTTTATCTAAGGAAAGGATCTCGCGGACAAAGTATGTCGATTGCAGTTATAAAATGCATGGGTACCTTATGCGCCACAATGACGATGATACTGAATGGAAGTTATGATTTATTTGCAATGGGTATAGGGTGCTTTGTTCTTGATGTGGCATATATCATTCTATTGTATCGGACAATTCAGACAGAAAAAGCAATAGTTCGACTTCCCAAAAGAAAAAAATCAAAAGCCTGATGGAGTTGAGTTCTCCTCAAAAAATGTAAGATTAAATTAGCAATTTTTACTAAAAATCATTTTTTTTTTACCTAAACCTTGTATATGTCGCAAAAAAATCGTACCTTTGCGGCGCTTTTTACGCGCCGCTTACGTGCACATATGTGTAAAGGTCGAAAAACAATGTAAACTATAAAGATACAAAAAGATATGAGTAAGAAAATTTTATTTATGAGTAGTGCAAAACTGACAGCCATTTGTTTTGGTCTGTTATTGGCTGTGTTCTGCACAATTGGTATGTCCTTCACCCCTGCGGAAGAGGGTGAAAACATGGGCAACCCGAATGATTCGACCTATGTCACCGGTCCGAGAAGGAGTCACTGGAAAACAACTGATAGTTGTGGCAATACTGAATACCATAACAAGACGGATTATGCTAAAACTGTTTCGCAAACGTTAGGTGATGGTTATACAACGATTACTGCGAACACGAAAGGTGCGACCCCGGTCAACTCTACGGCAACTACACCGGGAAGTCAGTCTTATGTAGAATGGAATAGCGGACTGGATGATAGTAGCGACCATACCAGTGACTTGGTTGCGGCTCATACCAATACCATTACGTTCTTGGCTACACCGGCGGATGGATATTATTTTGTCGGATGGTATGAGAACGCGAGTGGTACCGGAACTCCTATTTCTACAAATAAAGAATGGACAAAAGAGGTCGTATTCGAGACAGCTACTGGTATTACGAGTTATGGAAGTTCAGAAGTCACAAAATACCAGTCGTCATCTTGGACAAAAACGTATTATGCGAAATTTGAAGTTATTCCTGCGATTAATGTGACGTTTATTGCGCCATCCACTCCTTCTGTGAATCGTGGTGCGTATACAGTGGAAAGTCAAGGCACAACCACTACTATTTCTACTGCTAATCAGACTATTGGTGTGAAGGGAACGACTTTGACCGCCTCTCTTACGGATAAGTATGATTTTGTAGGTTGGTATAAGTTGGATGGCTCCAATGTAAAAACCACCATCTCTACGGAAAATCCATGCACGACCTCTTTCACTGAAGCAGTGAGTGTTGGGGTTGACTATAAGGAGTTGATAAATAACCACCTGACCTTTACCTTCAAGGCTGTTGAAAAAGATGATGCGGATAATTACAAGGGTAGTTACACCGTGGATGGTACGCCAGTCCAAGCATCTGATTATGTCTATAATACAGGTGATGCTTACCATTATCGGCCAACTCTTACTGCTACTCCCGCTACCGGGTATGCCTTTTCCGGATGGTATAAGAAAGATGGCAAGAAGAAAATTTTCTTCAGCTATGATAACCCTTGGAAGCCAACCTTTACGGAAGAAGGTGAAACGATATATGCACATTTCGTATTTAATGACTATTCGGATGACCAAAAAGCGCAATTCAAAGTAGGTTCTTATACAACGTACGATTTAAATGATGCGGTAGCTCATGTTACGTCCAGCAATAAGACGATAGTGTGCGTGAAGGACGGAATACTGCCCCCGGGAAACTATACCATTCCTAACGAGGTAACATTGCTGGTTCCTTATTCTACATCAGAGACGGTGCAGAAGACGCCGAAGATAGTTCATTATGATGCTTTATCGAAAGCTCCTATTCCATCTGCTTATAGAAAATTAATCTTCAGGGAGGGCTCAAATCTTACGGTTGCTTCCGGAGGCGCAATTTGTGTAGGAGGTCAGATAGCCTCAGTGAACGGAGGAAATCCTTCTGGATTTGTAACAGGTGATTGCGGTGAGATTGATATGGCTGTAGGTGGGCATATAGAGTTAAATCCCGGAGCAACACTTTATGTCTGGGGATTTGTAAAAGGACAAGACATGGACCAAGGTAATAACACTATTGATGTCGGAACGATAGATGCCCAAAATGGGGCTACTGTATGGGAGGATATTGCCTTTGCAGATTGGCGTGGAGGTACTGCTTGCTCCAGTATAGTTAGCACTCGGTTCTTTCCTTTCCAAAGTTACTTTATACAAAATATCGAAGTTCCATTAGCCATTCACTACGGAGCCACTGAAAAATGTTATTCTGTTGTGTATGCAAGTGGCTCTAATTATGATGTACAGGCGGGTTTAATGGGAAAGTCGGGAAGCCTTTTTAAGTTGGTGGATGCAAGTTCCTTGGTAAGAAAATGGTATGATCCTACAACAGATTTAGTATGTTATGAACTTAGTGGAACGGCTAATCTGGATGCTATTACAATAAGCGGATTGCCGCTAATAGGTTCTATTTCTTCGGATGAATTTGATCTGCCTATATCCAGCAATATGCATATCATATTAACCAATAGTGCCGTTACGTTATCAAAACCAATGGTAATGCAACCAGGTTCGAAGGTTGAGATAAAAGATGACGCGAGTGTGACGTTAGCTACCAATATCTATATGTATGACAAAGATGATTGGGGGTTGTTCGTTGTTAGTAACTATTTCCGAAACTACGGAAGAGGGATTCTTAGTATCCACAAAAGTAGAGGAGCAACTAATTCTAACGAATTTCTTGACGATGCTCAATTTATCGTAGACGGTACGTTGACGGTTAATTCATCAGGTAAGTTATATGCTACTACCGGTGGAGCAGACGTGATGGGAAATGGTGGTGGAAAAATTGTTTTTGAATCTTCCTTGCCCACGGCAAAAACCATCGATGCCTTTACCGGAAACGGAGATAAAGTTTCTGGAGGTATCGCTGTTAACTCTGCCAATTTATGTAATGAAAATGCAACCTACACGCAATCAAAAGGATCAAAGACTTTTTACAATGTGCATGGCCGTTGGTTTGTAGAAGGTAATCAAGATGAGAAAAGCAATCACACGCATAACTTTACGTATATCAGCAGTGGTGCTGTGAGTGGAACCGGCGGAACAACTGCTTCCACTCCGGCAGTCTATTCGTGGGATAAAACAGGTCTTGAACTGCGTCAGAAATGGATGGATGTATCTGGTCCGACGTGTACGGATTGGTGGACGGGAATAGATACCTATTTATACAACTGGAGTATGTCTTCTGCTTGGCATCAGTTCCAACCGACCGCAACGGAAGGAATGTACAGTGGATCAAACAATAAGATTTATACAAAGACGGACTGCGATTGGGAAGAATTGGGAGAAACGGATGCTAACTGCCTTTATACGATACAGGGCAAGAAGAAAGCATTGGTGGACGGTCAATTTATCGAATTGGAACCGAATGTAGATGATGCTGCTTTCCACGAGACAGGAGATCCTACAAAGTATTACATCTGTTTCGAGGGATGTAACTGGCATGCTGCTACGAAATATGAAGGTGAGAAAAAGGCGTATGTAGTGGATGATTCTACGTACATCTGGTTTGAAGAAAAATGGATGTCTGTAGAACGTGAAGAGCCGTTCTTCTATAAAAAAGATGAAACAAATGTGATTGTTTACTACGAATATATAGGTAGTGAGTGGGTGGTAGCCCAACCGTATATAGAAGTGAAGGATGCCTTTGAAACGCGTAAGTTGCTGCGTTTCCATGATGCAATAAATGTTGCCAGTAGCAAGAAGAATGTGACCATCAAACTTTTACGTGATTTGGTGAATGTTACCACTCCAATGACGTTTTCTGCCGCAAGTACAACCTGCACACTTGACTTGAATGGACATGTGGCAGAGGTGCATGTGGATGCTGTGGGAAATGATAAGAATAATGTCCCGAAAATGCTTACGCTCAATGGCGCAAGCACTACATTTACCATCATAGACAATACAACCGACAAGAAAGGCGAGTTAAAACTGATAGCATCAACCAATACCGAAACCAATACGCAACGCTGGTCGGGTATCTACGTGCAAAATGGTTCGCTTGTTTTGCAATCGGGCAAGGTTTATGTAGAGCATCCTTTTGCATGGGTAAGTAATTCGAATACTGGTTTCATCAGGGGTATACTTGTAGCTTCCGCCAAAACATTTACGATGAATGGCGGAACGCTGGAAGTGGTTTCGGACTATAACACATATGGTGTTGAGGCTGCATCCGGTACTCCTACAGTGAATATCCATGGTGGAACAATAGAGTGTGTGTCAACAACAAAGTCTTCCCCGTATGGCATTATTGGTTATGGAACCATCAATATTGATGGAGGCTATATACATGCAAATGCGAAGGCTAATTCTACAGCAAAAGCGGTTTATGCGAATGTGAGTTCGTCTGCCAAAGGGACTATAAATATATCTGGTGGTCGGCTTTATGCAGAGTCAACAAGTAGTGCATGTGGCGTGCACTGCGCAGGCACAGTGACGGTAACGGGAGACTATAATGCAACGACACCTGATAATACACCTAAAGCAAGATACTATGCGGTCGTTAATATAACGGGTGGAGAAATTACAGCAGTCTGCAGAACAAGCACGACAAGTTATGGTGTCTTGTCGTACGGAACAACTACCATCTCAGGTGGCACAATCACTTCAACTGTGCAAAAGAGCAACCAAAACACAGCGTATGGTGTATGCACGATTGGAGGTACAACGACGATAAGTGCTGGAGCAAACATAACTGCTAATGCCCCGACAATAGCCTACGGTGTGACAGCGACAGCTGCAAATGGTGATAGTAACCGCGGATGGCCGCATGTGGGAGTTGTGAATATCACGGGCGGAACGATTACCGCTAACACGACCAATACAACAACGGCCTATGGATTGCTTGTCACCGGTACGACGTGGACGATTAATCTAACTAACTCATATAAGGTGTTTAATGGAGACTATGCGGCAGCGGGTACAGCGACAGTAACTGGAGGCACATTTTATGCGAATGCGAAAACCACACTTGCTCGAGGTATCGCAGTGGCTGCAACGAAAACGAAAAACGAAGCAAGTGCTACACCTAAATGTACCATCAATGGAGGCTACTACAAAATGACCGGAACGGGAGATTTGTTGGGATGTAATGCATCTGCTTTGGCTGCTGATTTCCATATTAATGGCGGTTACTACAGCCACAATGGTAATTTGGCTACTTATGCAGCATCGCCTAAACATGTATTAACTTTGGCTTCCGGTGATGCAAACCGTCCGCCGTATTACTATAAGGTGGCTGAGGCGTATCAAGTAACATTCAAGACAGAGGATGGTACGGCTAATATCATTGATCCAATTTATCAAGAAGTTAACACCAAACCGGTATGT
>CACZEL010000003.1 GCA_902780235.1 uncultured Bacteroidales bacterium | reverse complement strand
ACTGCCATCATATCTATTTTCCGGACGGTGCCTCTATGGCGGGACAGGAGCATGTCAATATTCATGGGAAGGCGTTTATTGATGTCAAAGAGTACGCCTGGAAATGGACACTCACGTCTATTCCTATCCAAGGTGTGGTGACTGGAGATATCTTTATCAGCGCGAACGAGAGTTCCTCGCCTTTTGTGGTTGCGCCGATCAACCAGACGGTTGGAACGTATGCAGAGGACCGAGTCAAATGGCAAATCTATAACAAAGAGTATGACGCCGCGAAAGACAAATGGAAAGTAGCGTCCAACACCTTGGTACGACCTATTGTGGCAGGAGAGGCGAATATGATCGGTATAGACTGTGAGACGGATGATGTTGACCCTATTATCCGTCTTCCAAAGCAGGATAATATGTACCATTATTACGAGAGGAATAAATTGGTTTGGATGAATGAAAACGAGTATATATCGCGTGACAATGAGACCTACGGAAAGCCTGTATGGAACGGCGATAAAGATATTACGCTCAAGGAGATATATACGAATATTTATCTGCTGGGTAATCCTACTTTCGGGTATATCAATATATCCAAGTTGGTGGAGGACAACTCCGATAAACTGACAGGAAAATACTATCTGGAGTCCACTGGAGCTGCATCCATTCCCAAGAAAGACGAGATGATTAGTTTCAATCGCGATGTTAGTACGGATGAGTATGATGTCCTCTTGCCTCCTTACCGTGGCATCCTGTTGGAAGGGAAGGCATCGTCTTCTTCGTTGGTTATCAATATAGATGCTTCGCTGGTTAATCCAGAAGGAAGGAATGCAGCTAAAAGGCGTACGAATAACAACTACGAAATAACCACTGATATGGAAACCTGCCGCTATTCTGGGAGCATGATGGGCGTTTACGACCTGTTGGGACGAAAGGTGGGAGAGAGTATAGATGAATTGCCGGATGGCGTATATATTATCATGGATGGCGCAATTCCACGCAAAATGATTAAGAAATGAAGTTAGTAAGATTTATAGGTATAGTAGTCTGTTTATGGCTGAATACAACTATTGGGGCTGTTTCGTATTCGCCCTATTGTTCAATGTCGGCAAATTATGTCCCGCCTGACGCACATTATAAGTCGGATAATGCCGTTGTCGCACAAACTCCGCAGATAACTTTCCGTAGTACAAGTACTATGCCCGTCTTTTACAATAACGTCAAGGCGCTTAATACGGATGGGACGGTATCGATGGCTTATACCACGTACGGTAGGAACAATGCCCCAAGTCGTGCACGGAAAGGACTTGATTTGGACGAAGAGGACGAGCCGACAGGAGGATTAGTCCCTGTCGGAGATATTCCATGGGTATTTATCCTTCTCCTAATCCTCGTCTTCTTTCACTTCCCTAAATATCGCGGAAAGGTCGCTTAACTCATGCTGATTCTATGCAAAAATGCGACAAAAAGGCTGCGACTCTTGCATATGTCGAAAAAAAGCAGTACCTTTGCAGCCGCAAAGGTGCTATGCACGTTAAATCGTTAAACTGTTAAATCGTTAAATCGTATATATGTTAGAGATTTATAATTCGTTATCGAGATTCAAAGAGACTTTCAAGCCCCTCCACGAAGGGCATGTGGGCATGTATGTCTGCGGACCGACGGTGTACGGCGATGCCCATCTGGGTCATGCGCGTCCGGCGATCACGTTTGACTTACTGTACCGCTACCTGCAGTACTTGGGTTATAAGGTGCGCTATGTGCGTAATATCACCGATGTGGGACACCTGGAGCACGATGCGGACGAGGGCGAGGATAAGATCGCTAAGAAAGCTCGTCTGGAGCAGTTGGAGCCGATGGAGGTCGTGCAGTACTATACCAACCGTTACCACCGCGACATGGCGGCGCTGAACGTGCTTCCGCCTTCCATCGAACCGCACGCCTCGGGGCATATCATCGAGCAGATCGCTTTTGTGCAGAAGATCCTTGACCGCGGCTACGCCTATGTGTCGAACGGAAGCGTCTATATGGACGTGGAGAAATACGCCAAGGACTATCCGTACGGCAAGCTCTCCGGTCGTAACCTGAACGATATCGTGACCGAGACCCGTGAGTTGGACGGTCAGGAGGAGAAGAAGCACAGTTATGACTTCGCGTTGTGGAAGAAAGCGGCGCCCGAACATATCATGCATTGGCCGAGTCCGTGGAGCGAAGGCTTTCCCGGCTGGCATATGGAGTGTTCGACGATGGGAACGAAATACCTCGGTGAGCAGTTCGATATCCACGGCGGCGGACTGGATCTGATCTTCCCGCACCATGAGGCGGAGATCGCACAGAGTTGTGCGGCGCTGGGTCACGAGACCGTGCACTACTGGATGCATAACAACATGATCACGATCGCCGGCAAGAAGATGGGTAAGAGTTACAATAACTTCATCACGCTGGAGCAGTTCTTCAAGGGCGAACACCCGCTGCTGAGCAAACCGTTCGGTCCGATGGTGATCCGCTTCTTCATCTTGCAAGCGCACTATCGTTCAACGGTGGACTTCTCGTCCGAGGCATTGGAAGCAGCGGAGAAGGGGCTGCAACGTATGCAAGAAGCGTATGCGCGTTTGCAGAAGATTCAACCTTCTCAAACGACCTCAAACGATCTTCAAACGATCTCCAACCTGCGCACTCGTTGCCAAGAGGCGATGGACGATGATCTGAATACGCCGTTCGTGATAGCGGCGCTGTTCGATTCGACCCGCGCGATCAACACGGTCCATGATGGGAAGGGTACGATCAGCGAAGCCGACCTCAAGGAACTGCGCGAGGTATGGAAGACGTTTGCCATCGATATCCTCGGTCTGCGTCTTGAAGAGCAGGGCGGTGATGCCGGTAAGCAGAAAGCCTTCAACGGAGCCATCGATCTGCTGCTCGGAATCCGTCTGCAAGCGAAGCAGAACAAAGACTGGGCTACGTCCGATAAGATCCGCAATGAACTGACCGCGCTCGGTTTCCAAATCAAGGACACGAAAGATGGATTTGAGTGGTCTATCTAAAATAATCTGTCTTTGCTCTTTGTTCGTTGCTCTGTGTTCCTGTGGAACAAGTACACCGAAAGAAGAACAGGCTGTCGTGGAAGACAGCCTTGTTTGGTATCCCGGTCGGACGTTTGACTATCGGATCAAATTCAATGACCTGCAAGCCAAACAGCATGCTGTAGCGAGTCAGATCGGTTTGCAGCGACCTCCCCAGGATCGGGCAGATGCAGCGCGTATGCGGAGTCAACTGGTGGAAATCAAAACGAATGAGAACTATATCGTGGATAGTCTGACGCACTCCGTGCCCTATCTGATTCCGTCGGCGAAGAAGGAGCTGGACGCTATCGGAGCTGAGTGGGCGGATATCTTAAGCCGCAACGGCTTGCCGCACTATCGCTTCTACGTGACCTCGGTCTTGCGTACGCAGGAAGATGTGAAGTACCTGCAGCGCAGCGGAAACATTAACTCCACTACGCAGTCTTGTCATTGTTACGGCACGACCTTTGACCTCGCGTACATGCGATATGATAAGGTTACGCACACGCATATGTACATGCACGAAGATAATCTCAAACTGGTCTTGGGACAGGTGTTATTGAACCATCAGCGAGCCGGGAAGATTTACGTCAAGTACGAATGGAAACAGAGTTGTTTCCATATAACGGTGAGAAATTAAGCTATTGGCTGTTAGCTATTAGCTGTTGGCTTTTTTCTCACAGATCTCCGCTAAACTACAATCCGAGCAGTTCTCTGACTCGGATTGCTCTTTTGGACAGTCCTCTTGTGGGCGTTTGGCCTTGCGACGCTCGTTGATCTCGATCAGCGCGAGGATCACGACCGCCATCCCTATGAATGCAAAAAGGGCTTTCATGACTCAAAATCCTCTACGCGATCCTCTTCGATGACGAGGTTGTCAATGATGAACTGCTGACGCTCGGTGGTGTTCTTACCCATGTAGTAGGAGAGCAGATCTTTTACGTTATCTTCCTTGCGCAGGTTCACCTGATCGAGACGAATGCCGCTTCCGATGAAGCCTTTGAACTCATCGGGCGAGATCTCACCGAGACCTTTGAATCGGGTGATCTCAGGCGTCTTGATCTTCGCGATCGCTTTGAGGCGTTCCTCTTCGGAGTAGCAATAGACGGTCTGGTTCTTGTCCTTGACGCGGAAGAGCGGGGTCTGGAGGATATAGACGTGTCCTTTCTTGACGAGGTCGGGGAAGAACTGCAGGAAGAAGGTCAGCATCAGCAGACGAATATGCATGCCGTCCACATCGGCATCGGTAGCGATAATGACCTTGTTGTAGCGCAACTCATCCAGACCGTCTTCGATATTAAGGGCCGACTGCAGGCAGTTGAACTCCTCGTTCTCATAGACGACGGATTTGGTGAGCCCGAAGCAGTTGAGCGGTTTACCGCGCAAGGAGAAGACCGCCTGCGTGCGTACGTCGCGACTCTTGGTGATCGAACCCGAAGCGGAGAGACCCTCGGTGATGAAGATACTGGATTCGAGCCGCAAATCGTCGTCTGCATCTTTGGCCGACTTGACGGGTTTGGGATCGTTGAGGTGGATCTGGCAATCGCGTAACTTAGGGTTATTGACGAGGTTCTTCTTCGCGCGCTCACGTGCTGCTTTGGTGACCCCGGCGATCGCCTTACGCTCCTTCTCGTTGTCCTGAATCTTCTGCAGCATGATCTCCACGGTCTGCGGATTCTTATGCAGGAAATTGTCGAGTTGGGTCTTGACGAAGTCATTGACGAACTTATTGACACTCACGCCGCCCGTAGGACTCATGTCCTTGGAGCCTAACTTGACCTTGGTTTGGGATTCGAACACGGGTTCTTCGACGTTGATCGCGATCGCACCTACGACTCCGTTACGGATATCGGCGAGTTCCTGGTTCTTATTGAAGAACTCCTTGATCGTTCTACCGATCGCTTCGCGATAAGCCGCTTGATGGGTACCTCCCTGGATGGTATGCTGACCGTTGACGAAGGAGAAATACTCCTCGTTCGATTGGTCGGTATGGGTCAGGGCAATCTCGATATCTTCGCCTTTGATATGAATGATGGGGTAGAGCGGGTCAACCGTCATGTTCTCCGTCAGCAGGTCGAGCAGACCGTTCTTGGAGACGAATTTCTTACCGTTATAGACGAGCGTCAGACCCGTATTGAGGTAGGCGTAGTTCCGCAGCAACTCCTCGATATAGTCATCGCGGAAATGGTAGTTCTCAAAGAGCCCTTTGCAGTCGTCCGGCACGAACTCGATGATCGTTCCGCGTTTCTCGGGACCGTTGTAATCGATGATATCGGTGTCGGAAGTGAGTTTGCCTTGGGCGAACTCTGCCCGACGCATCTTGCCTTCGCGGTAGGACTCGACGGCGAAGAAACTCGATAAGGCGTTGACGGCTTTCGTACCCACACCGTTCAAACCGACGGATTTCTTGAAAGCCTTGCTATCGTATTTACCACCGGTATTGAGGATGCTGACCACTTCGACCAGTTTGCCCAAGGGGATACCGCGACCGTAGTCACGCACCCTGACCATCTGGCATGGCTTCTCGCTTTCGACTTTCGACTTTTCTCTTTCGACTATATTCACCTCGATAATCTTACCTTCGCCCATGCGGAACTCATCGATGGAGTTATCGATACTCTCTTTGATGAGCACATAGATACCGTCGTCGGAGTGGGATCCGTCGCCGAGTTTACCGATGTACATACCCGGACGGCGCCGGATATGCTCCATGTCGTCCAAGTGGATGATGTTCTCTTCGCCGTACGATACGGACGGGCTTGCATCTTTCGACTTTTGACTTTCGTCTATGTATGTTTCTTCTGCCATAATTCAATTACAAATGCTTTTGCTGCCTCGTGGTCGTTGGGGATGACGCCGTCGAGGATGGCATCCTTGATCGCCATCTTCAGCTCGCCCACGAGCGAACAGGGTTCGAGGTGGAACAACTCCATGATCTCCATACCGTCAACAGGCGGTTGGAAATTGCGGATGCGGTCGCGTTCCTCGAGTTCCACCATCTTCTGCCGCACGAGTTGGTAGTTCTGATGGAAGCGTGCTTTTTTCTCTTCATTGCGGCTGGTGATGTCTGCATCGCAAAGGAGCATCAGGTCCTCGATGTCGTCGCCGGCCTCGAAGAGCAGCCGTCGAACGGCACTATCCGTCACCGTATCTTCGATCAGGTTGATCGGCCGCATATGCAGGTCCACCATCTTCTTCACGTACTCCATCTTGTCGTTCAGCGGCAGTTTCATCTTCGCGAAGATCTTAGGCACCATCTTGGCACCGATATAGTTGTGGTTTCGGAAGGTCCAACCCGCCTGTGGATCCCATGCCTTACTGCGCGGTTTCCCGATGTCGTGGAGTAGGGCTGCCCATCTTAACCAGAGATTGCTTTTGACTTTCGACTTTTGACTTTCGACTAATTCAGCCACATTGTCGAGGACCTTTAAGGTGTGGTAGAATACGTCTTTATGTCCGCGACCTTCTTTGACCTCGATGCCTTTGAGGGCTGCCAACTCGGGGAAGATGAGGGGTAAGAGACCCGTCTTGTCCAATAAGATGAACCCTTCCGAGGGTCGGCGGCTCAAGATGATCTTATTCAGTTCTTCCGCAATCCGCTCGCGCGTGATGATCTCGATCCGCTCTTTGTTACGCGCGATCGCATCGAAAGTCTCGCCGTAGAGGTTAAAACCTAACTGCGTCGCAAAACGGATGGCCCGCATCATGCGTAAGGGATCGTCGCTGAAGGTGATATCCGGATCAAGCGGAGTCCTGATGAGGCATCGCTCGAGGTCGCCTATGCCGTCAAACGGATCGAGTAACTCTCCATATTGGAGTGTCTTTCGACTTTCGACTTTTGACTTTCGACTATTCAAACATATCCCCATCGCATTGATGGTGAAGTCTCGCCTTTCCTGATCTTCCTGCAGCGTACCGTTCTCAACGATCGGGTTCCGGCTGTCGTGCGTGTAACTCTCCTTGCGTGCACCCACAAACTCCAGCTCCAGTTCGCCGCGTTTCACCTGCGCTGTCCCATAGGTCTTGAAGACCGAGAGATGCGCACCCCGACCGAGTTTCTTCGCTACCGCTTCGGCTAAGGCGATGCCAGAACCGACCACGACCACGTCGATATCTTTGGATTCGCGATGCAACAGCAAGTCGCGCACCCAACCGCCAATGACGTAACATTCCAAACCCAGTTCGTCAGCCGTTTCTCCCACCAGATGCAGGATCGGAGTATCTATTTTCGGATCGTTAATGACCATAAATTGTAAAATCGGGTGCAAAATTACAAAAAAAATGCGAATTATGCAAGAAAAATTTGCGTATATCAAAAAAAAGCAGTACTTTTGCAGGCTTTTTCGTGTAAAAAGCACGTCATTATTATTAACCCGGGTATGGATTCGTGTAATCCGCAGCCCATAAAACAACAAACTAAATGGCAACAAAAATTCGTTTGGCTCGTCATGGTCACAAGGACTACGCTTTCTACCACATCGTAGTAGCAGACAGCCGCTCGCCGCGTGACGGCAGAATTATCGAACGTATCGGTTCGTTCAACCCGAACACTAACCCCGCAGCTGTGATCCTCAATTTCGATCGCGCTTTGTATTGGGTAGGTGTAGGTGCTCAACCGACTGACACCGTACGTACTATCCTCTCCAACGAGGGCGTACTGCTGATGAAGCACCTCAATGGCGGTGTCGCAAAAGGCGCATTCAGTGCAGAAGAGGCACAGAAGCGTTTTGAGGCTTGGAAAGCTCAGAAAGATGCTAAAGCCGGTAAGATCAGTGCTGCTGAGGCTGAGAAGAAAGTAGCTGCTGCGAAGGCGCTCCTCGCTCAAGAGGTAGAGACCAACAAGGCTAAAGCTGCTAAGATCGCCGAGAAGCGTGCTGCTGCCGCTGCTGAACTCGCTGCTGCTGCACAAGAAGCTGCTCAAGAGGCAGCTGCTGCTGAGGCAGAAGCAAAAGGTGAGGCTCCTGCAGAGGAAGCTGAGGCTTAAAAAGATCGACCATTCGTGGCCGATAGATGAAAAAAACGTCCTTTCGGGCGTTTTTTTTTGCATATATGCAAAAATTGTTGTATCTTTGCGCACTTTTTGTATAATGCGGTATGCCCTTATCCATCAAACATACATTGCAAGATACGGCATGGATGATCGTCCTTCAGGGACTGAACTATCTGGTGCCGTTGTTTGTTTGGCCGTATCTGATGGTGATCTTGGGTGCTGAGGGATTCGGTATCGTGGGGTTTGCCTTACAGTTGATGCAGTTCATGATGATCGTGGTCGATTTTGGTTTTAATCTGTCGGCGACGAAGAAGATAGCGACCGCACCGGATCAGGAGACGATAGACAAGGTGGCTACGGAGACTCTGTATTCGAAACTGTGTCTTTTGGCCGTATGTGCGGCGTTGACGTTTGTTATCCTGCTGATTCCTCATTATGCGCCGTATCGCCTGGCAGTGTTGGTCATGTTCCCGATGCTGATAGGCAATATTTTCTCTTTCCAATGGTTGTATCAGGGCTTTGGACGGATCAAGCAAGTGAGTATGGTCAATTGCATATGCCGGCTTTTGATCCTACCGCTGACGTTCTGGTTGGTAAAACAACCGGACGATGTGCTCTTGGCTGTCGGCATCCAATCATCGACTTTTGTATTGTCGGGTATCGTGATGACCATATGGACTGTCCGCGAACGCTTGTTTAGCCTTGTACCGATGTATTGGCGCGCTATCCACATGGCGCTCAAGGACAGTCTTCCGCTCTTCTTGTCCACAGCCACAAGTAGCGTGTATGCCGTCCTTTTCGTGGTGATACTGGGTTATTTCACAACGCCGTATGAGGTGGGATGCTATGCGGCGGTGGAGAAGATCATGCGTGTGATGTGTTATCTGTTCCTTTTGCCGGCGATACAGGTTTTTTATCCGCATGTCAGCAAGTTGTTTACGGAGAACCGGCAGGCAGCACAGCAGTTGGTACGCCGCATATTGTGTGTCCTAATCGCGGTAATGGCGTTGATGGGAATCGCCCTTTTCTTCGGAGGAGAGACGGCCATTCGGCTATTAGGAAAGGACTATAGCGGAACGGAATCCTTGTTCCGTATCATGGCTTTTGTGCCTCTCTTCGTGGCGCTCAGCGGTGTATGCGGACAACTGGGCTTGGTCGCTTGCGGCGAAGCGAAGCAGTACCGGCAGTTCCGCAATGTGTATTTTGCGGGAGCGGGTGCAGCGCTTCTTTCGGTAGCCGTCTTGTCTCCGGTTCTCAATGCCCATTGGGCGGCAGGATGCTTGTTGCTGGCAGAAGGAATAGTAGGTATAGGAATGTACGTGTGTTATAAGCGAATATGATCGGTGCAATCAGTATATTAGTAGTGCTGTTGATAGCGTCTTACTTGTTGTCGGGACGTAATATTTTCAGTCCGGGCGTCTTGACGGCCACTATCTTCTCGTTCTGCCTGTTATGCTTTGTGCTACTGCCGAACTCGATGCCGCCCTTGCACGAACAATGTCTGTTTGGTATCACCTTATGGAGCACATGCTTCATCTTGTCGGCGTTACTCACGCAGTCGTTTACCTATAGCCGTATGCCGAAAAAGAGCAGTACAGCCATCGTGGATCTCTATTTCTGGTTGAGTCTGCTATGCGTACCTTTGTTAATGCGTTTTGCCTATCTGGCCATCACGACCGGTACGGGTTCGCATATAGCGATCAAGTTGCGTACTGCGGCAGTGGAAGGATTGCCCAACGGAGAGCATGAACCCTATACGCCGTTCTATTACATGTTATGGATCGCAACGTACCTGTTGTATCTCAAAGATGCGACCAAGACCAAATGGCGCCGGGCGGTGATCATGGGTCTGCTGGTGCTGTCTTTCGGCGTGGTGACGATGTCCAAGACGTTTGTGCTCACGTTCGCTGTCATGACGCTGTTTGTGCTGTTTCAGAGAAAGATCATCTCTACGCGGCATATCGTATTGGGAATACTGGTACTGATGGTGGGTTTGGTAGGCATGCAGTTCGTACGGTATCACACGTCCGTAGATGGAGAAAACGTGTCCTCCATGTTCGAATTGTACGTGATGGCGAATTTTAATGCGTTCGATACACTCAAACCTTGTACGGCCGAACATTGGGGCGAACATGTGTTCCGACTCTATTACGTGCTGACCAATAAACTGGGGCTGTCCGGCATCGAACCCATCAATCCGATTCTGCCGTGGATATTCCATCCGGTAGCCACCAACACGTATACCGTCCTCTATCCGTTTTTCCTTGATTTTGGATATCCGGGAATAGCTTTGTTTGGCGTGCTGTTAGGGTGCGGAACGGGTTGGCTCTATTCGCATTGCAAGCAAAACGAAGAGTTTTTTGTGCTGCTGTATGCCTATTTCTGCGTTTTGCTCGTCACGCAATACAACGGCGAAGCGTTCTTTACGAATCTGGCAGGAAATATCAAGTTCATCTTGGTGCTCCTGCTCCCATACCTGACTATTCCGGTCAAAAAAATAGCCCAACAGGATGCATGAGGTTTTGTATATAGTGGTCATTTACGGTATCTCCCAAGAGGAGAGTAGGGCTTGGCAATGCCTGCATCAGCTGCTGGATCCGGAGACGTTTGAGCGCTGCGTGTTTGTACATGACAACACGTCCCATAACGTCTATCTGGCGGAGGCTTATAACCAAGGCTTGGCGTATGCCGTGAAGCATGGGTTCGATTATATCGTGCTGTTGGACGACGATGCGGCTCCTACGGCGGAGTATGTGCGTGCCGTTCGTCAGATCGTCGAATCCGGCGATCAGCACGGCGTATGGGCTCCCCTTTTGGAGAATGCGCAGCATAAACGTTTGTCTCCTCGCCGTCGATGGGGCATGAAAGTGGCCTTTAATTCCGGTATGCTGCTTCCGGTAGCGCGTGTACAGGAGATAGGCGGGTTCAATACGGCCTATCCCTTGGATTATTTGGATTATTGGGTTTGCTATCGGTTGCAAGAGCAAGGTACACCGCTTCATACCCTTCCCGTGATCCTGCAGCATGATCTGTCGGTGAATGATTATACCCGGGTGTCCCGCGAACGCTATCTGTCCTTGCTGCAAGCAGAACGACAGTTTGCGCAAGACAGCAAGCATATATGCCGCTATCGGATGCTGCTGACGGCGCGACTCGTCAAATGGCTCTTGACCGGACATCCGTATTGTAAAGAAACATACGAGGCTTTAATTCGAAGATGACAAGCGTTTGTATAGCGACATATAACGGTGAGCAGTATATCGATCAACAACTGAAATCGATCTTGCTGCAGTTGGCGCCCGAAGATGAGGTGATCATCTCGGATGACGGGTCAACGGATGCTACGATTGAGCGGATTGCCGCCTTGGCCGATGCCCGCGTGCGTGTGATGCCGCATCGTCGCATAGGGGCTACGCAGAATTTTTTCGCCGCCCTCAACGAAGCCAAAGGAGACTATATCTTTCTGGCTGATCAGGATGATGTATGGTTGCCCGGTAAAGTGGCACGGTGCAAAAAGCTACTGCAAGAATATGACTTGGTCGTGTCCGATGCGCGTATCACCGATGCTTCGTTGCAGGTTATTGCGCCGTCCTTGTTCCAATGGATCGGTAGTGGCGAAGGATTGTTCAAGAATTGGTTGACCTGCACTTTTTACGGTTCGGCGATGTCCTTCAGACGCAGTGTGTTGGAAGCCGCCAAACCGTTTCCGAAGGCAGCCTATGTAGCGCACGATTGGTGGATAGGCATGGTGGCGGAGATGACCGCCAAAGTGCTCTTTCTTCCCGAACCGCTGCTGTTATACCGCCGGCATGATGCTACCGTGACTCAACTGACAGAAGGAAATCTGCTGACGCGCAGTGCCAGACCGCTGCATGTGAAGCTTGCCGCGCGGTGCCAAATGGCATGGCTGCTGATCAAATACCGATGGACACATTAAACGAATTATGAAAAAAATACTACATATATCCAAGTATTATTACCCTTATTTCGGAGGCATAGAAGACGTGGTGCTCTCTATCGTTTCCGGCATGAAAGACCGATATGAGCAGCATGTGATCTGTTTCAATCATGAGCATAACGGTACCATTCGCACGACCAATGACGGCGTGGAGGTGATTCGGGTGAATACGCCGGTGAAGATTTCTTCACAACCTTTGTCTTTGTCGTACTATCGCGTGCTGCGGGATGAGATCAAGACCTTCCAACCGGATATCATCCATGTGCATTTTCCGAACCCGCTGGTAGGGATCTGCCTGTTGGCGATGCCAATCAAAGCCAAATTGATCATTCATTGGCATTCTGATATCATCGGGAAAGGTGCGCTCTATCATCTGTTTCGTCGTTCTGAGAAGCGTATCTTGGAGCGAGCCGATGCGATCATTGCTACCAGCAAGCAGTATATCGAGTTGTCCGAACCTTTGCAGGCGTTCAAGCAGAAGATTCATATCCTGCCTAATATCGTGAATGAAGAGAAAATGCGCTTGCAAGAGGGAGATGAAGAGATCATCAAAAGCATTCAAGACCGTTATTCGAACAAACAAATCGTTTTCTTTGTCGGTCGTCATGTTCCCTATAAGGGAATCGATATCCTGATCCGTTCTGCGGCTTTCTTGCCGGATGACTGCATCGTCTTGATCGGCGGAACGGGGGAGCAAACGGAATACTTACAGCACCTGGCACTGCCTTTCGGGGACAAGATCCAGTTTATCGGCAGGTTGCAGGATAAAGAGATGCGCTGTTATCTGCGGGCCGCTTCGCTTTTTGCCTTCCCGTCCATTGATCGTCGCGAGGCGTTTGGTGTAGCGCTGGCTGAGGCGCTGTACTGCGGTTTGCCTGCCGTCTCGTTCCATATCGCCGGATCCGGAAGCATATGGGTCAATCAGCATGAGAAAACAGGCATCGTGGTGGACACGATTGATCCGGAGGCCTATGCGGCAGCAATATGCACCTTGCTTCGAAACGATGCCTTGCGTGCGCAGTACAGTGCTGCGGCAGCCGAATGGATCAGAGCCAATTTCCTCAAAGACCAAATACTCACCTTACCCGCTGTTTACGAGGCATGCTGAACATTTCCATCGTCCTATATAATCCGAACTGGGAACAAGAGGTGCTGCCGCTTGTGGAAGAGTTGCTGCAGGTGAAGAACCTGCGGAAGATATACCTCTTGGATAACTCGGAAGGCCGGGAGATCCATCCCAAAACGGAGATCAAAGATCCGAAGCTCCGTTACATGCACATGCCGTCCAACCTCGGGTATGGCAAGGCGCATAATGTGGCGTTGCGCGAGAGTGCGTACTACAAGACGGACTTTCATCTCGTGCTGAATAGCGACATCCGCGTCAAGGCCGAAGACATCGACGCAATGCATGATTTCATGCTGCAGAACCCGACCGTAGGGCAACTCATGCCGAAAGTGCTCAACCCTGATGGTTCGCAGCAGTACCTCGCCAAACGGCTGCCGACCCCGCTCGATGTGTTCGGCCGTCGGTTCTTACCCGCCGCATGGATGGCCAAGCGCAACGCGCGGTATGAGTTGCGCGACTTGGACCTCACGCATCCCGTCAACGCGCCCTACCTCAGCGGCTGTTTCATGTTCCTGCGCACCAAAGCTGCTGTCGAAGCCGGCTTGTTCGACGAGCGCTATTTCATGTATCCCGAGGATATCGACCTCACGCGCTCCATTCATCGCAACTACCTCACCTTATATTATCCCGCGTGGACGATCGTGCATGCGCATGCGCGCGACTCCTACAAAAACAAACACATGCTTCAGATTCATATCCAAAACATGTGTCGTTATTTCAATAAGTACGGTTGGTTCTTCGATCGCGAACGCCGTCTGTTTAATCGCTCACTCTGACGCCCTGCACGGTGTAGGTCTCGCCGTTACGCAGGATAAGGATCTGTCCGTCGCGGATGATTTTCTGCACCGTTTCCTCTTGCTCCACCGTCTGCTTCAAACCGTTCGGCGCTTCGTAGTGGTAGAAATACCCGCTTTCGATCTCTTTGGTCGAAGCGCTGTAGTATTTGATCTTACCGATGATAGCGGCCTTACCGCCTACGGCGATCTCATTACCCGTCGGGTAGGCTTGGTTATTGAGCCATTTGGTGTTGTAGCCGTAGATCGTCTGTTGGCCGTCCGACAGGTACAACCGGCAGTTACCGTACTGCACGATCTGCGACGGCGTATTGACCAGTTGCGAGATCTGCCCCTCCACGATATACGGGATCTCCGAAGTCCATCCTACCGTGTGCGCATTGATGCGATTCATCGCCTGACTCACCGTGATGCCGGTGAAAGGTGCTTCATCCAGGATGATCGTCTCGTACTGTTCGTGCGCTCCATATGCCTCGCCGTAGCCGGCCCATGTGTCGGAAGCCTTGATATCCGCTTGACCGATATAGCCCATCCCGTCCGTGCGTAAATAGTAGTAAACGGTATAGACATCCTTGATGCTGTTGTAGGCGATCGTTATCTCCGCATCCTCCAGCGTCACGCGCTCATATGAGTTGATATTTCCTTTGAAAGCAGAGGCGCTCACCATCCGATAGACGGCGTTGCCTTCGTTGAGGTACGTGCCGACAATCGAAGCAGGGGATGAGGTGATGAAGCGGAACATGAGCAATGCCTGATCTTCGCCGTCATCCTCATAGAAATCTTTGGTGCTCAACTGGATCTTCCATGTGTACGTGTTGTATGACTCACTCGGATAATAATACGCGCTGATCTCTTTGTATTCATACGCGTTCAGTCCTTTCTCCATGTGGAGGTCCGCTTCCGGCTCCGTGAGATAGACCTGGTCGGAGGTGACTTGCATCGGGCAGCGGTAGTCCGTGTAGCCTTTCACTTGTACCGGCACATACGTCCCGTTGATCTTCACCACCGGACTGATGTAGTAATTGCCGTTCGGCAGGCCGGAGATGTCGCCTATGAAGTACTGCGTATAGTAATAGTAGCCGGCGGGCAGACCGTTGTAGCTGTAGTCGAAGTCGCGGTAGGTGGTGAAATAGCCGTTCTCATCCTCCACTTTCAGCGCCGAGGTGCCGTACAGGGGGACGATGGACAGGTTCTGGAGTACATCCGCCTGGAGGATGACTCTGTTATCCGAGCGGTTAAAGCTCGTCTGGTACGGGGTCACCTTGTCGCTCACGAGGCTGTAGTGGTACGCGCCGTTCACGTCAGGCTGTATGTGCGTATAGGCGAGCACTTGCTCGGTGTACGCTTCATTGCTGATCGAACCGCCTATGCCCTGATTGTCCGGATCCATCACCGACACTTGGAAAAAGCCGTCACATACACCTTTCCAACCCCAGTTGATATGAATCAGTCCGTCTGCATCGATACCGTCGCCGACAAACGAGTGACCGCTGTTCCCTACCGTACGGGCGCTGAACATGACCGGACGACCTTGGAGCAACTCAGCTTCGATACCCGAGATAAAATCCTCTTCCGTCATACAGTCCTTGATCAGCACCTCTACCCCCGGGTCATACCCGAAATGATTCACCATGCCGGCAAGCATGAAATTGTTCGACGCACCGCTACCGGATGGCGAATAATCCATCTCACTCACGACACCGCAGTGGTACATCAGCGTCGCCACAGCGTTCTTCTCCGCCGTAGTGGCAGAAGAGGTATAAGTATTCAACATATTCGACCAGTCATAGGTTGTAGTGCCGGGACTGACCGAAAGGGTGATCGAGTCGCCGGTATCGCTCTTCCAGCGGTACGAATAACTGCCCGTTCCTCGGGTAGGATAAGCATGCACTTTCATGATCTGCGCGGCAGCGGTGGCGACACAACCCGTCACGCAACGACTGCCGTTATACATCGGACATTGGTCGTAATACGGACTGCTTTGTCCCCATTGGGTCTGACAGATCGGACTGACCTCCGTATATTGCTTATGTGCTTTCGCTTGCGAACGAGGGGTAGGGGCTTCTTCGCTGAGGCGACTGATCGCCTCACTGTACATGTCCAACCATGCACGCGTCGCATCCGGCATGTTCGCTGTGTCCCAATGCCCTTCATCGGCATAGCCTAACACGCTTCGCGTGCGGTCTTCCGCAGAGATAAGCACAAAACCGTCCTGCTCACCGCGGTTGAAGACATAGAAAGCCGGTTGACCGTTCTTCTGTTGCCCCATGAAACAATGCGTCAATGCGTGTGCTTGACGTGCCGGAACACGAGCTGCATGTTTCGTGTCCAACGATGCGGCAAGCTGCATCGCTTCATCTATGGTACGAAGAGCCGCTGTCGTATGCAGGCATACCAGCAGACTGATAAAAAAGGTGAGATATCGTTTCATTTCATTTGGTTGAATTTACTTAACAGTTCATCAATCGGACCGTGAGATAACCGGCGTAGATCAGTACCAGCAAGGCACCGCCCCAACGCTTGAACACACGCTCTTTGTTCGTACGCAAGCAGAGCCAAACGACAATACTACCCAAGGCTGCCATGAAAGCGTCCACTTCGATGCCCTCATAGGCGGGTAAGGGATGAACCAGCGCACTCGTGCCCAATACAAAGAACACATTGAAAATATTACTGCCGAACACGTTTCCGATAGCGATGTCCGTATTGTGCTTGTGCGCGGCCATGATTGAGGTGGCTAACTCCGGCAGAGACGTACCCAAAGCGACGATCGTCAAACCGATGATCGCTTCGCTTACGCCGAAACGGGTTGCCAGATCTACCGCACTGTCCACGATCAACTCGCCACCGATACTCAGTCCTGCCAAACCACCGATGATCAGTCCGATCGCTTTTCCGATGGATAACGGTTCGCTGACAACTGACGACTGATCACTGACAGCATCCGGCTGGTCTTTCGCGTGCTTGAACGCATCAAATAAGAAGAAAGCAAACATGCCCAGCAGCACGATGCCGCCCATGCGGCTGATACCCGGCACGTTCTCAAACGGGGCTTGGAAAACCACCATCGCCAGCACCATAAATCCCGCCATAATGGACAGCGGAATATCGAAATTGCGGCTGTGCTTTTGCGATGCGATCGGATAAACCAACGCCGTCAGACCCAAGATCACAAACGTGTTGATAATGTTCGAACCCAGTATATTCGTGATCGCCAGATCGGTCGTACCATGCGCCACCGATACCATGTTCACCATAAACTCCGGCATCGACGTACCGAACGCTACTACCGTCAAACCGATGACCAGATCGCTGATGCCAAACCGCTTGGCGATTGATGAAGCACCATCCACCAACCAGTCCGCACCTTTCACCAACGCCACAAAACCGACGATGATCAGCACGATCGCCACCCACATACCATATGCTAATAAACTGTCTATCATAAATATCCAATTACCAATGACCAATTACCAATTGCATTTCGTTTTTAGACATTGAAAAGGAAATGCATTATATCTCCGTCTTGTACCAAATAGTCTTTACCTTCAATGCCGAGTTTACCGGCTGCACGGCATTGTGCCTCACCGCCCAGCGCCACGAAATCTTCGTATTTGATGACCTCGGCACGAATGAACCCACGCTCAAAATCCGTATGGATCACACCCGCGCATTGCGGTGCCTTATAACCCGCCTTGAACGTCCATGCGCGCACCTCATCCGAGCCTGCCGTCAGGAACGTGCGTAAGTTCAGCAGCGCATAGGCGGCTTTGATCAAGCGGTTCACACCCGACTCCTGAAGGCCGATCTCCTCGAGGAACATTTGCCGCTCCTCGTACGTCTCCAGTTCAGCGATCTCGCTCTCTATCTTCGCTGCCAATACCAGCACTTGTGCGTCCTCGTCTTTCACTGCCTCTTTTACCTGCTCGACATAGGCGTTGCCCGTCACAGCAGCGCTCTCATCCACGTTGCACACGTACATCACTGGTTTGTTGGTCAGCAGGAACAGGTCGCGCGCTGCGGCTTCCTGATCTTTGTTCTCCAACTCAACCGTACGGGCGTTCTTGCCTTGCGACAGCGCCTCGCGGTACTTGACCAGCACCTCCAACTGCAATTTCGCATTCTTGTCTCCACCGGCCTTGGCCGCTTTCTCGCATTTCTGTATACGGCTCTCAATGGTCTCTAAATCCTTCAACTGCAGCTCTGCATCGATGATCTCTTTGTCGCGTACGGGGTTCACGCTACCATCTACATGCACCACGTTCTCGTCGTCAAAACAACGCAACACATGGATGATCGCGTCCGTCTCACGGATGTTGGCGAGGAACTTGTTTCCAAGTCCTTCACCCTTGCTGGCACCCTTCACCAGTCCGGCTATATCCACGATCTCCACCGTTGTCGGGATCACGCCGCGTTCCGGCTTGCAGATCTCGCCCAACTTGATCAGTCGCTCGTCCGGCACCGTGATCACGCCCACGTTCGGCTCTATCGTGCAGAACGGAAAATTGGCGCTCTGCGCTTTCGCATTACTCAAACAGTTAAATAACGTACTCTTGCCTACATTCGGCAACCCTACTATTCCACATTGTAAACTCATATTCTTGTCTATTAAATGTCCAAAAACTTTTCTATTAAATGTCCAAAAACTTTTGCGGCTGCAAAAGTACTGCTTTTTTTTGACATACGCAAGCCCGCGCGCAATTTTCCTTAATTTTTTCGATTTCTCTTGTATCTATTTGGCGACATTTTTGTCGCTTTTTTTAGCATAGTATAGTATATGATTAGTATGTAAATAGTAGGTTATTAGTAGGTGGTTAGTAGGTGATTAGTAGGTTATAATCGGTATTATGTCGGGAAAATCTCCCATAAAGACGCAGAAAAAATCTCGCATCTCATATTTCACGTTGGATTTCCTCGTACGTGAAGCCGCGTTGGGCGAGGAAGCGGAGGAGTTTCTCGGGGGAGTCGGAACGGCGGGAAGCGATGAGGGAACGGAGATTGGCAAAATAGGTATTTTCTTCGATTTCATCGAGACTTTTGCGGATCTCCGAGTCCGGAAGATCGAGGGCATGCAGACTGGCTTGGATCTTAAGACGTCCCCACGACTGGAAAGCTACTTTGTCATGGACGTAAGCATGGCAGAATCGGGCATCGTTGAGGAAGTCATTGGCATACAGATTTTCTTCGATAAAACCGAAGATTTCTGAGGGTGCGCCCCATTCATATAACTTGCGCCGCACGTCAGCTGCACAATGCTCCGCTTTCGCACAATAGGCTTCGGCCTTATCAAGGCATTCGCGCTTCGATAATTCGCGGTTTTCCATAGATGTCATTCGTTATTTGTATGTCCTCATATCCCAATTCTTTTAGCATATCAGCTAGTTCTTGTGGATACGCCTCGTTGATCTCGAAGAAGAGATACTTTCCCATTTTCAATTCTGCGATGCGACGATAGAACTTCAGCGGATCGTTATCCGGCACGAACAAAGCAGACGCCGGTTCGCACGCTAAAACATTCGGTCTCATCGAAGATTTCTCGCTCTCGCAGATATAGGGCGGGTTACTCACTACGATGTCAAAATCGGTCTGTAATCTGTAATCTGTATTCTGTATTCCGAAAATATCTGCTACCTTGAACTCTACCTCAACCCCATTTCTTTTGGCGTTCTCTTTCGCTACCTCGATCGCATCTTCCGAAATATCGATTCCTGTGACCTGCCATTCGTGATGCGCTTTTTTCAAACCTATCGCAATACACCCGCTACCTGTTCCGATATCGAGAACCTTAAGCCTTTCACCTTTAACCTTTAACCTTTCAACTTTCTCCACTAACTCTGCCGTCTCCGGTCGTGGAATGAGCGTTGCGGGAGTGACTTTCAGGTCAAGGCCGTTCCATAAAGTATGCCCGAAAATGTACTGAATTGGCTCAAAATGCAATAATCGTGTAACGATTTCTTGCATATGTGGAGAAAAAGTTGTATCTTTGCACCCGCAAATGAGTTGTGAGCGGGAAAGACCTGTTTCTTCTTCCACGATCCACCAAGCCAAAGCTTGCGCTTCGTCCTTGGGATAAGCGACCTCCAATTGAGCGGTAATATGGTTGATAAGTTCTTTCACGCTGCAAAATTACAAAAAAAATATGGAATACGCAAATTATATTGCACATTGTATCGAAATTGCCCGTCGCGGTGAATATTTTGTAGCACCGAATCCGATGGTTGGTGCTGTTTTGGTCGATTCCAACGGCACAATTATCGCCGAAGGCTGGCACGAGAAATATGGCGAAGGACATGCCGAAGTGAATTGCTTTCGACATCTCGAAACTTCGAAATATCGAGATCTCGAAATGTCGAAATGCACGCTATTCGTCTCTCTCGAACCCTGCTCTCATTACGGCAAAACGCCTCCTTGCGCCAAACTGATCATTGAGAAAGGCGTCGGGCGCGTGGTCGTCGGCATGTTAGATCCGAACCCCTTGGTAGCCGGCAAAGGTGTCAAGATGCTTCGTGACGCAGGCATCGAAGTTATCGTCGGAGTTTTGGAAGATCAATGCCGCGAACTCAACAAACGCTTCCTCTGTCTGCACGAGAAACATCGCCCGTACGTCATCCTCAAATGGGCACAAACTTCCGATGGATTCATCGATATCAAACGTACAAGCGGTTCTCCGATAAAGATCTCCACTCCGGCCACCAAAGAGATCGTTCACCGCATGCGCGCAGAGAACATGGCGATCATGGTGGGAACGAATACAGTGCTGCTCGATAATCCCCGCCTTCTGAACACGCATTGGACAGGACGAAACCCCATTCGTGTCACGATCGATCGCCACAACAGGATCCCTGCCGACGCACGCATTTTCTCCGATGACTCCGAGACACTTGTCTATCGTGACCGAACGGATTGGCCGTTCATCACCGAGGACTTGGCAAAGCGCAATATCCACTCCATCTTGGTCGAAGGCGGAACAACGCTGCTGAACCATATCCTCAACACCGGCATCTGGGATGAGATCCATGTGGAAGTAGCCCCCGAACTGACGATCGGAGACGGTGTCAAAGCGCCTCATATACCCTTACCGGACACCTTCGAAACAGTGGACGGGCATCGACTTTATACCATAAAAAAGTAGAAATATTTGCATATATGCAAAAAAAGCAGTACTTTTGCGGGCAAAATTGAAGGAAAGGATGAAACGGATCTGGCATATAGTGCTTGTTTTGCTCTTTGTGCTGCCGCTGGCGGCTCAAACGGACGAACTATGCATGGAGGGGACGTTGTTGTTTCGGGAAGATTTCGGTGGAAATAGTCCTGAGGATCCAGATGTCAGTAGGGCGAGTGTGCCGGGCATGGAATTACCTTATATTAACTCAGGTAACAGTTTGGGAAGCGGACATTATTCGCTGCGTAAGGAGGGGTGGCATAACGGTATTCAATGGCATTGGCAGGACGACCATACTTATTTCGGTGATAAGACGCGAGGCTATCTGCTGGAGGTTGACGGTATAGGTGGCGAAAAGGCTTTTTACAGCAAGCGGATAGACGGGTTGTGTGCAGGCAGCCAACTGACGTTCAGTGCGTATGTAGTGAATGTACACTATGCCGGACAGTTGGATTATTTCGGCAGCAGTTATGTGTATCCGCGAATGAAATTTGTACTGAAGGATCCCGAGACGGGTGTTGTATTAGCGGAGAAATCGACCGGAGACATTCAACCGGACTGGCGATATGGTACGCCGGAAACCTGGAAATATGCGCGTGACAACCAGTTATCGGCAGAGTGGCAACTGATCGGTATGAATTTTACCGTACCAGAAGGTGTGGAATCCATTCGGATGTATATCTATAACGATGTGGCCCAGAACGGAAGCGGGAATGATTTTGCGCTGGATGATATAGAGATCCACCTCTGTGCGCCGCCGGTGACGATCGAGGGCGAGAATGAAATGTGTCCGAATTCATCGGCAGTTTTAACGGCATATTTCACAAATGACGGTACCTTTGCTGAGCCGTTGGAATACAAATGGTGGTTCTCGGCGGATAGTTTGACATGGACGGAGTTGAGTGAGACAACGAATGTGCTCACTCTTTCGAATGTACAGAAAGCCGATTCGGGGTGGTATAAGGTAGCCGTGTCCGGTGGCGGAAATATCGAAAGCGTGAACTGCCGTTCGGTCAGCGCCCCCCACCTGCTGCATGTTAAAGCGTGTGAGCCGCCGGAGCCGGCACTATGTATAGACGGCATTCTTCTCTTCCGCGAGGATTTCGGGGGCAATGATCCGGATGATCCGCGCTTAAGTACGACACCGGTGGAAGGCATGAGTTATACGCAGCTGACCTCCGACCGCTTCGGAGTCATGGGAGCGGGTAAGTACCTGGTAACCAAATCGGGCTACTGCAACGGCGATACCTCTGTAAATAATCTGCCACAGAACAGAAGATCCCAGTGGCATTTACAAGACGACCATACCTACCCGAACGACCGCACACGCGGTTACCTGCTGGAGATAGATGCCCGAGCGGACAATGCCGCATTCTATCAGACCACCATCGAGCATTTATGCGAAGGTATCGAACTAACCTTCTCCGCTTATGTGGCGAATGTTATGACTTGGGGACAATACATGGGAAGACCCGGTATGTACGCTTACCCACGACTGAAATTCGTGCTAACCAACCCGACCAACAATTCTGAACTGGCGACCTACGATACAGGCGATATACCTTTCGACTCTGCTTTTATAAACGACTTTAATTGTTGGCAGGAGAGCTCTAAATGGCAACTGGTAGGTATGAATTTCACGGTGCCGGTAGGCGTAGAGGCTATTCAACTATCCATCTACAACAATGTGGACAATGCCATCGGCAATGACTTCGCGCTGGATGATATCGAGATACACCTATGCATGACGCCGGATACCATTCGGACGGACACGACCGTCTGTGACACCCTTAGCCGGATCACATGGCACGGCAAAGAGTTTGCCATCACCGATACCTTGCGCGACACGCTCCGCAGTTACTGCGCGTTTGACAGCATTTATTATGAGTTGCATGTAGAGAGAGCGCTTTGCGAAAAGCCGGATACAAAGACCGATTGCTATGATCCTGCGCAAGAATTGCATGGATTTAGCGTTAGTGCCGATATGAAAGTGGTTTTTGCGCCCGGCAATTTGCAGTATAATCCTGCTCAAGGTTCGCATCTATGTGCTGACGGGACGATGCAGCAAGGTACATGGCGTTTCGCCGAAAACCAATGGGATTATATAGGCAGTCACGCGTCTGCATCATCCACGTATAATGGATGGATCGACTTGTACGCATGGGGAACAAGCGGTTGGAGTAACGGAGTGGAAGAATACCAACCATGGTCATCGACAATAGGGGCTTCTAAGTGTTATTATATCAATGGTGATGCATCTCTCAGTATGACGGGTGACTACGAAAATGCAGATTGGGCGGTATATAACTCTATAGGTGAATATTCTCCAAACTTTTGGAGAACGCTTTCGGCTGAGGAATGGGAATTCATACTTAACGGACGTACAAATGCTTCTATCTTATGCGGAAAAGCAACTATCAATAATGTATGTGGCTTGATCTTTCTTCCGGATGATTATCCTTTTGCGGATCTTTCATTGCCTCAATTTATTCCGGGGAATGATCGATTTTGTAGTACGAACAAATATACGGAAAGTCAGTGGGAACAATTAGAAAATAAAGGTGCCGTATTTTTACCCGCTGCGGGAGTAATTTATGGAGGTAACAATAATTATCCCAATATTCATGGATATTATTGGTCAGTTTCTGCTTGTAACGAAAACAAACAGAGTAGAGGTAGAGCATATAATCTTGAATTCTATAGCGATGCAAACTATCCTTCCACTCAGATTACTTCGAGTGATAGGCGTGGTGGAAAATCCGTACGCCCTGTAATGGATATTCCTAAGAACTATGTACCCACCGTCAAAATGGATACGACCGTCTGTGATACCTTGTTACCGATCACTTGGCGAGGACACGAATGGACAGAAACGGGTGTTATAAGGGATACCCTGCAATCAATTTGCGGGACGGATAGTATATGCCTGATACTATCTCTCAAGACAGAAACTTGCTGTCCTGATGTCATGGTACAAACTTATGATACGATTGTATGTGATACATTGATGCCGTACCGATGGCGAGATACGTTGTTTACTGAGCCGGCGAGGTATGAGATCGTGTATAAAGATCGGCGTAATTGCGACAGTTTGTTGTATGTACTCAATCTTGACACCTTTCATTGTGAGCGACTATGGCCGATCATTGTCAATAAGTATAACTGGCAGTTGCTGTTGGATAATGTGACATTACGGAAGTTCTTCCCGAATCGAACGGTGACTGCATACCAATGGTATAAGAACGACGAGCCGATCCCCGGTGCGAATGACGATGACTATGCCGAACAGAATGAGTTGAATGGTATTTTCCAATTGCGTGTTACATTAGACGGGAATCAGATTATTTGGTCGAATATTCTCCAAATCATTACAACGGAGTCAGAAGCACCGATTGAGAGCAAGGTGTATAATTGGCAGAACCTGTATCTGATTCGTTACGAACAGGGCGACAAGGTATGGACGGAAAAACGATTGGTACCATGAGAAGGATTGTTCTATCCATATTATTGTTTGTTCCGATTTTGATTGAGGCAGAGAATCTGTTTGAGGCGGGGCTTCATGGCGGAGCGGGTTCATGGGCGGCGCAAACGGATTATATCCGTCCTCAGATGGGTTTTCAAGGCGGGGCACACCTCTACTATAACTATCTCTCGGAGAGCGTGTTCGGTTTCCGGTTAGGTCTCACGCTGGATCACCAAACCATCGGCTGGCGTAAGAAGGATTATCAGGATACGTACTCCACGATAGACGTTGATGGGCAACAGATGGACATTGCTTATTCAATCGGAAACCTGCAAGAGCAATATGCTATTTGGTCGGTCGGAGTGCCGGTTCAAGTGGTGCTTTCGTATAAGGGCATTATGTTCTTTGCCGGTGGCAAAGTGGCTTTCCATCTTGCCAATACATGGAAACAAACCGTTCAAGACGCCGCCCTCTCTGTGTATTATCCGGACTACGACAACCGTGTGTATGAGTCGTTTCCATTGGCTGCATCACAGGATTTTGCGATGTGTCAAGAAGGGCAATTACAACTGCCGAAAGTACAATGGTGGTTAGTGACGGAGTTGAGTTATCGTATTCTGCTGGATAAATGGGCACGAAATTATCGTTCTTATATCATCGTCGGCGCCTATTTCGATTATTGTCTGAGTCGGTACACGCCAACACATAGCGATGCGGAAAGCCTTGTTATGCTCAGCGATACTCGTGCAGGTTTTCCGCTACAGCGAATGCTGACACCGGTCATGGAGTCGAATCGTCAAGGAGATGCTTTAGTCGATCATTGCAGCCTTTTCGACGTAGGTGTAAAAATCTCATATGCATTAGCGCCATATAAAGCGCATCGTAGGGCTTCCCATTCTTGCAATTGTCTTGGAGTATGGTAATATTTGGGATTTTTAATAAAACTTATTAAAATTCTTGCGTATTTCAAAAAAATAGTGTACCTTTGCAGCCGATTTGTGTGAATTATGAAAAGAATTGGAATCATAGGATGCCTCGCAGCAGGACTTTTGTTGGGTAGTTGTACTGCCTTGGAGAAGAAACAGCAAGCTGGTGCAGCGGTGGAGGTGAACGGGCAGTATTTGTATCGTTCGACCTTGGATTCGTTGACGGTCGGGCTGAGTTCGGAGGACAGTCTGCGTGTGGCGCAGCAGTATATCAGCCAGTGGGCAAAGGATATCTTGCTATATGACAAAGCAAAAGCCCGTACGAAGAGTGAACTGGAGCAGTTGGTGGAGGACTACCGCAGGTCGTTGTACGTACATGCCTACGAAGAGTATCTGGTGGATCGACGCATGCCCAAAGTCGTACCGGACAGCACGGTGCAGCAGGTCTATGACCGGATGCCGGAACGCTTCTTGTTGGACGAGAGCATACTGAAGGGGATCTTTGTCGTCGTACCGAATGATGCCCGCGACATAGCCAAACTGAAGGGCTGGTTGACGAAAGAAAAACTCGATGAAATCGAGAAATATGCCTACCAGAACGCCAGCGGATATGAGTTGTTCACCGATAAATGGTTGACGACCACCGAGCTCTTGGCACATGTGCCGGCTGAGCGCGCAGAGATAGAGACGCAGTTGAAAAACAAGAACCAAGTCGAAGTGACGGACAGCCTGCAGACCTATCTTATTCAGGTGACCGAGAAACACCTGCGCGGCGAACGTATGCCGCTCGAGTACGCGCGACCGGAGATAGAGAAGATCGTGCTGAGCGAACGGCAGGTCGATTTCCTGAACAAGGAGCGCGAGAAACTATATAACGAAGCCATTCAAGAGAAAAAGATAATCTTTTTCTAAGGTGAAAGGTGAAATAATCGTTCGAACGAATGTGAGATAAGAAAAGTGAAAGGTAAAAGGAAGAATATGAAGATCAAACGGAACCATAGAAAGTTGTTAGGACTAATAGTCCTTTCAATTTTCAATTTTCAATTTTCAATTTGTCAAGCCGATCAGGTGATTGATGAGGTGATTTGGGTCGTAGGCGACGAGGCTATCTTGCGAAGTGAGGTGGAGGAAGAGCGTCTGCGTGCGCAGTATGAGGGGCAGCAGATCAACGGCGACCCCTATTGCGTCATCCCCGAGCAGTTGGCGGTGCAGAAACTGTTTCTGCATCAGGCGATCATCGACTCGGTGGAAGCGAACGAATCGAGCGTGAGCCACGATGTGGATATGCGGCTCAACTACTACATCAATCAGATCGGTTCGAAAGAGAAGATGGAGGAGTATTTCCGCAAGACAAGCAGTGAGATCCGCGAAGAGATGATGACCACCGTGCGCAACCAGATGATCATCCGACAGATGCAGCAAAAACTGACCTCGGACATCAAACCGACGCCGGCAGAGATACGCCGTTATTACAACGCCCTGCCGATGGATTCGATCCCGTTGATGCCCGCGCAGGTGGAGGTGCAGATTCTGAGTTTCGAACCGCCCGTACCGGTGGAAGAGACCGAGCGCGTCAAGTCGCGTCTGCGTGAGTTCACAGAACGTGTGCAGAGCGGTAAAGCCGATTTCAGCATGTTAGCACGCCTCTATTCGGAGGATACGGAGAGCGCCAAGCGAGGCGGTGAACTGGGTTTTGTCGGTCGCGGACAGTTGGTGTCCGAGTTCGCCGACGTGGCCTTTAACCTCAACGATCCCAAGCGCGTGAGTCGTATCGTGCAGACGGAGTACGGCTATCATATCATCCAACTCATCGAGAAGAAAGGTGAGCGTATCAACTGTCGCCATATCCTCTTGCGCCCGCGTATCAGTGCGACGGATAAGGTGAACGCGCTGCAAAGATTGGACAGTATCCGTCAATTGATCGAGCAAGACAGTCTGCTCTTCGAACAAGCCGTGATCCAGTATTCGCAAGACAAGAACACAGTGATGAACGCCGGTTTGATGATCAACCCGAACACGGGTAGCAGCCGGTTTGAGTACCAGGACTTGGCGCCCGAGATCGCCAAGCAGATCTATAATCTGCAGGAAGGCGACGTGTCGCAACCCTTCGTAATGATGGATCAGACCAAGAACCGCGAGGTATGCGCGATCGTGCGGGTCAAGAAAAAACTCGATGTGCACCGTGCGAACTTGACGGACGATTTCCAGACCATCAAGTCGATGTTGGAACAGAAACTCAGTGCTGAGTTCATCCACGATTGGATCCTCAAAAAACAGAAGACCACTTTCGTGCAGATCGACCCCGAATGGCAAAACTGCGAATTTGAATATCCGGGATGGGTACATTAATCCTCATATTACTTCAGACCATGGTATATCTGGAGCGGGCGGAGAACTTGAATTTTGATCAGGAACGAATCGCCGACGCACAGATACTCAAGGGCGATGTGGTCTTCCGGCACGAAGAGGCGCTGATGTATTGTGACAGTGCCTATTTTTACGAGAAGACAAACTCGCTCGATGCCTTCGGTCACGTACGTTTCGTGCAGGGCGACACGCTCCAAGGCTTCGGTGACAAACTCTTCTATGACGGAAACTCCAAGTTAGCGCGTTTGCGCAAGCACGTCAAACTCGTGCATGGCAGGGCTGACGAGAACCCGACGATCTTGACCACGGATAGCTTGAACTACGACCGAATAGCCGATGTCGCCTATTATTTCTCCGGCGGAACGGTCAAAGACTCCTTGAATACCCTGACCTCCGTGCGCGGCAGTTATTGGCCGAATACCAATCAGGCGGTGTTTAGCAGAGAAGTCAAACTCGTACATCCCAAGTTTGTGCTGACGAGTGATACCTTATTATATAACACGGATACCAAGATCGCCGATATCGTCAGCCCGACGCTCATCGTCTATGAGCAGGAGACAGAGATCATCACCTCGCGTGGATGGTATAACACCTCCAACGAACGGTCGATGTTGCTCGATCGGTCCATCGTGCACCATGTGGACGGCAAGATGATGACGGGTGATACGATCTATTACGACAAACGGATCGGTTTCGGTGAGGTAGTGCACCAAATGGAGATGCGTGACTCCACGCGCCATGCGACGCTCTTGGGTAACTACGGTCAGATGTGGGAAGAGGACAGCCGCGGTTTCGCTACCGACAGTGCGGTGATGATCGATTGGTCGGACTCGCTGCACTACGCCTATATCCATGCGGATACGCTCTTCACGGAAGAGCTCCATTTTGAGGACAGTGCCCGTCTGGACAGTACCTACCAGCGCGTGCGTGCGCATCACGGGGTACGTGTTTATCGCGATGATGCGCAGATGACTTGCGACTCGATGGTCTATCTGGGTTCGGATTCGACCATGCACCTATACATCGATCCGATATGCTGGAGCGAGAACCAGCAGATCTCCGCGGACAGTATGACGGTTTTCATCGCGAATGGTGCGGTGGAACACATGGTCGGAAACGGCAATGCGCTATGTATCATGGAGGACTCGCTGGACTATTTTAACCAGATGAGCGGCAAAGAGGTGACCGCGTACATGAAAGACGGTGAAGTGGACTTCGTCGATATGAGCGGTAATGCCCTGACGATCTATTTTGCCAAAGAAGATGAAGGGGGATACGTGGGAATGAATACAACCGAGAGCAGTTTTATCCGCATGTACGTCCAGAACCGCAAGGTACACCGCATTCGTTTTACCAAAGAGACAACCGGCGTACTCTATCCAATGGATCAGATCCCCGAAAACGGAGATCGATTAACGACCTTCTTCTGGGCAGACGATATTCGCCCGATCAGCCCGGAGGATGTGTTTCGCAAAGCGAAAAGTGATGATTGATAATTGATGATTTAGATATATGAAAAAAGGAATTTTAGCAGTAGTATTGTTTTTTGTGACCATGAGTGCTTGGGCGGTGGATCTGCCCAAGCAGGGTTTTGGTTTGCACATCGGTTACGCCCAACCCACCTTGCGCATCAACGATAATCAGCATAAAGACACGCTGAACAACAACATCAAAATGAACGGCTTCAAGGTAGGTGTGGTCTATGACGGTAGTATCATCGCCGGTTTCGGTACGTCCATCGGCCTGAACTACACCTTCGGCGCGTATAACAGCGGGTGGAAGACAGGAAACCTGTACGGCATGGATTATCCGCGTAGCCGGCAGTTGATCACCTACAACGAACTGGAGTTGTTCGTCGACTGGCAGTATAAGTTCGAGATCGCCAAAGAGACTTACTTGATCGTCTATACCGGTCCTACCATCCAATGCGGTCTGGAATGGCGCATGCGGCAGGATGTACAGACTTCTGAGGGCGAAAAATATACGCCGAGATACTATAGCGGTTATAAATCCGAAGACCCGGATCAGGCCTTTAAGCGTATCAACATCACTTGGGGCGTAGGTGCTGGATTCCAATACAAGCGTTATTTCCTGCGCGGAGGATACGACTTCGGACTCATCAACCCGTTCCAGAACACCGATTTTGCCAACGGCGTTCATACCCGCGGTCGTCTGGACCAGTGGCAAATCAAAATAGGTATGTACCTTTGGTACGAGGAATAGATTGTACATTGTACATTGTAAATTGTAAATTGATTTGATCCCACGCGAGACCATAGAACGCATCCATGCGGCGGCAAAGATAGAAGAGGTCGTTGCTGACTACGTGACGCTCCGTAAACGCGGCGCGAACCTGATCGGACTCTGTCCTTTCCATTCGGAGAAGACAGGCTCTTTTACCGTCAGCCCGTCCAAGGGTATCTATAAATGTTTCGGTTGCGGAGCCAGCGGACATGCCGTTAAGTTCATCATGGAGATAGAGCAGTGTACCTTCGTCGAGGCCATCAAACAGCTCGGTAAGAAATACCATATCGAGGTCGAAGAACGTGAGATGACCGCTGAGGAGCAACAGCGCCAAGATAACCGCGAGTCGATGTTCGTGGTCAATGATTTTGCCAATAAATGGTTTCAGCAGCAGTTATGGGACACGCCCGAAGGGCAAGCGATCGGGCTCGGTTATTTCCATGAACGCGGCCTAAGGGATGACATCATCCGTAAGTTCCAGTTGGGCTACTCGCCCGAGAAAGGAAGCCCGTTAGCAAAAGCCTTGCAACAGAAAGGTTTCAAAGAAGAGTTCATCGTCAATGATGTGGATACCAAGATCGGTGTCGGCGTGGTTGGTAAGAGCGAAGACGGACGCATCTATGACCGTTTCCGCGACCGCGTCATCTTCCCGATCTTCACGGTCAGCGGCAAGCCTGTCGCCTTTGCCGGACGTATCCTCAAGAAGAAAGAGAACGTCGGTAAGTACGTCAACTCGCCCGACTCCATCATCTACTCCAAGACGAATGAGTTATACGGTTTGTTCCAAGCCAAGCAGGCGATTTCGCGTGCCGACATGTGTTACCTTGTCGAAGGACAGATGGACGTCATCTCCATGCACCAATCGGGCATAGAGAACGTTGTGGCAAGCGGAGGTACTGCCCTTACCAAACCGCAGATACGACTCATTCAGCGCTTCACCGGTAACATCACCGTGCTTTACGATGGCGATGCCGCAGGTATCCATGCCGCACTTCGAGGTATAGACATGTTCCTCGAAGAAGGCTTCAACGTCAATGTGGTCTTGCTGCCCGACGGAGAAGATCCGGATAGTTATGCACAGAACCATGACTCGACCGAGTTCATCCAGTATATTGCAGACCATAAGACCGATTTCATTCGTTTCAAGTCTGCTTTGCTCAGCAAAGATGCAGGCGATGATCCGCAAAAACGGGCTGCGCTCATCAAAGACATCACCGCTTCAATCGCTATCATCCCCGATATGATCACGCGGCAGGTCTATATCAAGGACTGCGCCGAGCGCTTGCACATGGGCGAACAGGTACTGACGAACGAGGTGATCAAACTGCGGCGGAAGAAGATGGAAGAGCGCCGCAAGCAGGAAGAGCAGGAACAAGGTCTCGCGTCGGAGACCCCGACACAGGAGAGTGCGCCGGTAGTGGAAGTGCCGGCCAAACCCGTGCATATACAGCGTCCGCAGGTCAGCCCGCAGACCCAATTGGAGAAGAACTACTACAACCTGATGCAACTCATCGTGCGGTACGGCGAGCAGCCGATCGAGGTTGAAGGGACCATTTATACCATCGGTGAGGTGATCGTTTATACGTTGGAGAACGATGAGATAGAACCGCCGTTTGAGGTCTTCCGAACGATCATGGAGGAGTTCAAGAGTCATTGCAAGGACGAGGGATTTAAGGCGGAGCAGTTCTTTAAGTTCCACTCCGATCCGCTCATCAGTGCAGTAGCGATCGATATGATCGCCGAGAAATATCAGTTCATCAAACCGGAGTATGACTTGCAGTTGGGTGAACTGGTGACGCAGTTGTTGTACGAGATCAAACTGACCGTCATCAATATGCAGATCAATGAGTTAGAGCAGAACCTCAAGGCTGCACAAGCATCCAAGGATGTCAACCGCCAGATGCAGTTATTGGCGACTCAACCTGCGCTCCTCACGCAACGCAATGAGATCTGTAAGATCTTAGGAAATCGTGTCATTAGTATCTGAAAACTGAATACTGAATACTGAAATAATCGTTCGAGTTAAACGAGATAAGAATGCTTTTCAATGAGATTGCATATGGTCCGATTCATAGCCGTCGCTTGGGAACAAGCCTCGGGATGGAATTGATGCCGCTGGAGCATAAACTATGCACCTTCAACTGCGTCTATTGTGAATGCGGTTGGAATACACCCGTAAGCCATCCCAAACTGCCGACAAGAGCAGAGGTGAAAGCGGCGTTGGAGAAGAAATTGCAGGAAATGGTAAATGGTAAATGCGAAAATGGTACATGTCTAGATGTCATCACTTTCTCCGGCAACGGTGAACCGACGCTACATCCTGATTTCTTGGGCATCATTGAAGATACCTGTGCCTTGCGGGATCAGTACTGCCCGAAGGCAAAAGTGAGTGTGTTGAGTAACTCCACCCAGTTAGGTCGCCCCGATGTGGTGCAAGCGCTGAGGCTTTGCGATAACCGGATCCTCAAACTCGATGCCGCGACAGATGAGATGATGCGGCGTATTGACCTGCCGGTGAATGCTAACTTGACTGTTGCCCAACTCATCGAATGGTTGAAGGCTTTTGACGGAGATTTTACCTTGCAGACTTGTTTCTTGCGCGGCGAACATGCGGGCAAACCTATCGACAACACGACGCCCGAAGAGTTGGAAGCGTGGTATCAAGCCGTTGATACTTTGCACCCCAAACAACTGATGATCTATGTCATCGACCGCAAGACACCCGAAGAGAATCTCTCGAAGATCTCCCGCGAAGAGATGGAATCGATCGCTGCTCCATTACGCGCCAAAGGATACGACGTCATCGTTAGCGCATAATGGCTTTCGACTTTTTTCTTTCGACTTTCGACTAATATGAAGATTCTCATCGCACCTTTGAACTGGGGACTCGGACATGCGAGTCGTTGTGTACCGCTCGTTCAGCGTCTGTTGAACGATGGGCACGAGGTCATTCTTGGTGGTGACGGAGAGAGTCTTACTTTGCTGCGCAAACATTTTCCCAAACTCCGATACACTTATCTGGCGCCGCTCAACCTGCGTTATAGTGCCGGTTCACGCCAAGTGTGGGCGATCATCAAAGCCATGCCCAAACTGATTAAATGGGCCATCCAAGATCATCTGATGCTTAAAACCCTTCTGCGCGAAGAGCATATCGACCAAATCATCTCCGATAATCGCTTTGGGCTATATCTAAAACAAGGTCAAACGACATCAAACGATGTCAAACAACCTCAAACTATCTATTTGACCCATCAACTCCATATCATGTTACCTCGTGGCTGGAAATGGGCAGAACCTATCGCGTCGCGTATACACGCGCGTATCTATGCGCGATATAATAAGGTATGGGTGCCCGACTATCAAGACCCGCAACAGAGTCTAGCCGGAGAGCTATCTCATTCAACATTCAACATTCAACATTCAACATTAATCGAGTATATCGGTCCACTAAGCCGGTTCGAGATGTCGAAAGATCGAGATATCGAGATATCAAAGCAATACGACATAGTCGCCGTTCTCTCCGGTCTCGAGCCGCATCGCACCCTTTTAGAGAAAGAGCTCATCGCGCGGTTCTCCAATGACCAACGACCAACGACTAATGACCAAATCCCTTCCGTCCTCATCGTGCAGGGTCTGATGCATCGTCCGAATACGCGTATCAAGCGGGGTAACATCACCATCCTGCCCTATATGTCTGATGCCGAATTAGCCTCTGCGCTCTTAGGCGCAAAGCATATCATTGCCCGTTCCGGCTACTCAACAATCATGGATCTGGAGGCACTTGGTTTGCTAACAGCTAACAGCCAACAGCTAACAGCCAAAATGGAACTTATTCCCACTCCGGGTCAACCGGAACAGGAATATTTGGCTACTTTACATAACAAAATGCAGTAATTTTTGCAAAAAAATGCAAAAATATTTGCACAATTCAAAAAAAAGCAGTACTTTTGCACGCTTTTTCGCTCGACAGCGCAAAGCGAGGTGCCATCGTATAACGGTTAGTACTCAAGATTTTCATTCTTGCAATAGGGGTTCGATTCCCCTTGGCACTACAAAGACCTTCCCTAAAGTCAAGTCCTGAGGCTGATCCTCTCAAAGCCAACGGATATTAACAAAATCCGCTAATAGCGAACGGCTAACAGCCAACAGCTAATAGCTAAAATTTAAACAAAGATGGCAAATCATAAAAGCTCTTTGAAGCGTATCCGCCAAACGGCAGCACGCAAAGCACACAACCACTACTACGCAAAAACTGCACGTAACGCTGTTCGTGACTTGCGTAAGACTACTGACAAAGCCGCTGCAGCTGCAGCACTGCCGAAGGTAGCATCGATGCTGGACAAACTGGCTAAGCGTCACATCATCCACGTGAACAAAGCTTCTAACCTCAAGTCGAAGCTCGCTCGCATGGTCAATAAGATGGCTTAATCGATACGCATTTAGGTCAAACGGAAGAATCTCGCAAGAGGTTCTTCTTTTTTTATCCATAAAATTTAATAATTATGCACGAATATTTGCATAATTCAAAAAAAAGCAGTACCTTTGCACCGAATTTTGATACAATTATTAAGATGAAAGAGAATAATATTCCTATTGTGGACTGTCCGTACGGGGACTATATGATCGGTGATGCGAGTGGTAAACTGATGAACGAGTACGGTCGTTACCCGTGTAAGATCACCTGTGGCGTGTACGCTCTGCTGGTCCGTGGCACGGCGCGAGCTACGATCAATGTGACCGATTATGAGTTTAAGCAGAACGACATCCTGCTTCTGGAGCCGGGCAGTTTCCTCTTTATCCGCGAGTTCTCCGAGGACGCGCTGGTGTATTGGATTGTGTTTGGTAGCAAGTTCCTGGAGAAATATACGGTGAATAATAAAATGTCCCTCTCGGCGTTGCAATTACATTCGCCGAAATTGAGCATCTGTGAGAACCATGTGAAAGTCCTCTGCTCGATGTACGACACCATCGTTGCGGCGCTCAATGCTGAACCGACGATGCTGGATACAGAGAAGATGGTGCATGTATTCAATTTGCTGCGCACCAGTTATGCGAAATATGCCCATGAGCAGGATGAGTATCTGGTGAAGCCTCTGGATCGTAAGACCGAGATCTATCAGGACTACTGTCAGTTGGTGCTCAAGCACTACCACGAATGGCATCATGTGAGTCAGTACGCGGAGGCGATGCGTCTGACCTTGCCGCACCTCTGCTCAACCATCAAAGCGGTGGGGGACCGAACGGCCGGTGACATCATCATCGAGGCCATCATCACGGACGCCAAGAGTCAGTTGAAGATCACCAACCTGCAGGTCAAAGAGATCGCGCTCAGCCTCGGCTTTGACAATGTGGCTTTCTTCAACCGCTTCTTCAAATCCCGTGTCGGCGTCACGCCGAAGGCTTATCGGAATGCATAAATATATGTTCCGTAAAATCGGACTTATAGTAGGGTGTTTGGCATGCGGGATGATTCTTCTTTCCGCATGTTCTTCAAATGCGTTAAGCGAAGCGAAGCAAACCGTCGCTCAGGCAGATTCTGTCTGGGCGGAGGGAGGTATGTACAACGATAGTCTGTCGCTTGCGCAGGCGTATGAGACGCTGGGACACCTTTCACCTTTCAATTTTCACCTTTCACCTGCCTACGTCCACGCCTGCTATCATTACGGCAAACTGCTGCGAGCCAAGGATGATCCGGTTGCAGCGATGCAGGTCTTCATCAACGCCACCCATGCCGGTTCGGACGACAAGCAGATCCTCGGACGCATATACAATAACATGGGGGATATATGTCATCGCGCCAGCGAGTTCGACCTCTCCTATGACATGTTCAAGCGTTCGGCTGACGTCTTCCTAAGCGATAAAGATACCCTGTCCTATTACTATTGCCTCAATGATATGGCATTTGAATTGGCAGAGCAAGGAAAGAAAGAGGAAACGCTGGATTTGCTCAATAAGATAAAGTACAACGAATATAATGATAGTTACCTATATGGAAAAATTTTAGAAACTAAGGCTGATGTCTATCGAAAAGCAGAACAATTTGATTCGGCTATTTATGTTATAAATAAAAATCCCTACAATTATTTATCAACAAATAGAATCATTAAAGCACAATCTTTTTACAAACTTCATCTTTTTGATTCTGCGATGCTTTATGCCAATATGGTATTATCAGATTCGCTATCTTCATATCAAAACAGATTCAATGCACTATTTATACTTACGCATGCTGATTCTGCGGTTAATTCAAATGAACTGAGAATATTGACATCTCAACGAGAAGACATCCGTTTTTATGAACATGATCCGGAAAAGGGAAAACTAACATTAGCTATAAATTTATTAGAGAATGAGTTAAACCGCAAACCCGATCTGACATGGCTATATGCAATATTGATAACGTTGTTATTCATCGGCACCGGCATTTTTATCTATGTTCACAAAAAGAAGAAACGCCATCAGTTACTTTCGCAACAAATTGAAGATTTGGAGAGTAAGAACCAAAATACTCTGTCTCAAAGACGCAAACAAATAGAGGCAAAGTGTATGATGTTGGCCAATTCTTCCAGTCTCAAAGAAACTTTGTGTTGGAATGATTTTGAAATGCTTTGTAAAAATGTCGATACGCATTTTTATATGTTAGCAGAAAAATTGAGACAGAAACACATACTCAATGAGCAAGAGATACGATTGTGTATATTGGTGCTTTTAAATATCAGTCGTAATCAAATTGCAGAGATTTTGTTATACGCTCCAAATGGTGTTGGCAAATTTAAATATCGGGTGGCTCAGAAATTCCAGGTAGAAGGGAAAAATCTACGAAATTACTTGATTTGTTTAGCTATTGATGAGCCTTACAAATAAAATGCCCACATAGTAAATGTGCTTATCTGCTGAATTTCACCCATTTGCGCAAAACCATTTGCCCACCTATTTATTTTGTCAGATCGAAAAAAAGCAGTAATTTTGCAGCGTCAAACGATATAGTTTAGGCGCTGTTAATTTATTTATATGTGAAACCCTAAAAATTCACACAAACATGAAAACAAAATTACTTGCTTTGGCATTAGGTGTATTACTCGCAATGCCGTGTGTGCTTCGCGCAGACGAAGTTGAAATCCAACTGATGGAAGTTATTGGTATGCAACCGCTTCCGGGGGATAGCCCTTTAGATGATGAAGGGCACATGGGACAGACTCCTACTCGTCCGAGAAGTTTCCGCGCTACAATCAACGGGAACACCTTGTCCATTCTCAAACAAAACGAGGCTATCCCTTCTGCGCAGGCAACGGTAGTGAACGCATCAACCGGCAGCATCGTGGTTAACCAACAATTCTCCTCTTCTCTCCAAGAGCAAATCTCTAACGCAGGCGTGTACGTGCTTCATATTGAAACAGCCGGTGGCGCCCTCGTAGGACAATTTATGGTGCAATAAAGAGAAAAATGAGCATTTATTTGGTGGCATATAAAAGCTTTTCTCATTGTGCCACCAAATAAATTGTGTTTCTTTTTAGGCATATCCGTCTGATAGTTGGTAAAACTAAGAACAAAATGAAGAAATCTCAACGAATAAACAACTTAACCAGATGGGCTCAATCTGCTCTATTTGGCGTTTCATATTCGCCATTATTTTTTATTCTGGTTGCTAAAATAATATATTCAAAGTCTGATTATTTAGTATGGGGAGGCTTTTCTTCGTCAGCAGTGATGATCTTTTTCCAGCAGTTCTGGTCTGTTGTTCTAATAATTGGAATACTTCTGTTTTCCGCTATCGGAACAATGTTCTTGCTTCGGAATTTAAAGAAAACGGCATCGTGCAATTCTCAAAAAATCACCATTAAAAATATGACGGATAAAAGTGTTGAAACAATTAATTATATTGCAACATACATTATTCCGTTTGTATATGATGTACAAAATGACTTTGACATAGCAATAATGCTGGTAATATTCCTTGTTATTTACTGTATATATACCAACTCTTCGCTTGTGGCTATAAATCCTATTCTGGCCATGTGGTACGGATTATACGAGATGGAGTACGAGGATGGAGGAAGAAGTCATTCCATTATTGTAATCGCATGTGATAAAAATTTGATCGAGGGAGACGAGATAGATATATATCCTATCGGTCGTAAATTATATTTCAGCAAAAATCAATAAAAACTCAATACTATGGCACATTCTCTACAAACAATTTATGACAACGTATCTATCGCTGATACATTAAGCATGTATTTTATAACCCGCAAAGAAAAAGAGAATCTAACAACCAAACGCAAGGTGCTGGATAGATTTGATTTTTCTACATTACGAGTGGATATTAATGAAGAAATCACCCTGTTTTTGAAAGATTTAGCCAAAAAACAGATAGAACTCGCCATTAAAAAAGAGTTGGAACTTTCTCCTTACGATGTTATTTCAGACGATCAGGAGCAGGTGTTCACATATACCGAACTCAACAAAATAGGATCTTTTGCAAAGATTATAAATGAACAACTTCCACAGAGACTCACTATACCGATAATGCAGAATTTTGACGAAATTCTCCAAGATGGAGAATTATTATGGGCATATTGTATCGAGTTGTCGTATGTAGAAAACAATTCCCGCAAATATATCTATACCTTCAGAAAATTGAATTCCGGTAACATTGTAGTAGATGAAAAAGAAAATCGTGCCGGAATAATAAGAAATATAATGACTTCGTTTAATACACAAAGCAATAAACTTGAGAAATTTAAAGGAGGAGCAGTTAAACTAGATGCAACGATAGATTGCATATTTGATGCCGGGATTTTCTATATTTTGCAAAAAAGCCAATTTGAGACACTGGTCGGTATGGCGGTTGATTTTCAAGAGCAAGCTATTTCCGTGGTTGAAGATTTGCAAAAACTTGATATGATAGACGGTTTGGAGCATATATCAGATGCGATTACTAAAAATACCGCTATTCATAAAAAACTGGTACGGCTGAAGAAACTGCAGAATTACGAGAACTTGGATGCCGGTATGATAGCGAAGATGAAGCGGGCTGCCAAAACGGAGAAATATAAACTAAAGACAAATGCAGAAGGTAAGATCGTGATAGAAGACACCAAAGATGTGGATATGGTTATCAAACTTTTATGCGATTATTACAAACAAGGCGTGGTAACAGGCAAGAACTATGGCACTTATGCCGGCAAATATTTTGACACTCCGGAGAACCAGTAATTCTCTGAAGTAGCAGAAATGATTATTAGAAGATATCTTATTAACTACAATTCAAAAGTGCGCACGGACTTATAGTGCATAAGATTATGAGTAGGCCAGATTTTTCTAATTATTTAGCACACTTGATTATAAAAATATAGGATATACAAAAGAAATGAATAGGACACTTTATCATTATAGAGCAATGCTAATAAATGCATTTGATGGAAATGGAACCAAAATAGCGACGGCACGAGATATTGGGAACTACGCAGCTGGATTTGTGTTCGGAAGTAATGGTATATCATGGGAAGACACTCGCGCAATGTTTGATAGAGTGCAAGGGAACCTCATCACATCTCGTCCAGAACCGATGGTCTCTACTATGGCACAATACGCAGGGTTTATACATGGATACAACATGACGGGCAAATTTTTAAAAATAAGATGATGAACTATGAAAAAGAAAAGCACAATGATATTAATCATAGCATTTTTTATCTATATATGCTACCTTTTTTGTAGCAGAGAATTCTATATAATAAAAGGCGTACCAATCACGATGTACGGCAATTATGTTGTAATTGGAAGATGGTACTGCGGGTTACTACGACCCCAATTTAATTATGTAAAGTTTTCTCCCTTTGACTCTTATCCCATTATTACATTCCATACAGCTAAAAATATCTCAATATGCGCGTCAACAAATAACACCGAAATCAATCTTAAAGATTATGAGTGTATATATTTTGAAGATCCTATAACCCTGCCAAGTAAAGAGTATGAAAAATACCAGAAGGCGCCCCCCTTTTTGTTTTCTATTAATTTATGGTGGGACTTTGGTACGTATTTTTATCAATTTGTATACCAGGATGACTACAATTTATATAAGTATATTGAGCATGGCGGATTTTGGAGATGGGATGCAGGCATTATTAATCAGTAATGCTTATAGTATCTGTTAATAAGTACTCATCGATAATAATAGAACATTAACCCAATACCCTTATAGTTATGCGTAAAAAATTCCTTTTTATTCTACTTGGCGCGGCTGTTTCAGCGGTAGCAATGCACCATGTTAATAAATCTCCTCTATGTCCGGCTATTTGGTACCAACCAGATAGTGTATTGACAATGCCGTCTCTGATAGATACCATATCAATACCGGAGACTTACACTATGATGATGGTGTATAAATCTCTGCAATTAGAATCTATGCAACCATTGTGGACCCTTTCTTTCTATGATAGCACATCGTATATTATGACGTCAGATAAGAGAACAAATAATCCTATGATATATACTATGTATCAAACTTTAAATTGTGATACAACCGTACTGGATAGGTGCAATTTGCATATTGGAGCGAATGAAGACTCGGTTAGTCACATTCAGTTATATGAGGCGGCATATTTCCCTGTGTCATTAACTCGCCCGCAGGCGTTGATGTTCCAAACCTATCTCGCACTACGTCATGGGATAACCCTTAGTTCCTCCAATTATCTGTCATCGCAAGGAAAAATCATATGGGATGCCCGTAAATACAAGGAATTTTACAATCATATTCAAGGTTTAGGTTCGGACCCTTTTTATAATTTCTATACAAAAAATAGTTTTTCAGTGGAAGACTCATTAGTAATGCTCAAAACACTAGATACGCTGTCGGTGTATTCATATGCTTTGATAGGAGATAATGGCGCTCCTGTTGATTGGAGTCCTTATGAAGGAAATAGAGCGATGTTACAACGTCGATGGAAACTGCATACAACGGGTGATATTCATGATATTTCCCTATTGGTGAGAATGGATATGTTGCCTGACCTCTCAGATACCCTATGGCTTGCAACGTTATCCGAGGACAACCGGATTGTTTCTTATGAATCGCCTGTTTTCGTAGATTCCACTGGTGTCGCACAATATACATTGCCCACAACTGATACGTATTTTAGTTTTATATCTCGTTTCGAACATTCTCCGTCGAAGTCGCATAGTAGAGAACGTTCATCAGATAATGACGGATTGGCGCAGGAGTGCATTGTTCTTGCGCCTAATCCTACGTATGGCGATTTTTCCATAGATATTAGCTTGGTCTCTGAGCAGGCTCTTACAATATCCGTTTTTGATCCTGCAGGAAAACTGATTCAGCGTCAGTCTGTCCCTCCTGTCTCAATTTACCACTATGACGGATATATTGATACGCAAGGAGTTTATATGGTCATTGTCTCGGGGAATCAGCAAGCTGTTTTATCGGTTCATCAACTGGTCGTTTATTAACCTTATCATCCATTGTTGTTATGCGTAACGTATCTATTCTAAGTTTCTTTGTGTTATTAATGTGTTGTATAACTTTAAATGCACAGACACATTCGGTGGAATCATCCTATATTCCGACTACGCTCCCTTCTAAGTCAACTTTGGTAAACAAGTCATCCTCCTGCACAATCACGTGCAATGCAAAGGCGTATGAGAGAGTGACCTTGTCTTTGGAAGGCCTATTGCTAAAAGCTGATAGTGGAATCCTTTCTCATGACGTTGAATTTTCTGTCGCGACAATGGCAGCGCATTCTGTCGCGACCTTGGAACCGGATATGGTGAATTTGACATCTGGTGCATATGCATATCGCCTGTTGCCTCATGGTGAGCATTTCTTAAAACCGGCACAACTTCAATTGTCTTATAATTCAAAGGTTCTTCCCGAAGGATTTCATCCTGAGGATATTTACACTTATTATTATGATGAAGCAACACAGCGATGGACACGGTTGGAACGTTTGAGTGTAGATTCGGTTAATCATATTGTTCTTTCGCAGACAACACATTTTACGGATTTTATCAATGCTGTCATTCGTACTCCGGAGATGCCTGAGACAAATGCGTTCGTCCCCACGCAAATCAAGGAAATAGAAGCCCCTAATCCTGTACAACATTTAACAATAATAGCGGAGCCGCAAGTTAACAACTATGGATCTGCACAAATTACGTATCCGATAGAAATTCCAGTAGGTAGAAATGGGTTGCAACCGGATGTGTCGCTGTCTTATAATAGTTCAAATGGGAATGGTATTCTCGGATATGGCTGGAGCATTATGCAACCGGCTATGACCATTGATACGAGATGGGGTGTCCCTAGATATGATTCTGTTTATGAATCTGAAATATACACCCTTAATGGAATGCAGTGCGTATTAAAAGACGGTAATCCCAATCTCATGCTTCCATACCAATCTAATGACCAAATCAGTCGTCAAAGCGGCAATGTCACTTTTGTGGCGCGTGATACGAAGAATTGTGATAGAATTATCCGACATGGCAGTACCACCAAAAACTATTGGTGGGAGGTGATTGATCGGGATGGCACAGTCAGTTACTATGGGAAGTATGCCGGTAACACATCTGTCAATCCAAATTGTGTGTTGAAGGATAGCAAGGGGAATATAGGATATTGGGCTTTGGCGGAAATCGTGGATATCTTCGGTAACTTCATCAAATATGAATATGCCGTAAGTCCTTCTAATGAAATTTATCTCAAACGGATTTATTATACTGGGCATAAGTCTTCTCCTAATTCTGTAGATTTGGAACCTTCATACCGCATATTTTTTCATTACGATCAGCGAGAAGATATTTTGAGAGACGGAAGATTAGGGTTCGTCCGTCAAACAGATAGTATTTTATGTTATATTGATGCGACGTATCTGAATAACAATACTGGTAATCAGCCTTTTTGCCCGTATATGAACCGCCGTTTTTTGATGTTGTACAATGATAGTGCTCCTGTTTCATTATTATCACAGATAGAGGATCACATCAATCACTTTGACGTTCGATGGCCGATTGATGGGGACTGCTCTATACCCATGTATAATGGTAATGACGTACTAAATGGTGTTACATCCTTTGATTATCTCAATCCTCTTTTGACTCCCGTTTTTGCAAAGATAGATACAATACCACTTAATGCTGATATGTTAGAAAAATCATTGAGCCTGTCTGAAAATAGTAGTTGGAATGTTGGAGGAACTGCCACAGTCGGTTTTGGAAATGATGTATGGGAAACCAATTTTAGTGTAGGAGGCAATTATAATTTTTCAAGGTCAAATGGCAAAACCAAACAGTTGCTGCTGGATATAAACGGCGATGGATTAACTGATTTTGTTTTTATAGAGAATGATAGTATATACTATCGCCCGCAATATTACGAAGATAGTCGTCCTTCATTTGGTGACGCCGTGAATACAGGCATTCCGGCTAAAGGGCTGTCTGCTGAAACATCGGATACGCATTCATGGGGATTGCAAACCGGTGTCGAGGTGTATGTTGCTCATGCCAATGTCAGCGGAGGAATGTCATATTCAAAATCATATACTACCAGTTATTTCGCTGATGTGAATAATGACGGATTACCGGATTATATAGATGATGGTAAAATATATTTTAATCTGTTACAGACGCATAATGGTTTTGTCGCTCACTCTGGTGAAACGGAAGTGATTGTTGATTCTGCGCAATGTGTTCACTTTTGGTACGATGGCGAAGTAGAAGTGATTCCGGATTGCTATGAGCGTGATACTATTGTGGCTTCGTATGTCTATCATACGCCGGACTGTTCGCTTGGGTCTTATGGTACAGAACCTCAGCCAATTCCTGTTCATCCGTGGGACACATTAATTCATTGTGAAGAGTGTGATTCGCTTATTATAGAATATCTTTCGAGCGGAGAATGTCCTATAGATTTGTATATTTCAGGGTCAAGGGCTGGAACATTACAAAATGATAGCGTTCTCGTCAGCCGGATAGATACAATACAACGAAGAGGTCGTTCTTTGGAAGGAATAGTTTTTGATTGCTTGAGATACTGTGGCGCAGAGCTGCCGTGTAAGGAATGTTGGGAGTACTACCTTGACGGAGATTGGGAACACTATGAACAATGCAAAGAGGATAACGGATGCCGCACGTTGTGCGGGCCATGTGCGTATCATTTACTGACAAACGATGAACAAGGGTATCTTGACTGTATGAATGACACATGCCTCGGAGGTACACTCTACACGGTAAGTACCCCTTGTTATGATTGTGAAAAGGAATGTCTGCAGGATGTAAATAATTGCGTAGAATGCATAGAGTCCAATCCCTTATGTATGGTATGTGAGGAATGCGAACAGGAATGCACCCAAGGGATTGATGCTTGTATGGAATGCAAGGCGAAGAATAATTGCTTAGGGTATTTTGACCCGAAATGTGTCAGCGATTTCTGCTATGGCACCAATGCTGATACTTCTCTTTGTGCAGATTGTATTCTTAGTTCGGGATATTATTGCGCCGAGTGCATAGATACGTGTCTGCTATATCCTGAATTATGCAGCCGATGTGTTCGGCATCATTGCCATTATGATGACATGGAAGCGTATATCAATGCGTGTTATGAGCAAGCGGCATCTGCGTTGAATCAATGGAAGAACAGCATTCGGCAGCAATACGGTTATGTCACTTTTGAGCACATAGGCAACACCTATTATGCCCATCGTATAGATACAATCTGTCCGCCGAGTACGGAACCGGAGATAGAAGCGGTTCGAGTATGGGTCGCTCCTAAAAACGGAACCATTACGCTCCAAAGTGTTATACAGTTATTGGAAGATACCGGTTATAATCGCCGGCAGGCACGACAAGTGGACGGAGTGCGCTGTGTTATACAGCATCATAAAAATATCACGGTTAATACCAATACGCATACGCTGCATGCCTCATCAAGCAATATAATAGGTGTAGAAGATATTGCAGAGAATGATTATGCTCCAAGAAACAATACATATACCGGAATAAGTGTCAAGAGAGGGGATGTGCTTTTCTTCCATCTTCGTTCGGTGCGTACACATAATTTCGATAATGTCAATTGGACCCAGACAATCACTTATCAGGGGGATAGCATTCCGTATTCGTCTGTAAATGATTTTATATGTTCTTCTGATAACCTTTTCCAGTCGAATGATAGTGGAACGATTGTGCTAAATGCAGACATAGCATGTCCTGTATCAGCATCTGCTTTACTTTCCATTATGGTGGATAATAATCCCGTGGATAGTATAGTTATCAACTCTGCAGTTACTCACAGCACAAAACAATTTGTCTATCCGAACGGAAGCAAGGTGTCATTGCAACTGTCATCCGCTGATAATCTGGGGCAAATAGAGGTGCGCCCTTATTTGTCATTTACTCCTGACCACCAGGATTCCACGCATCGTCCGTATGGATTATGGCTGGCTCCGCAGGTAGTGTTTACACGGGAAGTGGAATTGGATAGTACCTATTATAATCTTTTCGGCCCGTTGTATAAAGGATGGGGACAGTTTGGGTACAACAATACTGCCTCATCAAATGATATTCCTATTAGTTCTTTGTCCAATGCTGCTGTGGAGTATGCACGAACAGCACCTTCGGATAGTGCTAACTTCTGTCAGACAATTATGTTTGAGGAATCTGATACTACACAACTTAAGATTGCCGGTAGTATTGAGGAGGAGTTTAGTGACCGTCAATTATATAATCCTTTGGATAATGCATGGATTCAGATGACCCCTGATATCCGCCAATATCGATGGGAAGCATATGGTCGTGTGGCAAGGAATGGACGTACGTTATTGTCCAATACACGCGACACGAAGGCGATGTTCGAATCGCTGCTTGAAGCAGACTCTACCTATAATGTTAGCGAAGTGGAATATGATAGTGAGGTGCCTGTCCTACCGGACGGACAGCGTGTAACGGCTATTCGTAAAGAAAGCAAAACAACACAATGGAATGTTAATGCCGGCTTCGGCGTGGCGGTACTGGGGGGCGGACGAACCTACTCGGAGTCCGATTATTCTGTGACATCGGATTATATGGATATGAACGGTGACGGATATCCGGATATTATCCATTCATCTTCTATCCAATATACACAACCATGGGGAGGCTTGGGGAATCTCAAAACGGTTAATAAGGATGTATATACGAATCATAGTATCACCGCGGGCGGTTCTATTTCAGGTCACCAAAGTTTTCCTGTAAAGGCGGCTGGTATTAATCCGAAAGACGGAAAATATTATCTGCATGCAGGTGGCTCGGTTGGTGGAAATGTGACAACAACAGGTAGCGGGGCTGCAATTGCATATATGGATGTCAATAGTGATGGCTTGCCGGACAAGTTATCACGTGATGGCGTTGCCGTGTCTGCCAGTTTGAATGTGGGGTACGGATTTGCCCAGCCGTTCACACTGATAGATACCTCTCTGATAGATATGAATATCAGTGAAAGTGTTGGAGGTAGTGCCGGGATTGATATGGACTATGCCAGTGTGTTTCAGATGAGTCTGGCTTTTGGTATAGACGCATCAGAATCTACTAATAAAATGTTGTACCGCCTGATGGATATGAATGGTGACGGGTATCTGGATATTGTAAAGCAAGTTTCGGAGGAATTACAGGTTACTTTGATGTCACCTCTAAAGAAGCATGACACCATAGGGCTTGGTGACAGGCATATTCAAAAGAGTAAAACAGGGAGTTGGGGAACGAATCTTGGATTAACGGTAGGTTTTCCGATATGGGTTCTTAAAATCGGTTTGGGAATAAACGGTTCACCCGGAGGATATGCTACAACGCAAGTTATTTCCGACTTAATGGATATGAATGGGGATGGACTGCCGGATTTCGTGTGGTGTGACAACGATAACATGTACGTATTGTATAACCAATCGGGCAAAAACTGCCTGCTCACAGCAGTCACGAACCCTACCGGCCAGAAATACCTGTTGGATTATGAACTGTCCGCGCCGACGTATGAACAACGTGGCCGACAGTGGCTGATGACCCGTGTCTCGGATATAGACCCGTATGCCCACCCCATACTCGGTAATGATACGATAGTACATACTTTTACCTATGCTGATCCTCATTATGATTATGCAGAGAGACAGTTCCTGGGGTATGGCACGACTGTTTCGTATGATATCAATACGGATACGTTACCCCATACGGATTATCGTAAAACGATACGTCATTATAACAATCATGATTTTGTAGAGCATGGTAAAATGACGTATGAAGGACTGATGGATGCCGATGAGCACTTGTATCGTGAATATGAGATTGGGACGTGGTATGTTGATTCTACGTTTGCACCTACTGATAATTTATGTAGTGATGCTTCTATCCGGGTGGGTACGGAAGTTCATTATACTCGTTATTATGAAGGGGGCGATGACCCGATTGTTGCCGCAAAGAAATATGTGTACGACGCATTTCATAATGTACAGGAATATACTAATTTTGGAGACACCTCCTTACTCGGAGATGAATTGAAGGCTACTATAGAGTATGATTCAGCGGACATATTGACACATAATCTGGTTTCACTACCATCCCGAATGGCTGTCTATAATAACGGAGTAGTGATACGGCAGGAGCAGGCTGATTATCAAAACGGCAAATTGACAGAATTGAGAAGGGTAGATCCGGCTTCTGCTGCATCGGACACTACAAACTATCATTACGATTCGTTTGGTATGCCGGATAGTGTAGTGTTCGCGGCTAACCTGAATGGGCAACGCGCGTTTGTTACCATAGCATATGATTCGTTCAGCCATACACTACCGGAAACAGTGACGGACCAATGGAATCGGATAGTACAAACAACATATGATAAGTATTGGAAAACGCCACTTACAATCACCGATCCGTCTGGTTATTCTATTGAATATACATATGATACATTGGGACGGTTGGCAACGGTTTCTGCTCCTGAAGATACTACAGTTTCTGTATACGTTCACCCTGTTACGCACGAAACTTATTATAGTACTACAAGAAATATAACCATAAGATATGCCTATTCTCCGCGAAGCGATTTAGGTTGCATAAACAAATTCCCGTATGTCCGCACATTCATTCCTTCTCGTAATATCCAGAAGGAAACATTTTACGATAATAGAGGGGAGATGATGTTCCAGAAGGAAAACTGGGACACTTATGATTATGGATCATTTGAAGAAATTCATAGACAGGCGTTCAGTGATATTACGGCCAAAGACTGCTTTGGTAGAACAAAAACAGTGTATCGGAATTATATTGACTATAGAGATAGTGTCGTTATGACTGAAATAGACAGCTTGCATATTCTTTCATCTCATAGTTACGATGTTTTGGACCGCCCCCTGTTAGTCCACTGGCAAGACGGAACGCATCAGACAAACACATATGCAATAGGAGAAGATGCTTGGGGAGCCCCTCGTCTTAAGCATACGCTTATAGATGAACTAGGACGTTCCTCCGTGCAATTCACCACTCCGCAGGGGTGGACTACGACATCTGCCCAACCTGACAACACGATAACGTCATTTACATATGATGCATTGGGACAATTGTTATCATCGCATGATCCTGATGGTATGGTTGTCACCCATTCATACGATGGATTGGGGAGAAGGACAGAGCGTCATCACCCGGATGCCGGAACATCACGATGGACTTACGACAATGCAGGTAATATTATCTCGACAGCCACTCAAACTCAAATAGACAATGGAACTCAGACGGAATATGATTATGATTATAACCGCATAGTGGAAGTAAACCATCCTCAACATCAGCAATTGAATATAACCTATGAATACGATTCGGTTGGGCGTGTTTCAAAGAGAACGGATATTACGGGCTATGAAACTTTTGAATACGATGCGTTAGGCAATGTATCCGTTTCTGATAGATTACTGGTCGTTCCGTCTGATACCAATGCTTATCGGTTCAGAATGCAATTTGAATATGATCCGATAGGCAATATTAAATATATTATATACCCTGATAGCGAGAGGATACATTATACATATGAGCATGGATATTTGGATTATTTGTCTGGTCGTCGTTTGAATGGAGGACCGGTCTATAATTACATAAACTATCTGAACTATGATGCATACCGCAGACCGGTTAGGTGTATAAGTGGTAATGATTATACGACGGATTACACGTATGATATGAACAGACAATGGCTTTCCGGTATGCAGACATATAGTTCTCAGCATGACTTGCAAGACGTATCGTATAGTTATGATGCTGTCGGCAATATCACTGTAATCGAGCAGAACGCCGATAGCGTACATTGGTTGGGTGGAGCATATATGCTGGAGTATCAGTATGACTCTCTGAACAGACTTACGAAAGCCGATATGATTAGCGACTATTTCGGAGCATATAGCGATTATACGATGTCATATAGTCCTTCAGGACTAGTTGGAATCAAATCGTGTGATGACATGTTATGGAATTATTGGCATGGTTATTGTAGCGCAAATAACAGCATTGTCAGCCATCAGGTGCGCAGTATATATGACATGGATAATGACGCTACCACATTCTTTATGTGGGATGCATCGGGCAGGTTGCAGGACATCTATCGTCCGTGCAGTGGTAATTTGCGCCATCACTGGTGGAATGAGGCAGACCAATTGACAGCAGTGGTAGATAACGGACATTGTGCTTTTTATGGCTACGATGGAAACGGCGACCGGGCGTATAAACTGACAGGCGTGACTTCAATAGACCAATATAATGCTGGGCAGGAGACATTCCATATGCATTTCAATGATGCTGTTCTGTATGTCAATCCGTATTTTGTGGTTACCCCGAAAGGTTATACCAAACATTACTATAACGGCAGTCAGCGCATAGCCGCGCAAATAGGGCAGTTGGAAAATCTTCCGAATGATATCATAGACACTTCCGCTGTGGCAACGGAGCGTATTGCGAATGCATGTGCATATATACAGTCATTGTTATCTCCTGATATAGAGCTACAGCCAGACACGACAGCCACCTTTGTCGATATAGACGGAGATATGTATGATGAACTACAATGGCAATGCACGGAAGAAGATCTGGCGTGGAATATAGAGATGCAGTGTGATTCCAATATCCTGCTTCCTATCCTTAGCAAGGACACTTCGCATCTGGACAACCGTGTAAGCGGCATCTATTACTACCACCCTGACCATCTCGGTTCCGCCACATGGATAACCAATTCAGCAAGGAAAGCCGTACAGTTTATCCATTACATGCCGTTTGGCGAGATGTGGTATAACCAGCAGGGCTCGGCGTATAACGAACGTTATAAGTTTACCGGCAAGGAGCGTGATGAGGAGACCGGATATGACTACTTCGGTGCGAGGTATTACGTACCTGAAATTCCTATTTGGTTGTCCGTTGATCCGTTAGCTGACAAATATCCGAATATTTCCCCATATGCCTACTGCGGCTGGAATCCGGTTAAGTTCGTAGATCCGGATGGAAAAAAGATTGTGGTCGGAACTTGGTATGGACGACTATTAGCAAAGTTTGGCGTAAATAATTTTGAAGCTAAAACCATTCAACGTTTACAAGATTTAAAATCAGTTTCTCCAGAGTTAAACAAGGCAATAACATCAATGGCATCAAAAGAAGATGTAAACGTAAATATTCAGCCAATGTCAAAATACAAAGGAAAACCAAATGAGGGAGTAACCGTAAGGGATGGGAAAAACTCTGATATCTATTATTATGAAGATGTGGGTTTCCCAATTGATGGGAATTATAGTTCTCCAGATGCTATTTTGGCTCATGAATTAGGACATGCAGAGAATAATATGAATGGCACATACATTGAATATAATCATGATGAGGCCAAGAAAAGTAATGGTAATGTTCAAGAAAAAATAAAAGGAAATGCTAATGAAAGACAGTCAATTTATTACGAAAATCAAGTTCGACAAAAAGAAGGCGAACCGGCAAGGTCTTATGATTACTATAAGGCAAATAAAGAAACCAATCAATAGTGTTTGTATCATACTGCTAGCGTTGCTATTTGGAGGATGCCGTTCTTCCACAACAGATGTGAAAGAATTGATTTCTTTACGTCCAGAAGACTCAGAACTGTTTGTAAGTGTCCGTTGTGTACAGATTGGCAAAAATGATACAATGGAAGTATGTTATCCTTTTCATGATCTAAAGTATTGCTTAAATGAGGATAGTATAACTCGACCTTTAAGCGATAAAATTGAGGATTACGTACTTAATAGTGAAGTGTTATTATTACCAGAGAACCATTTCTTGCTACAAAAAACAATCGTTCCTGACTCTTCTGTAGATTCAGTCTATGGTTTGGGATATAAGCAACTTTTACGAGAGTATTTCTTCTGTGTAAATGAACTGAAGAAAGAAACTAGCTGCTATTTGGATTGGTTGCATAGTCCATGTGGGAATAGTGTATATTTCGGTCATTGGAGCACTCCATGCTATTTTAAGGAAGGAGACCAGATTATGGATGATAGCAAACAGAACTACATTATATCGTTATTATACAAGCACAATATATATTGCATGCTGGACGAGAATGGTAATGTGTGTTTGTTGAATTGTAATCTAAAGAAAGAAGATTTTAAGCGTATTCCATTTCCGACGATTGAAATTCGGTAATAATAGAAATGGGCTCATGCCCCAAAAGAAAAAGTGTTCCGTTCTTAGATTATATGATGCAAAAAGCAAAATCTTACATATTATTAGTATGCCTATCAATAGGATGTTCCTATTCGCTTGTTTTTGCTAGTTATTCAAAAGGCTATACCAAACACTACTATGCTGGAACAGAACGGTTGGCAACAGTTATTGGTGGCGGTGGATTCGGAGATATGATAACACCGGCCGCATCCTTGAGCACGGATGAGTATAATGATCTGGTAGCACCGTTCTGGACACATTATAGTCCTTTTACAGAAGATCCGTTCTATTATGATGGTGCTCTCAGTAATGAAGTAGGAGTGGAAGATATCGATGGTAAGAATGATGAGGAACTTCAATACCAATGCCATTCCATAGGCTTGGACTATGTGGAAGCTATGTCTTTAGGCGATATACTTCTTTATGCGATTGAGGATTATGAACAAACTATAGAACTAGAAACAAATATCTTTTATTACCACGGAGACCATCTTGGTTCTGCCAACTGGATAACGGATGCATTTGGCGATCCTGTGCAATACATTCACTACGCGCCATATGGTGAACTGATAGCCAATCAAATACCTTATGGCTATGACGAACATATATTCATATTCATTTTGTGGTGCATAGTACTTTCATTTAGCTTCCATTTAGCTTCCATTTAGCTTCCATTGTACTTCCGTTGTCGAGATAATGTCGGGTGTAAAGGAAAAAAGATGACAAGTTACTTTGGTGCATATTGGAATGACCCTTTTGCCTTTCATTCTCGCGAGCATTTGGCGAGCATTTGGTGACCATTACTGACGTCACCGATGGGTGACGCTGAACCTCTTTAATTTTCAAAAAATATTATTTTTTTAATATTTTTACTTAAATATTTGTGTATATCAAAAAAAAGTTGTAATTTTGTAGCCAAATTTTATTAGAATATCGTGATGAAACGAAAATTAAGAGCTTTTAGAATAGAGAACTTGTCCATTACAAAAAGTAATATTGGTATTATTGAAATGCTCAAAACTAGGTTAACTTCTGAAACTACGGCTCAAGAAAGGCGAATGAAGTTAAATAAACAGGATAGTGATGAAGATTTATTGGCATATTATCAATGGACAGGAGGTGAAACTATTTTCTTTGGGATGATGATGCGTATAATTCCTGCAGAGCAAGGGGGACTTTTGTCAGAAAGCATTTTCCGGCAAAACATCATTAAAATTTCCGATCTGACAGAAGAAAGCGGAGCTGCTAGCCAATATAAGGAACATTATTATTTCGCATTGAACGACTCATATTTGGTAACGGATTTACCTGGCTCGACAACAATAGAGCGTTTACAAACATACCTTAACTGGCTCTTAGAAGGAGTACGCCGAGAAACAATCATAAGTTTAACGCCAGTTATGACATTACCACCGAGTGTTCGTGCTAAAGATATCCAATCTGTCGAATTTGTCGGATCTTCTCTGTCAAAGCAAGAAAACCAAGAAGATACTCAAGTGTCATTGACTGCTGATTTGGCCAAAATGGTGGGCTCAATGTGGGATTGCTTATTCGGAGATTCTATGTCATGGACTAATATACAGAATAATCAACTAGTTTCCGCAAAGTTGGTTCTCAAGATGAAGTCAAAACCTAAAGAAATGGCCGAAGCAGAGTACCAAAGAGCGATGGGGGCGATTGCCAAAAACCTTGCTAGTGATTCTGGTTTTGCTATTCATACCAAAAGTGGCATTTACAAAGGAAACGAGATAAAGAGAATCAAGGAGATTGATGTGGAAACGACATCCAAGAATCGTGTCTCTGAAGAACATCTAAAACAGGAAATGGAGCTTTTCTTACATGAACTTTAATATTAAATAGATATGAACTCTACATTAAAATTCTTTCTTCGATATTTCATAGTCCTATTATTATCAATAGGTCTCTCGTGGATGGGGATTTATGGGCATACAGGAGCAGTGCAAGCATTATTTACTGTGCTAGGAGTTTCTTTCTCAATAGCGATGAGTATAATAATCTCGTTTGATTTATCAAATATTTTGAATGATGGTTATAGAATGGCGATTCGCGCATCTATCAAGAATACTCGTAATTGTATTATTGTGGATTTTATAATTGCAACAATGCTCTTGTTATTATCTTCTTTGCAGGGAATAGCAGAATTTAAGTTTGAGTTATCGAATAGTGTTTTACTTGATTTTCAAACTTTTGTTACATGTGCAATCGTCATGTCAATTATTTACGAAGTGTATAATTTTATTATGATTCACAATTTACATGACGCGATAGCAGATAAAGTAGTAGAGGAGAAGAAACAAACACATTAGAGGACTAAACATTGCTCTCAAGATTTTTATCTTGCATATGATTCAAAAATAAAGGACGCTCGAAAGCGTCCTTTATTTTTAACGATTCTTATACATATCGTCGTAGTATTTCTCGTACTCACCGGAGGTGATGTTATCGAGCCATTCTTGGTTATCGAGGTACCACTGAACGGTTTTCTCGATGCCTTCTTCGAACTGGAGACTCGGCTCCCAGCCTAACTCGCGTTGCAGCTTGGTGGAGTCGATCGCATAACGCATATCGTGTCCGGCGCGGTCGGTGACGTAGGTGATGAGGTCGAGGTCTGCGCCTTCGGGACGACCGAGCAGACGATCGACGGTCTTGATGATCGTCTTGATGATGTCGATGTTCTTCCACTCGTTGAATCCGCCGATGTTATAGGTCTCGGCGATCTTGCCGTTATGATATATCATATCGATTGCGCGCGCGTGATCTACGACGTACAACCAATCGCGTACGTTCTCGCCCTTACCATAGACCGGCAACGGTTTGCGATGACGGATATTGTTGATGAAGAGCGGGATGAGTTTCTCCGGGAATTGGTATGGACCGTAGTTGTTCGAGCAGTTGGTGACGATGGTCGGCATGCCGTAGGTGTCATGGAAAGCACGCACGAAATGATCGGACGATGCTTTCGATGCCGAATACGGCGAATGGGGGTTGTACTTCGTGGTCTCGTAGAAGAAATCTTCGCCGTAAGCTAAGTGGTGCTCGCCGGACGATGCTTTGGTTGTGAACGGTGGTTCAATACCTTCGGGATGGGTTAGTTGGAGTGCTCCGTAAACCTCATCGGTCGAGATATGGTAGAATCGCTTGCCTTCCCATTTCTCCGGCAGGGACTCCCAGTACAGTTTGGCTGCTTGCAGCATAGAGAGGGTACCCATGACGTTGGTGCGGGCAAAGGTGAACGGATCCTTGATCGAACGGTCCACGTGACTCTCTGCAGCGAGGTGGATAACGCCGGTGACGTGCTCCTCTTGCATCAGCGCATAGATGGTGTCGAAATCGCAGATGTCGGCACGCACGAAGCGGTAGTTAGGCTTGTCCTCGATGTCCTTTAGGTTTGCCAAGTTACCTGCGTAGGTTAACTTGTCCACATTGATGATTCGGTAGTCCGGGTACTTGTTCACAAACAAGCGAACGACATGACTTCCGATAAATCCGGCTCCGCCGGTGATGATGATAGATTGCATATAATTAAAAATTAAAAATTACGAATTAAAAATTATATTACGTATCGTATTTGTTTAAAATGATATATTCGTTCTTTATTGTTCTTATCGCGGAGAACAATCTCGCCGGTTGGCAGGATGTCTTCTATCTGCGCCTCAAAAGTGCCGTTTTGATCGGCAAAAGGCCAATAACCTTCCCGGCGATAGAGATGCGCTTTGTATGTTGACCAAACAGCCTCCTCGGGTTCATTAAGAATGGTATGTATGGCATCAAGCAGGTCCTGCATCAATTGGTCAATCGCATATTCCTTGCCGCTGATCTGTTTCAACGAAATAGGGTTTGGGGCGTCGGAGGTAAACTCTGTTTGGTTTACATTGAGTCCAATGCCGCCGATCGCATACTTGACTTCATTACCAATAATAGCGTTCTCCAGTAAGATACCTGCCAGTTTTTTGTCTCTCCAGTATATATCGTTCGGCCATTTGATTGCTACCTCCGTAACCGGTAACCCATAACCCTTCATCGTTCGTAGTATCGCCACGCTAACGGCTATATTCAGGAAATAGAGGTTCTTGTTTGGCGGCAACAGGATCGAGCAGATGAGGTTTTTGCCTTTCTCGCTTTCCCAACTGTTACCCGTTTGTCCGCGCCCTGCGGTCTGGTAGCCGGCGTAGATAAAATCGGGTTCTTGGCCTTTGGCAATGAGCTCTTTGAGGAGCGTGTTGGTACTATTTGTTTGCTCGATATACATCCAATAAGTATTGTTGGATCACTGTTTGTACGTTTTTTGCCTTGCCGGGTGCAGAGTTGATCAGGATGGCAAAAACCCATGTGTCTCCGTTCGGCATGTCGATGTAGCCTGCGAAATTCTTCGTTCCGGCGATCGTTCCGCTCTTGGCATGGATACGTCCTTCGAGTTCGGTCTGCGGGCAGAGACTCTTAAGCGTGCCGCTCTGTCCGCTGACAGGCAGCGACGCGAGCCATGCCTCTTTGTTCTCACTGCGCGACATGATGGTCAGCAGTTGAACGAAAGTCTTGGCGCTGACAGCATCTTGGGGAGCCAGACCACAACCGTCTTTGATGATGGCGTTCTGGATGGTGACCCCTCTGCGACGCCAATAGTCGCGCAGCAGATCTTGACTGTTATGGATCGTGCCGGGTAGGGTATAACGCGTACCGAGGTAACGGAACAGCGCCTCTGCGTAGAGGTTGTTGCTGTTGACGTTCGTCTCCTTGATGATCTCTGACAGCGGTTCGGAATAATGGGTGTAGATGACCGTCCGAGCCGGCGTAAGCGGGTTAAAGTCCGCAATATAGGTCGCGTCCCTTTTGACCGTTATCCCTGCTTCGCGTAGACGATTCGTCAGATGCCGCGCCAAGAGCAACCCTGGGTTCGGCAAGTCACCTTTGACACCGAACGTACCTAAGTTAGAAGGTACGGCGCCGGTCAAGTACCGCTCTCGACTATACGGCAAACCGCTCACAAAAGCCCCATCGTACGTGATCTTGTCACAACGAATATGGTTGATGAAATAGACATCTTCGACGGCGGGTTCGGTCTTCAGTACTTTCGCTATACTACCGGGTTCACCGCTCTGCAGCACGATATTCATCGTGTTACCGTAATAATTGAGCGCGAAGATACCCGGTGCGTAGTAGTTACCGGCGTCTTCACAAAGCCAGTTGGGGTTTTGCGCCTCGGCATCTAACATCGTCATGTCGGCGATGACCGCTCCATCGATCTTTTGGATGCCGGCTTCGCGAATGGCCTTGATCCATTTATCGAGGAAAGCCGTGCGACCTTTCCAACCCAAGGAAGGGTCACAACTGCCTTTGATATACAGGTCGCCATGCAGTACGCCGTTCTCGATCGTACCGGTGTACTCGAGGATGGTGGGGAAACGGAATCCCGGTCCCATGGTCTCAAGGGCTGCGCCGGTCGTCAGGAGTTTCATCACCGAAGCCGGCGGCACGACATGTTCGGGCCGATAACTGTCAATGACCTCACCCGTGTTGAGGTTTTGCACTAACACGGACATGTTCGCCTGCCCCGTAAGCGGGTGAGACGTCAGGAAATTGACAGATAGCAATATGGCGACTAACAAGGACATTAGCTGTTGGCTATTAGCTATTGGCTTTTAAGTACTCGTGCATAGCAGCTGCGGCTTTGCGGCCGTCGGACATAGCGAGGATAACGGTTGCACCGCCACGAACGATATCTCCTCCGGCGAAGATGGTCGGGATAGCCGATTGCATGCCTTCGTTGACCACGATCGTACCTTTCTTGCTGATCTCGAGGCCGGAAACCGATGAGGGGATTAGTGGATTAGGGGATACGCCTACAGCGACGATGACGAGGTCAACCGGTATCGTGACGGTCTTGCCTTCTACCGGTACCGGACTGCGACGACCCGACTCGTCGGGTTCTCCGAGTTCCATCACTTGCAGCACCGCTTCGCACACACGACCGTTCTCATCGGCGTGGTACTCGATCGGGTTATGCAGCGTCATGAACTCGATACCTTCTTGCTTGGCGTGATGTACCTCTTCGATACGCGCCGGCATCTCTTCTTCCGAACGGCGATAGATGATCATCGCACGCTCTGCTCCGAGGCGTTTGGCGGTACGCACAGCATCCATGGCCGTGTTACCTCCACCGATGATGGCAACGTTCTTACCGTACAAGATCGGCGTGTCAGTAGCAGGGTTGGATGCGTCCATGAGGTTGACACGGGTCAGGTACTCATTGGACGACATGACGCCGTTGAGGTTCTCACCCGGGATATTCATGAAACGCGGCAGACCGGCTCCTGAACCGACGAAGATGCCCTTGAATCCTTGTTCTTCGAGCTCTTTGACCGTGATGGTCTTACCGATGATGGTGTCTGTATGGAACTGTACTCCAAGCGCACGCAGACCATCTATCTCGATGTCCACGATACGGTTCGGCAAACGGAACTCCGGAATACCGTATTTGAGTACGCCGCCGATCTCGTGCAAAGCCTCGAACACATGCACCTCGTAGCCGTATTTGGCTGCATCTCCGGCGAAAGTGAGTCCGGCAGGACCGGAACCCACCACGGCAATTTTTGGGCCGTTGGCTTTTGGCTTTTGGCTATTAGCTTTTGGCTGCGCGTTTGCAAAGTCAGCACAGAAGCGCTCGAGGTAACCGATCGCTACAGCGGGATGACCCATCTTGAGATGGATACACTGACTCTCGCACTGTTTCTCTTGCGGGCAGACACGACCGCAGACGGCAGGAAGAGAGGAAGACTCTTTGATGACCGCTGCTGCACCGAGGACGTCACCTGTTTCAAGCTTCTTGATGAATCCCGGAATGTTAATATTCACCGGACAACCTTGTACGCAGGTCGGGTTCTTACAGTTAAGACAACGATGGCTCTCCGTGATGGCTTGTTCGAACGTGAGGCCTTGGTTGACCTCTTCGTGCAGACTCTTTACGCGTACTTCCGGACGCAGTTCGGGCATCTGAACACGAGGGATAGCAACGCGGTCTTTCGGTTTGCCCTCATAAGGTTCTACCTGCTGTTGCCCAGCAGATGCCCCCGAGATTCCCTCGATCCGATTCTCTCTCGATAGTGTCTCGTTAGTCTGATTTGGACTACCTACCTGCTTGGCGTAAGTTTCCATCGCAGCCGCTTCTTCAGCCTTGAAGGCTTTCATTCGGCTGAGCATCTCGTTCCAGTCCACGGCGTGGGCATCGAACTCAGGTCCATCGACGCAAACGAATTTCGTTTTGCCGCCTACGGTAACACGGCACGCGCCGCACATACCGGTGCCATCGACCATGATGGTGTTGAGGCTGGCTTCGGTAGGGATGTTATACTTGGCGGTCGTGAGGGCGACGAACTTCATCATGATAGCCGGACCGATCGTGATACATTTATGCACGGGTTCACGGTTAATGACTTGCTCCACACCTACGGTGACGACACCTTGTTGACCCGCCGAACCATCATCGGTCATGATGATGACTTCGTCGGACCACTTGGCCAGTTCTTCCTGAAGGATGAGTAGGTCTTTGTTACGCGCCGCAAGGACCGTGATCACTTTATTGCCGGCTTTCTTGAGCGCTTCGGCGATCGGCAGCATAGGTGCTGCACCGACACCGCCGCAGGCACAAACGACCGTACCGTAGTTCTCAATACGCGTCGCACGACCGAGCGGTCCGACTACATCGTGAATCGAATCGCCGGCGTTGAGCGCCAGCAGTTTATGGGTGGAAGCACCTACTTGTTGAACGACAAGGGTGATCGTCCCTTTTTTGATGTCTGCGTCGGCGATCGTCAGAGGCACACGCTCTGAATGGTCATCCACACGGATGATCACGAAATGACCGGCACGGCGACTACGGGCAATAAGCGGAGCTTCGACTACAAGCTCCGCTACATTGTCCGAAAAGAATCGTTTAGATAAAATCTTATTCATTTACCATTTATTCATTTACCATTTCTTTATTCGTTTTACTCATACGATCTGCTTCGCCGTATGGGTCATTTATTTGACCATTTAGCTATTTAAAAATATTTCGTCTCTTTGCCGACGATCGAACTCAGCAGGTTATTTGCCAGGCGGGAAGCACCGAAACGGAACCACTCGTTGTTGAGCCACTCTTCGCCGAGAATCTCTTTCACCAACGTGAAGTGTTGTACCGCCTCTTCGGTGGTCGAAACGCCTCCGGCAGGTTTGTAACCCATCTTGATGCCTGCTTTCTCTTTCCAAGCCTTAATGGCGTTACACATGATGAAGGTAGCTTCAGGAGTAGCGTTGACGCTGATCTTACCGGTAGAGGTCTTGATGAAATCGCAACCTGCGGACATAGCGAGGATAGATGCCTTCCAGATGTTCTCTGCCGTCTTGAGCAGACCGGTCTCGAGGATCACTTTGAGGTGGTGCTCACCACAAACGGCTTTGATCTCGCTGATCTCGTCGAAGCACTCTTGGTAACGGCCTTCGAGGAACTTACCTACAGAGAGGACGATGTCCACTTCGGTAGCACCGGCTTTGAGAGCAAGCGCGGTCTCCGCTACTTTGATCTCCGGGAACGTCTGTGCAGCGGGGAAACCGGCACAGCAGCAAGCGATATTGAATTTCGGATCCTTGAGCGCTTTGCGGGTGTACTCTGCCATGGCCGGATAGACGCAGATAGCAGCTACGTTGGGGATACCCGGGAAGTCTTTCTCGAAGTTATTGACCGCATTGGCCATGAACTCTACTTTAGCGATCGTGTCGTCGGCGCTGAGCGTCGTGTAGTCGATCTGATGGAGGCACTCTTTCCATACCTCGATGTTATTGTTCTCAGCGAAATGCTTCGCTTCAATGTCAGCCACTTGAGCCTTCACTTGCTCATCTGTAAACGGGCAGGGATACTGCGCAAATAATTCTTCAAAGTTCATAGTATTATCAATTTTCAATTTACAATTCACAATTTACAATTAATCGGAAAGCCTTCCGATGATCGTCTCATTACCGCGAACGGCTTCACCTACTTCGACAAACATCTCCGTGTCGAGCGGCAGGTACATATCGACGCGCGAACCGAGTTTGATGAAACCGAGGTGCGTGTTCCGGTGCGCCTGATGACCGGGTTTGGCATAGGTCACGATGCGGCGAGCCATGGCTCCTGCGATCTGACGAAGGGCGATCTGCACTTTGTTTGGCGTCTCGATGACTACCAACGAACGTTCGTTCTCAATACTCGATTTGGGCAGCCAAGCGCCTTGATGACGACCTTTCTGATGCTCACTCACCAGTACCGTTCCTTCGATCGGATACCAGTTAGCATGGACGTTAAAGGGCGACATGAAGATCGACACTTGCAGCTTCTTCTCATGGAAATACTCGTTCTCTTCGGTCGGTTCTACCACTACCACACGACCGTCAGCAGGCGCGATGATGAAATTCGGATCGTCGATCTCTATGACCCGCACAGGGTTGCGGAAGAAATAGGTGACGAACACCAACAACATTGCGGTCAGGATCAGCGTGACGGCAAAGATCCAATGCGGTTGCACAAATAAATAAATGGGTACATTGATGATAAAAAGGAGCAGTACGGTACCCACGATCAATCCGCGTCCTTCTCTGTGTATTCTAGGTGTTTTCATAAGCTTATTGCCATTGAGCGTAAGGGAATTGGGCGAGCATCTCGGCTGCTTGGTCAAGACCCGTTTGCAGTTTTTTCTCCAGCATCATCTTGAACATAAACGGGATGTCTGCCTTGATAGTTAATTTGAGGCGGGTATCAACCGGACTTACTTCTTTCATCTGAATCCAGAAGTTCGCCTGCATAGGGATGCCTTCTGCGCCGAATTTAATCGTATCGTTCTCAATGCGATCGACGATGGCGATGGTGATCTTCTGCGCCAGACCATCCACTTTGAGTCGTACGCGGTCAGGCTCTATCTCCATCTCCTGAATCTTATCTTTCGGGATCATGTCCTTCACGCGATTCAGGTTCTCCATGTTGCTCAGTACGCGATACACTTGTGCCGCCGAACATGCCGCCGAAGTGATCTTACTTTCGTATTTGCTTTCGCTCATAATATTAAACTTTTGCTGTTAGCTATTGGCTTTTAGCCTTTTCTCATATTTGCTGATCTCCAAGGAGGTCTTGAAGATGCGTTTTTCCAGTTCTTTGATGTCGCGGATGACCACTTGCAGGTGCTCAGCGCGTTGATACGCTTCGTTTCCTTCTCTTCTTAATTCGTTCACTCGTTCATCCGTCAATCGCTTGCCGTTCTTATACGCCAGAATCTCTTTCCCGTCGTCCCGTACCATCACACGCATTTCGTAATTCTTAATTTTTAATTTTTCATTTTTAATTACATAAAATCCGTGGTCCTGGTATTTCTCGTTCCGCTCATAGTTAAAGAGCGCGATCAGGCTGTCGGCAACAGGCATCAGACTGTCCAACTGCGCGGTATAATACGCCATGCTGCGTATCTGCTCCTCGAGCCGCACGCTGTCCATGACGTGCTTCTCCGCGCGGTACTGCTCTACGCGAGAAGGCTTGTTACATGCCCCGAATAACAGCACCACTACTCCACAGATACCTATCCATTTTCTCATATCGGCTGCAAAGATACAACTTTTTTTTTATATATGCAAGCCCGCGCGCGTTTTTGTGAAAAAAATCATTATTTGTTTGCGTGTTTGGATTTTTTTTTGTACCTTTGCAGCCGCAAAGGTTTTGGATATGAAAACGAAAGAAAAGAAATCGAGATCCGGAGTGTGGGTGATACTGGTTGCGGCGGCAGTGCTGGAGGCTATTTCGTGCACCATGTACTTCACGAGTCGTGCGGCAATCCGTGATGAGGCCAAGCGTCGTGCGCAGACAGAGTTACGTAAGGCGGAGTTGGAGATTCAGTTGCATACTGTAGAGGCGGAGACAGCTGCCAAATCGTTGGCGTTGATGGTGCAGAAACACTTGAATCAGCCGCAGATGATCTATGAAGACACCCGTCTGGCAGTGAGTGCCATGCGCGAGAACACGAGTCTGGCGGTTGCTTTTGTGCCTGACTATTTCCCCGGTCAGCCCTTCTTTGAGATCTGCAGCAGTAAGTTTTCGAAAGATAGTATTTTTACCCGAAATATCGGTAGCGCGGACCATGACTATACGGATTTGGAGTGGTACCAATGCGGTTTTGTACATGACAGCTGTTGGTGGTGCGAGCCTTATTACGATGACTCAGGCTCGCAGACGATGGTGGTGAGTTGTTCCCATCCCGTCTATGACGCGCAAGGAAAGGTGGTAGCGGTCGTCTGTGTGGATCTGTCTTTGGACTACTTGGAGGCGCTCTCGGAGAACCTGCAGGTCTATCCGAATAGTTCCTATTCGATCCGTTCGAGCAAAGGAATGGACATCGTTTCGCTCATCGACACCACCGGCAGAGGTAAGTATAATCTGTTCCAAGAGGAGATCGATGCAACGGGATGGCATATCGAGATCATCATTCCTGAAGATGAGTTGTTCGAGGACCTGAACCGTATCGGTAAGATTGTCGGAATTCTGATGCTGCTCGGTCTGGCTTTGCTGATCTTCATCGTTTGGCACGCCGGTCGCAATAACAAACGGCTCTTGGAGACCACGGCGAAGAACCAACGCATGGAAGATGAGTTGCAGATCGCGAATACGATCCAGAACGCGATGTTGCCGAAGGTCTTCCCGCCGTTCATGGACCGATTGGATCTGAATATCCACGGCATGGTGGAGCCGGCGAAGGAGATAGGCGGTGACTTGTACGATTTCTATGTACGGCACGATAAGTTGTTCTTCTGTATCGGCGACGTGAGCGGCAAGGGTGTACCGGCGGCGTTGGTGATGGCGATGACACGATCGCTGTTCCGCAGTAACTCAGCCCACGAGGAGCAGCCCGAACTGATCGTGCGTAAGATGAACCGCGCGCTCGTGGATCAGAACGCACAGAATATGTTCCTCACCCTCTTCCTCGGTGTACTGGACTGCACAAACGGTGAGCTGAGTTACTGCAACGCCGGCCATAACGCACCTGTGCTGATGACGAACGGCGCATGGAAGATGATACCGGTGGTACCGAACCTGCCGCTGGGTATCGAACCCGAGTTTGAGTTCCAAGCCCAGCATCTCCAGTTGCACTACAACGATCGGCTCTTCCTGTATACGGATGGTCTGACCGAGGCGGAAAATACAGCACATGAGTTGTTCGGCGAAGAGCGAATGATGGCGGAGTTGAACGATATGAGTCCGCGTAAGTTAGTGGAACACATGCAGGCATGTGTAGAGGCGTTCCGCGGAGGTGCGGCGCAGAGCGATGACCTGACGATGATGGCGATTCGCTACCAGACGCCGGCCTTGTTGATGCGCAATGATATCCAGCAGATCCCTACGTTGGCTGAGTGGTTGGAAGGTATCGGCATACCCGACGAACTGAACATGCCGATGAACCTTGCGCTGGAGGAAGCGGTGACGAACGTGATGCTGTACGCGTACCCGGGAGGCAGCGGACAGGTGTATGTTGAGTTCACGCCGCCGATGACCTTCACCATCACCGACAGCGGTATCCCCTTTGATCCGACGAAGAAAGAAGAGGTCGATACGACTCTCAGCGCCGAAGAGCGCCCGATCGGCGGCTTGGGTATTCATTTGGTTCGACAGATCATGGACGAAGTGAGTTATGAGCGCGCAGATGATAAGAATGTCTTGACATTAGTCAAGAATCTGTAATTGGTAATTTGTAATTGGTAATATATATGAAAACTGAAATTGTAGAAAACGGCAGTCAAGTGATTGCCAAGTTCTCGGGACGTTTGGACACAGCTGCGGCTGTTCAGACCGCAGAGGATGTAAAACCGCTGTTGGAGGCGGCGAATAAAGAGATCATTCTCGATTGTACCGCATTGGAGTATATCTCTTCGAGCGGTTTGCGTATCTTCCTTTCGATTCGTAAGGAAGCGGCTGCTCACGGCAGTAAGGTCATCGTGCGTAACATCAACGCCGATATCCGTCAAGTGTTCATGATGACCGGTTTCATCAGCCTGTTTGTCATCGAGTAAATGGTAAATCGTAAATGACTAAATCGTAAATGACATGATGGATCTGCATTGCGAGATGATCATGGAGGAGTACCGGGAAGCGAAACCGGTGCTTGAGCGAATGCTGGTAGAGATACCGGCTTTGTTGCGTGACAAGCTGGCGAAGAACGGTATCATCGTTACGGCCGTTGATGCACGTATCAAGACCGAAGAGTCGCTCAAAGGCAAACTGGAGCTGAAGGGCAACAAGTACGCTTCGCTCAGTGATATCACCGATATCTTTGGCGCGCGAATCATCACGTTCTACACCGATGATGTGGATCGTATCGCGGCGATGGTGGAGCAGCTGTTTGAGATCGATTGGGATAACTCGGTCGATAAGCGCATGCTGCATCAACTGGACAGTTTTGGTTATAACTCGCTCCATTATATCTGCCGCATGCCGGAGTTCCCCTATCGCTTTGAGCTTCAGCTGCGTACGACGCTCCAGCACGCTTGGGCTTCGATCAACCATGACATCGGTTATAAAACCGGTGTGGAGATCCCGCGTGAGTACCTGCGGCGTATCAACCGCTTGTCGGGTATCCTCGAGATGGCAGACGATGAGTTCAGCCGTATCCGTTCGGAGATCACGGACTATCGTCGGCGCGTGCAACAGTTAGTGCAGAAAGGCAAACTGGACGACGTGCTGTTAGACGGTGATACCTTCAATAGTTACCTGCAGGCACGGCCTTTCGATTCGCTCAACAAGCGTATCGCAGCGATCAACCAAGCGGAGATCCAGGAAGTACCGCTTATGCGCTACTTGCGTGTGTTTGTGGCTTTCGGGTGCAAGACCTTAGGCGATGTACAGCGCTTGGTGAAGCAGTACTCCGAGGCTGCGTATCGTCTCGCGCGGCATCAGTTGGGCAACACGGACCTCGATATCATCTCTTCGGCGGTAGGCGTGCAGAACATATGTGTCGTCTGCATCCTCGCGACAGGAGGCGGTAAGATGGGTCTGGTGCGTTTCTTTGATGCCATCAACGGGCATAATACGCAGAACGAAGCAATCGCAGAAATGACGTTTAATTTAGCAAAAAGTATTCAACTATGAACCCGATTAAGATCGACCTTAATGACTACGTGCGCACGGGCGAAGGAGCCAACGGCGCCAGTTATAACCATAAAACGGACTCGTCCATCATGATGAAACTCTACCTGCGCAATTTTGAGTCGGCGCGTGTGGAGCTGGAGATGGCAAAGAAAGTGTATGCCCTCGGAATTCCGAGCCCTGAACCCGGTGACTTAGTGACCGACGGCGAGCGGATGGGTATCCGTTTCAAACGTATAGAAGGGAAGAAATCGTATTCCCGTGCCTGCGGAGATGATCCGGAACATACCGAAGAGTATGCCCGTGAGTTCGCACAACTGTGCCTCAAACTGCATAATATCCATGTCGATACGACCCAGTTTGAGAACGTCAAAGATCGTCAGTATAACTGGCTCAAGGACAACCCCTTCTTCACCGAAGAAGAGAAGGACAAACTGCGTGCGTTCATTGCTGCCGCACCGGACAGCGACCGTGCGATCCATGGCGATTTGCAGTTCAGTAACGGTATCTTTGTGGAGAAAGATGGCGTGCGTACACCTTATTTCATTGACCTCGGCGATTTCTGTTACGGTTACCCGATGTTCGACCTGGGCATGGTTTATCTGTGCTGCTTGCTGAACGACGAGAGTTGGACGCTGGAGCAGTACCACATGTCCAATGCGGTTGCTGCCCGTTTCTGGGATGCCTTTGCCGACGAGTATTTCCATTCGCCCGAGTGCCCGATCGAAGGTTGCGGACCCAACGTCAATATGGCAGAGATCGAGAAGACCGTGCGTATCTATGCCGGTCTGAAGACCCTGCTCATCGAGAGTTGTACACATTGCCCGATGCCTGAATTCCGTGCAGTTTTAAAAGAATCGATTCTGAAATAATGGCGAACAAATATATAGATACCGACTTGCTGGATCGTGCGATCATTTTTGCGGTGAACGCGCACCATAACACGGAGCGCCGCGGAAAAGGTTTTCCATATATCGTTCATCCGATGGAGGCGGTGGAGATCGTTTCCACCATCACGCCGGATCAGGAACTCCTGGCTGCTGCGGCTTTGCACGACACCATCGAAGATACGGACGTCACCGTCGAGCAGATCCGCGAAGCCTTTGGCGACCGTATCGCAGAGCTGGTGCATGCCGAGAGTGATCAGTTCACCGAAGGTGTGAGCGAAGAGGACAGTTGGCACGACCGCAAACAGGCGGCGATAGATCGTTTGGCAGCTGCGTCCCACGATGCGAAGATAGTCGCTATGGGTGATAAACTGAGTAATATGCGGGCTATCTGGCGGGACTATCAGGTGAAAGGCGATGAACTATGGAATATCTTCCATGTCAAAGACAAAGCCTCCCACGAATGGCACTACCGCGGCCTTGCTGCCTCGCTCAAGGAGCTCGAAGACACCTTCGCATATCAGGAGTTTGTAAAATTGATTAATGAAGTTTTTTCGTAATTACGTCATAACGTCATGACGTTATAACGACCCTATGGCTAAAGTCATCTTTGAACATATAGATAACGCCCGTGACTTGGGCGGCATCCCTGCAGCCGGTGGACGTGCGATTCGTCCGCATCGCCTGTTGCGCACAGCCCATCTGCACGATGCTACTGATGCCGATGTCGCGCGGCTCAAAGAGGAATATAACCTCTGCCGGATCTTCGATTTCCGATCGTTGGGTGAGTTCCAAGCGGTGCCTGATCGCGAGATGGAAGGCGTGCAGCATCATCTGCTGCCTACCATCGACATGCGTGCCGAGCAGCAGACCGGCAAACCCATACCCGATGAGGCGTTCCTTGAACTGGATCGGCATATCGTCAATTACTCCTTCTATCCCGAGGTACAGGTCATGGCGCGGAACATGTACCCTTCGTTGATCCAATCGGAGTTCAGCCAACTGCAGTACGCCGCTTTCCTGCGTCTGATCATCGAGGCCCCCGAAGATGGCGGTATCTTATGGCATTGTGCCCAAGGTAAAGACCGCACAGGCTGGGGGGCAGCCTTCCTGATGTTCGCCCTTGGTGTCGAACGAGAAACGGTCATTGCAGATTTTGATTTGAGCAACGAAGCCTATCTGCCGATCGTGACCAAACTGAATAATGACATCCTTGCCCGCGGTGGAGGCGAGAAAGAGATGGCGGTGATCCAAGCCTTCATGGGCGTCTCAACACCGAATTTCATCTCCACGCTTGATCTCATCGACCGCGAGTACGGCGGTATGACCAATTATCTGCACGAGATCCTGTGTCTCACGCACGATGATATCCAAATCCTTAGAAAACGATACTTACTATGATGCACATCAATGAAGAAGTAGCTCGCTGTCTGTTATGCGAGAATGCCCCTTGTGGAGCGAAAGTGGCACGTGCCATTCGCGCTCTGCGTTTTGATAATCTCTGGACAGCCGGTGAGTTGTTCGCTCAGATCAACGATGCCGAGATAGAAGCCGCTGAGGCTGCCTGTATCCATTACGACAAACCGATCCGCATCGCGGAGCTGAAGAAGCTAACAGCTAATAGCCAAAAGCTAACAGCCGACAAACTGCCAAGTTTGGAGTTGAATTTCTGCGACATGGTCTGCGAGAACCCCTTCTTCTTGGCTTCTTCGGCGGTCTGCACCAACTACGACATGGTCGCTCGTGCTTTCGATGCCGGCTGGGCGGGTGTCTTCTATAAGACGATCTGCAAACAGGACATCCGTGAGGTATCGCCGCGTTTTGATGCCGTGCGCAAAGAGGGAACGCCCTTCGTCGGTTTCCGCAACATGGAGCAACTCTCCGAGAACCCCTACGACGTGGACTTCGACATCCTGCGTCGCCTCAAACAGAACTATCCCACCAAGCGCGTCATCGCGTCCATCATGGGACAGAGCGAAGAGGAGTGGATCGAACTGGCGAAGATGGCAGAAGACGCCGGTTGCGATGCCGTCGAACTCAATTTCTCTTGCCCGCAGATGAAACTGTCCGGACTCGGTTCGGACATCGGTCAGAGCAATGATCTCATCCTCTGCTATACCTCTTGCATCAAAGATGCGGTTTCGATACCGGTCATCCCCAAGATGACGCCGAACATCATGTCCATGCGTAGCCCTGCCCTCGCTTGTTTCTACGCCGGCGCACACGGTATCAGCGCCATCAACACGATCAAGTCCATTACGATGAGCCATGAGGCGGAGGTGAGCGACAAGAAGACCATCTCCGGTTATTCGGGCAAGGCCGTCAAACCGATCGCTCTGCGTATGATCTATGAGATGACCGGCGATCCTGTGATCCGCAAAGCCGGTATCGAGAAACATATGGATATCAGCGGAATAGGTGGTATTGAGACTTGGCGTGATGCTTTGGAGTTCATCCAACTCGGCTGCCGAAACGTGCAGGTTTGCACCGCCGTGATGCAGTACGGTTACCGCATCATTGACGACCTCAAACTGGGTCTGCAACATTACATGGCAGAGCGGGGAATTGTTGAACTCAAGAATCTGGTAGGCGAAGAGTTGAAGAATATCGTCCTGCCGTCGGATCTCGACCGCGAGACGATGGTCTTCCCGAAGATTGATCGAGACAAATGTATCGGTTGCGGTCGTTGCTTCATCTCCTGTATGGACGGCGGACACCAAGCCATCACGTTCGACGAGGAACGCAAACCGCATATCGTGGGCACCAAATGTGTGGGTTGCCACTTATGCCGCCTCGTCTGCCCGACAGGAGCTATCGGGCAAGCGAAGCGTATGCAAAAACGTGGATAAATCGCTTATTCTACCGCGCCTCCGAGGGCGATATACAGACCGATCAGGGAGATAGCACCGTTGTACATATTCTCCGCTGCATTCAGCTGTGCCGACAGCAGCGATTCTTGGGCGGTAAGGACTTCCAGATAACTGGCCTTACCGTTATTCATCAGTTCGTGCGTGCCATCGTACGCGTCTTGCAGCACTTCCACCTGACGCTTGAACAGCGCGTCCTTGTCGCGTGCCGTTTGGCAATCTGCAAGGGCTTCATTCACTTGGTTGCCGGCCTCAATAACGGTCTGCACGTACTGATTCAGTTTGTCCTCTTGGTTATATTTGGCGATCTTCAACTGCGCGCTCAACTTACCGGCCGCGAAGATAGGCTGGGTGATCGATGCCGCTAATTGCATCAGCAGCGCACCCGGGTTGGCGATCACACCGGCGTTATTCGTCCATCCTAACAGTCCCGCCAAGGAGAATGAAGGGAAGAACTGTGCGCGAGCGGCAGCCGTGTTATAGAACGCCTCTGCCAAGGCCTGATCGGCGGCTTTGATGTCCGGGCGGTTCTCTAACAGCACGGCCGGTACACCCGTTCCGAAGCGTTCAGGCAAAGCGTATTCGCCCCATTTATGACGCTCAATAGCGTGCGGTGTCATACGCAGCAACTTACAGATCTCGTTTTCCACCGACAGGATACTGCGCCGCGTATCGATGATCTGGCGCTTCACGTCCATACAGGAACTCTCCATCTGGTTCACCGCCGTCGAGTATGCCTGACCGTTCTCCCACAACGCACGTTCGGTCTCCAGAGATACGTCCCACAGGCTGTCGGTCTTGATCAGAATCTCCAACTGCTTGTCCAGCAGCAACAGCTCGAAATACTCCTGCGCCATGGTTGCGATCAGGTTCGCCTGCGTCGCATCACGCGAGGCTTTCGCCTGCTCCAGAATAGCCTGGGTCTTCCGTTTGTTGACGGTTACCGAACCCGAAATGCCGATGTTCCAATCCAGTTGCAGCGGTACGTTGTACGAGTAACTCAATCCCGTTCCGCTTCCAGCAGCACCGAACATAGTGGTCGATATGTTCGCTTGCGGATTCAGACTCAACGAAGGGATATACGCCAACTTAGCAGCTTTCAGACTTGCTTGTGCCTGCTCTACCGCCAAACGAGCCGAAGCCATGTCCGTGTTACGCGCCAAAGCGGAGTCGATCAACTGTTGCAACAGCGGATCCGTGAAGAACTCCCGCCAAGAGATAGAAGCAATCGACGCATCGCTCATCGCCTGCGCGATCGTGTCTCCGGTGCCATACAGATTCTCCGGTGCCTCCGTCTGCGATTGGTATTTCTTATACACGCCGCACGAGTTCAAGACCGCTGACGCTAAAAGAACAAAGACCGCTACGCTAAAAGATAAAAGACTATTATTTGTTCTCATTGCTCTTCCTCCTCTCCGCTTTCGACTTTTGACTTTTGACTTTCGACTATAGGCTGACCGCTTACCTTCTCCTCCAGCGTCTGGAAGACGATGAAGAACGCCGGAACGACGAACACGAGTGCCAGCGTTCCGATACTCATACCGCCTACGACACCGAGGGCCAAAGCACGGTTTCCGTTCGCACCGGCACCACCGGAGATAACCAGCGGAATCATACCGACGATCATCGTGATGACGGTCATCAGGATCGGACGCAGACGCTCTTTACTTGCCTCCAGCGCCGCATCCACAATACTGAGACCCTGCTTGCGACGTTCGCTCGCGAACTCCGTGATCAGGATCGCTGTCTTCGCCAACAAACCGATCAACATGATCACACCGGTCTGCAGGTAAATATTGTTCTCCATTCCAGGCAGACCCATCTTGTTGCCGATCCATGAGAACAGGAACGAACCCATCAGACCGAATGGCACGCTCAGCAGCACCGCAAACGGCGTGAGCCAACTGTTATACAGCGAACCCAAAATCAAGTAAATCAGTACGATACAGATCAGGTAGATCAGCACGGTCGTGTTGCTCTGCGAACTCTCTTCCACTTCACGCGACATCGAACCGTACTCGTACGTGCAGTAGTTCGGCATCGTCTCTTTGAAAACCTCTGCGATCACTTGGTGCGCCTCCGCCTCCGAATAACCGTTACCCGGCGTTACGGAGCACGAGATCGATTGGTAGAGGTTGAAATGGTTATGCGACGACGAACCGACGATCTCTTCCAAGGTCACGAACTGCGAGAGAGGTGCCATCTTGTTGTTATTCACTTTGATATACATGTTGTTCAGCGACGAAGGATCGAGTCGGTACTCCGGCGCAGCACCCAACAGGATCTGATAGACCTTGCTGAATTGGTTGAAGTTACCTACGTACGAACCTCCGCAGTACGAACCCAATACGTTCAGTACCGCCTTTGCCGACGTGCCGGCACGTTCGCATTGGATCGGATCGACATGCACCTTGTATTTCGGGAAACGCTCCGAGTACGTGGACATCGCATTGCTGATCTCCGGCCGCTCTTGCAGCTTCACCAAGAAAGCGTTCGTCTTGTTTCCGAAATCACTCATGTCGCCGTCGCTCTTATCCTGTACCTGCAGGTCGATACTGTTCGACGTACCGTAACCGGGGATCTGCGGCATCTGGAACGGCAGCACTTGTGCGTTCTTGATACTCTGGCAATCCAGATAAAAACGGTAGATGATCAAGTCGATATAGTGCTTGAAACCCGGACGGTCGTCCCAGTTTTTGAGCCGAATGATGAGCGTCGCATAACTCGATCCGGCCGATGAGATCAGACCGTATCCGCTACATAGACCGTAACTCTCCAACTCCGGAATCGCTTTCACTTTCTCTTCCACCTGCTTCATGATCTCCGTGTTCTCATGTAAGGTCGCACCTTCCGGCATACGCACCTCACACATGATCACACCTTGGTCCTCTTGCGGCACCAATCCCGAAGGCAGAATCTTCATGAACAACACAAACAGCACGGCTGCCACAGCCAACAGCGCAAACGACAGCGCAGGCCGTTTCAGGTATTTCTCTACCGCACCCTTGTACTTGCCTAAGATCGCCGTATAACTGGCTTCATACGCCAGTTTGGTATAATAGTCAATGCCCTTCCATTTGGCTTTTGGCTTTTGGCTGTTAGCTGTTGGCTCCTCGTTCGGACGCATCAGGATAGCGCACAACGCCGGACAGAGCACCAACGCGCAGACGCAGGATAGTCCTACCGAACCGGCGATCGTGATACCGAACTGGGTGAAGAACGTTCCGCTCGTTCCGCTCATGAAGGTCACGGGGATGAACACCGCCATGAACACCAGCGTACACGAGATAACGGCTACAGACACCTCACTCATCGCCTCACGCGTCGCCTGAATAGCTTGCGATTTCGGGTCGCCTTTCATCTTACCCGTCTCCAGTTTCGCCATCACGGCTTCAACGACGACGATCGCGTCATCCACTACCGTTCCGATGGCGAGCACCAAGGCAAACAAGGTCAAGATATTTAATGAAAATCCTGCCAGACGCACGATTGCAAACGTACCGAGCAGCGACACGATGATCGAGATAGACGGGATCAAGGTCGCTTTCCAGTTCTGCAAGAAGAAATACACCACTAAGATCACCAACAGAATAGCAATCACCAGCGTCTCTACTACGTTATGGATCGCGGCGAAAAGGAAGTCATTACTTGTCTCCAATGTCACGAACTCCAATCCTGCCGGCAGGGTAGGTTGGAGCTGTTTATACAGCGCATCAATCTGTTCGTTCACCAGCGTGGCGTTCGCACCCGGCGATTGGTTCACGAGGTAGAACACACCCGGCATACCATCGATATTCGAGGTCATGGTGTAGCTCTTCGCGCCTATCTCCACCGTCGCCACATCCTTCAGATACAGTACGTTTCCGCCCTCCGTCGTACGAAGGACGATGTTCTCGAACTCCTCGATACTCTTCAGCGTTCCTTTGTACTCCATCGGGTACTGATACGCGTTCTCGGATTGTTGACCGAGCGTACCGGTAGAAGTGACGAAACTCTGCGAAGAGATCGCATTGGATATGTCGCTTGGTTCGAGACCGTACTGCGCCATCTGATCCGGTTTCATCCACACGCGCAACGCGTACGTGTTTCCTAAATTACTTACGTTACCTACACCCGTGATACGCAGCAGACGCGGTTTGACGTTGATGTCAATATAGTTCGAGATAAAGTCCGCGTCGTACTTGCCGTCGGTTGATTTGAGACCCGCGATCTGCAGAATACTGTTCTGACGTTTGGTCACTGTGATTCCGGTCTGCAGCACGTCACTCGGCAGCAAAGCCTCCGCCTGCGACACACGGTTCTGGACGTTCACCGTCGCCATGTCCGCATCGGCGCCTTGCTTGAAATAAACCATGATCGTCACGTCACCCGTCGAAGAGGCGGTCGCAGTCATGTAGGTCATGTCTTGTACTCCGTTGATCTGCTCCTCGAGGGGTTGGATGACCGATTTCATACACGTGTTCGCGTCGGCGCCCGAGTAAGAGGTTGTCACCTCTACTGTCGGTGGCGCGATGTTCGGGTACTGCTCCACCGGCAAGGTCTTCAAGCAGATGAACCCGACCAGCGAGATGACGATCGCTATCGAGATCGCCATCACGTTCTTATCGATGAAAATGTTCTTCATAAATGGCTAAATTACTAAATGGTACATAAATGGTACATGGTAAATGACCAAATGGTAAATTAGAAAATTACTCTCTGTCCCTCCACAAGATTGTTGGCTCCTTCGGTGACAATGACGTCTCCTACTTCGAGTCCGTTGGTCACGATCAGGTCACGTTCCGCGTTGATATTGACCGTCTCCACGATCGCGCTGTACGCGCAACTGTCTGCGCCTACTTTATATACCAGGCTCTTGCTCTGCAGACGCACGACCGCGTTCTGCGGAACGACCATCACGTCCTGCACGTCAAACGGGATCACCACCGTGCCCTGCACGCCCGAATAAAGTCCGCCGTCGGGGTTCGGGAACGTTGCCTTGCAGGTCAGCGTACCCGTCGTACGGTCCACCGTTCCGGTGATACTCGTGATGCGACCTTTCAAGGGGTACTCCGATCCGTTCTTGAAGAGGAATGTCACATCCGGAAGATCGGCTAACAGGGTCGCGTTATCCTTCACCTCGGCATGGGCACGCTCTTCGAGTACGGATTCGCTCACCGAGAACTCGGCGTACATCTTCGCGTTACCGCTCACCATCGTTAGATACGTACCCGACGACACCTGATCGCCCGCATAGACGGGGATCGAACCGATCACACCGTTCACCGGCGAAGTGATCGTGCAGAAACCGAGGTTCACACGGGCGCGGTTAGCCGCTGCGCGGTACTGCGCTACCGAGGCCTGCGCCTGCTTGTACTGGTTCTCCGCATTGTCCAGCAGGTACTTGCTCACGATGCCTTTGGCGTACAGGTTCTTGTTACTCTCGTACTCCAACCGTGCGCTACTCTCCGAAGCCAGCGCCGAGAGCAGGTTCGCCTCGGCAGACTCCAACTCCAATTCCGCGTTACGGCTGTCGATACGGAACAGCACGTCGCCTTTCTTCACCTGCTGACCCTCCGTGATGCAAACTTCCATCAATTGTCCGCTCACCTGCGGCGTGATCGTCACGTCCGACGTGCCCTTCAGCGTCGCGCTGTACTTGAGCGGCACGGAGATGTTGCTCTTACTGATTGTCATCGTCTGATACGAGGTCTGTACCTCTTGCGGTACATCTACGCCGCAGGCCGTCAACACAACCGCAGCCAATAGCAAATAGAGATGTCTGTTTTTCATATATATTAATTATTCATTAATTCTTGCACGAATTGCGTGCAAAATTAGTAAAAAAAATCCATATATGCAAGAAAATTTGCATAATTCATTTCTTTTTTGTACCTTTGCGGCGTAAAATACTAAAATCAATCATGAAAAAGAACATTCTCCTTTCCCTCAGCCTGCTGGCTGCGATATATATGTCTGCCGCGACGTTCTATCCCTCGCGAACCGATTTCCGCGATGAGCAGATCTATTTTCTGCTGCCTACGCGCTTCTACGACGGAGATCCGACCAATAACACGCAGTGCTGGGACAACCACTCCCGAAACGCAGGCGATCCGGCATGGCGAGGTGACTTCAAGGGACTCATCGAGAAGATGGATTATATCAAGGCGCTCGGCTTCACCGCCATCTGGATCACGCCCATCGTGGAGAACGCGTCCGGCTATGATTATCATGGCTACCACGCTTCCGATTTCTCCAAGGTCGATCATCGCCACGAGTCCGAAGGCGTCTCGTTCCAATCGGTCATAGACGCGGCCCACCAACGCGGGATGAAGATCATCTTGGATATCGTCCTCAACCATACAGGTAACTTCGGAGAAGGCAACCTCTGCAAACTCTTCGAACGCGATTGGTCGGCCGATCAATCCTCCGGCGATTGTATGGTTCCGTTCACGGTCTCCGACGGCGGTAAGTTACCCGATAACTACGCCGATCTGCCGGGTTCGCAGCAGTACTCCGCACGCCTATCGCAGATGAAGAACACCACCGGCATCAACTACGACACGCATAACTACTGGCACCACTACGGGAACTTCAACTGGGATGAACCCAACCGCTGGTTCGCCCAGATAGCCGGCGACTGCGTGGACCTCAACACGGAGAACCCTGCCGTCTATAACTACCTCATCCAGTGCTACACCACTTTCATCAACATGGGCGTGGACGGTTTTCGGATCGATACCGGCGGACATATACCCCGCTTGACCTTCAACAAAGCGTTCATCCCGGCTTTCATCGCCGCAGGCGAAGCAGCCTCTGCCCAACGCGGCGGTACACCGTTCTATATGTTCGCGGAGGTGTGCGCGCGGTACAGCACCATCCTCTATCGCGAGCATGCCAACCTCTCGCCCTTCTATTACACCTGGGCTGAGTCCACCGATTATCCGTGGGACAATGACCCGAGCTCGTGGGATAACCTCGTCGAGATGGAAGGATCCGGCTGCACCTCCCATGCCAACTGGCAATCGTGCTGGCAGCAGGCTACCGATGATTTCGGCGGTTTGTCCGGTCAACCCACCTCGCAGAACGCGTTACTCAGCGGCAATGACTACCACACGCCCGACTATACCAACGCGTCCGGACTCCATGTGATCGATTTTCCTATGCATTGGAACTTTGCCAGCGCCTCAGGCGCATGGAACATAGCCAAACCTTCGAACGACAAGTACTACAACGACGCGACATGGAACGTGGTCTATGTGGACTCGCACGACTATGCGCCGGACGAGGTGCAGTTCAACCGTTTCTCCAAACCGCAGGACACCTGGGCGGAGAACCTCTCGCTCATGTTCACCCACCGCGGCATACCTTGTCTCTACTATGGTTCGGAGATCGAGTTCCAGAAAGGCAAACGGATCGATGAAGGCACCAATATCGCCCTCAAAGAGTCCGGTCGGGCTTATTTCGGCGGCTACATCAAAGGTTCGGTTCAAACGACCGATTTTGCCGAATATACCGACGCGACGGGTAACTTGGCCGCTACCTTGTCCCATCCGCTCGCCCAACATATCCAGCGCCTGAGTAAGATCCGCATGGCCGTTCCCGCGCTGCGCAAAGGACAGTATTCGGTCGAAGGCTGTTCCGGTTCGTTTGCCTTCAAACGTCGTTACACCGACGCCACTACCGACAGTTATGCCCTCATCTGTATCAGCGGCAATGCCACCTTCTCCGGCATTCCCAACGGCACTTACACCGATTGCGTCACGGGCGATGTCAAAACCGTCACGAACGGCAAACTGTCTGCCACTTGTTCCGGTAAGGGTAACCTGCGCGTCTATGTCCTCTCCACGACCCTCACTTCTGCGCCCGGTAAGATCGGCGAGGACGGCAAATACCTCTACACCACCACACCGCGAACCATCCCCAACCCCACATGGGATGGCACAGAGATGGAGTTGACCGACGATCCGAGCAATCCCGGCGGTGAGGACCCGACCGATCCGATCCCGCCTTGTCTGAGCAATGAAGACGAACGGGTGGTGTTCTTCACCAAATCCTCCGATTTCGGCAGCGCCATCAACTGTTACATCTGGCATACCGGTTCAGGCAGTACGGTCCAAGTCTGCGGCGGTTGGCCCGGCAAGAAAGCCACCGCTTTGGGCAACGACACCTATAAGTTCGTCGTACCCGCTGAGGCAGCACCCATCGATGACACATGGAAAATCATCTGGAATGACGGAAGTGGCAACCAGACGCCCGACCTCCTCTATCGCAACCAGTACCTCTATACCGGCACCAACAAAGGCTCCATCCAACCCACCACCCCCGTCACCACCCTCTGCGAAGCCCTGACGATCTCCCATACGCCCACGTCCTCTGCCCCTGCCCGCAAAATCCTGATCAACGGCGTCCTCTACCTCCTCCTCCCCAACGGCACCATCTACGACATGCATGGCATACAAATACAGAAAAATCGCCCAAAATGAGCGATTTTTCTGTTTGGACTTTAGCTCTATTAGCTATTGGCTATTGGCTTTTTAGGCTAAGCCCGTGGCTGTAACGGCTAACAGCTAACAGCCGGCGATTAGCCGTTGCTGTGCTCGGCGTCGTACTCTGCGCCGCAGACCATCCAGAGGTAAGCCTTCATGGTCTTCTTACCGTTGGCAAGATCCTTCTGCGCGATGAAGGCTGCCTGGTCAGACGAGATGTGCGACAGGTCGTCTGCACGCTCGGCAACCATAGCGCGTACCGCTGCGAAACGGGCACGAACCTGGAGCTCCTTGGTGGTCGGTTGGGTCGAACGCTCCACTTTCTTGCGGATGTAGAGACGGTTACAGTCCTTAGACTGAGTAGCTGCTACACGGTGCGTACCCAACAGCATTTTTGCGCAAGCATGTTGACCGTTCTTACCGGGTTTTGATAATGCGCCGGATACACTG
>CACZEL010000002.1 GCA_902780235.1 uncultured Bacteroidales bacterium | reverse complement strand
CCCAACCTTTACACCAATGTATCGGCTATAGCGACCATGCCTTGCGGCAGTTCTTCGCTTACGCCCAAACCCAACCTTGGTTCGAGCACACGCTCTTTGTCATCACTGCCGATCATACCAACCAACTCTCCCAACCCGAATATACGAACGCCTTGGGTCTTTATCGCGTGCCTATCGTTTTCTATTGCCCGGCTTTGTTAAAACCTCAACAACGCACCGACATCGTCAGCCAAACGGATATCATGCCTTCCGTCTTGGGCGCAGTAGGATACGACAAACCCTATTTCGCCTTCGGCGAGGACGCTCTCACGGCGAACAAACAACATAACTACGCCGTTTGCTACAACCATCCTGTCTTCCAGATCATGAGTGACAGCCTCTTGATGCAGTTTGACGGCAAGCAAGTCACCGCGCTCTATAACTACCAAGCCGATCCGCTCTTACAAAATCCTTTGGATCCCACCCAAGCCCCCGAAGATATGGTTCGCTATCTCAAGGCGTACATCCAACAATATATCCAACGAATGATCGGAAATAAGCTGACAACTGAAAACTGAATACTCTATGAGCGAAGTTCGTGTCGATAAATACCTCTGGGCCATGCGGATCTACAAGACCCGCTCAATCGCTGCTGATGCCTGCAAAAACGGGCGTATTTCAATGAACGGCGTCCAACTCAAACCCAGCCGCACCTTCAAGATCGGCGATATGTTCAACGTGCGCAAGGGTCCGATCACCTATACCTATAAGGTGCTCCAACTGACCGAGAACCGCCTCGGCGCCAAACTCGTACCCGAATACATGCAAGATTGCACCTCTCCGCAACAACTTGAATTGCTCGAACTCGCACGTCTTGCCGGTAATGGCGGTCGGGATAGAGGCACTGGAAGACCGACAAAGAAAGACAGACGAGATATTGAGGTCTTTATGAGTGATAATTATTTAGACGATATCGATTTTGACGACGATGAGGAGTAAAAAAGACAACATAGCGGAATATATTCTCTATCTCTGGCAGATGGAAGATTATTTGCGTGCGTTTCCGCAAAACGCAGAAGCGACGCCTGAGTTACACGAACTGAACGAAATGATGCATCGCGAAGGCATCGTTGAGTCCGGTCATCTGGCTTTAGCCAACAATGCTTTAACCGAACTCATCGACCTGCATGCTACCCTTCTCTATGAAGATGCCATGTACCGCGCCGCGATCATTCGTCTTCAACCCTCGCTCAACCTGCTCAAGGCCAAAACCGACCGTCCGACCATGTCGGACATCGAGGCATGTCTCTTGCTTCTCTATCAGATCATGCTCCTTCGCCTCCAGAAAAAGGAGATCACCCGGGAAACCGCCTCTGTCCAACAACAAGCCACCCAAGTGCTGCAATATTTAAGTAAATTGTACATTGTAAATTGTACATTGTAAATTGTTATGACGACCAAACAGAGGTTTGAAAATATTTTGGCTTGGTTTGAGACCAACATGCCGGTTGCAGAATCGGAATTGGTCTTTCTCAATCCCTTCCAATGCTTGGTAGCCGTGATGCTCTCCGCGCAATGTACGGACAAGCGTGTCAATATGGTCACCCCTGCCCTCTTTGCCGCCTATCCTACCCCAGAAGCTTTAGCCTCAGCCACTTCAGACGAGGTCTTTGAGTACGTCAAATCGGTCAGTTATCCGCGCTCGAAAGCCGAACACTTGGTTCAGATGGCGCAACGTCTGGTCTCTGCCTACAACGGCATCGTTCCCGATAACATCGAAGACCTGCAGACGCTGCAAGGTGTCGGTCGCAAGACCGCTAACGTCGTTTGTGCGGTTATATGGAATCAACCCACTATGGCGGTCGATACCCATATCTTCCGTGTCAGCGAACGTCTCGGTCTCACGACCAACAGCAAGAATCCTCTTCAGACCGAACGCCAACTCGTCCAATACATCCCTGCTTCCGTCATCCCCAAAGCCCATCATTGGCTTCTCTTGCATGGCCGGTACATCTGCCAAGCCCGCAAACCCAAATGCGAAGCGTGCGGAATCAGCGAATTTTGTCGCTATCACGAAAAAAAATGACATAACATTTGCGTATGTCATTTTTTTTGTGTACCTTTGCAGTCGATATTACGTTATGACGTAATAACGTTATTACGAAAATTAAAAACAACTATATTATGGCAGAGAAACAAGCTCCAAATGCAGACAAGTTGAAAGCGCTGCAAGCAGCGATGGCCAAGATCGACAAAGAGTTCGGTAAGGGCGCCATCATGAAATTAGGCGACGAGAATATTGAGAATGTACCGGTTATTCCTACCGGTAGTCTGGGTTTGAACTACGCCCTCGGCGTAGGCGGTTACCCCAAAGGACGTATCATCGAGATCTATGGTCCGGAGTCGTCCGGTAAGACCACCCTCGCGATCCACGCGATGGCTGAGGTGCAGAAAACAGGCGGCATTGCCGCGATCATCGATGCCGAGCATGCTTTCGACCGTTTCTATGCGGAGAAACTCGGTGTTAACATCGCCGAACTGCTGATCGCTCAACCCGACTCCGGCGAGCAAGCCCTTGAGATCGCAGATGAGCTGATCCGTTCGGCAGCAGTGGACCTCATCGTCATTGACTCGGTAGCAGCCCTCACCCCGAAAGCAGAGATCACCGGTGAGATGGGAGACAACAAAGTGGGTCTCCAAGCTCGTTTGATGTCGCAAGCCTTGCGTAAGATGACCGCTTCCGTCAATAAAACCGGTACTACCGTCATCTTCATCAACCAGCTCCGCGAAAAAATCGGTGTCATGTTCGGTAACCCAGAGACCACTACCGGCGGTAACGCCCTTAAGTTCTACGCTTCCGTTCGTCTTGACATCCGTCGTACGGGTCAGATCAAGGACGGCGAGCAGATCAAGGGTAACCAAGTACGCGTGAAGGTCGTTAAGAACAAAGTAGCGCCTCCGTTCAAGAAAGCCGAGTTCGATCTCATGTTCAACGAAGGTATCTCGCGTATCGGTGAAATCCTCGATTTCGCAGTGGCTACCGAGGTCATCAAGAAATCCGGTTCGTTCTTCTCCTACGGCGACACCAAACTCGGTCAAGGACGTGACAAAGTCAAAGATGTACTGGCCGACAACCCCGATCTGTGCGAAGAACTGGAAGCGAAGATCGGCGAAAAAGTGAAAGAATTGGGTCTGGAAACCGTACTCAGTAAGATTGGAAAGTAGTCGAGAGGCTCGACACCCGGATATTCATGGATAGCGTCCAGTATATTCTTTCTCCCCGCGAGGCGTTTGTCGCTGAGCAACAATGGCGGGTAGTGAAACGTTCAGTAGATGCACGGCAACGCGAGTTGCGCGTGCATCTTACTATACTTACCGACGATCAGGGCAAACCTATCGCCAAGGACGCACCGATCCCGCTTTACGAACCTCCTGTCTTCCAAGATGTACATCACGCCACCCGTTCCGCCATCATTATTGGCGCAGGACCGGCAGGTTTGTTCGCAGCCCTCACACTCCTCGAGCATGGCATCAAACCCATCATCTACGAGCGCGGCAAGGAAGTCAGCGAACGCAAGAAAGACATCGCTTTACTCAACCGGAACGAAGGACTCAATCCCGAGTCCAACTACTGCTTCGGAGAAGGCGGCGCCGGTACGTTCTCGGACGGAAAACTCTTCTCACGCTCCAAGAAACGCGGGAACATGCAGCGCGTCATGGAGCTCTTCCATTACTTCGGTGCACCCGATACCGTCCTTTACGAAGCCCATGCCCATATCGGCAGCGATAAGTTACCCGGTATCATCAAGCGAATGCGCGAATGTATCCTCGAGCACGGCGGCGAGATCCATTTTGAGACCAAAGTTGAGAGCCTAAAACCCCACCTAACCTCCCCACAAGGGGAGGGAAAAGGTGAAACTTTAACTCCTGTTATTTTGGCGATAGGACACTCAGCCCATGACACCTATCGGATGTTAGCCGCCGAAGGCGTCGCCCTCGAGACAAAAGGCTTTGCGATGGGCGTTCGGGCAGAACATCCGCAGAGTTTGATTAACAAACTCATGTATCATTCTACGAATGTGGAATATGTCGGCAACGCCTCGTATAGTTTGGTGACGCAAGTCGATGGACGAGGCGTCTATTCGTTCTGTATGTGTCCGGGCGGACATATCGTACCGGCAGGAAGTGAAGCAGGTAGTTGCGTTGTAAACGGTATGTCGGCAAGTCATCGCAACTCGCCCTATGCCAACAGCGGCATGGTCGTTCAGATCAACCCCGAAGACATCCCCGGCGATGATCCGCTCCGCGGATTAGCCTTTCAAGAGGAATTAGAACGAATGGCTTTTGAGCACGGCGGTCCACAAGCCCAAGCCCCGGGCCAACGACTCAAAGATTTTGTCGAAGGTCGTGCCTCGAAAGATCTGCCGGCCTGCAGTTATCTGCCAGGCATCATTCCAAGCCGTTTGGACCAATGGTTACCTACCCATATAGGCAAACGATTACAGCAAGGTTTTCGGGATTTTGACCGTAAATATCCGGGCTTCCTCACCAACGATGCCGTTATCGTAGGCGTCGAGAGTAGAAGCAGCAGTGCCGTGCGTATTCCCCGCGATCCGGAAACCCTACAATCGGTCAGTACACCCAACCTCTACCCTTGCGGTGAAGGAGCCGGTTACGCCGGCGGTATCACCTCTTCCGCCCTCGATGGCATCAATGCCGCTCTCAAAATAGCCGAGTTGGCACGGTAGTTGTAATTAAAAATTAAGAATTAAGAATTCATAATTATATTATCATGAAAAGAGTCCTTCTCTCCGCCCTCTTTTTGGGCGCGGCGCTGATGGTAAGCGCACAAAGCAAGTACGACCATTATTACACCAACCTGCCGATTGAGATCGAGCATGTACAGGAGGTCAAGTTCCCGGCTACATCGGTGAATATCGCCCAATATGGCGCTGTACCTGACGGTCAGACCGATTGCGGCGAGGCCATCAACAAAGCCATCAAAGAACTCAGCAAGCAGGGCGGCGGACATGTGATCGTACCGAAAGGGGTTTGGAAAACAGGTCCGATCCAGTTACGCAGTAACATCGATTTGCACCTCCTCAAAGGCGCAACGCTGCTCTTCAGCGAGAATAAAGAGTTGTACGTACAGAAAGGCGACAGCCTGCGTGATGGTAGCAAAAAATGCTATGCGCTTATCCGCGCGTCCAAATGTGAGAATATCGGTATCACCGGTAAAGGTGTCATTGACGGACAAGGCTTCATCTGGCGTCCGATCAAAGAGAAGAAACTTAAGAAAGGCGGCGCCGGTGAGTTCTGGGACGAAGCATTGGCCTTAGGCGGTACGCTCAAACCCGATGACAAAACCTATAGCCTCTGGTATCCGTTTAACCTCAACCCGGAACTCGGCATCCCCAATATCGCTGCTACTCCGGAGGCACAAGAGAAAATGCGTCCGCACCTCGTCAATATCACCGACTCGAAGAACGTCGTGGTAGAAGGTGTCACCCTTCGCAATAGTCCTAAGTTCCACCTCGTGCCCACGCGTATCCAAAACCTCATCATTGAGAATGTCACCATCGATTGCCCGTGGTGGGCGCAGAACGGCGATGCTATGGACCCGGGTAACGTACAAGTAGCCCTCATTGCCGGATGTCATGTGAGCGCCGGTGACGACGGAATCTGTATGAAAGGCGGTGTAGGCGACAAAGGTGTAGCAGCCGGTCCGCAACGCGACTTCCTCATTACGAACGACACCGTTTACCGCGCCCACGGTGGTTTCGTCATTGGTTCCGAGTTCTGCGGCGGCATGCAGCGTCTGATCGTTAAAGATTGCATGTTCGATGGTACGGATATCGGTTGCCGTTTCAAGTCCGCTCCCGGTCGTGGCGGTTGGTGCGAAGATATCTACTGCTATAACATCACGATGAAAGACATCCGCGAAGCTGCCGTGCTCTTCCAATCGGGTTATGCCGATCGTTCGGCCGGAGGTCGCGGTGCCACTGACACGGATGACAAGACCAAGTTCTATCCCGAATGGAGCAATTTCACCTTCCGTAACATCACTTGCGTCAATGCCCGCAAAGCCCTTGACCTCACGGGTCTCAAAGGTCTTCCGGTACACAACATCCTCTTCGACGGCGTTAGCTTCTATGGCGTCCGCGAAGGAATGAATATTGACTATGCGGAGAAGATCACCTTCCAGAACTGCATCATTACCCCGCAGAAAGAGAACGAGATCAAGCATAGCAAGAACCTCCTTTGGAATGGAAGTCCGCTGGAGTAAAGGCAAATACATAGCAACAATAAAGGCTCGCGATGCGAGCCTTTTTGATGAATGTTATTGTCGAATACCATTCAACCCAACGAACGATGTTTCGGATAGGTAACAATAAGGGTAACAACTAAGCAATAACCAAGTAATATCTAAGTAATAACTAGCTGTTGATAGCTAAAAGGGAACAAAAAAGGCTCGCAGTTGCGAGCCTTTTAAAATGTCCGTTAGGGATTAGAGACGTGCGCCAAGAGCGTTGTACTCTACACCATTCTTGCGGATGATGAGTTGACCGTCACGGTAGAACTTCTCAACCTTAACAGCAGCGTTGGTATTATTGATACCTTGGCCACCATCAGGAACCTCAACAGAGACAAGTTTCCATTTTACTTGATCTCCACCAGCATCTTTCGAATAGATACGGATCTCATTTGCAGAAGCGGTCAGCTCAACTGCTGTTGCACCATCAAAAGTACCGGTAGCACCCTCGACAACAGGCTCTGCAGAAAGGGCATCTTTCAAATTAACGGTTACCTTATCACCGCTCTTTACACCTGTAATAACCAAGCACAGACCACCACCGTTCGGTTGGATATATTCAGCCCAGAATTTAGCAGCCTTCTTGTTGTCTTGAGCATCTTTGAAGGTGATATAAACTTGATTGTCAGTTTTAAGAACCAATTTGGTTACATCCCATGCTTCAGTACCACTGGTCTGATTGATTACTGCGCACCAAGCGGTCTTACCAGTATTCTGCTCTGCACCAAGTGTGATGTTAGTCAAAGTACAAGCAGTAGCAACGCTGGATTTAGCACCATCTTCTGACTCCTTGTCAACGATACCTGCAAAGTTGACAACCTTTGCATTGACGGTCATTGCTGCAACAGCTGCAGCTGCGAAGAGGAAAAATTTCTTCATAATTGTTGAGTTTTAATTGTTAATATTGTTGTTTATTGTAAAGTCTATTTTACAAACACGCTGCAAAAGTACTACAATTTTCCGACATACACAAGTATATTTTGTCAAAAAATGTAGATTTTTTGCTTTTTAGTACAAATGAGCAACTATTTCATTCAGATAAACCTCTAAATTGGTATATCCTGTAACCAATGTGGATTGGTACGAGTCGGTATACTTTTTAGGATCCATGCCGTACTTGCTCTCCCATTCATCCGGTATACCATCGCCATCCGAATCTTGTGGAAGCGTACCCGGATCCAATTCGGGGTATCCTCCCACATCAGCGGGTTTATCAATGAGACGTCCGGTTCCATTACGCACGTCGTTAACGATACGCGTATCTACGGCGTCTCGATGAAGCGAACATCCGGCTTTCGTCAAAACGGTCTCAAAGGCCTCTTCGGCCGTCTGCTCATTTGCCAATAGCGTCATCCCTTCGGTCCAGCGCGTATCCGTTCCGGCTTTGCTCTTCGCTTGCGTAGAGCCCTTCCAGTTATCTGCCGTCACGTTCTCATCCCCATACATATAGTTGCCATCCAGGAAGAACTTACCGGGTTGAACCGTACCACCAGGGGATTTCGCACAATTATCTTTGCAGGCTACCGTAGGATCGACCAAACGATTCTTATAACCGGTGGAAGGACCATACTTATAGTAGTTATTAACCATGTTGATATGGCGTCCACCGGCTCCTTTAGTCGTTCCTTCACCGCCATAAGTAGAGTTACCGCCCCAGTTATACACCACGTTGTTCACATAATCAATCGGACCGGCATACTTGGTATCCACATAATCATGGTCGAAACGCGGATTACGGCTATCATGGTGCGCCAACAGATTATGGTGGAAGGATGCATTCTTACCGCCCCATATACCGCCGTAACCATGCGCACCTTTCACATGCCCTGCATCACGCAAAGCTTCCGTGACGAAACAATACTGCATGGTGAAATTCTCATTGCCGTAACAACTGACACACTCATCTACCGACCACGAACAACTAAGATGATCCAAGACTATATTCTTGCCGTTATTCACCGAAACAGCATCATAATCCGTATTCGGATCTTTTTCCAGAGAGGCATTCCCCAAACGGCAACGGATGAACTGAATAATCACATTATTGGTAGATACCACGATCGGATAATCTGCCACGCAGATACCATCTCCGGGAGCCGATTGACCGGCTATCGTGATATTCGGTTCACGAATCGTCAGCGGGCTCGTCAAATGAATCGTACCTGCTACTTGGAAGATGATCAAACGTACTCCCGATTGTTTCACGGCATGTCGAAGGGAACCAGCAGGCGGTAGTCCGGATTCCGGACTAATCTCGTCGGACAAAGTTGTCACCGTATAGACCGATCCGCTTCTACCTCCGGTAGCCGTTGCGCCTCCGCCTGTCATGTTCTGGCAGGCTTTGACTAACTTCTCTTTATCTATCACAGGTGTAGATGGTTGCTCCTGTGTCCCTTTACACGAGAGCACCATCCACATCACTGCCAACAACAGGAATATACGTTTCATATCATTCATAGACTACATGTTTGCGTAGTCATAATCATTCCACAGATTCGGTGCGCCTAAGTTCACATTGAAGATCGGCCACAACTGACGGGAATTCAGGTACTCCGGATGTTCACGATCGAAAAGCATATACGATGAAGAGGACAAGAAACGACCATCTTCATCCGCATAGACACATTTCGAGGTCCAACCGGTAGAGGCATCATAAGTCTCGGGTTTGCCTTTCTCACCTTTCTTCAATCCATAGATCGAATCGAGCACAAATCCTTTGATACCATCTGCATAAGCGAACTCGTCTGCGCGTTTATACTTATAGTAAATCGTATCGTTCATACCGGCGAACTCGCCCATATGTTGATTCATGTTGTCCAAACGCTTATGGGCTTCTACCAATGTCGGTTGTAAAATACCCCAACGCATCAAGTCATATTTGCGGATATACTCACCGGTAAACTCGAACTTACGCTCTTCCTGAATATTCTCCATTGTCAAATCGCGGGTTGCCACTTTAGCGCGCTGACGAACGCGGTCATAACAAGCCTGACCATTGACGCCATACATATTAGCGGGTACATCACCTGTCATACCGCCCAGCGTAGCCTCAGCCGCCATCAGCAGAACATCAGCATAACGAATAATCGGGAAATTGACACCGTCATCATTACCCTGACGTTCGCGAGCCATCCATTCTACACGATATTTAGCGCCATAGAACTCAGCAATATTCTGCATCTTCTGATACAGGAATTTCTCTTTCTTAGACACATCAACCGACGGGAAAGCAGCTTGTACTTTGTCCGCATCCTTGTTGAACTTGGTTCCCGAATCATATATCCATTGGAACGGAGCCATGGTAACATCACGACGTACATCGCCTTCTGCAAAATCGTAGTACAAGGTAGGAACGATCATTACCGCCGAGTTGGTGGAACCGGAAGTATTGTTTTTCAGTCCCTTCAATGCATCCGAACTCTTCGGGCAGTTGTATTGGAGCACCTGACCGCGCGAGTTGATATTGAACGGGATCTCCCAGATCATCTCCGTGTTGTAATAATCATTCACGTCTTCGCATACATTGCGGAATACGCGCTCGTAACCGGAAACACCACCCTTGTCTTGGAGCAGTTTATTGTCTTCTCCCGATCCGTTCTGGATCTCAGCGAATGCCCACAGTACTTCTTCATACAAAGCCTTACGCATAGCGGCATCTACATTCTCAACAGGACCTTCCTTGTAGGTAGCCGGACGAATGGATTTACCGGCATAGAGCATATCGTTACGCATCAGCAAGGCATAAGCAGCCGCCTTCGACGGACGATCGGATTTATTCACTGCAGTACCCGGACAATCTTTCGACCACGGTAACAACTCAGCCGCTTTCTTAAGATCCGCACGGAGCTGCTCGTAAATCACATTACGATCCGTTTTAGGAGTTGTTGCACCCTCCGGATTCTTCTCCAGCGATTCAAAACGAGCCGGTACATCACCCCACAGTTTCACCATCTCCATGTACATGAAAGAACGCAAGAAATAAGCCTCACCTAAATAATAGGACATCTGCTCATCCTTCAAATCAGCATAAGCCTCCAAGCCCTCAATGATCTTGTTGCAGCGCTCAATACCTACATTGAAATGACCCCATGCATCTTTACCTTCCGCATTGGTCAGGTCGCTACATACCGGAGTGATCGTATAGATATTCCATGCACCTTTTCCTTGGCCTTTATAACCGCGCTCTACATCCGTGTTCATACCTGCATAACTGCAAGCCAAACGGTTACGATAACCTCTATCTCCGCCGAACACATCATATACGCCGGCTATAGCCTGACCCGTTAACGATGGATTCTGGAAAACGGATTTCACATCCATTGCCGAGGGAGATTCCGATTCCAAGAAATTACAGGAAGTTGCCAGAACAGCAACGAGAATTCCCCATATCAATTTATTCGTTTTCATATTATCATTGTGTTATTATTCGTTAATAAATCGACTTTTTAGAACGAAAGGTTCAAACCAAAGTTAAATGCACGACTCTTCGGGAATGCCGAGAAATCTACATTCGTTGCCAACGGGTTGAATTTCGAACGCGTATCCACCTCCGGATCCAGACCGGAATACTTGGTGATACAGAACAGGTTGGAAGCAGTGAAGTACACACGTAATTTCTGGATGTGCGCTTTCTTCAGATGCTTCTCCGGAAGGCTGTAACCTACCGTTAAGGTATTCATTCTCAAGAAACTTGCATCCTCTACATACTTGTCCGTCAAAGCCAATTTCTCAGAAATCGGGTTGGCTACATTCGCGCCCGCATTGGACTCAGCCAGCAGAGAAGCGAGTGCTGCATAATTCGTTCCCGCTACTACATCCTGATCTACATATACGTCACCGGCAAAATTCGATTTATCCATGCTGGTAGTAACACCCTTGGTCTCCGGAATGGACTCGAAATTAGCGCCGTTCATGGCATACAACGAATAACGGTTACCATATCCGACTGATGCTGCACAGTTACGATACATGGTCAACTCAATGATCGTCGAATAATCCAATGCAGAGAGGTTCAGCACTTTATTGCCGACACTATACGTAAACTGGGTAGCGACATCAAACTTACCCCAGTTGTCACCGCCGATATTGAAGTTCAAGCCAAAACCACCATTGACAACCGGCTGGGTATTACCCAATATCGTACGCTCCTCCGAAGCCAACTTCGTCATACCCGGACGAGCAGTTCCCAACTTCGTGGTAATGGTCTCATATTTACCGGTAGTCGGATTGAGTTTCATCCATGTTTTTGTCGTAGCATTGTACAAGTCAAAGTCCTCCGGCGTATACCAACCGTCTGTCTTATAACCGTAAATATTACCAACCGGATCGCCTACATACAGGTTATACTCATAGTCCGAGTTGTCATAGTTCGTCTTGATACAGCCACTCCATACAGGGTAGTTGTCCATACCGCCCAAATCAATAATCTTGTTCCGGTTATGCGCGATATTCGCCGATACGGAGAGATAATAACTCAAATCTTTGGTGCGCTTATCCAAGATAACGCCGGTAAGAGAGAACTCAACACCCATATTCTGGGTCGAACCGATATTGCGATATTGGTAACTGTAACCACCTGTAGAAAGTTTATATTTCAAGATCAGGTCTTTCGTGTTATTCCAATAGAGATCCAACGTTCCGCTTAAACGCTCATTGAAGAAACCGAAGTCCAGACCAAGATCACGGGTGATGGTCGTTTCCCATTTCAGATTCGGGTTAGCAGCAATGATCTCCTTGGTCGAAGAACCATCCGTACCATCTGCAATAATATTCGTCCAATAGGAAGTCGAATGGTTGGACTTATCCGCCGGAATTGCATAATACTGCGAACGGAGATAACCCAGATCTACTTGGTTATTACCAACCGAACCGTAACTCAAACGCAGTTTGAGGTTGGACATCACATTCTGTGCCGGCTCCATCCACGGCTCATCAACAATACGCCATGCAGCTGCTACAGAGGGGAAGTAACCCCAACGATTCTGTTTCGAGAAACGGGAAGAACCATCTGCACGGAAAGTAGCCGTGATATAATAACGTCCTTTGTAATCATAGTTGGCACGAGCGAAGAACGACAACATGTTATCCGTCGGATCAATGACGTTCGTCGTACTGGCTGCAGCCGCCAAACCTAAATGCGTGAAGACCTCCGGACCTGTCATCGTCTTATCAAAACCATAAGACGAGTTGGTACGAATCTCTCCCTTGTAAATATTCATTTCCTCACCGACCAAAACGGAGAAGTTATGTGCGTCAAGCCATTTGTGGGCATACTCAAACGTATTCACGTTGCGGAAACGCGAAGTCTTGTAATCCGTTGCCACCGCATTGCCTTTATTCGCACCGATAGGCTGACCGTCACTGGCCTGCTTAACACCTTGAGCTACGCCATTCGGGCCGGAGAAATAGGTAGTAGAACCAAAGAAATTATCTTTCGCAACATCACGACTCTCGTAACCTACATCTGCTTTCAACGTAAAGTCTTTCAAGAACTTATACTGTACGTATCCGTCCATGAAGAACTTATTATCCGTCTTCTTCTTATAGTTATGATCAATGGTAGTGATCGGGTCATAGAGCGAACCAAACGCCTCATGATCCGGATCAGCGGATGCACTTTGCTTAAACAAGGTAACAGGTGAATAAGCAATTGCGTTACGAACACGACTCTCCGTCGTTGTTCCGCCACCGTCATTGGCCGTATTCATACCGGAACCCAACACATTCGTATTACTATAACGAGCCGTTACACCAATCGTCAAGCCCTTCAGCGGTTTGAATTTACCTTTGAAAGAAACATTGTTACGCGAATAATTCGAGCCGTACATGATACCCTTGTCGTCAATACGACCGTACGTCAAGTTGAAGGTAGCCAACTTGTTACCTCCTGATACGGAAATATTATGGTTCGAGTTGATACCCGTAAAACCAAAGGTCTCTTCTTGCCAATTCCGATAGTGCGTGCCATCGTCCCAATAATCAAGTATAGCCTGCATGCTTTGCTTGTCTGCAGCCAGTTTGGTTTGACTATAAACCGGGTCAAAATACTCATAGAAAGCGCCATCTGCGCCATCTGCGCCCTTCAGGGTACGAGCCGCCTCATATTGCATCAACACATAGTCACGCACATTCATCATCTCGTAACGCTTAGCCATGGTTTTCCAACCTGCATAACCGGTATAGTCCACATGAATCTGCATTTTGTCATCTTCCGAAGAAGCGACATCCTTTGTGGTAATGATGATTACACCGTTGGCACCTTGCGCACCATAGATAGCAGTAGCAGCAGCATCCTTCAAAACGTCCATGGATGCGATGTCACCGGGAGCAATATCCGAAATCGAACTAACCGGGAAACCGTCCACGATGTACAACGGGTCATTGCTTTGGGTCAAAGAAGTTCCGGCACGCACACGGATCTTGATATCCGCATCCGGATCACCTTCCGGGGTTGTAACCGTTACACCCGCCAGTTTACCTTGCAATGCCTCAGAAGCACTAGCTACCGGTACATCCTTCAATTGGTCTGCACTGACAGAAGCAACTGCGGTCACGAGGTCACGTTTCTTGGTTGTACCGTAACCGGTTACAACGACTTCTTCCAGAACTTCACTGTTCTCAGAGAGCACCACGTTCATCACGTCGCCGGTGATGTTCAACTCCTGCGTCTTCATACCAATGTAGGAGAAGATAAGCACCTTCGCGTCATCCGGCACATCGATAGTATAATTACCGTCGAAATCCGTCACTGTACCGATCGTGGTACCTTTCACCACTACGGAAGCCGAGATAATCGTCTCTCCCGTAGGATCCTTTACCGTTCCGGTCACCACACGCGCCTCAGCAGCTATGCCTACCAAAAGCAGAGCCGAAAGCATCATGGTACGGAACACTCTTAAGTTCAATTTCATAAAGAGATTTTGTTTTGATATTAAATTTATTTGTTTGTTTCCTCTTAATACGCACATACGCGTTACAAATCGGCGGCAAAGGTACAAAAAATCCGTCAACTTTATGTGGAAAAATTGACGGAAATAATACAAAATAGTGCATTTTTGCTAAATTGACTTGTCAAAATGGTTCTCTATAGGTACATCCTTCCCTCCAACGGGAGCAACCATACTGCGTATTACCGCGAATAATCAAGCCCTGACGACATACCGGACAGAGCATGCCGGCTTTGTTTGTTTTGACATCTTTGACCACGCCGGAGGTCATCTCTTTGAGTTCTGCCAAGAAATCCTGCGCGGTATATTCGCCTCGCTCGATCTCGCGCAGTTTCTTCTCCCAAAGACCGGTCAATTCGGCCGATTTGAGCAAAGGCGAGATGATCAAATGAATCAGATTGATACCCGTCTCCGTCGCACGAAGAGACTTACCTTGTTTGACAATATATTTGCGCTGATAGAGCTTCTCGATGATCGCTGCACGCGTGGAAGGACGACCTATTCCATTCTCCTTCATCGCCTCGCGCAACTCATCGTTCTCCACCGTCTTACCGGCTGTTTCCATCGCCCGTAGGAGCGTTGCTTCCGTGTAATATTTCGGCGGCGTTGTCGTTTTCTCTTTCAAAACCGGCTCGTGAGGTCCGCTCTCTCCTTTCGTGAAAGCCGGTAGGGATTTGGCATTCTCTTCCCCTTCACTATTCACCCCTTCATCCTTCTCATCCTTATCATCAAATACCACCCGCCATCCTGGTTTCAACACTTCGCGACCTGTCACCTTGAAATCGATCTCACCTGCCTTCGCCAAAACAGTCGTGTTGCTCACCTCACATTCGGGATAGAAAGCGGCGATATAATGTAGCGCCACAAGGTCATACACTTTCTTCTCTTCTGCCGTTAATCCTTCCGGTCGTTGGCCGGTAGGAATAATGGCGTGGTGGTCGGTAACTTTCTTGTTGTCAAATACTTTCTTGGATTTAGGCAATGACCCTTCCCCTTTTTTCCCGTCGGCTTTCAAGCCCAAGAGCGGCGTGATGGCCGGGAAATAATCTTTAATACCCGCCAAAGTAGCCGGCACTTTCGGATACAAGTCATCGCTCAGATAGGTCGTATCCACACGCGGATAGGTCGTCACGCGTTTCTCGTACAAGGATTGAATGAGTTGGAGCGTCTGCTCAGCCGAAAAACCGAATTTCTTATTGCAATCGACTTGCAGCGAAGTCAAGTCATACAACTTAGGTGCGAACTCAAGCCCTTTCTTCTTCTCTACGGAAGTGATCGTCAGCGGCAGATCTTTGATGCTGTCCACCAAGGCTTGTCCTTGTTCTTCGGAAGTGATGGCATAGTCATCTTCCTCCGCCGGCAATTGGGCGCTGAAGAGCGTATCCCGGTAGAGTGTTTTGAGTTCCCAGTACGTACGCGGGACGAAATGTTCAATCTCCGCCTGTCGTTTTACCACCAAGGCCAAGGTCGGCGTCTGCACACGTCCTACAGAAAGCACCTGTCTCTCGCGCCCGCGCCCGCTCGCGTACCTTATAGTATATGCACGCGTAGCATTCATACCCAACAACCAATCGCCTATCGCGCGCATCATGCCCGCCTCATACAGATGTTGGTATTCCGATTGATCTTTGAGTTGCTTGAATCCTTCGCGGATCGCCTCTTCCGTCAGCGAGTTCACCCATAGACGCTTCACCGGACATTTGCATCCCGCCTGTTGATAGACCCAGCGTTGGATCAACTCTCCCTCTTGACCGGCATCACCGCAGTTAATCACCTCGTCGGCTTGCGCGATCAGACTCTTGATCACATTGAACTGTTTGTGTACGCCGGCGTCACCGGACACCTTGATCGAGAAACGCGGCGGAATCATCGGCAGCGAACTCAGGCTCCATGCCTTCCATTGTTCCGTGTATTCCTGCGGGTCCAACAACGCACACAGATGACCGAAGGTCCACGTCACCTGGTATCCGTTGCCCTCAAAATAGCCGTCATGCTTCTGCTTTGCGCCAAGCACGTTAGCTATATAGGCACCCACCGAAGGTTTCTCTGCTACACAAACTACCACGTCATTTACGATTTAGACATTTACCATTTACGATTTGGTAGCCCCATATCCGTAGCCGGCACGAAGACCTTTGACGCCGTTGAGCACACAAGCCACATTATGCATTCGCTGCTGCTCGACCACGTTATTGATATACTCAACCATCTCGCTCGGCGTGTATTTATACCGACAAACGAAGAGTGTCAGATCGGCTATGCGGTCTAACTGATACGTATCACTTACCAACGCTACCGGCGCCGTATCGACGATGATGTAATCGTACTGCTTACGCAACTCACGGAACAACTCATCCACACGCTCCGAGAGCAGTAACTCTGCCGGATTCGGCGGAACGGTACCGCACGGAATCAGATCCAGATTCTTATGCTCGCCGCTTGGAACAATAATATCCTCCAATGCAATCTCCGGTTCTGCCAGATAATCCGTCAGATGACCTTTGTCCTTCAATCCGAAATAAGTAGCCAACATCGGTTTGCGGATGTCCATGCCGACCAACACCACTTTCTTTCCCAGTATAGCCAAAGACAACGCGATATTACTGGAAACGTACGATTTACCGTCTCCGTTGATACAACTGGTCACCAAGATGACAGGATTCTTCGCTTCTGGCGGCAGCACAAACCGCAGGTTCGTACGAATCAAGCGGAACAACTCCGCCGAAACGGTCGATTCGCCTTCGTGAATAGCGATATGTGCATTGCGGGAGTTCTGTACCAACTGGCCCAACATCGGCGCCTTCACATGTTGTTCGAAATCCTTTGCATCATCAATCGTGTCGTTAAACAGCACGTACAAGTAAAGCAAGCCTGCCGGAATCATCAAGCCCAAGAAGATACATATCACCAGCAGTTTAATCAGTTTCGGACTCTGGCTACGAACATCGCGTTGCGGCATATCCAGGATCTTCGCCGGCATCGTGGTAGCAGCTAACATCAACGCGTTCTCTTCGCGTTTCTCATACAGATAGATATATAACTGCTCCTTGATTTTCTGCTGACGCAAAACGCGCACATACTCACGTTCACGCTCAGGCGCATCTTGAATCTGACGATTGAACTTCGTATCCTGTGCCTGTAAACTGCGCTGACGTATCTTCAGACTCTCGCGCACCGACCCTATCGTCTCCATGATATTCTGTCGCATGGAAACCAATTGGGAATTCATCTGCTCAATCACCGGGTTGTCATCGGTAGCGGTTCGCAAGATTCGCATCCGTTGCAACTGCAAAGCATTGTACTCCGACAAACCGCTGGACAAAGAAGCGTCCGTCACTCCGATATTGGCAGGGATCAAACTGTTCCGCTTCGTCTCATCACGCAAGAAATCATCGATATAATCTACCAAACTCAACTGTGTCTCGATCTCAGCCATCGCCCGTTGCTCCTGGCTGCTGGCTTGCAGGAACAAATGCGCCTGCGTATTCAGATCCGCGATGTTATTCTTCTCCTTATACTCAGAAACCGCCTCTTCCGCTTCACCTAACTCTTTGCTGATGATCATCAAACGCTCGTCGATGAACGCTGCCGTATTCGTAGCCAACAGGTTCTTGTCTACGATCGCGTTCAGGTTATATTGCTCAATCATCTGATGCAGCAAGGCCTTGTCACGTTCAGGGTTCGTGGACTTCGTGGACAACTTAATGATATTCGACTCTTTCTTATTGAGCGCTACCGTGATGTCATTCTGATATCCGGCTACTACCAACTCCCTGCGTTTATGCACTACCCGATAGGCTGTATCCAAACTCAACGGGCGGTTTGCGTGAATCAACAAGGTACCAACTCCCGTCTCAATCGGCGCATTCAAATCCGCCACACGGCGCGTCGAACGGCAGAAGAAACCCATCTTGGTCTTTACCGTATAACCTTTCTTCGTCGGTTTAACCTTGACCACAAACGGGCGATTCTTGGCATCTGTTGTCAAAGACAAATAATCTATCGACAACGCCGGATTGCGGAACTCACCTTCCCAACGCAAACCTCCGCGTTTGGAAGAGGCATCCCAAATATTCAAGGCATCGATCGCTTGGTATAACAAACCGCGCGAAGAAAAAACGACCACTTCATCCTCTGCAGCCGTGTTTCCGGATAGGCCTAACATAGACAAAGCATTCAAGCCAGTCTCCCCTTCTTTCTGACGTAACATCACACTGGCATCTGTCGTCCATTTGGGCGTTTTACGCAAAAAATACGCTGTACCCAAAAGTACGCACACACCTACACCTACGGCAAACCACCACCAGTGCTCCCATACCAAACGCAAAATCTTGCGTACATCTATCTCGTTCGTCTTATTTTCCATTCTGCTTATTTTTTAACAACCGTTACAATTACTGTAGCCGCACTCAAAGCGGTCGATACAATGCTTAACCACAAACCGGAGTTGGTACTGCCGATAGCGCGCACTTTATTAGGCGATACATAGATCACGTCGTTCTGCTGCAAGTAATAATAAGGCGAAGTATATAAATCAGCACTGCGCAAATCTACACGCGCCATTTCCATTTTTCCATCTACCTCACGCGTTACCAACACATTGTCTCGACGGCCGTAAGGTGTCAGATCACCGGATGCAGCAATAGCTTCCAAAATCGTGATACGTCCTTTAGGCATTCCTACCTGTCCGGGATGAGCCACTTCGCCCATTACCGACACTTTCGCTCCAATCAAGTTCACTTGCACCAGCGGATTAACCACCTGCGTCTCCAATTTTTGCTTAATCACAGCCTCCACTTCCGGACGTTTCAGACCGGCTACATGCACCTTGCCCAGGACAGGCAATTCAAGATCGCCCGCCTCATCCACCGTATAATATTGCAACATCGGAGTCGTCTGAACTTGTGTCGAACCCGGAGAATTGAATACAGCTACCGGCAAATTATACGGAGCAACAGCCTCTTTATCCAACGCTGAAATAAATACTGTCAGTGCGTCTCCGCAACGAATAATCGTCTCTGTCCGGGGAACAAAATGCGCATTGATGGAATCTGCCTTCGCAGCATTTGCATCTTGTAGGTAAGTAATCTGTTTTTGCGTTACGCAACTCGCAGCCAGAAAGGCCACCATACCCAACGCAAAAAGTTTAACCTGTTTATACATAATTTCGCAGTTTTATCTAATTTAGCGTGCAAAATTACGAAATATATTTGACATATGCAAGTTTTTTGACTTTTTTAGGCAAAATATTTGCATATATGCAAATTTTGTTGTACTTTTGCATGACATTTTGTCAGATTTGGTATGACACAGCAAGAATTATTAAGTATCAAGCAGCGTTTTGGGATCATCGGACAGAGTCCGCTCCTAAATCGCGACATCGAAATAGCCGTGCAAGTAGCGCGCACCGATTTGAGTGTGCTCATCACCGGAGAATCCGGTGTCGGTAAAGAGCATTTCCCGAAAATCATTCACGCTTTCTCAGCCCGCAAACATGGACCGTATTTCGCCGTCAACTGCGGCGCGATCCCTGAAGGAACGATCGATAGCGAACTATTCGGACACGAGAAAGGTGCCTTCACAGATGCCAAAAATGAGCATAAGGGTTACTTCGAGATAGCCGACGGCGGTACGCTCTTCTTGGACGAAGTGGGCGAATTGCCGCTGCAGACACAAGTGCGTCTGCTCCGTGTATTGGAGACCGGCGAATACCTGCGCATGGGATCGAGCCAAGTGCGCAAAACGAACGTGCGCGTTGTGGCGGCCACTAACCTCAACATGCGGCAAGCCATCGATGACGGCCGTTTCCGTGAGGATCTATATTACCGTCTCAACACCGTTGAGATACGTGTACCAGCCTTGCGCGAGCGCAAAGAAGACATTCCTATGCTCTTCCGTAAATTCGCCGTGGATTTCTGCAACCGCTACCAGATGCCGCCGCTTTCGCTCAACGAAGAGGCGACACGTCTGCTGCAAAACAGTTATTGGAGGGGAAACATCCGCCAACTCAAGAACCTTGCCGAGCAGATCGCTACCATCGAGTTGGATCACCAGATCAACGCCGAGACCCTGCAGCGCTACCTGCCTGCGGAAGAAAACCAGCAAGGAATCGTCCTTCGTACGTCCAGCAAAGAACCGACCGGCAAAGACTACTCTCATGAGATCGGCATTCTCTATAACATGGTGATGCAGAACAAGAAAGACCTCGAGGAACTCAAAGCACTGCTCACTAACAATCGACATCTCGAGATTTCGACATCTCGTACGATCGACGAATCGCCTCTTCGCGAGCCCGAAGACATTGCGCCTTCCCGCGAGACCGAGGATATCCTTCCCGTCGAAGAGGCATCTCTTCGCGTCGATGACAGCGAGAAAGAACTTATCCGTCGTGCGCTCGAGCTATCCGGAGGCAACCGCAAAGAGGCAGCGGCACGACTCGGTCGCTCGGAAAGAACATTATATCGTAAAATAAAGGAGTATGGCTTGGATTAATCGAAACATATGGATCTGCTGTCTGACGCTGCTATCGTTCTCCGGCTGCTCGATCAGCTATAAGTTCAACGGCGCCAACATCAACTACGAGACCACGCACTCGATCTCTATCGCCGACTTCCCCAACAATGCCGCGATGGTGAATCCGAACTTGAGTCCGCACCTCTCGGAAGGTATCCGCGACTTATTCCAACGCCAGACGCGCTTGATCATCCTCAGCAAAGGCGGAGACCTTGAACTGGAAGGCGAGATCGTCGGATACGACATCACGCAAGGAGCTATCTCCGTGGACAGTTACGCTTCGGAGAGCAAACTGACCATTCGCGTGACCGTTCATTTCACCAATAACATATACCCCGAAGAGTCGTTTGACAAGACCTATTCGGCTTCGCAGACCTTCGACGCCAGCCGGCTACTTACCGACGTACAAGATGAGTTATGCGACATCATCGTCACCGAAATAGCGGAGAATATATACAACGATACGGTAGCAAAATGGTAAAAAATTTGGCAAATGCTTGCATAATTCAAAAAAAAGCAGTACCTTTGCAGCCGATTTTGTAGAAAATAACATTTTAAATTAATAACTATGTACATTTTTATTACTATCTTAATCGTCATCGCTGCTATCCTGCTGACCCTTTTGGTGTTGGTTCAGAATAGTAAAGGCGGAGGCTTGGCTGCCGGTTTCGCGAGCGGTAACCAAGTGATGGGCGCCCCCAAGACGGCTGACTTCCTGGAGAAAGCAACTTGGACGCTTATCGCCCTCATCATCGTCTTCAGCATTGCTGCTGTAGGCTTCAGCAAAGGACAGGAAGTAGTTAATGAAGAGCAATCGGCTATCGTTATCGACGAGGCTCCGGCTGCTCCGGCTGCTGAACTGCCGGTAGAGGGTGAGTAATACAACCGCTCCCTAACAAAAAAACGCTCAATGGTTCATCCATCGAGCGTTTTTTCGTATCATAATGTTCCTTACAGACTCTTGATATATTTGTCTGCTTCAATAGCGGCTTTCGCACCCGAACCGGCTGCCACGATCGCCTGACGGTAATGGGGATCGGCGCAATCACCGGCTGCAAAAACACCCGGCACGTTCGTACGCGGACTGTCGCCATCTACCAAAATATAACCCTCTGCGTCACGGTTCAGATAGTCCTTGAACAAGTCCGTATTCGGATGATGACCGATCGCCAGGAAGAATCCGTCAATATCGATATGACGTATTTCTTCGTCCGGTTCACCTTTGCGGTAAATAAGGTCGGCTCCCTGCACTTTTCCTTCGCCGGTCAGCTGCAAAGTGTTATGCTCGAAGAGCACTTCGATCTTCGGATTGTTCAGCACGCGCTGCTGCATGATCTCCGACGCACGCAGGTACGGCTTACGCACGATCATATATACTTTCGCGCACAAGCCTGCGAGGTAATTCGCCTCTTCACAAGCCGTATCACCGCCGCCTACTACGGCTACCGTTTTCTTGCGATAGAAGAATCCGTCGCAAGTTGCACAAGCACTCACACCACGACCGCGGTAGGTACGCTCGGACTCCAAGCCCAGATAGCGTGCCGAAGCTCCCGTTGCTACAATAACCGCATCAGCTTCGTACTCGATCTCATCTTCCACGATCACCTTCTTCGGGGATGTCGAAAAATCCACTTTCGTCACAATGCCGGAAACGAATTGCGTACCGAAACGCTCTGCCTGACGACGCATATCGTCCATCATCGTGAACGGTTCTACGCCGTCCGGATACCCGGGGAAATTCTCCACCTCGGTCGTGGTTGTCAACTGTCCGCCTAACTGCGGACCTTCAATCAGTACCGGCTCCAAGTTCGCACGACTCGCATAGATAGCAGCTGTATAACCTGCCGGTCCTGAACCTATTATCAAACATTTTACTCTCATAAGCGCATATCATTTATATACGTGTCTTTACTTCCTTTGACCACGTATGTTTCTTTCGACTTTTGACTTTCTTCTTTCGACTCCAGATACTTCGGCTCCTTCAGTTTGAGCGTCGAGATCTTCTTGCCTTCTTTGATCTCCAACTGCATAGGCATCAGGTCGTTATTTCTTATTCGCAACACAAATCGGTTGATGCCAATTGATTGATCTTTAGGCGTTAAGGTCACGATCGTTTGTAACCCGTCGTTGCTTGTTTTCTCGACTACATTGCATACCGGAATCAAGGCTTTCGCATACAACAGCGGATTCGCTTCCACCAACTCCGCTTCCGTCGGATTGGTCAGCGTCAACTCGTCCGTTTCCGGCGAGTACATATACAGCGTTTTGCCGTCGTAAGCCGCTTCGATATTGAACATCTCCAAGCGGAACAACTGGCCATGCATGGTCAGCGTACCGGGAAAGTTCATCGGTGCGTTCACCTCTTCGGCAACCGTCACCGTAAACTCCGATTGCAAAGTCTTCGTCTCCAAGTTCGTCAAGAACGAACTGAGAATGGTTAAAATGATTAGTAATGAACCCATATTACTCCCTATTTGCTCCCGAGACACCCCCGAGATTCCCCCGATCCGATTCTCTCTCGATAGTGTCTCGCTAGTCTGATTTGCCTACTTAACGCCCAGCTCTTCCAACAATTTCTCCAGTGCATCCAGATCGGTGATGAGCACGTCACGACCCTTCGGACCTTTGTTCGGGCCAACCACACCGGCTGCTTCCAACTGGTCGCTCAATTTACCGGCGCGGTTATAACCGATCTCGAACGCACGTTGCAGGCGACTCGTCGACCCCTCTTGCTTGCTGACCACATAACGTGCCACATCGGCAAACATCGGATCCAGACGCTTCAGATCCACCGATCCCGGCGCCAGCGCCTCGCCTTCACCGCCTTCGCCGACATATTCCGGCAACTGATACGGCTCGGTATAACGCTGCTGCTTCGAGATATGTTTGACGATCTCATCGACCTCCGGCGTATCGACGAACGCACACTGCACACGCGTGATGCTGGCGTTACCTGCGTATAAGGAGTCTCCGCGACCGATCAACTGCTCCGCACCCTTGGCGTCAAGCACCGTTCGCGAGTCAATCACACTCTGCGTACGCAAGGCAATTCGCGTCGGGATATTGGCTTTGATGACACCCGTGACGATGTTCACCGACGGACGTTGCGTTGCCAAGATCATGTGCATTCCGACCGCACGCGCTTTCTGCGTGATACGGGCAATCGGCGTCTCCACCTGCTTGCCGGCCTGCATGATGAAATCACCATACTCGTCGATGATAATCACGATATACGGCAGGTACTGGTGATGCAGGCTATCGCCTACCAACTTAGCCGGATTCAGACGACGTCTCACGAACTTATCGTTGTAGTCCTCCAAGTTACGTACACCGGCGTCCATCAGCAGTTTATAACGGTTCTCCATCTCGATCACGAGCGAGTTCAGAGTATTGACCACCTTGTCGCAATCGGTGATGACAATCTGCTCGGGATCGGTGTCCGGCATCGCCGCCAAGTAATGTTTCAACAGCGGCTTGTAAGGCGCGAACTCAACCATCTTCGGGTCCACCATCACCAACTTCAACTCCGCCGGGTGTTTTTTGTACAGCAGCGAAGTGATGATCGCGTTGATTGCCACCGACTTACCCGTACCGGTTGCACCGGCTACCAACAAGTGCGGCGTCTTCGCCAAGTCGAACATAAACACCTCATTCGTGATCGTTCGACCATACGCGATAGGCAGTTTCATCTTCTGCTCCTCTTGGAAACGCTTGGACGCGATCACCGAGTGCATGCTCACCACCTGCGGTTTCTCGTTCGGCACCTCAATACCGATCGTTCCCTTACCCGGCATCGGCGCAATGATACGAATACCCGTTGCACTCAGACTCATCATGATATCGTTCTCCAGCGCTTGGATCTTCGCCACGCGGATACCTGCCTTCGGCACTATTTCATAGAGCGTCACGGTCGGTCCGACCGTTGCTTTGATACTATCAATTTCTATGCCATAGTTACGCAAAGTGGTCACAATACGTGCGCCGTTCGCACGTTGTTCCTCCTGATCGATGATCGGCGCGTTCTCATTGTCATACACCTTCAGCAGGTTCAGACTCGGGAACTTAAAGAACTCCAGATCTTTGCGCGGGTCGTACGGACCTAACTTCTCCAACAACTTGTCCGGATCTTTGTCGTACAACTCTTCTTCTACGACATCCTCGATCTCCAATTCCGCGTCTTTCTTGCCTTCCTCGATCGGTTCATCCATCGGCAGCGGCTCATCGCCAAGCGGTTCGTCCGTCACTTCCGATTCTTCCGACTCCGGTTCCTCGGCAACAGGCTCGATCGTGAACGCCACATCATCTTGCTTGCCCTCATCCTCCGGCTCCTTGTCAATAGGAATATCCACCACGATCTCGCCTCCTTCCGGCTCTGCAGGGGTCTCCGGCGTTTCGGGTTCTTCGGGCTCTACTTTCGGCTTCTTGGCAAACAAACCTGCTACCCAAACTCCAAACGCTTTGCAGCGGTCAATGAAACGCGGATCGGTCACGATCAGGAAAATCGTCAGCGAAGCCAACAGAATCAATCCTGTACCCAATTCACGCACATAGCCCACTAACCATTGTGCGCAGGTAGCGCCAAAAGCACCGCCCCAGAGGAACACGCCCAACTGATGAACCGTGTTATGCGCAAAACCTAACGTGATCGAACCCCATAACACCCAGAACGAACCGCATAGGAACAACTTGATGGCAGGGATATCTTTGACCACATGCATCAGACGCAAAGCGTAAATAGCGATCATCACGATCAGCAACAGAGATACAAAACCAAAACTGCCGTCAATCAAGAACGACGCCAACATCGCGCCCGGCAAACCCAACATATTGCGGATCTGCAGACGGTTAGCAATCCGATCCGGCCTGTCCATCGACAGGATCGATTGATCATAGGTTCCGGTGAATAAATAACTGATGTACGCCAACAAAGCTATCACGGCAAACGTCAGCAACACAATCCCCAAGACGATACGGGTCTCACGGGCAGCAAAAAAACGCTGCACCGACTCCCATACTCCGGGTTTCTCCACTTTGATCGCTCTGCGAGCCGTATCCGTGGGCGTATTTGTAATCTTAGATGAGGTTCTAGGCATATTATCTCAAATTTAGCATGCAAAGGTACGAAAAAAAGTTGAAAGAGGAAAATACAATGTTGAAATTTTTGTACTTTTTGACAAAAAACGTGTAATTTTTTATAAAAAGTACGCGCGCACTTGCGTATGTGAAAAAGAATTTGTATCTTTGCAGCCGCAAAAATTATGAACATGGACGAAATGATCAGACATGAGGGTGTGGTGTTAAGCATCAACGGCAATAAGGCGCACGTTGAGATCGTGCAAACCAGTGCCTGTTCGGCTTGTAAAGCCCGCTCGATGTGTATGTCATCCGAGAGCCAACAGAAAGAGATGGATGTCATCCTTCTGGAGCCTGTTCAAGTAGGCGATAAGGTAGAGGTAGAAGTTCGCGAACGTCTGGCATGGAAAGCTGTACTACTCGCGTACATTCTGCCTTTTATTGTGATGCTCGCCATCATCGCCATCCTTGATTTTACTACTCAATGGAGCGAAGCCGTCGTCGGGACACTATCCCTCTGCGGCATCGCGCTCTATTACATCGGCCTCAGCGTCTTTAAGCACCGCCTGCAGACGCAGTTCTCGTTCACAGCTCGAAAATTATAATAACTTTAAATAATAAACGACATGAATTTAATTCTGATTTCTATGGGAGTCTTAGGTGTGATCGCCTTCTTGGCAGCGTGCCTGCTGTATGTGGTCAGCCTGTACTTCAAAGTGGAAGAAGATCCGCGCATTGACCTTGTGACCGCTGTGTTACCGGGTGCTAACTGCGGCGGATGTGGATTCGCCGGTTGCCGTAATTTCGCAGAAGCGTGCGTCAAAGCGGGCAACACGGACGGTTTGGCTTGCCCTGTAGGTGGTGATCCTACCATGGACGAGGTAAAGAAAATCCTGACGCCTGCAGCGGCTGAAGAGGCAGCGCCGGCAGCAGAAGGTGGTGAGAAGAAGGGATTCGATCCCGCTATTGCCGCTAAGATCAAAGCACTGCCGACACCGAGAGCTGTCTTCCCGAATGTAACCGCAAGAGTGCAAGCAAAATGACCAAATGGTCAAATAAATGGTAAATGGTAAATGACCAAATGGAATTATGAAGACATTTAAAATAGGCGGAGTTCATCCGCGTGACAACAAACAATTCTCCGCACACCAGCGTATCACGGAGTGCCCGCTGCCCAAGCAAGCCATCATCCCGCTTGTGCAACATATCGGTGCACCCGCACAAGCTGTAGTGGAAGTCGGAGCGAAAGTGAAAGTAGGCGAACTGCTGGCGAAAGCCGGTGGATTCGTAAGTGCGAACATCTGCTCGCCGGTTAGTGGTACGGTCGCTAAGATCGGTGATTGGACCGACGCATGGGGTGCTCCCGGACAAGCTATCTTCATCGATGTACAAGGTGACGAGTGGTTGCCGGAGATTGACCGTACGCCGGACCTCATCCGTTCGTGCCCGTTGGAGCCAAAAGCCATCATCGACAAGATCGCTGCTGCCGGTATAGTAGGACTCGGTGGCGCTTGTTTCCCGACACATGTCAAACTGTTGCCGCCTCCGGGTAAGAAAGCAGAAGTGCTGATCGTCAACGGTGTAGAGTGTGAACCGTACCTGACCTGCGACCATCAGTTGATGCTTGAGCATGGCGAAGAGATCATCGTCGGAATCGAGATCCTCAAGCGTGCCCTGGGCGTCGATCGCGCGATCATCGGTATCGAGAACAACAAGAAAGATGCGATCGAACATATGACCAAGTTGGCGCAATCCAAACTGGGCATCGAGGTAGTGCCTCTCAAACTCAAATATCCGCAAGGTGGTGAGAAACAACTCATCGACGCTTGTATCGGTCGTCAGGTACCTTCGGGTGCGCTGCCTATCGAAGTGGGCGCTGTAGTGGATAACGTTGCTACCATCTATGCCGTTTACGAGGCCGTTCAGAAGAACAAACCGCTCATCAGCCGCGTCATGACTGTTACCGGTAAGAAAGTGGCTAAACCGGGTAACTACTCCGTTCGTTTCGGTACGCCGATCGAGGAGGTCATCGCCCTCGCAGGTGGTGTACCTGTTGACACCGGTAAGATCATTGGCGGCGGTCCGATGATGGGTCGCGCGATGGATCATATCGAAGGCATGCCGGCTAACAAACGCCTCAGCGGCCTGCTCTTCTTGCCCGAAGCGGAATCTATCCGTCCGGAGGAAGAGAACTGTATCCGTTGCGGTAAGTGCGTTCAGGCTTGCCCGATGGGTCTCGAACCCTATCTGCTCCAGCGAATGAGTCAACTCGAGATGTGGGAAGACTGCGAGAAGCACGACGTAATGGATTGTATTGATTGCGGTTGCTGCGTCTTCGCTTGTCCTGCGCATCGTCGTCTGCTCGACGGTATCCGTCCTGCCAAAGCAAAAGTCGGCGCTATCCTCCGCGAACGTGCCGCCGCTGCCGCAGCCGAGAAAAAATGACCAAATGGTCAAATGAATAAATAAATGAACAAATGGTAAATGACAATATGAAAAAATTAATTGTTGCTCCGGCTCCTCACGCACATAGCGGTGACAGCGTTCGCAGGAACATGTTACTCGTCATTCTCGCACTGCTGCCCGCTTACGTGGTATCAGTGATCGAGTTTGGTGTAGGAGCTCTCATCACGGCGGCTATCTCGGTTTGCGCTTGCGTGCTCACCGAATGGCTCATCAGCCGTTTCTTGCTCAAAGAGCAAAGACAAACGATCGGCGACCTCTCCGCAGTCCTCACGGGTCTGCTCCTCGCCTTCAACCTCCCGTCCAGCCTCGATTGGTGGATCGTACTCATCGGCGCGGTTGTAGCTATCGGTGTAGGTAAGATGACCTTCGGCGGTCTGGGACAAAACCCCTTCAACCCCGCTCTCGTAGGTCGTGTATTCCTGCTCATCTCCTTCCCTGCGCAGATGACCACTTGGCCTGTGCCGCAAGGATTCAACACGTCCTACCTCGACGCAGAGACAGGTGCTACCCCGCTCTATTACCTCAAGCATATTGCTAAAACAGGTGATACCTCGTTCGTAGATCAACTGCCGGCTCTCAAGGACGCGTTCCTTGGTGTCATGGGCGGTTCGCTCGGTGAGGTCTGCGCACTCGCACTCATCATCGGCGGTCTGTTCCTCATCTGCTGCCGCGTCATCACATGGCATATCCCGGTATCGATCATCGCTACTGTGGCTCTCTTCGCTTGGATCGGTACGCCGGCAGGCATGGAAGCGGGTCAATATGTAGCGTACGAGCTCCTCTCCGGTGGTCTCATGCTCGGTGCCTTCTTCATGGCTACCGACTACGTCACCAGCCCGATGAGCGCGTGGGGTAAGATCATCTTCGGTATCGGTATCGGCTTCATCATGATGGTCATCCGTACATGGGGTGCGTACCCCGAAGGTATGTCCTTCGCTATCCTGATCATGAACGCTTGCGTTCCATTGTTGAACAAGATTCGTCCGCAACGTTTCGGCGAACCTAAAAAGAAATAAGGAGGACAACTATGGAAAAGTTACAAAGTTCATTTAAGAACATGGCACTCAGCCTCACCATCATCGCGATGGTTGCTGCTGCTGCCCTCGCCGGCGTTTATATGTTGACGCTCGGAAATATCGAGGCACAAAAGAAAGCCAAACAGGAGGCAGCCAAACTCGCCGTTTTGAACGGTCAGGAAGGCTATGCTGTCGAGACCGCTGTAGATGGTTTCGGTGGCCAGTTCCGCGTAATGGTCGGCTTCGATAAAGAAGGAAACATCCTCGGCTACGAGATTCTCGAGCATCAAGAGACTCCGGGCCTCGGTTCGCACATGGAGCATTGGTTCAAGAACGCCGACAAACCCGGTCAGAACATCATCGGCCGCAAAGGTGGCGCACTCCAAGTATCAAAAGACGGTGGTGACGTAGATGCTATCACAGCAGCTACCATCTCGTCCCGCGCATTCCTCAAGGCTATCAACCAAGCTTACGCAGAGCAGTTCGGCGTAGAGGCACATACCGGTGCCAGCCAGTTGGATAAATCACAAAATGATTCAATAAATGACCCATACGGCGAAGCAGATCGTATGAACGAAGTGAGTAAAGAAATGGTAAATGACCAAATGGTAAATGAAGTTAAGGAGGACGTATTATGAGTAACGGATTAAAAGTTTTAACGAACGGCATTCTCAAAGAGAATCCGACCTTTGTACTGGTACTCGGTATGTGTCCGACCCTGGCTACTACCACCAGTGCTATCAACGGTATGTCTATGGGCTTGGCTACCATGTTCGTGCTCATCTGCTCGAACGTAGTGATCTCGCTCCTCAAGAACCTCATCCCGGATAAAGTACGTATCCCGGCGTTCATCGTCGTCATCGCTACCTTCGTGACGATGGTTCAGCTCCTCATGCAGGCTTATCTGCCCGCTATCTATGACGTGTTGGGACTCTTCATCCCGCTGATCGTAGTGAACTGTATCGTTCTCGGTCGTGCAGAGGCGTTTGCAGCGAAGAACAGCGTAGGCCTCAGCGCACTCGACGGAATCGGTATGGGTCTTGGGTTTACCCTCGCCCTCACCCTTCTCGGCGCAGTTCGTGAACTGCTCGGAACAGGTGCATGCTTCGGCTTCCACCTCTTCCCGGATAACTACGGAGCACTCGTCTTCGTCCTCGCCCCGGGTGCCTTCATCGCACTGGCATACTTGATGGTTATTATCAACAAGTTGCAGAATAAATGAAAAAATGGTAAATGATTAAATTGTAAATGATTTTATGGTATACTTTTTGATTTTCATCTCTGCGATATTTGTTAATAATATCGTATTGAGCCAGTTCTTGGGTATCTGCCCGTTCCTCGGCGTCAGCAAGAAGATCGACACCGCCATGGGTATGAGTGCCGCTGTGGTATTCGTCCTCACGCTGGCAACCGTCGTTACCTATCTGCTGCAGATGTTACTCGTCGCTTGGGGACTCGAGTTCCTCCAGACCATCCTCTTCATCCTCATCATCGCTGCCCTTGTGCAGATGATCGAGATCATCCTGAAGAAGATCAGCCCGTCGCTTTATCAGGCACTCGGTGTCTTCCTGCCGCTGATCACCACCAACTGCTGTATCCTCGGTGTAGCTATTCTCGTAGCGAACGGCACGGAGAAACTGCCGATGGGCGCTGAGCACGGCATGTTAACCGGCACTCTCTTCGCTTTCGCAACCGCACTCGGCTTCGGCCTCGCACTCATCCTCTTCGCAGGTATCCGCGAGCAATTAGCCCTTGCCAAAGTGCCCGAAGCAATGAAGGGCACACCTATCGCCCTTCTCACCGCCGGCCTCCTCGCCATGGCCTTCATGGGCTTCAGCGGAGTAGTATAATCTATTCAATAAGGTACGCGCACGCTCATGCGTGTGCGTACCTACGGGGTATTAGCTCATCTGGCTAGAGCGCGACACTGGCAGTGTCGAGGTGAGCGGTTCGAGTCCGCTATACTCCACATTTTTTCCCATCGTCATCTCGTCATGACCTCATAACGTCATAACGAATTTTTGCATGAGAAAAGTGAGAATTGTGAGATTTCTCACTTTTCTCACAATTCTCATGCGAATTTTTCCTCCGTCTTTTTTCGTCGGATCACATCCGACATCTATAGTATTATATACTATGTATATAATACAGGACGTTAAAACTTTAGTGATTACTTAGATATTACTTATTGATTGCTTAATGATTCACGGTGGGATCACCTCTGCATATTGATAGCAATGCCTACCAACTCTTACGAAATAAACCGCCGATAAGGCAGATAAGAAGATAGAACGGATAGACAATTTCAAGCAGCAACGCCATGTACCACTTGGTTTGTGGTTCGCGAGCTTTAATGAGTGACCACTCTATGGGGAACTTAATCAGAATGATCAGCGGGCAAATCAGCTGAAGGACATTAGCAAATGCCACAAGCCTTCCACAACGAATAATATCCAGATCCGTGTATTTCGGAGCTTTCCCTGCCCAACGCATTCGCTGCTTAAAGAACGCCTTCCAACTCGTCAGCGGACGAACGATAGCTGTATAAGCCGGCTCATCTATCACTCCAATCTTATACCCGCGACGTTTAATGGCTTCGAGAAGAAACATATCGTCGCCGCTCGGTATCTCAGGGAGCAAGTCCTTCTCGCATTCCAACCACACCTCCCGCTTTACAATCAGGTTTGCCCCCGAACACATAACAGCTTTGCCGCGTTTGGCAGAACGCATTGTGAGTTCCTGTATCGCCGCGTATTCGGCTATCTGGAGTCGCTCTAATAAAGAAGGTTTGTCGTAAAGACTCTCCATGCGAAGCGGCAAAATGATTAAATCAGCCTTTGTACATTGTACTTTGTCACTTTGTACATTAACTGCCTCAGGCAACACCACATCATCATCGTGCAACCACACATACTCGCTCGTTGCCGCGTGAATTAGTTTGGACAATGCGTGTTTTTTGCCTAAATTGTCATCATTGACACCTTTAATCGGCGTAATATGTTGCGGAACAAAATTGGGATAACTCTTCGCGATACATGCTTGTTCTTCGATCGACACCGGAAAGTCGGCGCACATAAGACTCATCGCCATTCGATGGTCATTACGCACTTCGCGCAAACGTACAGCCTCAATGCGATCAGACTCTTTATGGCGAAGATTCTCTATGCCGGTAGCCTGCAACTCTATTCCCAAGCGCTCACACGTCAATGCTATCGGTGGGAATAGGTCGGGGGTATTACTAAAGTCTAGGATGCATAGCTGATGCATAGCTGATGCCCCCTTGTTGACCACAGCGCCGGTAGGGGTGAAAGTGGTGGTCACACCAAAATATTTTGAATAAATGTCGGCAACAATCTTATCGCCCTGCAAACTATCCGGGTTCAAGCCCTCTATCATCAACTCCCCGCCATGAATCGCGACATACTCATACCAAAAAGCCGCGGCAGACCAATCGGCTTCGAGCGAAACATTCGGATACGCCTCAGCGATTTTACGGGACATCGTGATATAGGGCGACTCGTTGGGTTCAACAGGAATATTCTCGCCATGCAATATCCTTGCCGAAGTAGTCTGACTTGTCGGTTTGCCGTCCCGCTCTATAAGACGCGGATCACCGGTAAGAGTGATCGGTTCGCCCGGATAGCATTTGGCGAGATGAACTTGCAAGAATCGCAATGCCGTACCGCAGTTCTTCAGATAGAGCGTCAGCGGTTCGTCTTTCTTATGTGCACGCAATGCCATCAGGGCATCGTGCAGCACGATCACATCGTCCGGCATATCCGAAGAGACCCGCATAAGCGGATCTCCATGGATAGCTTGCAACAACAGAATTCTGTTGGCGATACTTTTTGATATGGGAAGAGTTATCCCTTTGTACATTGTCCTTTGTACATTGTACATTAATTGACATCCGGTAGCGGACTATATTCTTTCGAATAACGCAGATGCTGCTCGATATAACCTTCGGTGAAGTCCAGTTTGATGTCCGTGATCTCGCCTTTCTTATTGCGCTCTACGATATATCTGGGATTCACGAAACCTTTATACGGCGCCAAGTTGAGTTTTTGATAGCGCTCCAGAATCTCTTTGTGAAGATCTTGATTCACCTTCACCGCGTACGTCTCAACCATCTCTTTGGCAGCAGTATAGTCACCTTCCGAAGTGATCCGTTGGATCTCTGCAAGCAGTTCACCATACAAACGACGAACACCTTCGTAGTCATTGATCTGCAAATAGTGCTTACCGTCCCGCTCGATGATCTCCATCTCACCATTCGCGTGGGCATAACACCAGTTGGCGATGAGTTGACGATTTCGCATATGCGCTTCCTCGATGTCCTTACCCGGCTCGATACGTACCAACTGCGTCATCAGACCATTCATCATCTGCTGGTAATAACCGGCTTTATACGCCTCTTTGTTCGGCAGCAGACCCAACTCAACGAGTTTGGGATCAGCCAGATAATAGAGTCCGAACAAGTCGGCACGCGCCTCTTCGATCGTCGAAGCGTGCTCCTTCAACGCGTCTTTGGTGACGCCCGGCATCAATTTACCGCTACCATGACCGACACATTCGTGCAAATCGGTATGCAGGTCGCCGCACATCGCGCCATATTTCTCGTAGATCGCGCGGATCTCATCGTCGATCATGAACTCTTCGTTGAAACCGTTACCCTTGGCAGCCTCGTTATATGCATGCATCAAGTTGTCGATCGTCACGGACTTGGAACCGTACTCTTTGCGGATCCAGTTGGCGTTCGGCAGGTTGATACCGATCGGCGTTGCGGGATAACAGTCACCGGCAAGGATAGCTGCCGTAATAACCTTCGCCGTTACACCCTTCACCTCTTCTTTCTTGTACTTCGGATCGGTCGTTGAGTGATCCTCAAACCATTGTGCATTGTCGGAGATCAACTGCGTACGCTTGGTAGCCGCAAGGTCTTTGAAGTTAACCATCGACTCCCATGTACCGGTGATACCCAACGGGTCGGAATAGGTCTCGGTGAAACCGTTCACGAAGTCCACGCGGCTCTCCAGATCCTTTACCCAAGCAATGCAATAGTCATTGAAAGCTTGCAAGTTACCTGTCTGATTGAACTCGATCAGATACTTGATGACCGTGCGTTGCTCTTCGTTCTCCGCAAACTGCAAAGCCTCATTGAGCCAAGTTACTATTTTATCCAAAGCCTCACCGTACAGTCCGCCTACTTTATACACGCGCTCCTCGATCTCACCTTTCTCGTTCTTGACAAGTTGGGAGTTCAAACCAATCCAAAGCGGTTCAGGACTATTGTCCTTATGCACAGCATACCATGCCTCCGCCTCCGCTTGCGTGACACCTTCGCCGTAATAGTTACCGGCAGAGTTAGCCACAAGGTCGATACCATCCTGAGCGGTCATTCGTTTCGGCATCACTTTCCCATCGAACATAACGGGCAGGATCTCCGGATCATACTCCACATGTGCTTTCTCGCAAGCCTTCTCGAACCATCCTTGGTCAAATTCCGGCAAGAACTTATCCTCCGAATAATGATGGTGAATACCGTTGGAGAACCATACACGCTTGAGGTAACGCTCAAAAGCGGCGAACTCCTCGGTATCCTTCTCGTACGGATAATTGAGATACAATGCCTCTAACGCCCGACGGATACGCAGGTTATAACGACCGTTCTGGTCATACAAGATATCGCGTCCCCACAAAGCAGCCTCACTCAGGCAATACACTAACTGCTTCTGTTGCAGCGTCAAACTCTCAAACTCCGGCACGTCATACCGAAGGATCTCAAGGTCATAGAACTTATCCACGTTGTATTGGAAAGAAGTTTCTTTCTTTCGACAGCCGCAGAGAATCCCTACGGCTGCCAAGATAACACATAATTTCTTCATAAGCTAATAGCTAAAAGCTAAGGGCTAAAGTTAAATTCTCTCTAGTACAGTGCGTACCAACTCTTTGATACGCGGTTTATAATCGGTGTTAGCCGCTTCGATCTTACGCTGTGCGATCACGCAACAAACGGTCATAGCGCGGTGGCCCATGTGAAGTGCCAGACCGGCGATACAGCTACCTTCCATCTCGTAGTTCGTGATACGCTGACCTTCGTAACGGAAAGCGGTGATCTTCTCATTGATATCGGGTACTGCCAGAGGTACGCGCAGTACACGGCCTTGCGGACCATAGAATCCGTTCGCTGCGATCGTGCAACCACGCATCATATCGTCCTTCGCTATACGATCTACCAACTCCGGATTAGCTGCTACCACGTACGGCACAGCGGCTTTCTTCGGGTATCCGATAAAGTCCACTAAGGCTTTCTCAAAACCTACATCAGCGATCTTGTCGCGGTCCTCATAAAAAGCCAAGACACCATCGAAACCGATCGATTTCTGGCTTACCAGGAACGTACCCAGAGGGATGTCCTCTTGCATACCGCCGCAGGTACCGATACGCACGATGTCCAAGCAGCGCTTGTTCTCCTTCTCCGTACGGGTCTCAAAATCGATGTTCGCCAACGCGTCGATCTCGTTCATCACAATATCGCAGTTGTCGGTACCGATACCCGTCGAGATACACGAGATACGTTTGCCTTGGAACTTACCGGTAATAGTATGGAACTCACGACTCTGTACGTCGCACTCGATAGATCCTTCGTCGAAGAAAGATGCTACCATATTCACACGGTCCTGGTCGCCGACAAGAATGATCTTGTCCGCCAAGAACTCCGGCTTAAGATGTAAATGAAACGCAGAACCATCTGCATTGATGATCAACTGCGATGCTGGGAAAGTTTTCATAGTATCAATAATTTTCAATTTTCAATTTTCAATTCATTTAGGCTTCACCACCTGTGAAGGTCAACGGTAATGTATTTCCATGAGCAGGGCCGCCGATCGGTTGGATCGTACCGAACTTCTGCTCGTATTGACCGATATTATTCTGCAATGCGCCAAGGATCTTCTTTGCCTGATCCGGCGTTACTACTACGCGAGCTACTACGTTTGCCTGCGGAACACCCGGCATCAGTTGTGCGAAATCCAACACGAACTCCGTCGGAGTATGCGCGATAAGCGCTAAGTTTGCGAACACGCCCTGTGCCTTGTCTTGGGCGATGTTAATCTTTAATTCTTTCTGTTCTGCCATATTCTTTGAACTTTAAACATTAAACTTTATTTTACCATTTTGTATTCTTTCTTTTCGGGACAATCAGCATCCAAAGGTTCACCAGTGGAAGCGTGACATCAAACCACAACACACTCGCCATGCAGAATCGTTTCATCCCCATCTTGCGAGCGGATATATTGAGTATCATCGTCTGGATCATCCACCGCAACAGGAACAAGCCGAGTGCTGCCAAACTGACAACTGATAACTGATAACTGACCACTACATACAGCACCGCTGCATAGAACAATCCGCGCGTGAGAGGCTCCATGAGCAAACGGATCTTCGTGCCCCAACGGTAGTTCGGCGAGACGGACAGATGTCTGCGTTTCTGCTGAATCCACTCTTTCATCGTTCGCTTGGGCAGCGACCACATGTAACTCTCCGGTGTCACCACTACCGCCGTGTTCGTTTTGGTAGCCAGATGGTTCACGAACAGGTCATCATCTCCGGCCTTACTCGTCATCGAATGGGTAAAACCACCCGACTCAAAGAAGAGCGACTTGCGGTACGCCAAGTTACGTCCCACGCCCATATACGGGTGTCCGCAGAGAGCATCGCCCAAATAATGTAACCCGTTGAACAAAGTATCAAAACGAATCAAACGATTCACGTGTCCTTTTTCAATAAAATACGGACTAAAGCCCAAGACAAGATCCTTTGTACTTTGTACCTTGTCACTTTGTACTTCCTCAAATCCCGCCATCATCGTGCGGATCCATTGATTGCTCTCCGGAACGCAATCGGCATCGGTAAGCAACAGATAGTCGTACTTCGCCGCCTTTGCCGCAAGGGTCAAGGCTAATTTCTTCGTCGATCCCACACGTGCGCCGTAAGGCACAAAAGTCATGTGCAGACGCTCGTCGTGAACCATATACCGCTCGATCATCGCACGGGTCTCGTCCTCCGAACCATCATCCACCACGATCACCTCATACTCCGGGTAGTCCTGCGTCAAAAGGGCTTGCAGGTAGTTCGATATATTATATGCCTCATTATGCGCACACAAGACCACCGTCACTCCGGGCGTTTCGGCTGTCTTTTGACTTTCGACTTTTGACTTTCGACTCTTCCTCATCTTGCGCGCAGGGGCACACATATAGCGCGCGTACCAATAAATCTGCGCCAGGAAAAGTACCAATAACGTCCCTAAAAGGATATAGTCAACCGTATTAAAATCCAATCCAAACACTTTCACTATTCCCTTTCACTTTTCACCTTTCAACTCTCACCTTATACGTGTGTGCACTGCTTCCGTCTTCCGCTTTTACGGTGATCACCCACGGTTTGCCGTTGATCTCACCGGGCATCACGGTCATCTCCTGCGTATCCAGTTTGCGGCCGTTGAATTTCGCCTTCTCGCCTTTGATATTGATCAGCGTACCGATACCCCGATAGCCGGCTATCCTGATTTCCGAAGTCTGTACACCCAGCTCAGATAACTTAACCACTTGCTCTTTCTCGCTGTTTGGGTTAAAACCCTTCCATTCCTTGCCGTTGATGGTCAGTTTGTCAATACGGGACGAGTAGATCAGTTCCACATCATCCACATACAGCGCGTTGCCGTCATACAAACCATCGTTGGCGCGAAAAGCCGGATAGTTACCCGCCGAGAAAATGACGTTACACATCGTCGGACGACCGTCGTTCTTATACAGGATAGGCACCTTGATCTGCGTCCACTCATTATATTTCGCACGCGCACGATACCACCCTTCCGCTACCTGCTTCACCGGTTGGTCAATGCCGCACTCGTTGCCGTCTGTCGCCGAACGGATGTCCGACTCCTCGTTGATACGCTCCGTGGTCGTGCAACCGCCTACTTTATTCTTGTACTGCGAACTCTTGGCAGTACCGATCCATGAATAGTACAACAAATGAAAATCCTCTATATCGGTCGCCGGTCCCACACGCTTGATCCATACCGACATCGTGTCCGGGCGGTATTTCCAATTGATACCACCTTCCGTACCCGCCGTCGCACTATTCAGATTCAAACCCTTCAGGTATTGCCAAGGCACACCTAAACTCATATATCCGGGACCTGTAGCACCCAAGTTCAGTTTCGGGATACCGATAGACCGATCGGTCACGTACGCGCAAAAACCCGTACGACCCGGTTTCTGATACATAAACGTGAATTTCGAACCGACTTGGTACACATTACTGCCATGCCAATCTACCAGCTGAGCGTCGTTCTTGAATTTATCCGACCAGTTCTCAAAATGATTATCCGGCAACTGCTGCGCCGAAAGCGGCTGAAGAAGAGCAAATAAGAATATAATAGTTATATTTATCCTTTCAATTTTCATTTTTCACCTTTCTATTTATAAAATTTGGCGCAAAGTTACAAAATAATTTGCATATATGCAAATATTTTAGTACTTTTGTGCCGAAAATAAATGAGCAATGAATACATTTGGCGAAAAATGGACGTTTACGAGCTTCGGTGAGTCCCACGGAGCAGCGATAGGCGGTGTACTGGACGGCGTACCTGCAGGTCTTCCTATTAACTTCGAGAAGATCCGCGAAGAGTTGGAGCGCCGTGCCGGAAAAGGAGTGGTAGGTGCCTCCGCTCGTGCCAAAAACGAACCCGACGAAGTGGAATGGCTCTCAGGGGTGATAAGCCAACAGCCAACAGCCAACAGCCAAAGTTCTTTAGTGACCCTCGGTACACCGATCGCTTTTATCATTCGCAATAAAGACGCACGACCGGAGGATTACGAAATATTTAAGCACACCTATCGCGTCGGCCATGCCGATCGGGTCTATGAACAGAAATACGGTATCCGCGATTGGAGAGGCGGCGGTAGAGCCTCAGCCCGCGAAACAGCAGCCCGCGTTGTGGCCGGCTGTATCGCCAAACAGCAATTGGCACAAAAAGGAATCTGTATCTCAGCGACCTTGGTTCAAGTAGGCGCAGAGACCGATCCGGCAAAATTCGCCGACACGATCGCCACGTATCAGAAAGACGGTGACTCGATCGGCGGCATCATCGAGTGCCGTATCAACGGTCTGCCCGTCGGTACAGGTGAACCCATCTTCGACAAACTGCAAGCCCACCTCGCTTTTGCCGTCATGAGCATCAATGCCTGCAAAGGCTTTGAGTACGGTACCGGTTTTAGAGGTGTCACCCAACCCGGCTCTGCCATCAACCACCTCTCCGGCGGCATCTCCGGTGGCATCTCCGATGGTTCAGAGATCGTCTTCCGCTGCGTCTTCAAACCCACGCCTTCCACTCCCAAAGCCGGTGTAAAAGGAAGACACGACGCGTGTGTTGCCACTCGCGCCGTGCCCGTCGTCGAAGCCATGACGGCTTTAACTATTATTCAGTTTATTTAACCACTACCGGCTCGTACTTCGGCACTAAAGTTTTCATTACCGTCCAGCCGATCAGGTAAGCAACGGCACAGATGCAGAAGATAATCATGTATCCTGCCGGTTTGCCACTGAAGCCCATGAACTGGAATGCTTCACCCATCTCTTCTGCGTGGGTAAAGAGCATACCCGAACCCTTGTTGATCAGGAACGAACCGATACCACCGGCCATAGCTCCGATACCGGTAATAGTAGCTACTGCCGATTTCGGGAACATGTCACCTGTGGTCGAGAAGATGTTCGCACTCCAACTCTGGTGAGCTGCGCCTACGATACCAATGATGATGGCTACTGCCCACGGTCCCCAGATGCCGCCCAACGGTTGAGCGAAGAGGGCAATGATCGGGAAGAAGGCGAAGATCAACATCGCCAACATACGACCCGCATAAGGCTCCATGCCTTTCTTCTCCACGAAGATCTTCGGCAGGTATCCACCGAACAACGATACTACCGTCACGATGGCATAGAGCGTGAAAATCAACGCGATACCTTGCGGATCGGAAGCCTTGATACCGAACTGATCCTGGAAATAAGCCGGAGCCCAGAAGAGGAAGAACCACCAAACACCATCCGTCATGAACTTACCAAACGCAAACGACCATGTCTGTTTGTGCTTGAAAGCCTCTTTGAAGGACATCTGTTTCTCTTCCTTGACAGCCTCTTTCGGAGCCTCAGCCTCGTCCGAGTGGATATAAGCCAATTCTGCCTCGTTCACATGCTTGCTCTCTTGCGGTTTGTCATAGACAAACACCCAGATACCGGCCCACAGGAAGCCCAGCGCACCGATGATGATGAACGCCATTTCCCATCCCATAGCTTTCGCCAACAGAGGGATAGTAGCCGGAGCAGCGAGCGCTCCAACTGATGCACCAGCGTTGAACAATGCAGTAGCAAAAGCACGGTCTTTTTTCGGGAAATACTCTGCGGTTACCTTGATGGCAGCAGGGAAGTTACCTGCCTCACCGAGACCCAAGATCATACGGCAAGCCAAGAACAGCCACACACTCACCATCGCTATCGAACTGGCGAGAGCAGAACCTGCTTCTACGGCACGCAAAGCCTCTACGCTGTCCACACCATTCACGAACCAAGTGGTAGCAATACCGCAACCTGCGTGCATCACAGCTCCCAGCGACCAGATAACAATCGCCCAGAGGTAACCCTTCTTCGTACCCATCCAGTCGATGAACTTACCGGCGAAGAGGCAGAAGATAGCGTACGCGATAGAGAACACACCGGTGATCGTTCCATAATGGTTATCCGTCCAGTGGAATTCCGGTTGAATGAACTCTTTGAAGGTCAGGGACAGCACTTGGCGGTCCATATAATTGACCGTGGTGGCGAAGAAGAGCATCGCACACATGACCCAACGCCAGTTGGTCATGACAGCTTTCTTAACGTCATTCATTTTTGTTTTCTTTAAAAGATTCGATATTTCGATATCTCGATTTCTCGATATATCGGATTATTTTTTACAATTAGCAATAATCTCAAAGCACTCTTTGCACTTATCGGTAACATAAGCCCAGTCGCCGGCTTTTACTTTGTCGCTCGGGAACAACTTGCTGCCCATGCCGACGCAGTAAACACCTGCTGCGAACCATTTCTCGAGGTTCTCTTTCTCCGGAGCCACACCGCCGGTAACCATGATCTTCGACCACGGCATCGGAGCCATCAGACCCTTCACGAGGTTCGGACCTACTACATCACCCGGGAACACTTTCGTGAAGTCGCAACCCACTTCCTGTGCAGCACCGATCTCGCTCGGTGTCAAGCAACCCGGACAATACGTCACGCAACGACGGTTGCAGACAACTGCGATATCCTTGTTGAACAACGGACCTACAACGAAGTTAGCACCCAACTGCAAGTACAGAGCAGCGGTCGGAGCATCTACCACGCTACCGATACCGAGTGCCAGTTCCGGACACTCAACAGCTACCCACTTGCTCAATTCACCGAACACCTCATGTGCAAAATCACCACGGTTGGTGAACTCGAAAGCGCGCACGCCGCCTTCGTAACAAGCCTTAATCACGTTCTTGCAAACCTCTACATCTTTGTGGTAGAAAACAGGAACCATCGGTGCAGCCTTAATCTTGGCCATCACCTCAAATTTATCGAATTTAGCCATAATTTTCTTTTCTTGTTAAAACTTCGGTATATCGATTTATCGAAATATCGATATATCGGATTTATCTTTGAACTCGTCCATTCGCGTTACCACCTGCAAGGCTCAGGACCTCATCCTCGCTGACAAGGTTGTAGTCGCCGTTGATGGTGTGCTTCAGAGCCGAAGCAGCCACTGCGAACTCAAGAGCTGCACCCTGGTTATCCGGATACTTGAGCATACCGTGGATCAGACCGCCGGAGAAGCTGTCACCACCACCTACGCGGTCGATGATCGGGTTGATCTCGTAACGCTTGCTCTGATAGAACTCCTTACCGTTGTAGATCATTGCCTTCCAGCCGTTGAAAGTAGCGCTGTAGCTCTCGCGAAGCGTCGAAACAACATACTTGAAGCCGAACTCTTTCATCATCTGCTCGAAGATGCCCTTGTAGCCCTCAGCGTTGGTCTCGCCGCCTTCTACATCTGCATCGGGCTTGAAGCCGAGACACAGCTCTGCATCTTCCTCGTTACCGATACATACATCCACGTACTTCATCAACGGACGCATGATCGAGATAGCTTTCTCGCTGGTCCACAGTTTCTTACGGAAGTTCAGGTCAACCGATACGGTTACGCCGTGACGTTTTGCAGCCTCGCAAGCGAGTTTCGTGATCTCAGCAGCCTTGTCCGAGATAGGATAGCCGGAGTGATACCGCTCCAGTGGAACCATGCTGCACCTTCCATGATCTTGTCGAAGTCAAAATCCTTCGGATCAGCCTCAGCGATAGCGCTGTGTGCACGGTCGTAGATAACCTTCGACGGACGCATCGAAGCACCTGTCTCGCAGTAATACAGACCCACGCGGTCACCGCCACGAACGATATAATCGTCCTTCACGCCGTAACGACGCAGCGAGTTAACAGCAATCTGACCGATCTCATGTTTCGGCAGTTTGGTAACCAGATACGCCTCGTGACCGTAGTTAGCGCACGAAATAGCCACGTTAGCCTCACCACCACCGGGGATGATACGGAAATGATCAGACTGAATGAAACGATCTTGTCCTTCCGGACTCAGGCGGAGCATAATCTCGCCCAACGTAATAATTTTAGCCATAGATCTAAAAATTAAATGATTTATATTTGTGTTAATTGTTATTTGCTATTTGTTTTCTCTTTCAAGTGGTTTGTCGGAATTTCCGACATACCTCCACCTGTCTTCCATCTGTCTCCATCGGATGCTGATCGGGTGCTCATCGGATGCTCATCGGGTGCTCACTATGACGTCACCCTAACATCTACGGGAGAATACCCTGTTTTCATCCTTTCACTTTCCTCTGTAGCGGCTTGCCGCGTCCTGTAGGCCGCAGGCCGTCCTTTATCCTTTACCCTTACGCTCTTCACTCAACTCATGCTTGATATAATCGTACAGCCGTCCTTGTATAGGCTTGTTATATTTCCTCGCTTTCTTTAGTGCCTCCTCATATCGAGCCTGCCATTCTGCTTTCCGCTCCGGATCATGCATGATTGCCTTTGTCTCCGCCATCAGCTCCGCAAAGGCCTTTGCCGTCGGGTGTTCCGCTTTTGCCTTTTTGACCCTCTTGCTCAACTCCGGCTTCGCACACACTGCCCCGTATTCCCCGTTTCCCGGAATCCGCCGTGCATAATGTCTCTGATCCACATTCCCCTGCAAGCTATCCACTATATTCACCCACTTCGCTTTCATCTTACCTCTTGACCTTGGAGAGTATAGGTTTTATCACCTTGTTTAATAAATATACCACCGTTGCTGATGACTTTTATGGGAGCAGAGGCATCGTTGATTTTTTCAATAGCCTCAGTACTGGATAGTGTTTCAAATGTACCGTTTTCCTCGTCAATAACATCTGTTCCGTTCAGGCTCTGGCGGACGAAATAATAGGTCGTGTTCGCAGAGAGACCTGTAATCGTAAACGAGTAATACTCTGCGAATTGCGTTGATTCTTCTTCGTCCTCTTCATTCAAAGCCGGTACACGTGCTGGTGCTTGATTTCCCGCCAAGTCAATACCTGTCAAATGTCCGTTTGCATCAAAGGTAAGCGTCATATACCGCTGCGTGTGTGCCTCGTCCGTATAGAGAATCCAGACATAGCCCGTTGCAGAGAAATTCTGCACCCACGACACCTGCACATTATCTATGCCGGTAACAACAGGCGGTTCGATAGGCAAGATATTTGGCAACTGGTTCCAACCGGTTGCTTGTCTATATGCATTTATACTTTTTGCAGGTACGTAGAGATATGTTCTTTCGCGCGGAAGTTCACTTATAAACGGATATTGATCCGTCCAATTATAAATGGCAGGGGGAGTGACGACTCTCGAATATATATGAATGTCAAATTCTTTTCTGCCAAAAATTAAAGGAGATACAATAAAGTTCATGCCCACGTCCTTTACTCCGCTCCCAATGGTAAGATGAGCCAGTTGCCTGCATGCAAAAGCCCAATCACCAATCCGTTCTACACTATCTTTAATAACTAAATGCGTAAGAGCATTCACTTCTTCCAGAGCTTCATCTCCTAACTCTTTCAACGTTAAGGGCAATTCAAGGTATCTAATATTTTTTGCGTAAGCCATAGAACCGTAGCCCAACATTATAATCCCTTCCTCTAAGACAACAGAATCTTTTGGATTTCCTGCCGGATAGGCAAGCAATACTTTCTTGTCTTTGGAATACAGAATACCGTCTTCTGTAGCGTATTTAGGACAATTTTCCGCCATTATAATGGAATGCAGACCAGTCCCATGCAAAGCACCACCTTCAGCAAAGTATTCTCCATTGTATTTTGCAAAAAAAGGAATAGTATCAATAGTAGCAGGCAACACCAATACTTTAATATCCGGATTCAGGAATCTGAAACACCGATTCCCTAAACCGGCAACAACATATTGTTTGTTTTCATAGACTACAGATTCAGGGATACGCATTGTATCACACTGAAAATCTGCATAATTCGTTTGATCTCCTATGTCAGTATATGTCACAGATACGGTTGCTCCGTCGGAGTTGATATTGTAGGCAATTTCACAACCGTCATCATTAGCAACTTTGAAATCATATGCCTGAGCACTCATCGCACAAACCAAAATGATTAAAAGAAAGATTGATTTTTTCATAGATAATTATTCGTTTTATCCAATTAAACAATTTCTTGCTTTATTATATTACATCTTCTTAGTTCTTTTGGTTAATCAAATTCACTACTACTTTGACCATGGTGTCTTTTTCTTCTGTGCGGCTTTCAGCAATCATAAGGGTTAGCGCGACAAGGGTATTGTCCGCCAGACGTTTGGTGCCATCTTCGCGGTAGAGAATGCCGTTGTTGTTCAAGAACCAGAGGAACAAAGTTGCTGCTATACGTTTGTTGCCATCCGAAAAAGAGTGATTCTTGGTCACTAAATACAACAACATCGCCGCTTTCTCCTCCACACTCGGATAGAGGTCTGAACCTCCAAAGGTCTGATAAATCTGACCTATACTGCTTTTGAACGAATCATCTTTTTCGTTGCCAAACAAAGTGCTACCGCCGAATTTCTCACGCAGCGCACTAATCGTTTGCATCGCGTTCTCATATGTAGCATGGAAGCGTTCTTCAGGCGTGGTCTCTTTGACGGTCAGACGCTCGTAATCATAGTTATCAAGCGTGTCCAACGCGTACGTGTAATCCAATACGACATCAAAAATAGCTTGCGTCTCATCCTCGCTCTCTACCGCTTTACTTTGTACCGTCCTTCCTACAATCTGAACCAACTGCCGCAGATCCGACAACTGCTCACGACGAATCTTCTCATTGATAGCATAGCCTTTGATGAGATAATCCTTAAGTATCTTAGTTGACCATTGACGGAATGCCACAGCACGCTTAGAGTTAACACGATAGCCGACGGAAATTATCATGTCCAAGTTATAATATGTCACCTCATGTAGCTGCGTCTGGCCTTTCATAAAGCCATGTTGAGTGGTAGTTGCAAAAAATGCAACAACCTCTTTCGGATTGAGTTCTTCAGTCTCGAAGATACGCTTAATGTGACGAGATATAACAGATTTATCACGATCAAATAGCATAGCCAATTGATTCAAACTCAGCCACACGGTTTCGTTCTCCATGCGCACATCGAGTTGTACCGTGTTATCTTCCGCACGATAAATAATTATCTCGCCTCTATTTTCAATGGATTTCTCGTTCACTCTTATTCTATTTTCTTGGGTAGTGCAAAATTTGCACATAACAAGAATTTGTTCTTCTTGGTACACGCAAAATATGCGACAACCAACAACCACCCGCCTGCCCCTCGTCTTGAGAGGCAAGCGGGGTGTGAGAGGGATTAGAACTTGAAGTAATTCTTTGCGTTGTTGTAGCAGATGTCTTCTACCATCTGTTGAACGCGGGCTTTCTCGTAGCCGGTGTACGGGATCATACCGTTCTCGATGTCGTTGCCGAGGACGTTACAGAGCGTGCGACGGAAGTACTCATGACGCGGATAGCTGAGGAACGAGCGGCTATCGGTCAACATGCCGACGAGGCGGCTCAATAGACCGAGGTTCGAGAGCGCCATCATCTGCTTCTCCATTCCGTCTTTCTGATCCAAGAACCACCAACCGCTACCGAACTGAATCTTACCCGGAACACTGCCGTCCTGGAAGTTACCGAGCATGGTAGCAATCACTTCGTTGGCGCAGGGGTTGAGGTTGTAGAGAATGGTCTTTGCCAGATGTCCTTCGCTGTTCATCTCATCGAGGAAATGACTCATGGCTTTTGCGGTTGTAAACTCACCGATGGAGTCGAAACCGGTGTCTGCTCCGAGTTGAGCAAACATCTTGCTGTTATTGTTACGGATCGCGCCGTAGTGGTATTGTTGTGTCCAGCCCGAAGCATAATCCATCTCAGCCTGTGCGTGCAGATAAGCGTGCTTGTACTGACGAATCTCGAGTGTGCTCAGTGCCTTGCCGGCCAGTGCTTTCTCGAAGATCGCGTTGATCTCTGCGTCGGTGTACGGCTCATCGTAGAACTCCTCGATTCCGTGGTCAGAGAGGCGGCAACCCATCGACTCAAAGAAGTCATGACGTTTCTGGAGGGCATCTACCATGTCGGCGAAGTTACGGATCTCCACACCGGCAACCTTAGCCAGTTTCTCAATGTATGCTTTCCAAGTAGCGGCTTCAATATTCATACCTGCATCCGGACGCCAAGTCGGCAACATTCGTACCTCTGCGGTCGGATCTTCTTTGACCATCTTGTGCCACTCGAGGCTGTCAGCCGGATCATCGGTCGTACAAACGAGTTCCACACCGTAGTGTTTCATGAGTCCACGCGGACAGAACTTCGGATCGTTGGCAATCAGGTCATTACACTTATCGTAGATCGCACGTGCGGTCTCCGGATTCAGACGCTCTTCGATACCGAAAGCGGTCTTAAGCTCCAGATGCGTCCAGTGGTAGAGCGGATTGCGGAAAGTGTAAGGAACGGTCTCTGCCCATTTCTCGAACTTCTCCCAGTCGGTCGTGTCCTTGCCGGTGCAATATTTCTCGTCCACACCGTTCGAACGCATAGCACGCCATTTGTAGTGGTCGCCCATGAGCCAGATTTGTGCGATGGATTCGAAACGCTTGTTCTCGGCAACCATCTGCGGGATTAAGTGACAATGGTAATCAATGATCGGCATGTGCTCTGCATGCTCGTGATACAACTCCTGTGCGGTTTCTGTTTGCAACAGGAAATCTTTGTCCATGAAAGACTTCATAATGTATGATTTTTAGTTAAATGATTAATAATATGCTGTTTATCAGGTTTCTGTAACGGTAGTATGTCTACCGGTAAATTTACGATCCAATTCCGTCAATTCTTCTTCCGGAACATACTCCGAATGTCCGCACCCTGCACATTTATAATTCTTGTGGTACACCTTGACATGGTAGAACACATCGTAATCGTTGTAAAGGGTGGTCGTACGGCTATGATTTCGTTCATTTTCAGTCGAATGGGTAGTTCGTCCGTCACTCCATTTGGTCGTCACATCGGTCCAGGTCTTCCATCTTTCCGTATGGGAATCAATCGCTTGCGAATCATGTCTCCATTCGTTATATTCGCGATCGAACGTACGATTCACAAACTCGATCGTTTCCATTCGGCGACAATCGGGACAACGGGTATGAGGATGAGTGCCTAACATGCGTTCGGCGTAAGCCCACGCACTTATTCCGGCTATCACGATGATAGGCAGGAAGAGCCATAAGCACCCCCATACCGCCATCAGAGCAAGCCACAAATAGATAGCCACCGCGGCAACGACACCAAAGATAGAAGCGATCGCGCCATCGTTGAGGTGGAAATAGAGATATCGGCAGTAGAGTCCGGCTTCCAAGATCAATAACGGAAGGGTCTCCATGAGGAACATCCATGCCAGACCGCACACCACCCACAAGATCAGTGCAATCCACATATAGAACGGCACGTCTTTCCATGTCATCTTGGCTTTCTCGGTGTAGTTCTCGGTGTCGGCATTGGTCCATGAACCATATATCGAACCTTCAATGAAATGCGCGAAGAAATCCGTATCTACGATTTTTCCCAAGAAAGGCATCCATTTGAGGATATAGCGGTTATTACCATGTCCCGACTCATAGCCGCATGTCACAGCCACACTGTCTGCATCATAGACAACGATAGGGTTATATATTTTACCGTCATCGGTATCTACAAGTTCTATATTCGGATAATAGGCCAAAAATCCTTTTTTCGTCTTATCAATGACCCAAGCCTGGCGATAGCGCGCATCATTCTCTGCCAACTTATGCCCCATATAGAGACGTTGGAACTTCTCTTTGGTCATATAATAATCGCCTTCTCTGCGTAACTGCATGTCACTCAGGCTGTCCGGCAAAATCGGACGTACAGCTGCCACATTAACAGCAGCCTTTTCGCCGTTCGCCTTGACGATATTGTACTTCAGCGTTCCTTTGTCGCCTTTGACTTTCGATTTTTCCCGGAAGAGACTCTTGACGGTCACGGGCAGGCTGTCTTTCTTATTGGTCATCATCATCGGAAAGCCCATATCTGCAGCAGGCAGGAGTCCGCGTTCCCCATCTTGGGTTTGCACTAAAAGTCCATAGGGATAATAATGAGAGCCTTCCACCACACCTAAAAAACGAACCGTATCCCCTTTTTTGAGTTTGGCAACTACCGCATCGTCATTCGCGACGATGGACTCCAAGGAAATATTCTTCTCCAGTACGATCTTCAGAGGTTGATCCGGAAAACTCTTCTTCAAAAAAACACGCTGACCGACAAGTGTCAAAACAAGAACAACAACACCTACAATCGTTGCGGCATGGGGAAATTTGTTAATTTTCATGTGCGTATAGATTTTAACCGATTTTTTGCGACGGCAAAGGTACTAAAAAAAAATGACATATACAAATGTATATGCCACTTTGTATGCTTTTCTACCATTTTTGTCAATTATTCCACATCCTTCGCAGATTTTTCACCCTCATATGCTGCCACAATGCGTTTGACGAGCGGGTGACGAACGATGTCTTTTTCGTTGAACTCAATGATCTTGATGCCCTTGATTCCTTTAAATCGTTCCAAAGCATCACGGAGTCCGGACTTCTGAGTCGGTGGCAAATCGATCTGGGTCATATCACCGGTAACGATCATCTTTCCGCCAAGTCCAAGTCGGGTAAGGAACATCTTCAGTTGGAGCGCCGTGGTGTTCTGCGCCTCATCGAGAATAACTACCGCCTCCGACAGCGTACGTCCGCGCATGAACGCGAGAGGAGCTATCTGGATCGTACCTTTCTCCATGTATTCGGCTAACTTGGCGGCAGGGATCATATCTTGCAAGGCATCATAGAGCGGTTGGAGATACGGATCGATTTTCTCTTTCATATCACCCGGCAGGAAACCCAGTTTTTCCCCTGCTTCTACGGCAGGACGGGAGAGAATGATTCGGCGTACCTCTTTGTTTTTCAAAGCTCTAACGGCCAATGCAATCGCCGTGTAGGTCTTACCGGAACCTGCAGGTCCGACCGCAAAGAGCAGATCATTCTCTTCGTACGCGCGCACAAGCGCCTGTTGATTTATGGAACGCGCGTAGATAGACTTTCCGTTCACACCATGCAGGATAAGGTTATCCGTCGCTTGCTCGTGCGGTTTTTCACCATGCAGCAACATCAATATATCTTGTTCCGTAAGCCGATTATTGCGGATACAGAACTGCTCACATTTGCGCAGGGCCTCTTCGAAATTATCAATCGCTTTCTCGGCGCCTGTCACTTTCACCTGATACCCTCGGGCTACTACCCGCACATCGGGATGTTGGTTCTTGAGACAGAGGATATTTTGGTTATTCACGCCGTAGAAGGTCGGCGTATCGAGGGCATCGTTGAGAGATAGTATTTGTTCCATCTGCTTTAATTGTTACAAAAATCATTTGTGGGCCATTATACAACAAAAGATACGGCACATTCAGTTTTCGGTTATACGTCACCGCTTGGTCGAGCGTCTTCTGTGTCAAAGTAACGGTCTCCGCCTTACATTCGATCAGAACCAACGGTTGCATGGTTCGGTCATAGACTACAGCATCACAGCGTTTGTTCGCCGCCCCTACCGTGATCGCCTGTTCCACAGCCATGAGCGAGGCAGGAAAGTCAAGTTGCTCCACTAAGAAGTGAAGCAACTGTTGACGTACCCACTCTTCCGGCGTCAGGCGCACCCAACGATGACGCCATTCGCAGAATATCTGCTCTTTGCCGTTAAAGACGCGTGTGTTCATTTAAGATAGTTATCCTTGAGCGAACAAGTACGGTTGAGCACAAGGTGATCAGCCGTCGTGTCGGGATCCACTACGAAATAACCTTGCTTGAGCAGCTGGTAGTGGTTCTCCTGCTCGATTCCATCCACAAGAACCGGTTCATGCAGCTCCGAACGAAGGGCGCTCTCTATCTTGATCGTCTTCACCTCCAGGCTGTTTGGGTTGAGCAGGTCACGGAAGTCACCTTCTTCGGCACTCGGGTTCTCGCAAGCAAACAAGCGGTCGTACAGACGCACCTCTGCATCCAACGCGCTGTTGCACTCTACCCAGTTGATCGTCGCTTTGGTCTTGCGGTTTCCTCCTTCGGTACCCGATTTGGAGTTCGGATCGTAAGTTGCATAAACGGTTGTAATATTGCCGTTCGCATCTTTCTCGCAACCGGTAGCTTGGATGATATAGGACGCTTTGAGACGCACCTCACGACCACCCGGGCTGAGTCGGTAGAACTTATTGTCTGCCTCTTCGAGGAAGTCGCCACGCTCGATCCATAACTCACGACCGAAACGCATCTCACGCGTACCAAGTTCTTCGTGTCCGTCTATATTCTCCGCGATGATGGTCTCCCCTTCGCCTTCGTAGTTGGTGATGATCAGTTTGACCGGATCGAAGATAGCACATACACGCGGTGCGGTCTCTTTGAGGTCTTCGCGGATCGTGTGCTCCAATAAGCCTTGATCAATCATACCTTCTACCTTGGTATAACCGATCTTGTCCATGAACGTGCGGATGGCTTGCGGGGTGTAACCGCGACGACGCAGACCGCAAACGGTCGGCATACGCGGGTCGTCCCAACCGGCAACAAGACCTTCTTTGACGAGTTGCAGCATCTTACGCTTGGACATGACCGTATAGGTGATATTGAGGCGGTTGAACTCACGCTGTTTCGGACGATAGTTCGGTCCGTACGGACTCAAGCCGCAGAAGTTCTCACCGCTGAACTGATCAATAAAATAGTCGTACAACGGACGATGCACTTCGAACTCGAGCGTACAGATACTATGGGTCACCCCTTCGAAATAGTCGCTCTGACCATGGGCGAAATCATACATCGGATATACTTTCCATTTGGTACCCGTACGATGATGCGGGTGCGAAGTGATGATACGATACATGATCGGATCACGGAAATGCATGTTCGGGTTCGCCATATCGATCTTGGCACGGAGAACCATCTTACCTTCCTCTATCTCGCCACGCTGCATGGCCTCAAAGAGACGCAGGTTCTCTTCGATCGGTCGGTCGCGATAGGGCGAAGCCACACCGGGTTCGGTAGGCGTACCTTTCTGCTCAGCGATCTGCTCGGCTGTCTGCTCGTCCACATAAGCCTTGCCTTGTTTGATGAACATGATCGCCAGATCGTAGAGTTGCTGGAAATAGTCAGAGGCATAGAAGATCTGTCCCCATTTGAAACCAAGCCAGCGGATATCACGCTCGATGGTCTCTACATATTCCGTATCTTCCTTGGCAGGGTTGGTATCATCAAAACGGAGGTTGCAAACACCGTTGTATTTCTCCGCGATACCGAAGTCCATGCAAATGGCCTTGACGTGACCGATATGCAAGTATCCGTTCGGCTCCGGCGGGAAACGGGTCTGAATACGTCCGTCATTCACTCCTTCTGCCAAGTCTTTTTCTACGATTTGCTCAATAAAATTGAGACTTTTTTCTTGCTCTTCCATATATTGTTGTTCTGTATATTTATCGAATCACACTATAATCACGCAATAATCACCCTATAATCACCCAATAGCATCCCTACGAATGCCCTTGAATTTCCTCAGGCTCTTACTACTCCTCTGGTTGATTGTTTGACGAACTCCACAATCGTATCGCGTTCAGCACTCTGCGGCATGGTTGCTTCGATATGCGCCAACGCCTGGGTGGTATTCATTCCTCCTTGGTATAACAGACGATAGACCTCTTGGATCGTGTGAATCTGCTCAGGCGTGAAACCGCGACGGTTGAGTCCGACCGAGTTGACACCGCAATAAGCGATCGGTTCACGAGCCGCAATGATATACGGCGGTACATCTTTATTGATACGCGAACCACCCTGTACCATTACATGGCTACCGATATGGCTGAACTGGTGAACGAGTGTACCGCCGCCGATGATAGCGAAATCATCTACTACTACCTCTCCTGCCAATTGGGTCGTGTTGGACATGATGATGTTATTACCTAACACGCAGTCGTGCGCCACGTGACAATAAGCCATGATGAGGTTGTTGTTTCCGATCACGGTCTTGCCTTTACTGAAGGTACCGCGGTGAACGGTAACGAACTCACGCAACACACAGTTGTCGCCGATGAGCGTCCAGGTCTCTTCTCCGTGGAACTTCAGATCCTGCGGGATAGCGCCAATGACAGCCGAAGGGAAGACATGGCAGTTTTTGCCCAACTTGGTGTACTGACAGATGGTAGCACTCGCATCAATGACACAACCGTCACCGATCTCTACGTCCTTGTCAATGAAGACGAACGGACCGATCTCTACATTCTCGCCTATCTTGGCTTCAGGATGAATACTTGCTAATGGACTTATCATAAGATTTATGATTTCAAATTTATGGTTTCAAATATATTATTTACTCTTCGTTGATGATCTGGTTACGCAGACGGCGTACGCATTGCGTATTGAACGTGTGTCCGGGTTTGTATGCCACGATACGGCCTTGGATGCGCATACCGAGCAAAGAGAGGTCGCCGATGACATCTAACAGTTTATGCCGCGCCGGTTCGTTCTGGTAGTTCAGCGGCGAGAGGTATCCCAGTTTGGTGGCATCCAGATGCGGCTGTCCCATCTTGTCGCAGAAATAATCCATACCGTCTTGCGACATCTCCGTCTCATAGATCACGAGTGCATTCTTGAGGTCTCCACCCTTGATGAGTCCGACCCGCAACAGCGGTTCTATCTCTCGTACGAAACAGAAGGTACGCGCAGCAGCGATCTCTTTGGGATATTTGGTAAGATCGGTCAAGGTAGCATGTTGCTCACGCAGCAGAACCGAGCGGAAAGCAATGGTCACATCTACCTCATAATGGTCACATGGTTCAATACGCAAGATATTTCCGTGCTCAGACACGTACTCAATCGGTTCGGTCACGATATAAACCTGCTGCTCCGCCTCCTGCTCTTCGAGTCCCACACGCTGAATCTCTTTGACGAACATACGTGCGCTACCGTCCAGAATAGGCATCTCCGGAGCGTCCACATCGATGATACAGTTATCCACACCCATGGCATAGAGCGCACTCAACGCATGCTCTACCGTACTGATCTTCCACTTACCGCGCTCCAGGACAGTGCCTCGCTCTGTACCCGATACAAAGTCCGCCAAGGCTTGATGGCAAGGCTGTTTAGGCAAGTCAATACGTCGTAAACGAATACCGGTGTTTTCCGGCGCGGGATTAAAAGTGGCGGTTATCTGCAAACCTGTGTGCAGGCCGACCGAACTGAGAGAAAAACTCTCTTTGATAGTGTGTTGTTTCATATATGGATTTAATGTTTTCCAGATTGTTTGAATTTGATGACCGCACGACGCCAAGTAGCGGCATCGATAGCCGGGCTACCGCTGTACATACCCGGTTGTTTGATGTTTCCTGCCACGCCTGTTTGGGCACCGAAGATGCAGTTATCCGCCACCTCGATATGTCCGGCAACGCCTACTTGACCCGCCAGGATACAATGTTTGCCGATCTTTGTGCTTCCGGCTATACCCACCTGGGCGCAACAGAACGTGGACTCACCCACTTCGACATTATGCGCGATCTGAACGAGGTTATCGATTTTCGCATTCTTACGCACGATGGTCGACCCCATCATGGCGCGGTCGATACAACTGTTAGCACCTATCTCTACATCATCCTCGATGATCACATTTCCGATCTGGGGGATCTTTTGGTTCACGCCCTGTGCATCGGGTTCAAAGCCGAAACCGTCGGCACCTACCACCACACCGGCATGCAGGATACATTGCTTACCTACCTTGCAGTTGGCATAGACACGAACACCCGAATAGAGGATCGTTCCTTCGCCGATCACCACATTATCGCCGATATAGGCATTCGGATAAATCTGTACTCCTGCGCCTAAACGCACATTGCGACCGATATAGGCGAACGCACCTACGTACGCATCGGCAGGAATCTCCACTCCTTCGCTGATAAAGCTGGGTTGCTCAATACCTTTCTTGGCAGGGAACATGGCTTTTGATACCATGGACAAGAGTTGTCCCATGGCGCCACGGGCGTTCTCCACCACGATCACCGCTCCTCCGGCTTTGCCTTCTCCTTCCGGAAAAGCGATCTTACCTTCCACCACACTGCGTGTGATCAACACGACACCTGCCTTGGTATCTTGCAGATAGGGCAAGTATTTCTCGTCCGTAATGAAGGTCAGATGTTTTGCCTCCGCATGCTCGATCGGCGCTACATCACTCACCATGGCATTCGCATTGCCATACAACTGTCCGCCCAACAAGGCCGTGATTTGTCCTGCACTAAATTCCATCTATTCGATATTTAAAGATATACATTTTTTTCGGTTTGCGCGTCAGCGCTTCAAGATCAAGGATCTCGCTTGCTTCAGCGATATCGCGTACGGTACCATCAGAATACAAGATATCTATCGAATCTGCTTTCTCCGAATAGGTATTACTGGTGGATACATGTTCGCTCCAGAGGTATTCCGCATCTTTCTCTGTCACACCGAGCGCCGAAGCATACTGCTTGTTCAGCGCCGTTTTCTGCGCTTCTGTCAGCGGTTCGTTGAGTACTTCGCCGCGGAACAACTGACGGTTGATAAAACTTCGGCTAAGCAAACTGAGCACCTTATCATCGCTTGCTATCCATGCTTTGATAGCCGACAACACATCATTGTCATCCAACAACGCATACTGCTCCAGCGCCTCGCTGGTTGGGCTGAAAAGCTCAAACGTCACATGCTGGTAAAGGAAATAACGCAAAGACGGCGAGCAGAAGAGTTGCTTGCCTTCGTGCGCCAATTCTTTGGCACGACTCAGGATCTTGATCAGATGCTGCTCCGCAGCCACGGAGGTCTTATGCAGATAGACCTGCCAATACATCAGACGGCGGGCTACCAGAAATTTCTCCACGCTGTAGATACCTTTCACCTGGACCACCAGACGGTCATTGCGGACGTCGAGCATCTTCAACAGACGTTCACTCGCCACACGACCTTCCTGTACGCCGGTAAAGAATGAATCACGGCACAGGTAATCCATCCGATCCACATCCAACTGGCTTGAAATCAACTGATGCAGGAAATGCTTCTTGTATTCGTTCTTGAAGATAGCGATCGCCATATCCAGCTGACCATGGAGATCCAAATTGATACGCTCCATCATCAGAAGCGATATATCTTCGTGCGTTACGCCATCGACGATCGTATGCTCCAGCACATGCGAGAAAGGGCCATGACCGATGTCGTGCAGCAAAATCGCGATCATAGCGCTCGTCTCCTCTTTCTCCGTGATCTCTACCCCTTTCAACCGCAGCGAAGCGATCGCCTCATGCATCAGGTGCATCGCGCCCAACGAGTGACCGAAACGGCTATGCATCGCGCCCGGATAGACCAAATAAGACAAACCCAACTGCCGAATACGGTTCAAACGCTGCACATATGGATGCTGCAGTACATCGTAAATCAACTCGTTAGGAATGGATAAAAAACCAAACACCGGGTCGTTAATAATCTTTCGTTTATTTGCCATAGTACAAAATTGCGTGCAAAAGTACTAAAAAAAAATGAAATACGCAAGTATAATATATAAAAAAATTACTACTTTTTGCGTTTTTTCTTGCATATGTCAAAAAAAAGCAGTACTTTTGCAGCCGATTTTTAATCGAAAGCAATAATTGCTTGCGAGAAACGGCTCTTTTAGCCGATAAAATCTGTCTGCCGCGATGTTGGAATAGGTAGACAAGAAAGACTTAAAATCTTTTGCCCAGTGATGGGCGTGCCGGTTCGACCCCGGCTCGCGGTACCGAGCGGGGTATAGTACAAAACTATGCCCCGCTTTTCTATTGAAAAGAAACACCAAATTAAGATATCTATGTACAGCATCATGATCGCAGCGGCTGTCTTGCCAGCATTGTTATTAGGATTGTATATCTGGCGTAAAGATCCGCACCCCGAACCCTTCCGTTGGGTCTTCCGCGCTTTTCTCCTTGGAATGGCCATCTGTATGCCGGTGGCTACCATCGAGCAATATATCCATGCCATGCTTTTCGGTGCCGGTGAACCGACCACTCTTTTCGGTTCTACCACGGTAGCATTCTTCGTGGCAGCCATTCCTGAAGAAGGTATGAAACTCCTTGCCTTATGGCTTTTCCTCAAACGCTGTCCTGAGTTCGACGAAGATTTTGACTGCATCGTCTATGCGGTCTTCATCAGTCTGGGTTTTGCGACGGTAGAGAACGTCGGATATGTCCTCACGAGCGGTGAAGGGTGGATGGGTACGGCCATCATGCGTGCGCTGTTAGCCGTTCCCGGTCACTATGCGTTTGCGATCCTGATGGGTTTCTACTACGCTGTCTATCTCTTCGTGGACAAATCCCGCAAGAACGCATGGAAGATCCTGCTCATCCCTGTTTTAGCGCACGGTGTCTATGACTCGATCGCTATGAGCGGAGGCGTCAACCCGATTGCTGCCAGCGTATGTACGCTCGTACTGGTTTATTTCTGCATCAAACTGCAGAAAGAGGCGAGCCGCAAGATCACCGACATGGTAGCGCAGAACAAGCGAAACGAAGCAAAAAAGAATCTCCTCGGTGCCTAAGACTCTGGAACAAATAGCACTCGACAAACAACGCGACCGGCTCACCAAGCGCTTTCATAAAGCCTGTGCCGACTACCGATTGATCGCTGACGGTGATCATATCCTAATCGGTTTGAGCGGAGGCAAAGACTCCTTGCTGCTGACCGAGTTATTGGGTCGCCGCGCACGGATTCATGTGCCTTCTTTTAAAGTAAGTGCGCTCCACGTGCGCGTCAAAGAGCGGGATTATCACACTGACCTCTCTTACCTGGAAGCCTTCTGCGCCGAAGCAGGTGTTCCGCTTCTGGTACACGACGTGGAGATCGGCGAAGTTCCTGAATCAAAAATCGAAAATCGAAAATCGAAAATCGAGAACCCTTGTTTTCTCTGCTCGTGGTATCGGCGCAAGACGCTATTTAATGTAGCCCAAGAGATCGGGTGCAACAAGATCGCTTTCGGGCATCACCGCGATGACATCGCCGAGACCTTACTGATGAACCTGATCTATCAAGGTACGTTTGCCACCATGCCGCCGATATTGCAATTGGACAAGATGCCGCTACAACTCATCCGGCCGCTTTGCCTGATCGATGAAGCGGACATCATCCGCTATGCCGAGATGCGGGGATATGAGAAGCAAACGAAGTTATGCCCCTTCGAGCATGTCAGTTCGCGAGAGAAAGTAAAAGAGCTCTTATCGCAGATAAAAGCCCTTAACCCGGAAGCGATTGACTCCATGTATGGAGCGCTTACAAACATCAAAACAGAGTATCTTCCGAAACTTATTTGAAGCCGAACACAAAATAGACGGCAGCGATCAGCAACAGACATGCCACGAAATGATTCCACCTCAGCGGCATGTGAAAAGCGAGTGCTGAGAAGATAACAAACACGACAAGTGTGATCACCTCTTGTATCACTTTGAGTTGCATCAGACTGAACGAACCGCCGTTTCCTTCAAAACCCATGCGATTGGCCGGTACTTGGAGGCAGTACTCAAAGAAAGCGATTCCCCAAGACAACAGAATCACGAAGATCAAAGGCGTAGCATTGGTAAAAAATCCCGTCTGCTGCAGTTTCAAATGACCATACCAAGCTACCGTCATGAAGATATTCGACGCCAAAAGCAATAAAATCGTATAAAGAGCGTTCATTCCCTAATTCACTAATTCTCTAATTCACTAATCAATTTATCCACCAACTCGGGTACACCTTCGGTGGCTTTCTTACGGATATGGGTGATACGATCTGCCCACATGCCGAACTCCGGTTGACCGGGATCCACAAAATAGATCGCACAATTCGCCGGCGCATAATGGATCAGCGAAGCGGCCGGATAGACATTCAGGCTGGTACCCACTACCACCATGATATCGGCTTGCGATGCGATATGGCATGCCTCTTCAAAGTACGGCACACCTTCCCCGAAGAAGACAATGTACGGGCGCAATAACGAACCATCGGGATGACGGTCACCGTAATGTTGCTCCCATCCTTCTAGAGGCACTGTCGCCGTCTCATTGCGTTCGGAACGCAGTTTGGTGATCTCACCATGCAGGTGAACCACATCGGTAGCACCGGCACGTTCGTGCAGGTCGTCTATATTCTGCGTGATGATACGCGTACCGGAGATGGCTTGCTGCAGTTTGGCGATCGCCATATGCGCTGCGTTCGGTTGGGCAGCCAAAGTATCCTTACGTCGGGCATTGTAAAAATCGACACATAACTGCGGGTTTCTTATCCACGCCTCATGGGTACATACATCTTCGATGCGGTATTTTTCCCATAACCCGTCTGAGTCACGGAAGGTACCCAGACCACTCTCTGCGCTGACACCTGCGCCGGTAAAAACAACAATACGTTTCATATTCTTCGGATACTGACTAAATGATGCGAATATTGACCGGTCTCTGCATTAAAAATGCCGGTTTCATCGAGTTTTTCCACTTTCACGCGTCCTGAACAATGAATCACGCGTTCTGCATCTATCACGATGCCTACGTGGGAGATTGGTGATTGGTCATTGGTCATTGGTGATTGGTGATTAAAGAAAACGAGGTCGCCGGCTTTGACCTTTGTAAGCGCACTTATCTTACGTCCGCAAGTGGCTTGTTCGGAAGCATTACGCGGAAGTTTTTTACCAAAGAGACTCAGGATGATCTGCGTAAAGCCCGAGCAGTCCATTCCCATCGCATTCTTGCCTCCCCAAAGGTAAGGGATATTGAGGAAAAAACGCACCGCTTGCAGCAGATTTTGTTCGTTCAAATCGAGACTTTTTGCAATCACCATGCCCGGATCGATACGAAAACCGACACCGAGCACTTCGAACCTTCCGGCTTGATAGTTCGTCAAGCGGGTACCGGCAGTAAGCGGGATGGTCTGACCGTTGTTCTCACTCACGGCATAAGCCATCGGCATGACCACGGTCGCAGCACCGTTCAAAGCCTGACGATAAGATGCATATTCCTCCGCTTTCATCGGACAAATCATCTTCGCATCCACCCATCCTTCCTGAGCGTCCGAGTCCAGTTTAACGCGAGTCCATCGGGGTTTTTGCTCCAATATGGCAAACGTCTCGCCGAACAAGATCTGCGTACTCTGCTCCGCCGCCTCACTAGCCTCCGTTCGTACCGGCGTCACACTATATAATGAAATTCCTTTCACCTTTCACCTTTCAACTTACCAAACTTCCTGCGGATGCTCGGATTCTTTCTTCGGGTAGTCAATCGAATAATGCAGTCCGCGACTCTCCTTGCGTTCGATCGCTTGACGGGTAATGAGATACCCTACATTGATCATATTACGCAATTCGCAGATCTCTTTGTCTGCCTTGACCCGTTTGAAGAGGTCTTCGGTCTCTTCGTAGAGCAGATCGAGACGTTCCCATGCACGACGCAGACGCAGATCCGAACGAACGATACCAACATAGGTGGACATGATCTGTCCTACCTCTTTGACGTCCTGCGCGATCAACACACGCTCCTCGTTGGACAGTGTTCCTTCGTCATTCCAAGCCGGAATTTGTTCGTTGAAATCGTAGGATTCTATCACCGACAAGCTATGTTTGGCTGCTGCATCGGCATAGACGACTGCTTCGATGAGCGAATTGGATGCCAGACGGTTTCCTCCATGCAAACCGGTGCACGAGCACTCACCTACGGCGTACAGACGTTTGATGGACGACTGACCGTCCAAATCAACCTTGATACCGCCGCACATGTAATGCGCACATGGAGCGACAGGGATATACTGCTTGGTGATATCGATGCCGATACTCAGGCACTTGGCGTAGATATTGGGGAAGTGATGCTTGGTCTCTTCCGGATCTTTATGGGTCACGTCAAGGCACACATGATCGATGGCATGGATCTTCATCTCGTTGTCGATTGCACGAGCGACGATGTCACGCGGCGCGAGGCTCAAACGCGGATCGTATTTCTGCATGAACTCTTCCCCATTCGGCAGACGCAGGATACCTCCGTATCCGCGCATGGCTTCTGTGATGAGATAGGCAGGATGGGTCTCGGCGGGGTTGAAGAGACTCGTCGGGTGGAACTGTACAAACTCCATATCCTTCACTTGTCCCTTGGCACGATAGACCATCGCTATTCCGTCACCGGTAGCTATCTCGGGGTTGGTGGTAGTTGCATAGACCGCCCCCGTTCCGCCGGTAGCCATAAGGGTGATACGGCTGAGGTAGGTGTCTATCTTCTGTGTCTCGGGATTGAGGATATAGGCTCCGTAACACTCGATATCCGGCGTACGACGCGTGACGCGCACACCAAGATGGTGTTGCGTGATGATCTCTACCGCAAAATGATGCTCCAACACCTCGATGAAGGGGTTGTTACGCACCGCCTCCATCAAGCCGCGTTGGATCTCAAAACCGGTATCATCGGCATGGTGCAAGATACGAAACTCCGAGTGGCCGCCTTCGCGGTGCAGGTCGAACTGTCCGTCCTCTTTCTTGTCGAAATTGACTCCCCAGTTGACGAGTTCTTCGATGCCTTTGGGGGCATTACGAACCACTTGTTCCACGGCTGCCGGGTCGCTTAACCAGTCACCGGCTACCATCGTGTCGTGGATATGTTTGTCGAAATCATCGACTAATAAGTTGGTCACGGAGGCGATGCCTCCCTGTGCTTTGGCAGTGTTGGCTTCTTCGAGGGTGGTCTTGCAGCACAAAGCGATCTTGTATTTACCTGCACGCGCCACCTTGAGCGCAAAACTCATACCGGCTACACCGCCGCCAATAATCAAAAAATCAAAATGTTTTGTCATATCATCGTGCTTTGCATAAAGCAAAGACTGTAATTTTTGTTCCGCGGATGATTTTCATTGCCTTCAGACAACTCCGCATTGTTTCTCCTGTTGTTATCAGGTCGTCCACCACCAGTATATGCTTGTGATACAACTGTTCGGGATGATTGACTGCAAAGGCTTCCGCCATATTTTCGCGACGTTCCTCTCCTCTCTGCAAGGCTTGCTTAGGGGTATTACGCGTTCGCGTCACATGCGTCAGATCGATCGGAATACCCGTCACGTCACTGATCCCTTTGGCGATATACTCCGATTGGTTATATCCTCGCTCATTCAATCGTTTCGGATGCAGGGGGATGGGTATAATTACGTCGATTTCATCGAAGAAATCCGCATATTGAAACTCGATCGCCGCTTGCCGCCCGAGGAAATAACCAATCATCGGTTGATCCGCATATTTCATCTTATGAATCACCCGCTGAATCGGATGATCCTTGTCGTAAAAGAGAAAAGCCGCCGCTTTCTCCAAGTGCATCACTTTGGCTCCCGCTACGATGTCCGAGACCGGACCGATGAGGGTGGTCTCCGTCACGTTCTGCCGCATATGTGCTTGCTCTGTGCGTGGCAAGCGGTGCATACAACGATCGCAGAACAGATTCTGCTGCCCACCTATATACCGCGCGCACGCAGGACACGTGCGCGGGTATAGGAGGTTCATACTTTTAGAGGGTAACACCATTCTTGAAGATCGCTATCTCGTGATAGCCGTTCTTCTCATTGTTGGTCTTGGCGCCGTTAGCCACCTCGATCACGAACTCGGCAAAGCGTTTAGCCACCTCGTCCATCGGTTCACCTTCCGCGATCACGCCGGCATTGAAATCGATCCAGTTCGGTTTGTTGTGATACAAGTTCGAATTGGTAGAGATCTTCATCGTCGGGACGTAGGTACCGAACGGCGTACCGCGACCGGTCGTAAAGAGCACCATATGGCATCCGCAGGAAGCCAAAGCGGTAGAAGCCACGAGGTCATTACCCGGCGCAGAAAGCAGGTTGAGTCCTTTCACTTGCAGCCGCTCGCCATAAGGCATCACGCCGCGCACGAGCGACTTACCGCATTTCTGGGTGCAACCGAGGGCTTTGTCCTCGAGGGTCGATATACCGCCGGCTTTGTTACCAGGACTCGGATTCTCGCCTACCGGTTCACCGTGACTGAGGAAATAATCCTTGAAGTCATTGATGAGGTGCACGGTCTGATCGAAGAGGTCCTTGTTCTCACAACGGTCCATAAGGATGGTCTCCGCGCCGAACATCTCCGGCACTTCGGTCAGCACGGTTGTACCGCCCTGCGCTACCAACCAGTCGGACAGACAACCGAGGAGCGGGTTCGCGGTGATACCGCTGAAACCGTCACTTCCGCCGCATTTGAGACCGACACGCAGTTCACTCAGCGGCACTTCAATCCGTTTGTCATGGGTGGTCTTGGTGTATAATTCACGCAAGATAGGCATGCAGTACTCCACCTCGTCGCCTTGGATCTTCTGCGTCGTAACGAACTTGACACGCTCTTCGTCGATCTCGCCGCAGAACTCTTTGAACACATCCGGTTGGTTGTTTTCGCAACCGAGCGAAACGACAAGGATAGCCCCTGCGTTCGGGTGATGGATCATGTCGCGCAGGATCTTCTTCGTGTTCTCGTGGTCGTCTCCGAGTTGCGAACAACCATAGTTATGGGTGAAGGCGAAGATATTGTCCGCGCCGGTTTCCTGACGCAGACGCTCGGCACATTTCTGGATGATACCGTTCACGCAACCTACGGTCGGGATGATCCATACTTCGTTACGGATACCTACCTGACCGTCCTTGCGGCGATAACCCATGAACGTACGTTTCTCGTCCGGGATGTTGAGCACGACCTCTTTCGGATGATACTCATAGGAGAGCAAACCTGCGAGGTTGGTCTTGATATTGTTCTCGTTCATCCACGAACCCGCTTTCTTCGCTTCGCGTGCATGACCGATTGGAAAACCGTACTTGATGACGTTCTCGCCCTCTGCGAGATCTTTAATGGCAATCTTATGTCCGGCAGGCACGTCTTCAAGAACCGTAATCTGCTTTCCGTCCACTTCGATAACCGCGCCTGCGGCTTGCGGTTGTATTGCTACCACCACATTATCCGCAGGGTTGATTTTCAGGATATTTGTCATTGGTCGTTGGTCGTTAGTCGTTAGAACGCACTTTTGATTTTAGCTACAAAGTCCTCTACTTTGTCGTATGCCAACATCGCCTTAACCGTGTTGAGCATGCCAATGGACTCGATCGAGTTGAGGTAGAGCTCTACCATATCGGTCAGACCCGGGATCTCGTTGAGGTTCTGCTTACTCTCTTTCCAGATGATGTCGGTAGCGCCGAGTACACCTTCTGCCACCTTGCGGGTATCGCCGGTAGCCCAGAGGTCCTTGAGCAGATCCATGATCTCCTGTGCGTCATTCGGTTGGATCGGTGCGCCATCTTCGCGAACACCACCCTTGTAGTATTCGATGATAGCAGCCAGACCGAGAACCAAGCCCTTCGGCAGTTCGCCCTTGCGCTCCAAGTAAACCTTCAGACCCGGCAGGTCGCGCGTCTCGAATTTCGGGAAGGAGTTGAGCATGATCGACGTAACGGCATGATCTACGTACGGGTTGTTGAAACGCTCCAAGACGCTCTCGCCGTAAGCCTTCAGTTCGTCCTTCGGCAGGTTGAGGGTCTCCAGCAACTCGTCGAACATCACTTTGTGGATGTACTTACCGAGTACCTCATGGTTGCAAGCGTCACGAACGATGTTCACGCCGCTGAGGTAAGTGACAGGACTGAGGACAGTGTGCGGGCCGTTGAGCAGCGTAACCTTACGCTCGTGGTACGGTTTCTCGCTCTCTGCGATGAGCACGTTCAGACCGGCCTTGTTAGCCGGGAACTCAGCCTCGAGTTCTTCGATAGACATGTTCTCCGGTTTCTCGATCACCCAGAGATGGAAGATCTCAGCCTGAACAACGAGGTTGTCGTTGTAACCGATCTTCTCCTGGATCTCAGCGATATCCTTGCGCGGGAAGCCCGGCACGATACGATCGACGAGGGTAGCGCAGACGTAGTTGTAATTCTCGAACCACTCCTTGAAGCCCTGATAGTCAGCGCCGAAATCGTCTTTCCACAACTCGATGTACTTACGGATACAATCTTTGAGGTGGTGTCCGTTCAAGAAGATCAACTCACAAGGCATGAAGATCAGACCCTTTGTCGGATCGCCGTTGAAAGTCTTGTAGCGACGGAAGAGGAGTTGAACCAGCTTACCAGGATACGAAGAAGCGGGAGCGTCGGTGAACTTACACGTGTCGTCGAACGTGATGCCGGCTTCAGTAGTGTTGGAGATGACGAAGCGGATCTCCGGCTGCTCTGCCAAAGCCATGAAAGCCCAGTTCTGTGTGTATGGGTTGAGGGCACGGCTGATGACGTCGATACGCTCGAGCGAGTTCACTGCCTCACCTTTGAGACGACCTTGCAGGTTAACGTGATACAAACAGTCCTGACCGTTCAGCCACTCTACCATACCTTTGTCGATCGGTTGAACGACAGCTACCGAACCGTTGAAGTTCGTCTTCGCGTTCATGTTCCATACGATCCAATCCACAAAAGCGCGGAGGAAATTACCTTCACCAAACTGGATGATTTTCTCGGGAGCGACACTCTTCGGCGCGGTCCACTTGTTCAATGCTTTTTTTGCCATAGTTTTTAAGTATTAAATGAATATTTGTAAATTTCGTCACATATTGCGCTGCAAAGTTACAAATAAAAAATGACATATGCAAGCATATGCCATTCTTTCAACGGTTTTTCACCATTTCCGTCAATTTTTCCACATACCGTCTTTTTACTGTTTTCTACTGTCTATGTGGAGATTTTACCGGTATAATACCGATTATAACCTACTAATCACCTACTAATAACCTACTAACCACCTACTGATAACATACTAATCGCATACTATACAATGCTAAAATCATGTTAGAGGGAAGAAAAAAAAGAAAGAAAAAAAATTAAGGAAAAATGCGCGCGGGCTTGCGTATGTGCAAAAAAAGCAGTAACTTTGCGGCGAATTTAACGAAATCATCATGCGAATTTAACTAAATCATCATGTGAATTTAACTAAATCATCATGTGAATTTAACTAAATCATCATGTACGTATCATGAAAAGAGTCGGAAAGATAGCATTGTGGATCGTTGGGTCGCTGGTAGCGATCGTGGTAGCATTGTTCTTGAGTGCTGACATTGTGGCCTCGAGATTGGTTCAGAAAAAAGTAAGGCAAGCCTTTGAACAAATGCCGGACGCCGAAGCGACCGTAGGAGGTATTTACCTGAACCTGATCAGCGGTTCGGCGATCGTGAAAGATATCACCTTCAGCACGAACAGCCTGACTTTGGAAGACTCCATCACCGACCGGCGTGCACCGGGTTTGGCGCTGCATATTCCTACTTTAGCGGTTATCACCGTTCATTATGCGGACCTTTGGCGCGAGCACGCGCTCAAGATACATAAGGTGAGTCTGGATCATCCGGAGATCGTGCTTTATATCGACGAGAAACATCCGGAATCGATTCTTCCTGCTTTCCCGAAAGACTCGACTTTGGAGAAAGCCAGTACATGGTTGAAGCGTGTCGGCGTGCATCATTTCGAGATCGAGGATTTGCAGGCTCGGGTGCAGAGTACGATCTCACCGATGCATGTGGCGTTAGACAGCCTTACGACCGAGTGGCATAATATCCGGTATGATTTGGAGGACTCTGTGTTTACGTTTAATGACTCGGTGTATGAGGTTGAGTTGAACAGCGTTCGCGCCCAACTGCCGGACGGTCTTTTCGGGCTGGAGATCCATGATCTCAAGACGGAGGATCAAGGACCGATCGAGTTGGGTTATACACGATTCTACAACACGCTCAAGCCGTCGCAGTTAGCGGAGTTAAAGCGCGAACCGGTGTCGTGGATCGATATTGAGTTGAACCATCTGCGCACGTCGGCGCTGAACCCGCTTCGGAAGGTGCAAGCGAAGGACTATACCTTGGAGAGCCTGCAAGTGGATGCCCGTCGGATCCATGTATGCCGCGACACGCGTTATGGCCCGAAACATCCGTTCGGTACACCGCAAGCGTTTCTGATGGCGTTGCCGGTTCGTTTTGCCGTCAAGCAGGTCAATGCGTCGGTGCAAAAGATGGATTTAGAGGTAGCAACCACGCCGAAGAACCACGGTGCTTTCCATATCCGCAATGCCCGGGCACAACTGTCGAACGTCACCAACCGTCCCGGCGCAACGTGGTATAACCTCGCCAAAGCGCCTTTCGGCGATCAAGGACATGTGGAGGCGCGCTACACGATGCACATGGACAAGAAAAGTTCTTTTGAGGTGCAGATAGAGGGTTCGGAATTGGAGATCAAGGATCTGAACGGATTCCTCCGTCCGCTGATCGGCGTGACCTGCGAGTGTACGATCCATCGGTTGGATGCCCATTACCAAGGCGACAAAAACATCGCCAAAGGGCAGTTCTGCATGCAGTACCACGGGATGAACGTGACGATTCACAAAGAGGATCCAATCCCGTACGACATACTGGCGAAGAACGCCGATTTCTTCTCGGGTGCAGCTAACGCGCTGATCCCGAAGAGCAATCCGACCGCGGTGGATATCGTTCCGCGCAAGTACCAAGTCGAATGGAAGCGGGACGAGTGGAAACCCTACCCGCTGTACCTGTTCGGGCCCTGCATCGACGGCGTGAAGATGACCATGCTTCCCGGCTTGTTTGTGCATAAACAAATTATGAAATAACGATATTTTTGCGAAAAATCTTGCATATATGCAAAAAAAGCAGTAATTTTGCAGAGTTTTTAGAAAAAAGACCGTTTCACTGAAAGAGAAAAGATAAAAGCAATATGAATATTATCAAGACACCGATTGAGGGACTGTTAGTGATCGAGCCGCAGGTTTTCAAGGACGCGCGCGGGTATTTTGTGGAGACGTATAATGAGGAGCGCTATCGTGCGGCAGGTATCGATGCGCAGTTCGTGCAAGACAACCAGAGTTGTTCGAGTTACGGGGTAGTACGCGGTTTGCATTTTCAGCGTCCGCCATACAGTCAGGCGAAACTGGTGTGTTGCACGGTAGGACGAGTGTTAGATGTAGCGGTAGATCTTCGCAAGGACAGCCCGACGTACGGACAGTGGTTCGGCGTGGAGTTGAGCGAGGACAACAAGCGGCAGTTCTTTATTCCGCGTGGTTTTGCGCACGGGTTCTCAGTGCTAAGTAATCAGGCGATCTTCACCTATAAATGCGACAACCTCTATCATCCTGAGGCGGACGGCGGTATTCTGCTCAACGACCCGAATCTGGCGATCGATTGGCAAGTGCCGGAAGAGTTGCGGATTCTGAGCGAAAAAGACAAAAAGCATCCTTTGTTAAAAGATTTCGATAATCCATTCTGATATGAATATTCTTGTAACCGGTGCAAACGGACAGTTGGGGAATGAGATGCGCGTGCTGAGTGCTTCGCATCCCGAACATTCCTATTTCTTCACGGATATCGCAGAGTTAGACATCACCGACAAAGTGGCGGTGTCTGCTTTTGTGGAGGCCAACAATATTGAGTTGATTGTTAACTGCGCCGCCTATACGAATGTCGATAAGGCCGAGGAGGACGAGGCGACGGCGATGAAGATCAATGCCGACGCGGTAGCTATCTTAGGCAGCCAAGGGGTGAAGGTGATCCATGTGAGCACCGACTACGTTTTCTCGGGTGACGAGCATGTACCGTGTAAGGAGTCCGATCCGGTGGCTCCGCGTACTGCGTACGGTCGTACGAAATACGAAGGCGAGAAAAGGCTCTTGGCCGCATGTCCCGAAGCGGTGATCCTGCGTACAGCATGGCTCTATTCGGAGTACGGCAATAACTTCGTGAAGACGATGATCAAGTTGGGTAAGGAGAAAGAGAAACTCGGCGTGGTGTTTGACCAGATCGGTACACCGACCTACGCGGCTGATCTTGCTGCGGCGATCTTCACCGTCATCGAGCATCACGTATGGCAGCCGGGTATCTACCATTTCACGAATGAAGGTGTCTGCTCGTGGTTCGATTTCACGATCGCTATCCATGAGTTGGCGGGTATCCGAACTTGTCAGGTTCGCCCGATCTTATCGGAAGAATACCAATACAAGACTCCCCGTCCCCATTATAGCGTGCTCGACAAGTCGAAATTCAAAAAGACGTTTGGGGTTAGTATTCCTTATTGGATGGATGGGCTGAGACGTTGTGTTAAGAAACTTTCGTAATTTCGTAATTACGTGATCACGTTATTACAACAAAATGAAAGAGACATTAGATTTTTTGGCAGAGTTAGCGGTTAATAACAACAAAGATTGGTTTGACGCGAACAGAGCCCGGTACCAAGCGTGCCGAGACCGTTTTATAGCGTTCTCGACGGAGTATATCTCCCGTCTGACGGCGTTCGATCCGACGCTCAAAGGGCTGCAAGCGAAAGACTGTATCTGGCGCATCAACCGCGATATCCGCTTCTCGGCGGACAAACGGCCGTACAAAGAGTGGTTCGGCTGTTTTCCTGCTACCGGCGTGCCGGGACAACCCAAGACATGGGGAAAGAAATCCATGCGAGGCGGTTATTACGTACATATCCAACCCGGTCAGTGTATGTTCGCTGCCGGCATCTGGGATCCGGGCAAGGAGCTGCTCAAAGCGCTCCGCTCGGAGATAGAAGCCAACTACGAAGAGGTGGAGGCGATCATGGGTTCCCGCCAATGGAAGAAATACTTCGCGCAGGATTTTGATAGTTATTGGGGCACAGGTCTTAAGAAAGTGCCGGCAGGTTTTGATCCCGATTTTGTGCATGCCGAATGGCTCAAACATAAGATGTACACGGTGTCGGTACCGCTGAGCGACGAGACGGTCTGCTCGCCCGACTTCATGGACCAAGTGGTGGACATCGCCAAAGCTGCCAAACCGATGAATGACTTCCTCAATTACATCTTCGAGGAGTACGGCGAGTTCCCGAGTAGGTGCTAATAATATTGGTCTCTTAGTTCAATGGATAGAACAGGGCTCTCCTAAAGCTCAGATTTGGGTTCGATTCCCAAAGGGACTACAAAAACAGTGAGTAAGAAAAAAGCAGCATATTACGTTGTGTGGTCCGGTAAGACACCCGGTATCTACGATACATGGGAGGACTGCGAAGCGCAGGTAAAAGGGCAGACGGGTGCGAAATTCAAAGGATTTGCTACACGTCAGGAAGCCGAGCAGGCTTTTAGCTCTTCCCCCGACCTGTATATCATCCGCAAACCCAAGACAGAGAAGGAAGGCCATTCTCATTTATCAATTGTCAATTCTCAATTCTCGACTCCCATTCTCCCTGCTTTGGCAGTGGATGCCGCCTGTAGCGGTAACCCCGGTGTGATGGAGTTCCGCGGTGTGATCGCCGATACCGGTACGGAGGTTTTTCATCGCGGACCGTTTCAGCAAGGCACCAATAATATCGGCGAGTTTTTAGCGATCGTATTGGGCTTAGCTTATCTGAAGCAGAACAACCTGCCGTGGGCGCTTTACACGGATAGCCGCACAGCGCTCTCATGGCTCAAGAAAGGCCACGCGGACACCAAGATCGAATGGAATGCCTCCAACCAAGACCTCTTTTTCATGGTGAGGAAGGCGGAAATGTGGCTGCATGACAACACATGGAATACCCCTATCTATAAGTGGGACACCAAAGCTTGGGGCGAGATTCCGGCGGATTTTGGAAGAAAGTGAAAGGTGAAAAGTGAAAGATGAAAGGGGAAAAGCCCTATTTTGCTAAAAAAAGATAACAAAATTTAATTTTTTATACGAATTATTTTCGTATATAAAAAAAATGTTGTAATTTTGTAGCCGGTTTGAAGAAGAAACAAAAAAAATTTATACACAAATAATTTAAATTATTACACACTATGACAAAAGTAGCAATTAACGGCTTTGGCCGTATTGGTCGTCTGGCTTTCCGTCAGATGTTCGAAGCTGAGGGTTATGAAGTAGTTGCAATCAACGACTTGACCAGCCCGAAGATGTTGGCTCACCTTCTGAAATACGACACCGCTCAGGGTGGTTTCGCAGGCAAATTCGGTGAGGGCAAGCACACTGTAGCTTACAAAGACGCTGTTCTCGCAGAGGACGGTAAGACTGTTGTTACTCCGGGTTCGATCATCGTTGACGGCAAGGAGATCACTATCTACGCTATGCCGAACGCAGCTGAGCTGCCTTGGGGCAAACTCGGTATCGATGTAGTTCTGGAGTGCACCGGTTTCTATACCAGCAAAGCTAAAGCTGAGGCTCATATCCAAGCAGGTGCAAAGAAAGTAGTTATCTCCGCTCCGGCAGGTAACGATCTTCCGACCATCGTTTACAACGTAAACCACAAGACTCTGACTCCGGCAGATAAGGTTATCTCCGCAGCTTCTTGTACGACCAACTGTCTCGCTCCGATGGCAGCTGCTCTGCACAAATACGCTCCGATCCAGAGCGGTATCATGAGCACGATTCACGCTTACACGGGTGACCAGATGATTCTCGATGGTCCGCAACGTAAGGGTGACCTCCGTCGTAGCCGTGCAGGTGCACAGAACATCGTTCCGAACAGCACCGGTGCTGCAAAGGCTATCGGTTTGGTAATTCCGGAGCTGAACGGTAAGTTGATCGGTAGCGCACAGCGCGTTCCGACTCCGACCGGATCGACCACTATCCTGGTTGCAGTTGTTAAGGGTAAAGACATCACTAAAGAGGGTATCAACGCTGCTATGAAGGCTGCTCAGACCGAGAGCTTCGGTTACACCGAGGATGAGATCGTATCGAGCGATGTTATCGGTATGAAGTTCGGTTCGCTCTTCGATGCTACCCAGACCATGGTTGCTAAGATCGACGACGACACCTATCAGGTACAGGTAGTTAGCTGGTACGACAACGAGAACAGCTACACCAGCCAGATGGTTCGTACGATCAAGTACTTGGCAGAGCTTTAATAATGGCTATTGGCTGTTAGCTGTTAGCTATTAGCAAAAAAGACGTCCTAACGGGCGTCTTTTTTAGTGTCAATAGTTTGCGTTGATTCCTTTACCTTCGCGGGTTTATTGATTTTCTCGAAGGCTTTGAGGAGTGTGGGGACGTCGGTTTTGTTGGCATCGAAGGTGACGGTGACCGTTTTGGACGGAAGGTCACAAACGATGTCCTTGACGCCCTTCTCAAAGGCGATATTCTTCATGATCTTATCACAACAAGCCTGACAATGCAGATCGACGGATAGAACAACGACTTGTTTGTCTGCCTTCGCGGCAGACAAAGGTGAAAGGTGAAAAATGAAAGGTGAAAGGAGCAATAAAGCTAACAACAGAAATTTTTTCTTAGCCACAAGGGCACGATTAACTACGTTTTTCATAATAACATTCCTATTTGATAAACGATAAAGGATACGAGCCAAGCCAATGCAAGGCTGTGGAAGACGGTAAACCATGCCCACACTTTGCCGGCCTCGCGACGAAGAGTAGCGATCGTGGCTACGCAGGGGAAGTAGAGCAGGACGAAGAGCATGAACGAGAAGGCCGTCAAAGGTGTGAAACCGGCCGCACTGATGTCTCCGCCATACAGGATAGCAAGCGTGGAGACGATAGCTTCCTTAGCCGGCAGACCGGTCAACAGGCAGACAGACATCTTCCAATCGAAGCCCAGGGGCTCCAAGAGCGGCGAGACGAACTGACCGATCGAAGCGAGATACGAGTGCTCCAGGTCGTTGAGGTCCTGCGTCGGGAAATACTCGAGTGCCCAGATGATGATCGACGCCCAGAGGATGACCGTACATATCTTCTGCAAGTAGTCCACTACGCGCTCCCATATATGAGCGGCGGTGTTACGCGCCTTCGGCAGACGGAACTCCGGCAACTCGTTGACCGTATCATCGTTATCCTGCCTGAACCATTTGGTGCGCTTCATGATGATGGCAAAGAGCACCGATAGGCAAATGCCTATCGCGTAAAGCGATATCATGACAAGTGCCTTGTGACGCTCAAAGAAGGTATCGACAAACAGCATATAGACCGGCAGACGCGCCGAGCACGACATGAACGGCACCATGAGCATGGTCAAAACCCTATCCTTGGGGTTCTGGATGTCTTTGGCGGCCATGATCGCCGGTACGTTACAACCGAAGCCCATCAGCATCGGGATGAAACTACGTCCGTGGAGGCCGACGCGGTGCATGATCGTATCCATGATAAACGCCTCACGCGCCATGTAACCGGAGTCTTCCATGAGGGAAATAAAGAAGAAAAGGATGATGATGTTCGGCAGGAAAGCAAGCACCGCCCCTACTCCTTGCAGTACACCATCGATGAGAAGCGAGGACCACCATGAGGGATCCATGAGTCCCCTCATCCAATCGGCCATCAAGTCGATTCCGCTCTCAATCCATTCCTGCGGATAAGCGCCCAACGTGAACGTACACCAGAAGACGAAGTAGAGCACCGCCATCATGATGGGGAAACCCAACCAAGGGTTCGTCAGCACTTTATCGATACGTTCGAGGCGTGTCTGATGCTGGTCGTCTTTCGCGTGCGTGAGCGTCTCCGTTAATATACCGTGTACGTACGCGCGATAAGTGTCTTCGTCCCCTTGGTCCCGGAGGTGGTAGATCGGGTGCGCCGTAGAGACCGGTTTATGGATCGTGTTCTCGACGATGCCCAGACAGTTCGCCAAGCCGTAGTTGAGGCGCACCGAGACACGGCAGGTCGGTACACCGATCAACTGCTCCAGTTTCGGAATATTGAGCGAGTGGTCGGTCTCTAACAGCAGGTCATAGCGTCCGATCGCCAGCACGATCTTCTGATGCTCGTCGATGATATGCGGCGTGAGCATCAGGGACTCTTCCAAGCGCGTCGAGTCCACGACCTGCAAGACCACGTCATAGGCATGGCCGTGCAACTCGTCGGGGTCATGTACCTCAACGAATTGCATGGCGTGGCTCTTAGCACTTAGCTCTTGGCTGTTGGCTAATTCCTGCAAGGCCTTGGTCAACGAACTCTTACCGCTTCGCGGCAGGCCAATGACGGCAATTCTATGTTGTTTGATGTCGTTTGACGTAGTTTGATGTTGTTTATTTCAAAATCGGCTGCAAAATTACTGCTTTTTTGCGACCTGTGCAATCCCAATTTATAGTGATTTTAAGATTTGGCAGAGCCATTTGTAGCATCTCTCGGTCGAAGGAATGGACAGACGCTCTTGGGGCGAATGAACACCGTACATCTGCGGGCCTACCGAAACCATGTCGAGGTACGGGTATTTCTCGAGGAAGAGACCGCACTCCAAACCGGCATGGATCGCCAGCACTTTGGGTTCGGACTTGAAGAGTTCGATATAGGCTTTCTTGACTACTTCGAGTAAGGGCGAATTGGGATTCGGCGCCCAACCCGGATAACCGTCTCCGTGCGTCACCTCGTCGCACGCCATACTAAGTGCTTGTTCTACCGCCCATTTGAGATGGTGTTTGGATGACTCGATGGAAGATCTTTGCGAAGTGTTGACCTCAATATATCCCTCTTTCTTAGCCCCTTCGAGGCACGATTGTTTCATCTTAATCGATGCCAAGTTCGTACTTGTCTCTACGAGACCCGGCATGTCTTTACTCATCGCTATCATACCATGCGGACATTCGCAAAGCGCCATGATAAGACGATACGCCTTGTCGGACGGGATACAGGTTTCCGGCATGTCGCAGGTCTCGAGATCCAGACGCATGTCTTTCTCTACTTCGCCGAAGACGCCTTCCATCTGCGCTACGTAGTGGTTCCACTCGATCCGGATTTGCTCTTTGTACGCCATCGGGATGACAAGCACCGCTTCTGCTTCTCGGGCGATCGCATTGCGCAGGTTTCCTCCGCTGATAGCAGCCAGTTGGATCTCGGTCTGCGGCCAGATACGCGCCAAGAACCAGACGATGAGTTGGTTCGCATTCGCACGGCCTTTGTTGATATCATCGCCGGAGTGACCGCCCATGAGTCCGTTTACAGATAAACGGACGGCTATTAGCTGTTGGCTATTAGCTATTGGCTGAGGCTCATAGTGCATCTTCGCAAGCGTGTCGATACCGCCGGCGCAGCCAATGAAGATCTGACCATCGTCTTCGGAGTCAAGGTTAATGAGGCGTTTGGACTTGAGCATGCCATCCTGCAGCTTCATCGCGCCCGTGAGTCCGGTCTCTTCATCCACCGTAAAGAGGCACTCGATAGCCGGGTGTTGGAGGTTGGGATCGGTGATCGCTGCCAATGCCATAGAGATACCTATTCCGTTGTCGGCGCCAAGGGTTGTACCTTTCGCTTTGAGCCATTCGCCATCCACATAGGTCTGGATCGGATCGGTCATGAAATCGTGCTGTACATCGCCGTTCTTCTCACAAACCATATCCATGTGCGCCTGAAGGATGACACCCTCATGGTCTTCGTACCCGGGCGTTGCCGGCACGCGCATAATGACGTTCATGGCTTCATCTGCCACGCACTCGATATTATGCGAAGCTGCAAAATCTTGCAACCACTTACTGATTCGCTCCTCGTGTTTCGACGGACGAGGCACCTGGCATATTTGAGAAAAAATCTCAAATACATTTACGATTTTATCATTTACCATTTGTTCAATTATTTAGTCAATTAATCATTTTCGGGCACAAAGGTACAATTTTTTTTGCATATATCAAAAAAAAGCAGTAATTTTGCAGCGATTTATGAGAAGAATTGGATTTTTAATACTGATTTTATGCCTCAGCGCGGGTTTTATCCGTGCCGATGAGCGTACTAAGCCGGCGATGCAGATCGAGGACAACACGTTCTTCGACCCTTCGCGTAAGGCGGAACAAAAAGAGGCTTACACGTTTGGTATGGAGTACCGCGTGGAGGCGGGTTATGTACAGCATTGGCAACACTCGACCAAGGATATCAACTATCGGGACATGTACCTGCACGGTGCGCGCTTGGGTGCGACCTTCACTTTCCTTCTCCCGCTGCATTTCAGTTTGCAGACCGGCGCACTATACACCATCCTTTATGGCGTGAGCGAGCAACATTGGGCCTCGACCTATCTGCCGTCGCTGCAAACGGAGTATATCAAACACCGCGTGGTGGAACATAACCTCACCGTTCCCGTTCGGGCGTACTACACGATTCCGCTGTGGAAGCAGTTGAACCTCTTCTTCTACACCGGTCCCCAACTGCATATCGGTTTGGCGGAGAATGATCACATGCAGCAGCATCTGAGTGCGGAGACCAAGGAGTGGTTAAACAGCCAGAATATCCCGAACGAACCCTACGACCGAATGAGCGATGAACTGATTCGCGCCAATATCATGTGGGGCTTGGGCGGCGGTTTAGAATGGGATCGCTACCGGCTGCAGAGCGGGTATGACTTCGGTTTGAACAACTTGATCAAACACCCGCAACTGACGAAGCAGCAAATGACCGAATGGGGTTGGTTCGTAAGTTTCTCTTATCGATTGTAGAACAAAAAAGTCCGCGTGTGCGGACTTTTTTATTACTCATGTGTGATCTCCGGCGCAACCATTTTCAGGAAGGGTTCGGGTAATGGTAAGCGGTTCGGACCGCAACTGTTACCGTACTTATTGCGCTTGAAATCACCATTCTCTTCCTTGCGCTCCTGACCATCGATGAACTTGGTGATCAGATAGATATAGAGTTTCTGCCAATCGGCTACAAGGTTCTCTGCCTGCGCACAAGAGTAGTTCGTCAGGAAAGCGCGTGCCTCTTCTTCGCTCAGGTTTGCCGCCTCAGCATCGACACCTGCGATCTGGGTATTGAACTTATCATCCCATGCTTGTTGCAGTTCGCGCACATGCGGATACATGCGGCTGTACTTGGTATAAGCCCAGTTCGCCACCATGTTAAAGGTCCACCAAGCAGAGGTCGGAGAGAAAGTATAACTGTCTCCGTTGCCTTCGGCGAAACACTCGGGCACATGATTGATGCAGCAGTACATCGGCGTATAGCACGAGCAGGAAGCATCATCCACGCCGAACCAGAAAATACCCTTCTTGCCTTGACGCATTTGTGCCACAAACGACCAAGCCGTTTGCTGAGTTGCCGTCGGGCGCTCGTACCAGTACTGGAGGGTATCCGTTCCGTTTACGGCACATTTGAAGCCCAGCCCACCGAAACGCAGTTTACTGTTCCATGGACCGGCATCGGTACCTTGGGTAATATCGAGCGGCGTACCTTTGTACTCGTCGCGCATACACTCTTTCATGTCCTGCGCTGACACCTTGCGGTTCGGCACGATCCACAACGGCATGTGCTCGCCTTCATTCTGACCCTTGGTGTCACGGAAAGTCTTACCGGTAGCGTAGTCAAAGTATTGGTCCATGTCATTGCTGAAATGGCGGAAGAACGACCACACACGTGCCTCGCAGACATAGAGACCGCTGAAATCGAAAGGGTTATAGGCAGCCTGGAAAGAGAAGTCTTTATCTGCGCCGGTGAAGTAACCTTTCTCGCGCGCGAAATTAATAAGGTCCTTATCCCACATCCAATCGCCGTTGACGTAGCAGTTGAGTTTCTTATTCAGTTTGGCTTTCTTGCTGATCGGCAGCGTGGTGATACGTGCCTGATTGGCATGTGCAGCGATCGCATTGTCCGGAATACGCACAGCTACCCAGTTTGCGCCCTTACGACCGGGACCTTTGCCGATCAGATCCATGATCCACACTTCGTTGGGGTCGCCAAACGAGAACGACTCACCCTCGGAGGCATAGCCGTATTCGTTGACGAGATTAATGAAGCACTCGATGGCTTCGCGAGCCGTTTTGGAACGCTCCAAAGCGATATAGATGAGCGAACCGTAGTCGATACCTACCGTGTCCCATAACTCTTCGCGACCGCCCCAGGTGGTCTCACCGATCGTTACTTGATGCTCGTTCATGTTACCCACTACGGTATAAGTGTGTGCGACCTGCGGGATGAAGCCTTGCGGCCGACCGGTGTCCCAATCTTTGACCTCACGCATGGCACCTTCTTGATAATCAGCTGCCGGCGCATAATGAAGGAATCCATACATGCCGTAGGAGTCTGCGGCGTACGAGATCATGGTCGAACCATCTGCCGAAGCGTCTTTTCCGACAAGGAAGTTGGTACATGCGTTGATAGTCGAAAGTCGAAAGACAAAAGTCGAAAGCAACAACGCTATCACAATAATGAATTTTTTCATAATAATCTTGGATTTTGGAGTTCTGTAAGTCTGTTATCTCGATTCTTGAGGGCTATCTCGTAGGCTTTGCGGTAGTACTTGAAGAAATGCTTCCAATCGGCCCGCTTCGCGATTGCTTCTGCCTCTTTGCGCGCACGCGCTTTGTCTTCGCCGCTCAAACGGTCGAACCGCAAGAGCGAATCCGCGATCTGTTCGGCTACCTCATTGAAATTAGAGTCATTACGCTCAACGACAACTACGCCGTATTGATCTTTCTGTTGGGCTGCCCACGCGCCGAAACCGGTAAGCGAGGTAGTAATCGTCGGCACATGGAACGCACAGGACTCGAGCGGCGTGTAGCCCCAAGGTTCGTAGTACGAAGGGAAGACAGTGACGTCCAAGCCCAACAACAGGTCGTAGTATTTCATGCCGAAGAGCGGGTCCTGTCCGTCAAGGTAATAGGGCACAAAAACGGCACTCACTTTGCCTTTGCGCGCCGGAGCACGGTCGAGATAGGGGATCATGACAAAGGCTACCACCTCTTTCTCGGGTTGATCGCTATGATAGATCTTCTGCGCCAACTTATCCAAAGCCTCTGCAAAGACATCGATACCTTTGTTCTTCATCTCCAAACGGCCGGAGATACCCACCAACAACGCGTTCTGCGGCACAACACCGCCGAGTAACTCACCGGCTACCTTGCGCAAGGCTTCACGAGCAGTAGCACGACGCTCGTCGAAAGCTTTCCCTTTGGGAACGTAGGTTGGTTCGAAACCATTCGGCGTCACGATATCGACCGGTTTGTCGAGTAACTGCTTGCACTCACGGGCAGTGATGTCGCTGACGGTCGTGAAGCAATCCGCATGGTGAGCCGCTTGTTTCTCAACGGAATGCTTGGAAACCATATTCAACTCATACGCCATCTGGTCGCCGTTGTAGCCCTCGAAATAATCGTAGAGCGGTTTGCCGTTGCCGGCTATCGAACGACCGATACCGGTAGCATGGGTCGTGAACAGCGTCGCTATCTGCGGACAATGATCCTGCAGATAGAAGATCGAGAACGCTGTCTGCCATTCGTTGGCGTGAGCGCAGAAATTCGCTTTTGGCTGTTTGCTTTTCGCTTTTAGCCATTTATAGAGGCTCTCCATGACCATACCTGCGGCATAGCCGAAGAGGCAGGACTCGTCGTAGTCACCATACGCGGCGTGACTCTGCACTTGGAATTTTTGCCAAGCCCAGGCATAGATCTCGTCCTTCTTCTCCCATAACGAATCGAACTTCAGCAAGATAGCGATCGGTTCACCCGGTACTTGCCAGCGACCTATGCGGACAGGCAGCGGGGCTTTCCAATCCTTCAGGAGTTTCTTGTCTTCCTTGAAATAGATATCGCTATGATCGCCGAAATCGGGACCGAAGAAGAACACTTTATCAGGATGTTCTGCTTGCATGGAAGCGGCACGGGTCGAGAGAACGGCATAGATGCCGCCTACGCGGTTGCACACTTCCCAAGAGGTTTCGAAAATATAATCAGGTTGAGTCATTTGTGATTTGACATTTGTTATTTGTGATTTTTTATTTCGATTCGTAGTCGGGTGCCAGTTTGGTGACGCCGGTAAGTTTGTTCAGGCTCTCCGGCGTGGAGACGAACTTGTTATTCGCCGAACCGATAAACGGCATGTACCATACGCCTTCGGCGTTCGCCCAGTAGATCCGGCTGTCTTTGGTGTCCAGCGTCATGGCGCTGCACGGCGCCGCGTCTATCTGAACGGGATACGAACCATCCGTATTCGCTACCCAAAGTCCGTTCGCGCGGTAGTAGATCTTACGGCTCGCGATATGGAAACCTTCTATCCCGGGGAAGAACGCTTTCAGGTTACTCAAGCACACGATACTATCAAAATAGACCTGCATGGTATCTTGCGCGGCATCCAAGAGCGGGTCTGCCGCGATCGCTTGCAAGGCCTCTGCACGGCTACCGAAGATACGCTGACGAAAATCGCCTTCGTCGGTGCGCAACAAGAGCGAGTTCGTCTGCTGGTCTTGCACGGCAAACGATTTATGAATCTCCGTCGTCTCACCGTTCATGGTGATTGTCAGCCAGATAGGCGCCTCGTCGATGGGTTTGGTGAAATAGCAATGCAGCGAACTGCCGCTCATCGTCTCGTCGGTACAAACGGCGTACTCGGTGTTCAGCGGGAAAGTCCACTCGTAGGACACTTCGAAATTATACGGGTTGTAAATATTGGCGGTGAAGGTATAATCCTGATAGACAACAAAAGTCGTGTCGGCGCAGACATAAGTAGGCACGGTGTCATAGACCGTGATCGATTTGGTCGCCGTTCGGTTGTTTTTCTTGTCCACTTTGAGGAGCACCTGGTACGCGCCCGGCCGCTTATACACATGCGACGGACTCTTGAGCGTCGAGGTACTACCGTCGCCGAAGGTCCATTCCCACTCTTCGCCCGAGGACGAGAGGTTCGTAAATAGCACACTCTCTCCGGCGCGTGGGGCTTCGGGGCTATAAGAAAAATCGATCGTCACCTTCTTACACGCCATCAGCGCGCAACAGAGCATCAATAGCAAGTATATTCTTTTCATATTCATCTTTGGCTTGTAACCAATGTATCGTATCGTCACGCCGAAACCAAGTCATCTGGCGCTTGGCGTAATGGCGTGTGTTTTGTTGTATGAGTTCAATCGCTCGCGGTAGGTCGTACTCGCCGTCAAAATAAGCAAACAGCTCGCGGTAGCCTACCGTCTGCAGACTATTGAGTTGCCGTTTGGGATAAACCGATCGAGCCTCGGCTTCCAAGCCCTCGTTCATCATCTGCAGCACGCGCGCGTTGATTCGTTCGTACAACTCTTCGCGCGGTCGCTCCAAACCGATCTTGAGGATGCGGAAAGGGCGTAAATGGCTCTTGGCTCTTGGCTCTTGGCTCTTGGCTTTTTTAGTCCGCAATGACGAATAAGGCCTTCCGGTCGTCAAGCATAACTCCACACAATGCATCAGACGCGCAGGGTTCTGCTGATCCACTTCGTTCCAATAGTCCGGATCCAGACGCTGCACTTCGGCTTGCAACCAAGCGAGACCCTGCTGCTCGTAGGCTTGCTGCACTTGTTTGCGGATCTCCGCCGGCACAGAAGGCAGGTCATCCAAACCCTCACAAACGGCATCGGCATAAAGCATCGAACCGCCGACCATGACCACCACGTCATGGGTCCTAAACAAGTCCTCCAAGAGCTTCAACGCGTCTCGTTCGTACTGCCCGGCGTTGTAATCCTCCTCTAAGTTCCGCGTAGCTACGAAATAGTGCTTCACGCGTGCTTGTTCCTCTGACGTCGGCGCGGCTGTGCCGATCGGTATCTCGCGATAGATCTGCCGGCTGTCACAACTGAGAATCGGCGAACCATAGTGCTCCGCGACCCGAAGGGACAGTTCGGTCTTACCTACGCCGGTAGGCCCTAATATTAAAACTAAAGTTTTAATGACTTTGGCTATTGGCTATTGGCTATTAGCTAAAAGCTAACGGCTAACAGCTAAAGTTAAAACATAGTGCCATCGTCGAAGCTGAGGTCCTGGAACCCTTCGTAGTCGATGTCGCCGAGGTCTAACTCATCCTTGAACTCGTCGTCGAACATAAAGTCATCGTTGCCGCCTTTGCCGCCTCCGGCACCCGCTAACGGATCGTCGGACTTCAACTGCTTCGGCGCTTTGCCCTTGGACTCTACGCACTCTACACCGTTCATCGCACCCGGCTTGATCTCCTTGAGCGAACCGAAGAAATAGCGCTCGAACATCGGATCGAAGATGTAGATCAGACGCTGACCAACCTCTTCAATCAGGTCACTCAGGCGCGTCTCGTTCATCACCATGTTGTCGTACTCGAAGTTCGAATCCATCTCCACAAGCGTCACCTCCTGACCCTTCTCCCACTCGTCGTTGCAAAGGAAGAAAGAGGTCATCTGGTCATCCGGATACCCGACACTCTTCAGGATCGCTTCATGTAACTCGAGGAACGTGGCATCCGCGTCTGCCTCAAACACGCGACGGAAATTCGGATCGCCTTCCTCACACGAAAAAGTAAATCTATATACCATAGTTTTTACAATTTAATCATTTACGATTTTACAATTTAATCATTTACGATTTGGTCATTTTTCAAAATCCGGCTGCAAAGGTACAACTTTTTTTGCACATATGCAAGCCCGCGCGTGTTTTTTTCTTTCTTAAGTCCCAAAAGTTCAAAAATGAATAGTCCCAAAAGTTCAAAAATGAATCAAAAAACAGACGTCACAGAAGGCATTTGCACCTATCTATGACGTCCGTAATAATAGAAAGCGGTAGGCTGATTTTAGTCAATGGCTATTTTACATAATTCTTTAGTTCTTCTTTAGTACTTATTTGGTTCATATTTAGTTCTTCTTTTGTTCTTCCGCGTACCATCCTAACACCATTATACTCGGTCATCCCTCTGTCTAACCATTCACATTAGAAAAACCAAATTGCTTCTGAAATCGACTGCAAAGATACAACAAATAATGGAAATTTCCAAATTTTTAGACAGAATAATGAATGTTTTTTTCATAAAATTGCGCGCAGGCTTGCATATATCAAAAAAAAGCAGTACCTTTGCGGCGTATTTTGCGCGAGTATGCGCGTGTATTTATGAAAAGAAATGACAAAATCGGATTTTATTATTGAGGTGAACCATGTTTCGAAGCAGTTCGAAGATGGTAAGTATGCACTGGACGATGTGAGCCTGCAAGTGAAAAAAGGCGAGTTCGTCACTATCTTAGGCCCTTCGGGCTGCGGTAAAACAACGTTACTTCGTTGTATAGCCGGTTTTCAAGTTGCGTCATCGGGCGATATTCTGCTGAAAGGTGAGGATGTCACGAAGACTCCGCCTTACAAGCGCCCGGTAAACACGGTATTCCAGAAATACGCGTTGTTCCCCCACTTGAATGTGTTTAATAATGTCGCTTTCGGTCTGAAGCTGAAGAAAGAAGACCCGGAGACGATCAAGAAGAAAGTGCGTCAGGCGCTGAAGATGGCGAACCTGACGGGCTACGAGGAGCGCAAGGTAGATACGCTCTCGGGTGGCCAGCAGCAGCGTGTCGCTATCGCGCGTGCTATCGTGAACAAGCCCGAAGTGCTGCTATTGGATGAGCCGCTGAGTGCGCTGGATCTGAAGATGCGGCACGACATGCAGATCGAGTTGAAAGAGCTGCACGAGAAATTGGGTATCACGTTTATCTACGTGACGCACGATCAGGAAGAGGCGCTGACGCTGAGTGACCGCGTAGTTGTGATGAGCGAAGGTAAGATCCAACAGATCGGTACGCCGACGGATATCTATAACGAGCCGCAGAACTGCTTTGTGGCGGATTTTATCGGTGAGAGTAATATTTTGTCGGGTACGATGATCCGTGACAAGCGCGTATCGTTCTGCGGACAGGAGTTCGATTGTATCGATACCGGTTTTGGCGAGAACAACCCTGTGGATGTCGTTATCCGACCCGAAGATATCTATGTTTGGCGCAAGGAAGATGAGAAGCGCGGTAAGGTTGCGGTTAATGAAGAGGATGATGTAGAAGATCGCGTACCAAAGGGCAAATTCACGAAATGGTACGGCGAGGTGCAGAGTTGTATCTTCAAGGGCGTACACTACGAGATGCGTGTGCTGACGCCGGATAACTATGAGTTCTTGATTCAGGACTACCATGAGTACTTGCCGGGCACGGAAGTGGGCATGTTGGTTCGGCCGGAGGACATTCAGATCATGAAGAAAGAGCACTACGTCTATAACTATTTTGAGGGCGAAGTGCTGAAGAACGGTAAAGTTTGGTTCTTGGATGCCGAATGGGAAGTAGAGGAGAAGCAACTCGAAGGCTTTGAGCCGGGCGAGAAAGTGCAAGTACGCGTGAAGTTCCGTGATATCGACTTGCAGGACTATGAGGAAGAAGGTACATTGTCCGGCGAGGTGCATTTCATCTTGTTCAAGGGAAACCATTTCCACCTGACGATCCGTACGGACGAAGGACACGACCTGTTTGTCAACACGAACGATGTATGGGACGACGGCGACCGAGTCGGAATTGTTATCAAGCCGAAATTTATCAAAATTGATAAAGTCGAAAGCCATGACTAAGCTTGTTCAGATATTTTCTTCGCGGAGGACGTGGGCGTGGCCGTATGTAGCGTTCATGGCGCTGTTTGTGGTATTGCCGCTGATCTTGGTCGGCGTGTATGCATTCACGGATATCGAGGGACACTTTACGCTGCATAACTTCGCGAAGTTCTTCACGCATAGCGAAGCGATACAGACTTTTTTGTATTCGCTGATGATCGCGGTGTTCAATACGGCGATCTGTCTGCTGATCGGTTATCCGGCGGCGTATATCATGGCGCAGGAAGATTTCAAGACGCCGAAAGTGATGGCGATGCTGTTCATTCTGCCGATGTGGATCAATTTCCTGTTGCGTACGGTTGCGACGGTGGAGCTGTTCAACATGTGCGGTTTGCCGTTGGGCGAAGGTGCGTTGTTGTTCGGTCTGTGTTACGACTACTTGCCGTTTATGATCTACCCGATCTATAACACCTTGCAGAAGATGGACAACTCGCTCGTGGAAGCGGCGCAGGACTTGGGTGCAAGTCGTTGGCAGAGTTTCTGGAAAGTGATCGTGCCGCTGAGTATGCCGGGTGTATATAGCGGTATCGTGATGGTGTTTATGCCGACCGTTTCGACCTTCGCGATCGCGGAGTTGTTGACGCATAACAACATCAAGTTGTTCGGTAGTCTCATTCAGGACTATATCACGACGACCGACCTGCTCAATTATGGCGCGGTTCTGTCGCTGGTACTGTTGATTATTATCGGTCTGACGTCGTTCTTCGGCGACCATGACAGCAAAGAGGAAGGAGGGCTGGTATGAGAGAATTAAAAATTAAAAATTATAAATTAAAAATTATTTTCTCATCGCTATTTCTTCTCTTAAGAATCGGCGTGATGGCGCAGTCGAATGTGACGTATGAGTTGAAGGTGGGAACGACGGGAGAGAATGCGCTACTGGCGGAGTTTCCGGAGAGTTATGCGGGAGAGAAGATCAATATTAATGTACAATGTTCAATGTACAATGAACAAACGGCAGACTCTTTCGATTTCATCTTCTCGTCCATGAATCAGCCAAATTTGGCTGATAGATTCGATTCTATCTATAGTTATACGGATGAGGGAGAGACGACATGGACGGTTTGGCAGAGTAAGAAAGAGATCAAGAACCGCAACAAGCGTGTGATGGCGCAGAACGCGTATAAGACTTTTGACGGATATGTGCGTACGCACACGGCTGAGGCTCAACGAAGTAAGGGGTGGATTTGGTGGTTGTTTGCCGGCTTGCTGTTGGTTGGTACGGCTCTTTACGGCGGATGGATTTTCTATGAGCGCCGCAAAGAGAAGAGTCTGTCGGCCGTAGAGCAAGAGACGCTACGCCGCAAACGCATGGGTCTGAGACGCCATTACGGTTCGCAGCTCTACTTGTGGTTGTTGCTGTTGGTACTCTATGCGCCGATCGCTTTGATCGCTGTGTTCTCGTTCACGAAGAGTAAGATTCTCGGCAACTGGACAGGCTTCTCGATGGATCTGTACGTGAACCTGTTCACCGGCAAAGCGGATGCAGGTCTGAACAGCGCGATCTGGTACACGGTCGTTATTGCTCTTATTGCAGCAGTTGTTTCGACGATCTTAGGTACGCTGGCCGCAATCGGTATATACAACATGCGGGCAAGAAGTCGTAAGGCGGTAAGTCTGCTGAACTCCGTGCCGATGATCAACCCGGATATCATTACCGGTATATCGCTTTTCCTGCTCTTCGTGGCGTTGGGAATGAGTCAAGGTTTGGCGACCGTTTGTATCGCGCATGTGGTGTTCTGTACGCCGTACGTGGTACTGAGCGTGTTGCCTCGTCTGAGTCGAATGAATCCGAACACGTATGAAGCGGCTTTGGATCTGGGTGCCACGCCGGCGCAGGCGTTGCGCATGGTGATGCTGCCGGAGTTATGGCCGGGCATGCTGAGCGGATTCATCTTGGCGCTGACCTTGTCTGTAGATGACTTCGGCGTGACGTTCTTCACGAAGGGTAGCGGCGGTTTGGAGACCCTGAGTACGTTCATCTATTCAGATGCCCGCAAGGGCGGTTTGACACCGGAGTTAAGGCCTCTATTCACCATCATCCTGTTAGTGATGCTTATTGCTTTGATTGTAATCAATATTCGTAATACTAAACAAAAAGAAAAATGAAAAACGAAGTTAATCGTGCCTTGATGGCTAAGAAAAGAATTTCTATTTGGGTAATGGCTCTCGCAGCCATCGTGTTGACATCTTGCGGCGGTTCTGACCGCGCTCATCAACTCAAAGTGCTCAACTGGGCGGACTACATCAACGAGGACGTCAAGGAGAATTTCGAGCAGTGGTATTTCGACCAGACGGGCGAGAAAGTGGAACTCGTGTATGAGACCTTCGACATCAACGAGACCGCTCTCACCAAGATTGAAGTGGGTCACGAGGACTACGATGTGTTCTGCCCGTCGGAGTACATCATTGAGCGCATGCTCAAGAAAGATCTGTTGATCCCGATTCAGAAAGAACTCATCGCCGACAGCATTTATTATTTCGATAATATCTCGCCGTTCGTGCTGAATAAGTTCCAACAGATGGCTCCGCGTGATGAGGTGCAGGTGAGCGATTACACCTGCGGTTACATGTGGGGTACGACCGGTTTCATCTACAACCCGCAGTTCGTCAACCGCGAGGATCTGACCAGTTGGGCAGCCATCCTCGATCCGAAATTCGAGAACCGTATCTTGATGAAGGATGCTTTCCGCGACGTCTATTCGGTACTCGTGCTCTATGCGTATGCCGATCAGATCGAGAAGGGCGAAGTGAACCGCGACGAGTTGGTTCGTAACATCACGCCGGAACGTGTCGCTGCCGTAAAGGAGATCCTGCTGCAAGCGAAGAAGCAGATCTGCGGTTGGGAGGTTGACTTCGGTAAAGAAGAGATGACCAAAGGTAAAGCATGGTTGAATCTGAGTTGGTCGGGCGACGCACAGTTCGCGATCGAAGAGGCCGCCGAGATGGACGTTATGCTCGATTATATCGTACCGAAAGAGGGTTCGAACGTATGGTTCGACGGTTGGGTGATCCCGAAGTACGCGAAGAACGTGAAGGCTGCTACCTATTTCATCGACTACATGTGTAAGGCAGAGAACGCGTTGCTCAACATGGACGAGATCGGTTATGTATCTTGTGCCGGAGGTCCGAACGCGGCAGCTGAGATCCTTGAGGAGATGAACGACGACGAGGAATGGCCGGAGACTGTAGATGCTTCTTATTTCTTCGGCGAGGATCCGATCGAGGTGGACGGCGAGATGCTTGACCCGCACGCGCTGCACCTCAACCCGGTTTATTATGCCGACAAGAGCACTATCGATCGTTGTGCGCTGATGCACGACGCCGGCGAGAGCCAGGAGATGCTGCTCGAGATGTGGAATGAAATTAAATTAGCTAGATGATTATAAAACAAGTATTCGACATATCGAGATCTCGAGGTCTCGTCATCTCGATCTTATTAAGCTTCAGCCTTCCCCTCTTCGCTCAGACGACGGAGATGGAGACGCGCTACAATGAGTTGGCGGCTCGTTTCGACGGGCGGGACAAACTCTTGCAGCGCGATCTCAAGACCTATCTGCAGCTCTACCCCTACACCACTTTCTTGGACGAAGTGAATTTTATGCAGGGCGTATTGCAAGTGGAGAAAGGTCGCTACAAACAGGCGCTTAAGTTCTTGGAGCCGATCGACATCCAGGCGCTGACTCGTCCTCACCAGACCGACTATTCGTTTTACCGCGGATACGCGTACCTGATGATGCAGGAGTACCAGCGCGCGAGTATCTATTTCGGCAAGCTGTCGAAGTCGGACTCGCGCTACAAGACACGAGGTACGTATTACTATGCGTACTGCATGTATAAGTTGGAGCAGTACGACAAGGCGTTGCCTGCCCTCAAGTCCTTGGAGCACGAGGCGGCATACAAGCAGACCGTGCCCTATTACCTGACGCAGATCCAATACGCGCAGGGCGAATACGGCGAGGCTGCACAAAGGGCAGACAGCCTGTTAAAGGCCAATCCCGACAATGCCAATAACGCCGAACTTCATCGTATCTTAGGCGAGATGGCGTACATGACCAAGGACTACGGCAAGGCCGTGGAGCACCTCAAGGTCTATCAGAAAGCGGCAGCGGAGAACAAAGAGGAGGTACTTCGGAACGACATGTACATGCTTGGCTGTGCCCAATATCAGTTGGGCGATTATACGGCAGCTGTTGGGTCGCTCAAGCAGGTGAAGCAAGAGAAAGACACGCTCTCGGAGGCTACTTGCCTGACGATGGGTAACGCGTATGTAAAGTTGAATCAACCTGAGCAAGCGAAACTCTCGTACCAAGCGGCAGCAGGTTATCAGTTGACGCCGGCCGTGACCGAAGAGGCAGCGTATAACTATACGCTCTGCACTTATCAGAGTTCGAGCGCTCTCGGTGAGTCCGTTCGCGCTTTCCATGAGTTCCTCACCAAATATCCGAACTCAAAATACGAGGAGAAGATCTATCATCTGCTTTCGGATGCCTTGATGCAGAGTAAGAACTACGCCGCTGCGATCGAGACCTTGGACTCGATGCCGAACCCGTCGGCAAAGATGAAAGAGACCAAGCAGTACCTGCGGTATCAGTTAGGCGCGGATCATTTCCTGCAAGGCAAGATGCAGCAGTCCATCGATTGGATGACCGAGGTGACGAACCATACGGCGGAGTCGGACAAATACACGACAGAAGCGTATTATGTACGGGCAGAGGCCAACTACCGTCTGCGTAACTATGCGGCTTGCGAGAAAGACCTCAATACCTATTTCGCCCGTCCGGACGTACGCCAGTCGGAGAACAAGACGATCGCGCGTTACCTGCAAGGTTATTGCGCTTTCTCGTTCAAGCAGTACGACAAAGCGCGTAACGCCTTCTCGATCTATATCGACGAGGCACAGGCTACGGAGCCTACGTATGCGGATGCGTTGAACCGTATCGGTGACTGCTATTTTAATGCGCGCCAGTTCCCGCAGGCGATCACGTATTATACGCAGGTAGCTAACCTGCAGGCTTCGGGCGCCGATTATGCCCTCTTCCAACGCGGCTACGCGCTGGGCTTGCAGCATAAGTACAGCGATAAGATCAACGTGCTGAACGACCTGATCAAGCGTTATCCCAAGTCCGATTATGCGGACGACGGCATGTACGAGATCGCGCGTGCTCAGTTGCAGCAGGACGATGAGCGTGGAGCTATCACGACTTATGAGCGTTTGCTGGCTACTTATCCCCACTCTTCTCTGGCACGAAAAGCGTCTCTGGAGCGCGCGATGCTCTATCGTAACCTGGGTATCAACGATCAAGCGATAGCGGCTTATCGTCAGACGATTGAGAAATATCCGGCTACCGAAGAGGCCTACACGGCTTTGGATGCTTTGCAAGCCCTTTATGTGGAGTCCGGCAATGTGGACGAGTACTTGGCTTATACCAAGAACCTCGCGAAGATGAACATGAACGTCACGACCGCAGAGGACTCACTCCTCTATGCGGCAGCGGAGATGCAGTACATGCAGGCGGCATATCAGAAAGCAACCGTCAGCCTCAGCAATTATCTGACGCAATACTGCGCCGGCGGACGTTATTGTACCACCGCGCGTTACTACCTCGCCGATTCGTATTACCGCCTCGGACAGAGTTCCGAAGCCTTGGCGCAATACAGCATTCTTGCGGAGATGAATGCCAACCCCTACCAAGAGGAAGCAGCTACCCGCGTGGCAGAGATCTGTTACGACAAAGCCGATTATGCATGTGCCCTTGAGGGCTTCTACCGCATGCACGCGTTAGCTTCCACGCGCGAGAACACGACGATCGCCCGTCTGGGCATCCTGCGTTGCTCGCAAGCGCTGGGTCGTCATCAGGCAGCCATAGACATCGCCGAGCAGATCCTGAGCGATATGCCGGTAAGCGAAGAGACAGCAGCCGAAGCGCGATATGTGCGCGCGAAAGCCTATATCGGTTTGAACCAATGGAAACAAGCGCAACCTGATTTGAAGGTTCTGGCTAATGAGGTTCGTACGGCACAAGGCGCAGAAGCGAAATACCTGTTGGCGCAGAGTGCGTATGAGCAGGGCGATCTGGATGCCGCAGAAGCGGAGGTGATGAGTTTCACGCAAAGCAACACCCAGCAGCAATACTGGTTAGCCCGCGCCCTCATCCTGTTGAGCGACATCAACCGCGAACGCGGCGAACTGTTCCAAGCACGTCAGTACCTGCTCGTGCTGCAGCAGAACTACACTGCAACGAACGATGACATCCCTGCGCTCATCAGCGCACGGCTCGCCCAACTCGATCAACTCGAACAACCCGTAAGAAAGGAGGAGAAGGATGATGAGGAATAATATAAAGGTGAAAGGTGAAAGGTTAACGGAGAAAGGGATTCTCCTTTCAATTTTCATTTTTCAATTTTCAATTTGTTTCGCGCAGAGCGACAGCGCGCTGAACAGGTCGGTGACGGTAGAGCGGGATTTTCAGCCGATCATTCAGGCGGCAGGAAAAGTATCGACCAAGCCTGCCATCGTGCAGACGACGATCGAACCGACGCCGGTGGAGTATTCGCAGATCATGGCGGAGGTACAACCTACGGCCACCTTCAACCCGCTGCTCTCCCAACCTACGCGTTACGAGGGCACAAAGCCGTATAACGGTTATATCCGCGGAGCGGTAGGACACCCGAACACGCTCTTCGATTTCGGTTACCACCTCGATGACGGCAAGAACTCGATCCTCGATGTCTATGCCCACCATAAGGCAGAATGGGGAACGGCGACACTGAGCAAGACCAAGTTGGGTCTCGGCTTCACGCATACGTTCTCTACCTGCGACCTCTATTTCGGCGTCGAAGGCGGGAATAACTACTACAACAAGTACGGTCATTGGTATGACTACAACACGTTCTATGCGACGAACAGAGACTTCGGCGGCTGGGAGAAGAACAAAACGGCATACGCCAACAAGCGTCCGGTTATTGATCGAGACTTGACTTCTCTCTGGACGGCAGAAGCGTTTGTCGGCATCAAAGCGAACGCCAAGCAGGATGTTCAGTACAAAGTGCAGACAGGTTATAAGATCTTCTCCAAGATCGGTGCGGTAAGCGAGCATCAGATCCGTACGCTGGGTTCGTTCAACTGGAGCCGCGAGGAGCACCATGTGGGTGCCAACCTCTACGTGCAGAATAACTTCCGCCAGTTGCGCAATAACTTGGCAGCTGCGATACCCGACACGCTTTACCGTAACATTCATAACATCCGCATGGAGCCGTACTATGAATATGAAGGAAAGCGCGTGCGCGTGCATGTGGGCGTGAATCTCGACCTCAATATCGGTCGCGGTCAGAACGAATTGTCCGGCATCGAGAACCTCTCTTTTGCTCCCTCGCCCCATATCAACCTTGAGGCACAGATAGCCAAGCAGTGGCTCACGATCTATGCGGACATCGAAGGAAGTCATGGGCTCGGTACGCTGCAGGCATTCATGGAGGAGAACCGTTACCGCTTGATCCATCAGGGTATCATCGAGCCGCATGCAGCTTCTTATACGCCGGTGGATGCCGAACTCGGTTTTCATATCCGTCCCTATCGTGACCTGCTCTTTGAGATCCACGGAGGCTACGCCTATATGATCCATGAGGATGTATGGGTAGCGAATGCCGACTCTGCGTCGGTAGCGATCGGTAACGTGAACAAGATGCTGGTTGGTGCAGGAGACTACACCTATTTCCATACCAATTACCAGCGCGGAAAGGTGGGAGGTCAGATCAATTACCACCTTCAGGACAAACTGCGTATCAACGTAAGCGGAGATTATTATTTCTGGAGTGGCGACACGACTCTTTACGATCGTCCAAATTGGGAACTGTCTGCCCGAATTGACGGACGGATAGATAAACACTGGTCCATCTACTCAGATAATAAGTTCGTTGGCGGCCGCAAAGCACTCGTCTATAACGGAAAGACGAATACCTACTCCGAACATTCTCTCCGTCCGATCCTCGATTGCAACCTTGGCGTGGAGTACAATATGTGGCTGGGAAAAGCTAAGAGCCAAGAGCTAAAAGCCAACGGCCAGACACTTCGTCCGGAACCGAAGCCGAACCTCTCGCTCTTCCTGCAAGTCAACAATTGGCTGCATCATAAGAACGAGATCTTATACGGCTACCGCTCGCAAGGAATCAACTTCCTGCTCGGAGCTACCTATCGGTTCTAAGCACACGTGTTCACATACAATAATAGCCGGCAACTCATTGTCGGCTATTATTGTATTCGATTAGGGATTAGCGATTAGCGAACCATAACAGAGTGGACGTCACGGGCTTCGTCGGATTGGAGGATGAGCAGGTAGTAGCCCTTCGCCCCCGGGGTGGTGATGTCCGAATCATCGTAATGTTGCGTCTGATGACGACGGCCTAACATGTCATACCAGTATGCCGTACCGCGACCCTTGATATGCATGGGTGCATTCGGGTCCACGAGGGACGGCAGATCTATTACTTCGGCAGCCACCTTGGTCGGCAGGAACTCACAAGTGAACACTTTGACGCCATTAGGACGGGTAAGGAGTGCCTGATAGGGTTCGCCGAAATGCAGCTGGTTGCCTTCTCCTGCGAAATAATTGAAGGAGGTAGCCTCCGGTATCGGTTGTCCGTTCAGATACCACTCTACGGCTGCAAACTCATACTTATAGCCGTTATTGCCAAGGATGGACTTAAGTGTGCTATCATTGCGGATAGCGAGCACGTCATTCCAGCGCTGGGTAATGACATCCGAGGCATAGCGAAGCGAAAGCGTGAACGGCAGGGTGAGGCTGAACTCAGGCAGAGAGTCTGCCAAGAAGAGCGAACCCGTATAGATATTCGGTTCTACCGATGGCGCGATAGGAATATCGATCGTGTATTGTCCCTTCGGCTGCTGTCCGTTGATCGGACCTACCGACGGGATCGCCGGATCGTCGAAAGTATAGGTATAACGCAGGCTGCGACCACGCTTGATGTCATAGACAAGGGTCAGCGTTGCGTCTCCTTCACAGAGCAGATACTCCGTATTCGGCATAGAAGCGATGAGGGACTCGTAGATCTCGAGGTTGAGCACCCAAGTCTTGGAGCAGTCATTCGGATCCGGCACGGTATCAATGAGCGACTTGGTATTCTCGTCATACGTCTTGCCATGATAAGTGAACGGCAGACTCTCGGGCAGTAACATCGTGTCCTCGAAGACACGGTTCGGCTCTAACAACTCGAGATAGATGATACTATCGCAAGTAGTTACCGGATTGAGTAAGTTGACGGAATCCACTACACCATACGAGTGATAGGTCGTATCCGTACGCTCTTTCCATGCAAAACCGTCCCCTTTACGATCTACGTCACAAAGTGTATAGGTCTGCGTCTCACGTGTTGCACCCAACGGATCCAAATGGAGATGATAATGGAGCACCGAGTCACAGGTACCACAAGTTGTACGGAAGGTTACTTCAAAATCTCCACCCTCAAGCGGGAAGTCAAAGGTATGAATCGGTTCATCTGACCAGCCGTTCGTCAGGCCTTCTATATTCCACTCATAGCTCTCAATATGATAGTTCTTGCTGATGAGCGTATCGCCTTTGACGTGGTCGATCTCTTGTACCCAAGATTGAGAACCGTCAAACGTGACACGATAGATACTCTCCTTACAGTTCATGTATATCTTCGGCTTCTTCATCACCGAGATCGGGTTAGTCGCCAAGGTCGAAGCATAGAGGGAGAAATAACAGGTCGTATCTTGCACGAACATACAATCGACAACATAGAGGCTGTCATCCAACATACCAGCATTGTACTCCTGACTACGTCCTAAGACATACTTCTCAGGCAATGAGCCATTCGGGCGGCGGTATTTCTCATTATATGCATACGCCCAACGATACAAGAAGCCATCCGGTGCAGAGAAAGTAGGATTGATCTCACCACACTTCATGCCTTTGAGTTTACCATCCGAACAACCGAGGGTGAAATATGCATATCCGCAGTGTCCGCTCCATGTACAGTCAAACGTGGTCAGACGCGCTGTCAGTTTTTTATTGTTACCTACATATTGACGAAGGTTGACACCAACCGTTGTCCAATCTTTCCATACGATCTCGCTGAATCCATCGTGTGCCGGCGTGATATGCCATCCTTGCTCGGCAGCGCCGGGTTTGAGTTGACCTCCTTGATAGACATCATTACAATTGAAATCTGCCTGACCGCAGCGACCAATGGTCTTATTTCCGACAAGGATATCCAGTTTGAAACGCGGATCCGCATCCGGTCCATGCCCCGGCGCCTCCAAAATAGGCAAGTACTTGAGCAAGAGGACAGGATACTTGATTGTATCCACATCAAAAGTGAACTCAATACGCTCCGCACCGTTTCCAGTATCCCAGTTACCCAGACGAACCGATCCCCATTCTCCATCCGGAATGGTCTTCGCCATACCGGCTGTACGAGGATCCGTTTCAGTACGATCAAAATGGAGCGTATGACGACTCCTAATGTCCGAAGGTCCGTAATCCACCGCTGCAATCACCGGCGTAAAGTCATTAAAAGTCTGCAGATCGGCAGAACTCGGTGTGGTAGCAATATAACATTTGGCACTATCCAGATTCAGATAATCCACACAGAGCTGATCCGGATAATAGATGAGTTGGGATGCCATGGTCTTGAGGCTATAGTATCCTTCGCCACATTTAGCGCGCACGATGAAATCCGCCTGACCAATCGGCAAATTGGAGAAAGAAGCTTGTGTTCCTTGCACGATCCTTGGTCCTTGCCATACTCCGCCATTATAAGAATAAGCACTAACTTCGTATTCCGTAGCTGTTCCTTGCCATGTGAGCGAAACCGTATTACCGCTTGTCGTTACAACAAGGTCCGTCGGCTGCGGACAGGGAGCGCCGTCCGTAATGAGAATATTATCAAGCATTGCTGCCGGCTGTTGCGGTGTATAAGAACCATTCGCCCAAACAAAAGCCAAATAGTGCGGTGTACCATCACAAAGAGAACCATTGATTTTCGCAGCACATTGACGCCAAGTCATCGTACCGCCGAGGTAGTACATGTTCGCCGTAGGTTGCAGTTTGATCAAATAGTTTGCATACTGTCCAGGGATAGAGCCATTCGGAGTGGACAAAACACGGATAGGCGTATCATCGTCCGGATCCGTCATAGGAATCCAGAGGGCATAGAGTCCGTCAAACTTACTACCTACATTTCCCATAACGCAGTAGTCGAAGATTAACTGATAATCTCCGCTCATTGGAGGCAAGCTGACCGTATCATACGCAAAGACCCAACAACCACTGTTTGTGTAATGGGCTTCTAAGCCATTGTTGTCAGATATATACAGACCGTAATTACCAGTACGGCTGTTATTACCCGGTGCGCCAATATACCACTTGTTAGCGATCATGTTATAGACACTTGTACTCGCTACAGGGGTAAGCGTCCATCGGTCACGCATTTCCTGAGTCTCGAAATCACACGAATATAAACTCGCAGCCTGTACAGGCGCAGAGAACGCCAACAGGGCTAAAAGGATTATTTGGACGGAACGTTTCATATTCATAACTATTTCTATATTATTGTACTAACATTACTTGTGCTTGGGTCTCGCCTTTCGCATTGACGGACTTGAGGATATAGACTCCTGCTTGATTCGGCATCTGCAACTCCGCGTATCCTTGCGGCAAAGTGCAAGTGCTATAGAGTTGTCCGGAGACGGTATAATACCAGACGGTAGCTGATTGCTCCATATACATCGGCATGCGCTGTCCGACTTTGACGATCGTCGGGTACTCCGATTGCTGCTCGTGGTAAACAGGCTGAACAGGACAGGTCTTCATCGTCGAACCATCCGCACGTGTTACCTCAACATAATACTCGGCATCAAAATCGAGCGGTTGGTAGAGATAGGACTTATTCTCGCCCACAAGCGGGATGTCATTCTTGTACCACTGATAAGCGGTGAACTCATATCCGCCGTTGTATTTGGGGCTTAGCAGGGTCAGGACATCATTCCATTTCTGCTCCACTATCGAACTCTGGTAGCGTACATCAAAATTACGTGTCTGGACATACGTACCGCAACAGAATTGATAGAACGTCATTGTTGCAGAATACTGTCCCGGGAGTATATTTGCCGGATACGGTATGGCTACACTCAACTCATTGGTATAGATCACCGTGTCGCGGAACTGCGACGAGTTGAAGTGGATCCACAGACTGTCATAGACACCTTCGGTGATATTGAAGACGATATACATCTGTCCTTCATCCGCACACGCATACGCCGGTGTTTCAACATCCGCTTGGATGAGTTGGTTCACCGTGAGCGTGAGGTATATCGCACTATCGCACCCGTTCTCATTCTTGAGCGTTATGAGATAGTTCTCCAGCGGTTGGTTATACTTAATACCATTGATAACCACGTTCTGGTTAGAACATATCGAGTCATGACGATACTGATCCTTGGGCTTCGGATAGACACTGAGGTACAGCGTCGAAGTGGAGTCGCAGCCCCATTCGGTATCAAAATGTTTGGTATAGACAGTGTCTTTATCAAAATACTCACCGCCAAACTCAAACGGCTCGCCCTCACAGGATTTATAGCGGAACTCCGTAGGTGTCGGCACAATATTCGGCATAACGATGGTATCCGTGCGTGATTCTTCACAGGTGTTATCCACACCGATAAAGGCAGTCTGCGTCACCTCAATCGAGTCTCCATACTCACGACATTCGTATGTCACCGAACGGGAAGAAGTAGTCATCTCTTTCGTACGCCCGGTCACCAGACTTCGGAAACGCCAACGTGTCTCGTTGCATCGCTCACTGGTGTGGTGCTCTTCTCCATCGAACTTATTCATGACATGCGACGAATCGCTAAACACGATCTTACTTCTACATTTTTCGAATACCCGTTCGAACGAATAATCCGGAACCGGGAAACGCGGCTCAGAAGTCGTACTGATCTCGAAATAGCAGTCCGGTTGTTCAATGAAGCTTACACGACAGGTATAGATCTGACGACTTGCCTCGACAACGAATGTCTGGTCATGACTGACGGTATCGCCGTTCTGGTTATACCAAGCGTATGCAAAACCATCCGGTGCCATACAGGTCACGTGCGGATCACTACCGCAGTTCTCGGTCTCTATGTGCGCGTTCGCGCAATCTACTGTAAAGTACGCGTACGCATAGTGTCCCATAGCTCCGCAGTCCATCGTAGTGAAGCAGACCTTGATATGCTGACCGTGATACGGCATCAAGTTCACACCAATCGTCGTCCAATCTTTCCAAGCGGCATCATTATTCCGGGTAACATTCCATCCGGCAGCCACACCTGATTCGTACGTAAACTCTGCATGACCGCAAGTCTGGTCGATCATGTTTCCATTCTCGTCCAGAATCTTCAAGTCAAATCGAGGCTGGTCTGCATCGCTATGATTGGGCGGATTCTCAAAGACAATTGCATACTTCACGATCAAGATACCTTGCGTGGTGGAATCCACATAGACATCGTACGTGATAGACTCTGCTTCACCACCCCATTTCCAGTTACCCAAACGTACGGAAGCGAGCGCTCCATCCGGCACAGTCTTCAAAAGGCTATCCGTTCGCGGATCGACCTCATTCGGATCGACATGAATAGTATGACGACTTTCCTCCGATTCCGGTCCAAAATCTATGATACCTATATTATCATACGGTGTTTGTCCCGAATATGCATTCGGGTTCATACCATACGTACAAGTCACATTAGGACCATACAGGTTCACATAATTGACGCAGTGGTTATCCGGACAATAGACAAGAATCTGGGATACATAGACATAGTTAGAAACATACTTCTTTCCCTCCTCTTCATCGTAGTACGAACTACGAATACGTATATCGTAAGTGCCTTCCAGTATCTTCGGAAGATAGAAAGAACATTTGTTACCGTCACGATCAAAGCCGGACGACGTACTACTACCGATACCTTGCACGCCGTGTAACCAATCGAGTTCACCCAACTTACGATATTGAATATCAAACTCCGATTGATTGCTCTCCCACGTTACCAAAAGCGTAGAGTCCTCACAATGCGGATAGACTTGTACATTGGTCGGCTTGGATATCTTCGCCAAATTGACTTGGAAATTATCAATCGCTATACTGCTCTTCGGAATCGTATCTGTGGCTTGCGAGTTTTGGTTGACCCACACAAAGAGGAAGACGAAATTCTTGGCAGAGTTTGCTGCACTCACACTAACGGGTGTAACCAACGACACATTCTGCCATGCATTTCCACCGCTCAAATATTTCGAGGCAGAATCGCCTAACGCCAAAATCTGACATTTACCTAATTGGGTATTGGAGAGTTTGGCTCCTGGGGCATTCAGCAGATTACTAAGGTTATACGGGCTACCACTCTTGGTCAACTCTTCCTCCGGGCATGTCATCACATAGAGACAGGAGATGGAGTCTTGACCGGCACCTTTCCAATCGAAGCTGATGTCGTAAGAATTCTTACCTTGAGGGAATTTATAACGGAGATAGGAAACCAAGACGTTCTTCTTTCTTCCGTATCCGGGATTCTGTCCATCTGTCGTGACATACATCGAGCGACGACCGGAACTGCGCACGGTAGAACCGAAGATCCATTTATCCTTCGCTGAAGCCGAAGCACCGGCATTCAATACCCAAGACGAGAGATCTTCGGTTGCCTCGAAGCTACACTCGTATGGCAAGCCGGTCGCCACAGTAGTGCCCTGCTGCGCCCAAATGAGAGCAGCGAAGAGAAGGAATATATATGTGAGGATTCTCCTCATAATTTACAATTTACAATGTACAATTTAAAAACACCAATTACCAATTACCAATGCAAATTTAATAAATTTGTTGGATGTCTTCGTCACCGACGTCGATGATGGTAAACTCTACACGACGGTTGAGTTGACGTCCTTCTTCGGTATCGTTATCTGCCACCGGTTCTTTCTCACCCTTACCTTCGGCGGTCATACGCTCAGCAGCCACACCACGTTTGATAAGGTCATTACGTACCGAGTTAGCACGACCCTCGGACAGGATCTGGTTCGCTTCATCCGTACCAACCGCATCCGTATGGCCGACGATATGTATCTTCACGCTCGGGTTCTCCAAGAGGAAGGTAGCGAGATCCGACATCGCCTGCTCAGACTGCGGCAGGATATAGGTCTTGTTGGTAGCGAAGAAGAGGTTCTCGATCTTCACTTTTATACCCTCTTTGATATGTTGCATGTAGATATCAAAGGTATCGCGCACGAAGCGGAGCGTATCATCCTTCGGCATGTAGCCGGTAGCCGTCAAGTGGGCGATATAATCGCCTTCGGTGAGCGGTGTCTCGATGAAACCGTCATCCGCAGATTGTCCGGCATAGAGCACTACGGTATCCTTGGTCGATGTGAGACGAACGGCAGCCTCGATCGGTTCGTGGGTCTCTACATCATATATATTCATACATAAGGTATAGATGATCGGCGCCGGGATACGTTGGAGCGGCAGACGAAGGGTATCGAAATCGAATACCTCGACCGTCTGAAGGATGGTGTCCGAGGGGAAATAGCCGTTCTTGGTAGCCGAGATACGATATGTACCCGGCGCGAAACGTCCCTGCAGCATACCCTGACGGTTGGTATTCTTCTGCAAACTCTTGCCGGTCTCCACATTGGTGATCTCTACGGCTACACCGCCCAAGGCATTGCTGCCGGCATCATCATACATATAAACACCCATACGCGGCGTCGGCGCCTTCGGGTACTCCTGCGTCGGTTTCTCATGACGCGGCAGATCGAACCAAACGGCCAACTTAGCACCTACGAGGAAGGGGTTCACTACGGCAGACTTAGCCGAAGTGGTAGCCAAAGCAGAGTTCGTCGGGAAATCAATCGGGTTGGCAGCCACCATCATCTGCGTCGGTACGTCCTGTGCATCTTTGACAGGCGCATAACTCAGGGCATTGAGGAAACCGTAGTCGGCAAAGACGGACACACGCAGACGGGAAGCGGCGTTAACCCACTGATCGAGGTTGACACCGATCTCAGCCGAAGCGGCTACATTGAGACCGAAGTTCACCTTCGTGGAAGGACGCTCTACTTCTGCATCCGTTACGAGTGCATGCTTGTACATATCCGTCAGACCGGTGATAAGCTCCGTATCGGTGATAGTGGTCGTCATGACACCGCTGACGGTCGATTGACCGAGCAGACCGATACCGGCTTTGACACCGGCTTGCCAGAAGAGCGGAATATTCTTGAGCTCCATACCAAAGAGGAGAGGCACTTGCACGAAACCGCCAATGAGCTTGTCCTGCAGTTTGGCGAAGTCATAATGATAGGTCATCGAGGTGTAAGGCTTCATCAAGTAAGTGAGGCCAAAGGTGCCATCCTCGCGGTTGGAGATACCCATGACGGAGTTGTAGAAATCAAACTCCGCGCCCACGGTCATCAAGAACTGCTTGTAGCGCAGTTGATAGCCCAGACCGAGACCACCGCCTACGAATCCTTTGTCTTTATTTTGGAAACCGATCGGGTTCACCAAGGTAGCGGCATTGTCATATGCGATACCGGAGGTGAAGAGATTCGAATAACCTACCAAGCCCCAGAAGCCGAGACGATGGGCGATGTCACGCTCATTGTACGCATTGGCTTTGGCGTTAGCCTTGTCGATAGCGGCCACTGTAGCCATGTATTGCGCTTTCTCTTCGGCAGCCGTCAGGGCAGGTTGCGCCTTCTGAGCAGCCGGTTTAGCACTCGACTTGGAAGATTGTTGCTTTGCTTTCGCTTTGGCTTGCTGTTTCGCCTTGGCTTGCTTGGCTTTCTCAGCCTGAGCTTTGGCCTGATCACGCTCTTTCTGCTTCTGTGCGCTGGCTTTAGCCTGCTCTTTCTTTTTCTGAGCCGCAGCTTTCTCACGTTCCTTGGCCGCTTTGGCTTTTGCTTTCTCGCGCTCCTTCGCTGCTTTTTCTTTCTCTTTCTCGCGTTGCGCTTTGGCTTTCGCCTTTGCGTCCACAGCATACACAGCCGCAATGCGGTTATCCACTACGGAGACCATCGGAGCGACGGTCGCCAGACCCATCGCCATCAGCAATATGTAGATGATTCGTTTCATGAGCTTGTTATTTTATACTTTGGTTTCCGCCGCGTTTGATATAATCACGGCCCACCTTATTAGAATCGTATATATAGGATTTACCCTTTTGAGGCAACTCAAAAGCAATCGTATATTTGATGCCGACATTGAGATTGCGGAAGACGGCATTGTCCGCCAGCGCACTCTGCATCAGCGGTTGGAGATAGAACTGAACGCCCTTCTCCGTCTCGCGATACCCGAAGACCGGCGCGCCGCCGGAAGACACATGCAGGTTCAGCAGACCGAAATCGACATAAGCGGCCAAAAACATACGTATTTTATCCGGGTTGATACGGAACTGCTGATGCTTGAACATGTGTCCGACACGACCACCTACTTCCGCATGCGCCATGATGTTAAAATTCCACTTGAGCGGCATCGAAGCACTACTCATGTACTGGTTCGAAACGAACTGGTGGTTGATCATGTCGTAGAAATCATCGTAGTACTGGTCGTACTCACCATAGGTCGTGATCTGCGCCGAAGAGGACGTCATACCATAGAGGTTCAGCGCCACTTTCGGACCAACCATGAAATAGAAACGTCCCCACTCTCCGCCGAAGAGAATCGGAATATTGACGTTCGCCATATGGGCCAGGTCGCGCGACTTATCGACATGCACGTGCATCTGGAAGATGTCCCCCTCGGTATCCATCATCTTGATCGCCTCATCGTGATCGTCCATCTTATTGATGTTGAGTTCATACATACCCTCCGCGCCGATCGAGAAAATAAAGTTGTTATGGAAGAGGCGGTAATCAAAGCCGATCATTCCGTTGACACCCGTCGAAGGCTTCTGTCCGGCAATCGTATGCAGCATGGCGGAATAACCGGCATCTCCATGGATAGAGAGAAAATGTCTCGTCTCCGGTGCCAAGGGCGTATGCGCCCAAGCAAGAGCGCCACACACCAGCATGCATACTATAATTCCGAACTTTTTCACGTGCCTACTATGTCTAAAATAACAATCGGGCGGCAAAATTACAAAAAATATTTCAATTATGCAAGTTTTTTCGTAATTTTCGTTCATTTTTCTCTTTTTTGTAATCATTTTATAACAAAAAAGGCTGCCGAAGCAGCCCTTTTTGTATTGATCAGCCAATCTTGGCTGATGCAAGAGAGAGATTTATTTCATCTCCACTTTCTGGCCGGTAATAGTATAAACCGTACCATTGAGGAGGATGTAAACCTGATCATTGTGGATGAACTTGATAGCCTTGTTCTCGAAGCCTGCACCAGACTCGATATTGGTTATTGCATCACCACTGACAATGGAGATATTGTCAATAGCACCCGGGAGATCACCGTCAGCTTCATCATTGAACCAAGCAACAACGAGCTTGTAATCACCAGCAGTTACGTTGAACAACTTCTGCTCGTATTTCCAATCGCTCTGACCGTACAGACCACCGTTGTCGAGTGCGATAGCGCTCTCCGGCAGCTGTGCGTTACCAGCGATGATAGCAGCTTCAGCAGGAACAAGAACTACGCGCATGTAGTCATACAAGTCATCTCCGTAATCACCTTCTGCCTTCCAATAGTACTTGATGGTGTAATCGCCAGTCTGATCGAAGTTGATCAGAATAGTAGCGAAGGAAGCAGTGGTAGCTTCGTTGTCGTAAGCGTAGTCTGCACCGTTATTGGATACATAGAGTGCGTTCTCACCGGTTTGAGCCGTTGCATTACCGATCATCCAAGCGTTAGCCTGATTGTCAGCAACGGACTTCCAGTAGTTCTCGCCCTCGAAGTACTCGTTGAACGGAATCGATGCTACGTGTTCAATTGTCGTGAACGATACGTGAATCTCATCGCTGTAAACATCCTCACCACAAGCGCGACGCAAGTAGAAGGTATATTCGGAGGACTGACGCAGGCCAGTCAAAGCAGCGAAGTTATCCTCGGTCTGGCTGAACTCAGCCGGCTCAGCGTTACCCTCGGCAATTGCATACTCCCATGTAGCACCTTCAACAGCCTTCCAAGAAGCAAGAGCTGAATTGTCGGTGATGTCAGAGATAGCCAATTTCTTCGGATTCGGGCAAGCCGGAGCATCACCCGGAACATAGGTCAACTTCATCTTCGGCAAGAAGTTACGTTGCGAAACTGCAGAAGCATGACCACCGAAGGAAGCACCTGTAGCACTTACACCATACCAGTTAACACCAGCCCAGTTACCATTGGTCGTCTGATAGATACCGATCATGAGGTGACCACCTTGGTATTGATACGGCTCATCGAGCGTAATTACCATCTGGCCTTCTACGAGTGCGAGGCTACCAGCTGCTTTGACTTGCGTCATTGTAGTCCAGTCAACGAGTGCACTCATCGAAGCCTCCGGAGCCTCCATCATGTAAACTGCCCACTCAGCGCCATCCCAGTTGGTTCTGGAAGAGCTTGTAAAGGCTCCATAGAAGGTCAACGAAGTGATCGAATCCCATTCAATATTAGCAAGATCTTCTTCCGGAATGATGAACTGGCTACGAGTACCTTCATCTACATAACTACCCTCGATAGGCACATAACCATTGGTAGAGGTACCATCGTTGAGCGTCAACTCATACTTGTTCGTCGGAATGAAGGAGATGATAGCGCTATAGAGGCTCTTACCATCGATTTCACCACAATCAGCCTTAACACGTGCGTAGTAGGTAGCCTCAGCGGTCAGACCGGTCAGGTTAGCTACAGGCTCGGTTACATTCAGAACGAGCGAATCAGTCATGTCGCTGTTGAGACTATACTCAACTTGCCATGCTTGTGCTTCACCTGCATTCCATGTGAGGGTTGCAATCGAACCTTCACCCGGAGTGATTTGAGCAGCCAGACCCGACGGAGCCGGACAAGCAATCGTAGTCAAGAAGGTTGAACGCTCGCTCCACTTGCTCTTACCATCTTGCTCACCACAGTTAGCGCGAACATATACATAGTAACGTGTCTCCGGATCGAGTCCGCTTACTACGAATGTGCTATCATCAGCTGCAATCAAGTTGGACAGCGTATCCGGTTTGAAGTTTGCAATCGTGTCGAGAGCAATCTCCCAAGCGTTTTGACCTTCTTCACCAGCACTCCAGCTCAGTTTAGCTGAGTGAGCAGCCAGTTCAGAAGCGATCACTGCACCCGGTTTGAGACAAGTCGGGATGAAGGATACTTCGATATCATCCACAGTACAAGAATAGTACGAGTTACCACTATATTGCCAGAGCAATACCAAACGCGCTGCTTCCGCAGGAATCGTATCCAGATTTTCCTCATAGTAAGTCATAGCCTGCAGATTCGGATAGCTCTTCAGGATATGAATCGTATCCGCAGCCTCTGTAAGATAAGCGAGACTCAATGTACCATACGACAGGCTCTCCATTCTTGCCCAGAAGCTAAGCTGGAGTCTATTCAATTCCTCTTCGAATTGCGGCAATACACCATAGCAGAAGCTATTCGCAGTACCGCTCAAGCTGAACGAATTCGATCCCGAATGAGTCCAAGCATAGCTTGTACCAGTTACAACGTGGGGAACATTATTAGATGTACCTCCAACTTCCCAACAATCAGGAGCAACACCTGCTTCATTATAAGCAGTAGCTGTATAAGACTCGAAGTCTTCCTTATAATCGCCATCCTGAGCAATCGACCATGCTACGCAATTGGTCTTGAAGTGCAGAGACTCAGACCATGCTTCCGCATTACAAGCGATTTGAACCTGAACGTAGTAGTGTTCGTTAGCCAATAAATCGTTGAATGCATACGGAGCGAGGACATTCTCGATGGTATCCAACCAGTTCTGACCATCGTTGCTATAACGGAGGTTGAAGCCGGTCTGACCATACATATTCCAGCTGATGGAAGCCGAGTTGTTCGTAATGTCTGCCACAGCGAGATCAGAAGGCATCTGGCAAGGACTTGCCGTTGTGAAGGACTTGATAGCACTCCACTCACTAACACCGTCTTCTTCACCGCAGTTCGCACGCACGTAAATATAATAGGTAGTGCTTGCTTCGAGGTTCTCAATCATAAACGGATTCGCATCAGCTTCAATCAGAGTTGCCTCTGCCGGATCAAAGTTCTGATCGGTCGAGCAAGCGATCTGCCATGCATTCTGCGATTCCTCACCCTTAGTCCAGCTAACGATAGCCGACGAAGCGGTAAGACCACTGATTGCAACATCTTTTACTTTGAAGCACGAAGGAGCCTCACCATGAACATGGACGATGCTCATCTTCGGAGCAAAGTTACGTTGTGTAGCAGAATTCGTGCCATAATAGCTCATAGAAGCACCTGTAACGGACTTACCATACCACGTAGAAGATGCATATGTACCTTCAACCGTCTGTCTGATACCAATTATGAGGTTTCCACCTGTATATTGATACGGAGCAGAGAACGGAACAACCATTTTATAGTCATTGATCTGAAGATGAGCAGCATCCATCACTTTGTCCATAGATGTCCAAGCCATCATCGAAGAAAGAGTGGTCGCCGTAGTCGGAGCGATGTACACTTCAAACTTAGCACCAGCCCATTCTGCACTTTCAGTAGAAGCATGGAAGGTCAGACTCGTAATAGAATCCCATACAATGTTTGCCAAGTCAGCTTCCTTAACGATGAACTGGCTGTAGCACTTATCATCCACATACATACCATATACAGGTACGTAGGTATTGGTAGCAGTACTATCGTTGACAGTGATATCGAATGTAGGAACAAAGGAGATTGTTACCCAATCGCTCTCTTCTTCCTCGTTACAAATCGCTTTTACGCGAGCGTAATATGTAGCATCCGAAGTAAGACCGGTGAGTGACAACGAAGCCTCTGTTACATTCTCTACAGTAGCATCTGCGAATTCAGCGTCAGTACCGTATTCAACGGTCCAAGCAGAAGCGTTACCAGCTTCCCAAGCGAGCTCAGCCACAGTACCTACACCACTGGTAAGAATAGCGTGGAAACCTTCCGGCTCGAAGCAGTTCGGCAACGGTCTAACGAGTACATCGTCAATGTAGATACCACGAGAAGTCTGCGAAGATGTTGCAGCCGGGAGCTTGATAGCGATATAATGGCCATCACCTTCGTAGCTATTGAAACGTACTTCAAACGACTCATAATCCGTAGAGGACGGGGTAATGGTCTTCACAGGAACAAAGGTAGAGTCATTCTCCGGATCACTCATCACACCAACAATGAAGTTAGCATAAGATGTAGCAGAAGAAGAATATTTCCGTGCATTGAAGTTCATACGCAAGCTACTTACATCGTTCATCTCCGGCAAGATAGCGATTTGATCCTGCGGAATAATAGAACTGCTATAATACGAGTAGAACTTCATCGAGTTATTACCGGAAGCTGCATAGGAAGATCCTGCATATACGGTCGGATAGTAATTATATGTTGAGCTGGTGCAAGTATTGATATGACTCCAGCAAAGCGGCAGTACATTACCTGATGTAACGCCGGTCATAGCGTCGAAGTTCTCTGCAAACGGGAACGCATCGACGATACCGCAAGCTGTAGTTGCGTTGATCGGATTCGAGAACGGACTTGCCGAAGCAGAATCCTCGGTATTACACCAAGCAGCGATACGGAAGTTATAGGTATTGGAAGCATCCAGACCAGTTACCGTAAACGGATTAACGTTTACAGAATCAGCTACATACGTCCAATCGCTCTCAGTTGCTTTCTTGTATTGGATGAGCCAGTTTGTCTCAGAACCTTGCGGTGTCCAAGCGAGTTGGATCGAGTTAAGAGTAGCACTTTCCTCAACAGCTGCCAAGCCGGTCGGCTCCAGACAACTCGGGATAGGCATTACCTCGATATCATCGATACAGCAACTATACTGACTACTGTAATACCAACGGAATACCAGACGAGCTGCTTCAGCAGGAAGTGCATCCAAATCAACTACAAACTTCTCCATTACATGAGCTGTAGCACCTTGGAAAGATGCGATCGAATGGAAGGTTTCCTGATCATCTGCGGTTATATAACCCAGGGTCAGCGTACCGTTGGAAACATTCTCCCATGCAGCCCAGAAGCTGATACGTAAGGTGTTCAGCGAGTCAACGAACTCAGGCATAGCTGCATAGCAGTTACCGCTACCGTAGAAGGTCAACGCATTCGATCCTTCGTGTACATACAAGTACGAACCAGTACCGATCACGTGCGGATAAACCGTACCGTCAGCCACAGCATCCCAACAAGCAGGAAGAACGCCATCCTGAGCGTTATAGCTCTTGCCTTCGTAAGCTTCAAATCCTTCGGTATATACACCCTTTTCTGCGATAGACCAAGCATCACAAAGCGTAGCGAAGATAGCTGAATTCGTGAAATCGCTGATAGCGGTCGAATCGTTGATATCGCACCAAGCAGCAACTTGCGCCTCGTAAGCAGTCGAAGACTCGAGACCCGTAAGCGTGAACGGATGTGCCAAAACAGAATCGGCTACAAGTGTCCAATCTTCATCGGCAACTTTCTTATAGCGGATGAACCAGTGATTCTCATTGAGACCTGCGGTCCAATCCAAAGCAGCAGAAGAGGTCGTAATCAAAGTATCTACAGCTACGAGAGCGGTCGGCTTCATACACGACGGAGCCTCATCAATAGCAATGTTATCTACAAAGATAGCACCCGTACCGTAGTTTGCGTTTGCAAAGAATTGCAACAAAATCGTATTACCTGCATACGCAGCCAAATTGATTTCAGCCGATTCGAACTGACCCGGATCCGAGTTGCTTGTTCCGGTTGTAGTTTTACCATACGAACCAAGGTCTTCCCAATTGAGACCACCGTCGATCGAAATCTTCACATTGAAATTACCGCAAGAAGCTGTATGTGAATAATCAAACGAAAGGATGTATGCTTGCTCAGCCGGTAATATCAGACGCGGCGTATTAATCAGGGCTATACCACTGGATACATAGTAGTTGTACATACGGATCATCTTATTTCCGCCATACTCATATACACCCCAAATACGCTCCGGATACGAAGAAATCGTTGTTGAACCAGAAGCGGAGTTATCCCAATCCTCAGGAACAGTTTCTGCGTCCATGGATTCGAAATCCTCACTCCAAGGTACTAAAATCGGGTTAGCACTTGTACGGAATGCTTCACTGATGCTCTCGCTGAAGGTCTCACCACATTGTTTGCGGAGGTAGAAGATATAATTGGTCTTCTCCATGAGATCTGTCAGTTGCAGTGTGTTGGTAGTAATCGGAGTCATGTCTTCGCCAGCAGGTTCATCCTCCGTATCAGGCAGACATGCATATACCCAAGTAGCACCGTCGTTGTCATCATTCCACAGCGCAGCTGCACTTTCAGCAGCAATCTCGTTAATCTCCAGACCGGTCGGTTTCAAGCAATCCGGAGCAGCTTGAACCTTAACATTATCCAAATAGAGATAAGCATCACCGTTACCATAGTTACTGGTACCCTTGAAATAGAGAATTACCTTTTGTCCAGTGTATGGAGTAAGGTTTATTTCAAACGGGGTCCAATCCGTTACTCCGGTAAGTCCGGTATTCTTTAACGATGTCCTTGTAGTACCATTATCCGTAGAAATCAGCACTTCACCTGCACCACCGGTCGGGTTCTTCCAGTCGAAGGTTAAGATAGCAGCCTCCGACAGGTCAATACGCGGTGTAGCGAGGATATTGGTGTTGCCATTCGAGTTGCTGAACGAATTAAAACGCATACAGGAATCGCCTTCCGCTACCTTATATTTATTCCATCTATAAGAAGCTGAGGTAGTTGTACCTTCTGCATTATCCCAGAACTCAGGGAATCCTGCGGCATTGAAGGTCTCCGTCCAAGGCATCGTCTTCGGAGACGGGAAGGTCTTGAAGGTTCTTACAATCGGATCACTGGCTGCATCATCGCAGATATGACGTACGAAGAATGCATACTGCGTATTGCCGGTCAATTCCGTCAGAGCGAAAGATTGCAATGCAATCGTATCCATGTAGTCTGCATCCGTCGGAGCGAAGTTAGCAGCCGGGTTAGCGATGTAGCCATACGCCCAGTTACCACCTTCCTCTTGTGCTGTCCACAGCGCAGTAGCGCTTGTGATGTCGATATCATCGAAGGACAGACTCAATGCCGAAGCACAAGCCGGGATAAGATCGATAGACAGGTTGCTGATATGGAGATTGTTGTCACCGTTTGCTACGGTTGATTCACCATAGAAAGCAATCTGCACATTCTTGCCTGCATAGGAGCTGAGGTCAATCTTAACTGTTTGACCACCCGCAGTAGCATTGATGTCATCATATACATATCCTGCACCTGTATTGGTCCATTGTGCAGCAATGTTCCACTCGTCGTCCGCATAAACCAGCACAGCAAACATATCGTCTTCCTGACCACCTGCGGTAACAGCACCACCTTCGGATTTGGTCAAAGCGAGGTCGAAGCTCAGCTCATAGCCAGCTTGCATCTCGATAGACGGGCTTACGATCCAGTGATTACGCGTTTCACCAAAGATATTCAAATAGAGGTGATAAGTAGAATCCGGGAAGATGTTGTTTTTCGCACCTTCAGACCAACCTAAAGAAACAGCAGTCATGTCACCACCGTCAATCACAGACGAATAGAGACCTTCGTAGCGTTTCCAGTCTGCAGGAACAGAAGAATGGTTGAAGCTCTCGTGATACGGAACACCGGCAGCGGTCTTCACCGAGATCTCCTTGCAATAACGAGTGAGGGAAGTCGGATCGGTAGCATCACAAAGCGCAGCGACGCGAACATCGTAGTCGGAATAAGTGTCAAGACCATCCAAAGTGAACGGATTCGAGTCAGCAGCAACCGTACTCCAATCAGACTCACCGCTCTTCTTGTACTGAACGCTCCACGAAGCAGCAGCTGCGTCATCCCAAGCGAGTTGCACGGAGTGCTGCGTAGCACGACCTGCTACTTCATGCAAGCCGGTCGGCTTGAGACATGAACGACCGAAGTCGATCACTACATCGTCAATATGGAGGTAGTTCGTCGCATTAGCAGCGGTTGACTCGGTATAGAAAGCAATCTGCACATTCTGACCTGCATACGCACTAAGGTCAATAGAGAACTCCGCTCCTTCGAGAGGTATGTCATTATACACATTTTCCGAACCGGCGTTATCCCATTTACCAAGGATAGTCCATGTAGCTCCTTCATCAATAGTAGCCAAAACCATGAAACGATCATCCGTACCGGTGGTATTAATATCGGAATAAGAAGAGGTTGAACCTGTCAATGCCATCATAAAGGTCAGCACTGCATTACCTTCCATGTAGATAGAAGGCAGTTCAACCCAATACTTGGTAGTCGAATAAGCAACTGTACAATACATGTGCTTGCTTTCGAACACACCCGATGTGCTACTGATAAAGCTCCAACCAGAAGAAGTAGAAGTACGGGTAGCCGTCAAAGTCGAATCAACGAACAGACCGCTGTAGCGTTTCAATTCGCTTGGGAAAGATGACAAAGCGTCAAAATTCACCTCATAAGGGATAGCAATCGCCGTTTTTGCAGATTTCGTTTTTGGGGTACTCTCTTCGTCACCACATTTACTCTTCACAGCGAAGGAGTAATTGGTGTTCGGCTGCAGATCTGTAAAGGTGTACTCGGTAGCCGTTGTGTTACGCTCGAAATAGGTGTAATCATCCTCACCCGGAGCTTTGTAACCTACGTCATATGTGCCGCTTCCGCCTTCCCACGAGAGGGAGACATAACGTGCACCGACTTCGGTAATACTCAAAGCGGTCGGTTGAGCGCAAGAAGAGCCACCACTGGTCGTGTAGCAGAACTGTGTGTTACAACGATAACCAACCGAAGTACCAGTTGCCGTCGGCGCGTTGTTGACCAGCGAAATCTGATCCGGTGAACTGGTGTCATTCGACACATAACGACTCATACCCGTCTTCGCCTCTTGCGCAAAACGGTAGCCTCCGGCGTAACTGGTCTCAGCGGAAGAGTAGTTCATGTACACAGCTACTACCAAGTTACTCGACCCATCGTATGCGAACGGCGTCTCCAACTCAATCGTGGACCAATCGTCAGCCGGGTCAAAAGTAAATAAAGTAGCTGACAGAACCTCTTCCAAGCCGTCCGTTACGAACGCGGTGGACAGATTCGCTGAATCTGTGTTGGCCATGTAAACGGAGATCGTACGCGTCATCGCAGATGTGTAGTTGTCGTACTGGAAAGCAATACTCGTAATCTGAGCTGCTCCCATCTCCAATTCTTCAGCCAAGAACAGTTGCTGCGAATAACAGTTGTGGTAATAGTTAGCTACCGGAAGGTACCACGAGCTGTGGGCTGTTCCCTCGCCTATTACCAAACAATCCTGAGCCATTACTGCTTGTGGCGTAGCTACACAACACAGCAGTGTCATGAGCCATAATGCCAATTTTTGAGTAAAAGTTCTCATAAGCTTTAAGTAATTAGTTAAACAATAAATTTAATTAAATAATTATTCCAATATAGGTATAATATACAATTTGGGCGACAAAATTACAAAAAGTTTTCGGAATGTGCAAATAATTTTTATTTTTTTCGTCATTTTGTTACAAAATTGCCAAGTATAGTTTGCAAAATGGCAAAATCACCTTTAGCCAATCGAAACTAAACGGGTTCAAAGATTCCATTCAGGTGGTATTTTATCACAAAGATTAATCGAACAAAAAGTATATATACTATGTATATATAGTATAAGTGGTGTTTTGTGCAATTTTGGCGTTTTATCCTATGGGTATCCTATGGGAATGTTATGGGAATCCTATGGTAAGCATACATATTTTACTCTATATCCCCCCTCTTGAGGAAGGATGAGGGAATTAGGGAATTAGGGAATTAGAGAATTAGGGAATTAGAGTGGAGAGGGGGTATAAGAGATCCGCCAAACTTGGCGGATAGCGAGTAAGGCGGATAGCGAGTAAGGCGGATGTGGGTAGAGCGGATGTGGGTAGAGCGGGATAGATACGAACCGAGCGAGGCGTTTGGGCCTCGCTCGGGGGATGTAGTACGATCCTATGTTTTATTTGCGGGGATCGGCAACTTTCTGGCCGAGAGAGTTATACCACTCATCGTTGCAGATGATGTACAACTGGTCACGGTAGATGAGTTTGCGCGTCTCGCCCATGCCGTCGAAGAGTTCATCGAGACCCTCCGGCCAGCGGATGGTGAGCGTATGGATCAGCACGCCGGTACACTCGGATCCCACAACGAGGGCCGTGTCTTTGTATGTGCCGACCGGCGTTCCAACCGGATAGGTAATCGGCATCTGACCATAGACATAGGGATGTTGCGGATCCTCGTAGGTGAACGGCAGTTCCTCCAGCGTGATCACGGACTCGACATAGATCGTCTCCGCCTCCGCGGTCTTGTTTCGCAAGATGAGCGTCAAAACACTATCACAGCCGATAGAGGACGGGATGGTATCGCGGTAGATACCAGCGCGGTTATACGTTTCCCCATTCCATTCGTACGGCTCACCCGGACAAATCTCCGCTACTTCCTGCTCAGCATAACGACGCTCTTTGACATAGAGGTTAAGGGTAACGATCGAGTCGCATCCGTGCTCTATGGTATGGAGTTTGCGGCGATAAACACCGGTTTCCGTCTTAGGCAAGAAGTCATGCTCAATATAAGACTCACCTTCGCAAATCGTATCTGCCAAGAAGGTCTCTTGCGCCGCAAAGACTTCAATCTCCAACTGCTGAACGCTATCCAGTTTACCTGCCAAAGCTTCTGCATCCGAAGCATAGAAGCAAGTCGGATATGCATGGATACCCGGCGTGGTCTCATCTCCAGAGAGATGGATACCATCCACTGTGATATCCTCATACTGGCAAGCCGAAGCATAATCAATGTTCTTTTTGAAATAAGCGAAGCGGACATTATCCACATGCATAGCGATACCGGTATTCGCGGTCGAACGCGCTTCACGGTAGAACGCAATACGGACATTCTTACCTGCATACGGCGCAAGGCTGTAACGTACCTTCATACCCGTTGTCGGGATATCGCGAAGTTGCTTACCACTCAGGTTGGTATTCTGCCATTTATCGAGGATATTGCTGCTCTTCCAGCTCTTACCGCCATCTTCGGAGATGATGATCATGAAGTAATAATCATCCTTCATATCATTATCCGTAACGGCATTGTTAGTAGCCGCATGGGCTGTGTTACAAGCGGTGAGCGCCAGATCAACCGAGAAGTGCACACTATCTTCCTCCGGCAAATAGAGGATCGGCGTGATCATCCAGTGGTAGTCAGCAGAGTAACCGATAGCCTGATAATGCGATCCTTTCAGACCGTATCCGTTCGTGGTACGAGAGAAGCTCCAGCTATCCAAACCGGAAGCTACGACACCGGTCGTATCCAGTACGTTGTCCATGTGCGCCTTACTGAAGGTCCATTCGTTGGCATTAACTGCAGCCTCGAAAGGCTCATAGAAGTACGGACTACGTGAGGTACTGAAGGTTGCCTTCTGCGAGAAGCTACTCTCGCCCCAACGCTCGTCACAGATCGCTTGTACGCGCCATACATAGGTAGTGAGTTGGCTGAGACCATCTACTCTGTAGGTATTGGATTCTACTTCGCCGTTGAAGACAAAAGCTTCTTCCTCTACAAAGTACGGATCGGTCGATACTTGCAAGATATAACTGCCTGCAGCGTCGATACCATTCCAACGGAGTACAGCGTGGTGGGTACCCACTTGCAGTGCCTCGAGGTCGGTCGGATCCTTACATTCTTGCTTATGCTCGAACGAGATATTATCAATCCAGACATAATCACCTGTCTTCTGTGTACCGCCACCCTTCGCTTGCGACGAAGTCATGAAGGCTACATACGGACCGGTAGCACCGACAAGTTCTACCTTCATCTGCTGATAGAGCCAGTTGTTGGCTGCCGTTGCCTTGTCCGCAATCGAGAGCGTACCATCGTAGGTGACCGTATCGAGCGGCATGAAAGTAGCGGCATCGGTCGGATCGGTCATCGTACCGACGATGATAGACTTCGAGTAGGTCGAACCGGTATAAGAAGTGATGACAGAATCTGTTGAAGCAGATACATACGCCGGACGCATCCAGAACATTACTTGGAGCGTGTCGTACGCATTGACATCCATCGCCGGCATAGCGATATACGGCTGGTAGGAAACACGCGAGCTGAACGAAGCACGCATTACCAAAGCACTGGTACCTTCGAAACTATACGCATAATCTCTGGAGTTCGCTTGGTTATACGGGTCATAAGTAGCAGATTTCCATTCGCCTTGTGCGGCATCGCCGTAGGTCCAACAGAGTGTCTGCTTGTAATTGTTCTGCCCCTCGATTTTCTTCCATCCCTCTTCATCCTCGAAACCACAGGTATAAGCCGGTGTGTTCGTGATACAATCGGTAGCGAAGCTGAGCGGCTTGGTAGCCGGCGAGTCATTCGTACCATCGGTCTGATATACATACCACTGATAGATGCTTGCTCCATTGAGGTTAGTCAACTGATACTGCGTACCGATAATCGTGTCGCGGAAGATCTCTTCATCTTCACCATTGAGCAGCACAATCACGGATGCGTACTGCGGCTGATATACATTCCACTCGGTTGTAGCCGTCGTAGCCGTAACGTTCGTCGTCTTGGTATTGGTCGGCTTGAAGAGTGTGTTACCGATCGGTTTCACAGTGAGGTTATCCAGATAGAACAGACCCGGAGCCGGCTGGAAGAGGACGATATAATCACCCTTCGCGCTATCCAACGGCAACTGCATCAATTCCCAATAACGCAGACCGGCAGGGTCACCGTTGACATTGTCGTTCGCCGTCAATTGGGTATGCGAGTAATGCACCGTGTCGATGACATGGAGCGTAGAAAGATCCTTCGGATCGGACAACGTACCTACCACGAGCGATTGACTATACGCACTGCCCAGATAAGTAGCATCCACAATCTTGCCGCGGTTGGAAACCGTTGCATAACTCTGGTCGTAGTTCGCGAAGCAACGTCCGTAGAACTCGATCATCATCGTATCCAAACCGCATTGGAGTTTCGGCAGCACGAGATACGAGTTATAGTTATTTGCTGTTGTATGCACACGCAGCGACGGGCTATCATCGATACCAGCCTCATGGTTACGGCTGGCGTTGTAGGTCGTCATCGCGCCGTTGGTTTCATAGCCTTTCTGTTGGATCAACCACTGGTATCCGTTCGATGCATGGAGATAGGTGATACCTGTCTGGAAGCATGTAGGTTGGAAGTACAACTCATCGTAAGCGTCACCGCCCAAGATATCATTACGCTCCCATTCATCAGCATTGTTGAAATCCCAAACGAAAGCATCCGGTGCATTCGGTTCCAGCGCCTCACAGAGCGTACGGAAGGTCAACTTATCCGAGGTGCGGTAATACTGTGCAGAAGCCGGTATGTTCGCCAATTCCAAGGTAGCGATATACGATGTATTCGGCTCAAGACCCTCTACTAACTGCGAGGTGACACCGCTCAGATTATCGTATTGCGCAACCTGAATACCATTCTCTTTCGAGATCTTCAGATTCCATTCGCCACCTACACTCGACCATTCTACCAAAGCGGTTGTACCTTCAGCCACTACTTTCTTCAAAGCTACCAAGCTGAAGCCCTTCGGCGCATCCAGACGGACATCATCGAAGAAGAGATAGGTCGTATCCGATACCTGTTGCGGCAAATAGAATACCAACTGTTTGTTTGCTATCATAACTGAATCGACATCCATGTTGAAGTTGGTGAAAAGCATGTTATTGGATGCCTTGGTCGTCGCTTTGGTCGTCGGGCTCAACTTATCCATGCGGATCGTAGCGAGTGACTCATACGAATCAAACGAACCATCCTTATCTATCGTACCAATCTCAAAGACGCCCTTGAAGAAGGTCTTCGGCAGTTTGGTCGTTGCGTCAATCGCACTCGGACGAACCTTGAACTCGAACGAACGATCGCTTGCTTCGCCGATCGACGGGAAGATGACATAACTACCTGTGATACCCGCATCCGAATACATCAACATTGCACCATCACCATTACGAGAATAGAGTTCCGTATCGGTACCCGCCATAGCATACGGATAGTACTGCATCGATTCAACCGTTTGTCCGTCATCTACACGACCGGTCTCCAAAGCCGGGTGGAGATAGTAAGCATCGCTTTCGGAATATTTACTGCGTGCCCAGTCTTCACCAGCCTTCTCGAAGCCGAAGTAGTAACTATTTGCATAGTAGAAACGCGTCGTTACCTTCAGCGGATTACGTGTCCATGCGCTGACATCCTCATCGCTACATATCGTGCGTGCGAAAATATAATAGGAGGTAGCAGGCTCAAGTCCTTGAATCGTGACACGCGTCGAATCCACACTGATCTTCTCGGCGTCCTTGAGATACTGCGCCAAAGCCACCGCACTCATTTCCTCGTATTCGTCAGCAGGTATCACTACCAACTCCCACAGGGAGTCTGTTCTTACCACAGGATTGATGGTCAAGTTCACAGAAGTAGCAGTAGCACCGGCCGAAACGAGTTTCGGTGAGTTACAACTTGCCAACAGTTCCAGACCTACGTTATCTAACCAAGCATCGTGCTGAGTTGCCGTCACGCCCGGAATACCAGCTGTGATAACCAAGTTATCATACGGCAATTCATACGCGCTCAGATCCATCGTACAATGCGTGAAGGCAGCCGTACCTGCCAACTCAAAGACTTCGAGTTGCACGAACGTAGATACATCGTTTACATCAGACATCACACCGACATACATCTTCGCTGCCGACGAACCGCCATACGAACGAGCATCAAACGTCAGTTTGAGGTTCTCCAAGTTAGCGTTAACTTTCGGCACTACCATGTAACATCCGACAGAGGACTTAGACTCTACGTCGATGGCCTTGGAACCATTGCTGGACACGGTCTTCACTGCGAACCAAGACGAGTGGGTTCCTGTCGTGAGCAACTGCCAGCAACCCGGAGCCTGATCGTTGAGTTCATAACTCTCGAAATCATCGAAGAACGGCAGCGCCGCGCCTCCCTCGGTAGGACAAGAAGTATGCACGAGTGCATAGGTCATGGAAATAGCCGTACTGTCTCCGTCTTCACAGATACCCTGTACATAAACATAATAGTTAGCCGCAGCCTCAAGACCGGTCAAACGAATACCATCCGAGTGATCTACAATCGTATCCAACAGATATCTGTAGTTCGGCTTCTGATCATCCGTCAATACTTTATCAGCCAACAGCAGACGATAGGTATCCTGATAACCCTTCCAACTGATGACAGCCGAGTTCTCGCCTACGCTATCCACATCAAAAGACGAAACCGCGCGGCAATGCGGAATGAGTTCTACGGAAACCTCCGAGATATATGCATAGTTGCTTGCACCGAAATCGGTGATGAACATAATATTCTTTCCCCAGTCACCCATGAAGTCACCTTCGTATTTCTCGAAGCCTACGCTGAACGGATCCCATGCGGTCTTACTGAGGTTCAAGGTATCAACCGGCATAAAGGTACTCAGATCGGTCGGGTCTGAAATGACACCAACGATGATCTGGCTGTTATACGACGATTTACCGCGTCCCCAGAAATTCACTTGGTACTTATTGATAGAATCAATATCCAAATTAGGCATAATCGCATAAGCACCTACGTACGAAGCAGAAGATGTCACATTGTCGTAGAATTGCAAATAGTGATTGCTATTATGCATAATCGAGCCATCCGATCCTACATAGGGAATATAGGTACTGGAAGCTCCTTCCGTCTTGTTGCCAACCGTCCAACACGGTATCTCTCCATCTACAAAGCCATCCTCCTCAGCGAAGGTGATCACACCCATCGTCTCAGGATTCAGTGCCTCACACGGAGTCGTGAAATAGAAGGACTTCCAAGGTGACTTAGTCGAGTCTTCGCAGAGTGCTGCTGTATATACATAGTAACGTGTCTGACCTTTCAAGTTGGTCACTTTCACATTCGCCTTATCGGTAGTGTCGCGTCTAATAATCCATGTATCCGATATTTCTGCTTTGCCCTCCAACTGCTGATCGCTAAGCTTATGGTCGGTAAGCAGCAAGGTCCATTGGTCGCCCACCGTCAAACCACTATTGATACGGACACTATTGGTTGAGAGATCCGAGATGGTCGTCTTCGGAATCGGGCAAGCCAGTGAGATGATCGACACATTATCCAGATATACCCAGTCGCTCTTACCCGGGCGTCCACGCCAAGCCAGATACTTAGCTCCGGCAGGAATAAGCGATGCATAATTGCTTAATTCAAAGGACTTATCAACCAGTTGTGCCGAAGAGCCCTCACCTTTCACAGAATCCAATGCCACGAAGGTACGGATATCCTCAGGATCGGTCATGACACCGAGCACACAATACTCGCTTGAAGTAGAAGCACCCGAGGAGAAAGAAACCATCAAAATAGACAAGGAGTCACACTTGATCTCCGGCGTAGCAGCCCATGAAGTACAAGAAGACTGATAGATATACATGATCTTCGTTCCGCCGTGCGTCGAGATATGCGGAATATTCGTTGTATTCGAACTGGTACTACCTACAGTCCAACAACCCGGTACCGAGTTATCCGAATAGGATTCGAACGTCTCAATGTTGGATACGTTCGGGTCAAAGAGCTCGCAGGTCGTGTGCGTTTGAATCATACTCCATACACTATCGCCGCACAAAGTGCGTACATAGATGTAGAAAGTCTTCATCGCCTCCAGATCTTCGAGATGGAAAGCTTTACCCGTTATCAAGGTATCGGATATTATATCATACGCATGGTTATAAGTATCGTTCTTTACCGAAGCGATCGCCACGCTGGTACTCAACACTTTCACCACCCACTCATCATTATCCGACGATCCGTTCCAAACGATGTCAATCGAATGCGGAGCCGGATTGAGCTGTTTGATGTCATACGCATCGATACAAGACGGGTCTTTCAATTCCACATTATCGATGAGCACATCGCTATTCATCTGCAAGGTACCCAAGCCGGAAGTGATGGCGAGATTATCATGCGCCAAGTTATAGTTGGACAAGACGAAACGCGCTTTCTGGAACGATGTTCCGCTCACTTGCAGCGTATCAAAGGGAACGAAAGTACTCTGGTCATGGATATCGCTCATCGTACCGACATAGATCACGCCAGTAGAAGACGAAGTGCCGGCATACGTGCGGACGTCAAACGAGAGTAACATATCCGACATGTTGCCTTCTATCGTCGGCAGGATAGCCACCGAGCGGTGAATCGTACCAGACGAGAAAAGCTCCAACGTCTTATTACCATTTGAAGAAGAACCTACCATGTAGATACGCGGATAATCGACACCAAGGTAGTCCGCCAACTGCCAGCAACCGGCAGCGGTACTACCAGAGGTATAGCCCTCAAAAGTCTCCTTATAAGGGAACTCCTCATCGCGGCAAGGCGTAGAGAACGCCAACTCCGTCCACCAGTCCGGATCGCAAGTAGCGCGAACATAGATATAGTAATTCGTATGCGGATTCAAACCTCCGATACCGAAAAGCGGGTTTGTTTGCGGGTTCGACCAAGACAGCGAGCGCGCCACTTCCACACCCGGCAATGCCTGCATCTGCTCGAAACTTTTATGCACACGGTCGGATTCCTTAATTGCGATACGGGAAACGAATAACTCCCACTCGTCAGAGAGCGAAGAAGCTTCCCATGTTACCGTAATTGAATCCGGCGCAATCATCGGCAATTCAATATTGGTCGGCGGCACGCAATCAGACAACTCTTCCACTACCAACTCATCGATATAGTTGTTGGTGAACTTACTCATGTTCATCACATCCGCCCAAACGATAGCAATTACGCCATCCGGGCCGGTATAGTTCTCGAAGTTCGCATAGCAGCGGGTATAACCCGTGGTATTCAACTGGAAGTCCGCAACTGGAACAAAGGTGTTGATATCCATCGGGTTCGTCATCACGCCCACCGTAGCATGCGCCTGATCATAGGTTTGATAACCGCTCAAGTAGAACTTAATCTGTGTGTTATGCAGGTCCTCCACCATAGGCAGCGTGATCCATCCGTCTTTACCGCCCATCATACTCATGTACATGCAGCCGGAGCCCACATAACTCTTCTGCGAGTTATTCTCCAAAGCCGGATAGTTACCGCTGTTACCGAAGACGCCGATGCCTTTCACGTATTTCTTCGTACTGATCTGATAGGTCGGCGTAGTGGTAGCCTCAAAATCAAAGCCATACGGAATTTCGCGTTGCGATGCTACCGTCACAAACGGATAGCGATACGACCATTCCTGACCCTCCGCCTGTACATAGACATAATACGGAGCATTCCAACTATGATCCGCCTCCAGCGATTCGCAAAGATAACTGTTACCGCTCACGTTTTCCTGATCCACAATAGCCTCCGGATCCGGATTGGAAGGATCTACCTCTGCATTGGTAATCAGCACGTTATACGATTCTGCGTTACCTTCCCAAGAGATAGTAGCGTATGTATCACGCGGGTTAACGCTGATCTTCGTCACTTTATTGACGTCCTTGCGATACTCTACCGTCAGGTTATCGATATAGAACAGGTTATCACGGTCAAAATCGCTAGCGAAAGCCAAGAAGACCCCCGTGCCATGATAGCTACTGAGGTCCACAATATTCTCCACGAACGTCATGTTACCCCATACGGTAACGGTATCAACCGGCGTGAAGGTAGTAATATCATCCGGATCTTCCATCACACCGACAATCAGACTACGACCGAACTTACGACCTGTATTCGTATAGACCGTACTCCAGAAATGTACCTGACATTGGTTGATCGCAAAATCATTATTCAGCGAATCCGAGATAGCCGGCGTAGCCATATAGGCATAGCGGTCGGCAGGGATCACCGTCGTCAACTGATCGAATGCACCTCCGGAGAAAATAACCGCAGCGGTCGTATCCGGCGAGTAGTTGGCACGCGCTTTACCGGTAGTAGTCGAGTTCACGAACGGGTTCGTCTTACCCGTGTTGCTACCCCAACTCCAATCCGGGTCACGACGTACGCCGGAAGCATAGTTGAAATTCTCCGTGAACGGAATCTGCTTTGCAACGCGTACACGGAAGCCGAACGGACCATTCTTGGAAGCCTCGCTGCTCCATGCACTAATCTCATCCTCGCAGAGCGAACGGACATAGACCAGATAGAACTCACCGGACTCCAAAATAAGGTCTTGGTTCAGCTCCGTCACCTCACCATGATAAACGACCTTCTCCGGTGTAAGTTCCTCGATCTCAGCAATCATATCCGGATCGATAGTATCCTTAGTGACAATCAACTCATAGCTATCCGCATCCCAGCTAGCCTGCCATGATACATTCACCTTACCGGCACCCTTGTTCGTCACCATAATGTCATACGGGATCGTACACTCGGCTTTTCCTTGTACCTTGATCTCATCCAGCACAATACCATGACCGAGGTTATCAGTTCCCTCAAAGGCAATCTGGTAATACTGTCCCAATTCCGACAGATTCAGTTTGGCATGCGTCCAATCGGCTGCAGCCGTACTGAACTCCTCCAGCACTTTCCATGCCTCGCGGGATCCGGTACGGTAGAGCACGCGCAATGTATCGCGGTCTGCACCCCATTTCGGGTTCGCATACCAGAACGACAACTGCGGCTCGGTCACCTTCGTCGGACGAAGGTCCATCACCTTACTAATCAAACGGGTCTTATACCCCAAGGTCTCGCTACCGGGATTGCGCAAGTATGCACGTTGTGAACCCTCATGGACCGTAGCAGGATAAGAGAGACCATCCCCCTCATTCTCCACAGCCCAAAGCATCTGGCCCGCCACACATTCTTGCGTCCAAACATCCTCGGAAATACCATTCTCAAAGCCCTCATTGATAAGCACAACGCGGGCATTGAGGTTCATGGTCATAGCCATCACGGCTACCCATAACAATAGTTGTTTTTTCATATTAAAAAATAACATAAATGAATATTCGCCTTAAATATACACATTTTAGGGCGCAAAGATACAATAATTTTCGCAAATACGCAACAATTTGCTACAAAAAATGCAATTTTTCTTTCTTTTGTAAAATTTATATGACATTTTGCATGCATAAAGAAAGGCGGCCTTTGCAGGTCGCCTTTGCACTTTAGTTATTGGCTGTTAGCCGTTGACTATCAGATCATTGCCTGATAAGCAACAGCGTCCATAAGGCTATCTAACTCAGCCGCATCCTTCACGCTGATACGGATGATCCAACCCTCGCCGTACGGGTCATTATTGACCAGTTCCGGCTGTGCGTCCAGCGCACCGTTGATCTCCAGTACCTCACCCGAAACAGGCATGTTAAGGTCGCTGACAGTCTTCACAGCTTCGATAGAACCGAACACTTCGCCCTGCCCTACCGTCTCACCCAAAGTGGGTACATCGACAAACACGATCTCACCCAACTCACTTTGTGCATAGTCCGTGATGCCTACATAAGCCTCATCACCCTCTACGCGAATCCATTCATGCTCGCTTGTATAGCGAATATTTTCAGGAAATTGCATATTTTTAACCTTTCACTTTTCAATTTTCACCTTTCAACTTTACTTAACCGGCGTTCCCGGGATCTGGTCACCCAGCGTACTCATTGCGCAACGGAAACCGATCTTGGACGAAGCTTTGTCCTGGTCGAGGTAACGACGGGTGGACGGGTTTAGCCAATAGATACGATCAGCCCACGAACCGCCTTTATATACACGGCTCTTCTTGGTTACCAGCGGAGCCAATACATCCGTCGGGTCCTGCTTGAACTCACGACCTTCCGACAGGAATGCCACAGCAGCGGTGTCCAGCGGATAATCGGTATCCAGCAGGCTGGCGAAATCACCATCCAGCACGTCACGCTTATCATCCTCGCGCCCCCAGGTCATCTTGATGCAACCTACGGAGTCCATCTGGAACTTACCGTTCTCATCCAATACCGGGCGGCTGTAAATATTACCACGATAGGAGTTATACTCCGTTACCTCCTGATAGGTAGTCTCGCGATAAACATCCATCACCCATTCGTTCACGTTGCCCGCCATGTTGTACAGACCGAAATCGTTCGGAGCAAACTCATCCACCGGGTTGGTGATCACGCGACGGTCGTTCAGCGCACCGCTGACACCCATCATGTCACCACGACCACGAACGAAGTTCGCCTGCATCATACCGAGGTTCTTCTTACTCATGTCACGCGGATGATAACCGCTCCACGGATAAACCTTACCCTCGATGGTCAAACCGTCCTCTCCTGCTACCGGCGCATAAGCGGCAAACTCCCACTCTGCTTCGGTCGGCAGACGATAACCGGTCACAAAGATACCGTCGGCGATATTCACCTTACGCTCTGCGCCATAACTATCCATTTTCGGACGACGACCGTACTCCGGTACATAAGTATCATCCATGAGGTATTTATCGGTATTGAAGACAAACTTATCGCGAATCCATTCGTAACTCGGACGATACATCGTCACGGTCTGCTCCGGATCCTCCGGGCTAACCTCTTCGTACGAATACATCTCGTATCCCGTCTCTTGCTCCCACTCATCTTTGTAGCCCTCATCATCCGTCGGCTGCAGATCAGCGAACGGAGGAATAACGATACAGCCGGCATTGATCAGCGCCATCTCGTTCACACGGTCGGTACGCCACGTACAATAAGCCATCGCCTGCTCCCAGGTAATACCTACGATCGGATAGAACGAGAAAGCCGGGTGCTCGAAATAGTTGTCCTCGTACGGATCGTTGTACGCCAAGTCCTCACGCCAAACCTTGTGGTCCGGACGAGCTTGATCCACCAACTCCGGAGCTACTGCACCGAAGACGAAATCCAACCAATGCAGGTACTCGTTCCAGTTCAGGTTCGTTACCTCATACTTGTCCATGTAGAACGAGCTGACGGTCAGCGTACGGGTCTCGTTGTTACGCGGTGCGGTCAAAAACTCATCTTTCTCTCCTACCGTGAACGATCCACCCTGAATAGGTACCATACCAATCGGGTTCACATTACCAACCCCTTCATTAGCCTCAAAATTCGTCGTTTTCTGGTCGAAATAATTCCAACCTGTGGTGTTACTAACGCGGGTGTTCAACTCACGCTGGTTACACGATGCCGCAACCATTACCACCGAAACAATCAACAGATACTTAAATACGTTTTTCATAACTATATTTTTGTAATTATTTTCTTTCACATTATAGCATTTTTATGCGTACGTACATAAATCAGCCTGCAAATGTACTGCTTTTTTCCCACATACGCAAAATTTTTGTTACTTTTTTTCGATTTTTTTGCATATTTCGTCAAATTTTTGTACTTTTGCAGCGTGAAAGTGCAAATTATGGCGATAGGAAACGTGACGCCGGACAGTTTTTACGCCTCGTCACGCTTGTCGGACACCGAGCATCTTTTGGCTTGGGCGAAGACGGTTTTGGCGGATGGAGCCGACATCCTCGATATCGGCGGTTGTTCCACCCGTCCGGGTAGCACACCTGCCTGCGAAGAAGAGGAATGGGGTCGTGTAGCGCCCGCTTTGGAGGCCTTGCGTGCCCATTATCCGGAAGTCTCGCTCTCGTTGGACACCTTCCGCCCCGAGATAGCCCGTCGCGCCCTTACGCAGTTCGGATCGATGATCATCAATGATATCTCCGGCGGTTGCGAAGCGATGTACGAGGTCGTGCGGACGTTTCATGTGCCGTATATATGGACACTCCGAGGCGATATGGCATTGCCCAAGAAAATGCCGCAGGTCAGTGCCTTGGACGATCTGATCCTCGATCCGGGCTTCGGCTTCATCGGCAGCACGGAAGGCGATTACGCGTGTATGCGCGCTTTAGAGGAATTACGCGCGTACGGGCGACCCATCCTCGTCGGTGTCAGCCGCAAGTCCATGATCTGGCGTCCGTTGGGTCTCACGCCGGATACCTGTCTGATACCGACCCAGGCACTCCAACTCTATGCCATTGAGCACGGCGCCACAATTATCCGCACACACGACGTCAAAGAAACCAAACAAACGATAGAACTATGCAACTCCTTGCTTTTAACTTCGGATTCAAAGATGTAATCGACATCCTGCTGGTAGCAGTCATCCTGTATTATACCTATCGTCTCTTGCGCAAGACGGGAGCAGCCAACCTCTTCTGGGGTATCTTGGCGTTCATCGTGGTGTGGTTCCTCGTCAGTTTCGTCTTCCAACTCGACCTGACCGGTGCCCTCTTCGATCGGATCATCTCCGTCGGCGCGATCGCGCTCATCGTCATCTTCCAGGAAGAGATACGTATGTTCTTCTATCGTATCGGTTCGCGTTTCTCGTCGTGGAAGATCTTCCGTCCGCGTACCGAAGAAGACCCGCGTTCGCGTCAGCAGATTCTGGAGATCACGCAGGCTTGCCGTCATATGGCTTCCACCAAGACCGGTGCCCTCATCGTCTTGGCCGGCGCAGGCAGTCTCAAAGAGATCGTCGATACCGGTGAGCGGCTCGATGCACAGGTGTCCGCTCGTCTGATAGAGAATATTTTCTTTAAGAACACCCCTTTGCACGACGGCGCACTTATTATTCGCGACGGAAAAATGCTAGCCGCAGCCTGTATCCTGCCGGTCAGCAAAGACCAGACTATTCCGCAGTACTACGGTTTGCGTCACCGCGCAGCCTTGGGCTTGGCAGAAAAATCCGACGCTACGTGTATCGTAGTGTCGGAAGAATCAGGACATATATCCGTGGCTAAAGAAGGCCAAATACGCGAAGTGAAAGAAGACGAGTTATTCGTCGTACTGCAAACCGCCATGACGGGGGTTGATTGACGTACCATACCCGTCGTTACACAGTACGCACTTGCCCGGTTCCGGCAATTGGAACAAAACGGTGAACTTCAATCCCACCATAAAGTTATTCACCTTATCCGCAAAATTCGGGGTGGACATCACGTCGTTCACCTGCAGGTGATCTACCATCGAAGTGTTGTTATAGATCGGCTTGGTGCCCTCGATATTGTACCCTACCGGTGTCGTGAAGCCCGGTAACTCACGGTGCACATGGATATCTAAAATACCGTAGTCCACAAAACCCGCCAGACGACATTCGATCGTGCGCTTCGGCACATCGTATCCGACCGCATAATTGATCGTACCCAGACGACCACCTACCTCCAGACTGGCATTGACGTTGAGATTGAAAGTAGCGGGCGCGGATTTCTTCTGCGGCAGATTGGTAAAGAACTGATACTCCGGCATATTGCGGAAGTCCTCAAACACTTGCTTATCGTCCGAATAGTAACGTCCGTAAGTACTGATGTTCGCGGTCGTGTTGGCACGCGTCATCAGGTTCGCATCCACCTTTACACCGGCTAACATATAGAATCTCCGATGCTGTACACCGATCATCAACGGAATCTGCACCGCAAGGTTCGTATATTGGTCATGACGATCCTTGATCTCATACACATAATCGAAGATCGTACCGGTATGATCGGTTGCACTCGGATCATAGTCCAGATCGCGCTGATCCGGCAACACCACATTCATCTCGCTGGTTTGCTTAAACGAAGTCATACCGTACTGCGCACCCACTCCTACATCGAACAGGAAACGGGTGGACTGATAGGCCGGACCGGCTTGCAACTCATACAAAAAGCCCAAACCGCCTGCCACACCATAACTGGCTTTGAAATCACTTCCCGATGGAAGAAGACTCCATTCGCCGGCTTGTACATACGCTCCGACATAGTTGTTCACTTTCGCCTGAATCGTAGCGCTGAGCAGCAACGCAAGGATTAAAACCCAATATGATTGATGTTTTTTCACCAAATTATTTGTATTTTTCATTTTTTTGTTGTACCTTTGCACCCGATTTCGTTTTCGAAGAAAGGCACATGCGGTCTTTTGCGGCTGCAAAAGTAGCAAAAATATTTGACATACGCAAATAAAATAATATTTTTTTTAACATTTAGTATAAAAAATACACAAAATATGGCATTTAATCGCACTTTAATCACTGCAGCACTCCCTTATGCGAACGGTCCGGTGCATATCGGTCACCTCGCAGGAGTTTATGTACCCGCGGACATTTATGCCCGCTATCTGCGTTTGAAGGGTCAGGAAGTGTTGTTCGTCTGCGGAAGTGACGAACATGGTGTTCCTGTGACCATTCGTGCGCGCAAAGAAGGAATCACCACCCAACAAGTTGTCGATCGGTATCATGAACTGATCAAACGCTCGTTTGCCGATTTCGGCGTGTCGTTCGATATCTATTCGCGTACGACCTCCGAGACCCATCATCAGTTTGCGGCGGATTATTTCCGCAAGATGTACGACGCCGGACAGTTTGTCGAAGAGACCTCCGAGCAATTCTATGATCCGGAGACAGGTCATTTTCTGACCGACCGTAATATCCGCGGTGAATGTCCGCGTTGTCACTCGATGGGCGCTTATGGCGACCAATGCGAGAAATGCGGTGCTACCCTCTCCCCGGACGAACTCATCAATCCGTATAACGCCGAGACCGGCAACGCGCTGGCGAAGAAAGCCACCAAGCATTGGTACTTGCCGCTCGATCAGTATCAGGCATGGCTCGAGGATTGGATCCTCAATAACCACAAGGAATGGCGTCCGAACGTGTATGGTCAATGCAAAAGTTGGCTGGATGGCGGACTCAAACCGCGTGCTGTGACCCGTGACCTCGATTGGGGTATCCCCGTGCCCGTAGAAGGTGCGGAAGGCAAGGTGCTCTACGTCTGGTTTGATGCACCCATCGGATATATCTCCAACACCATCGAACTGTGCGCCAAAGAGCCGGAGAAATACGGCGACTGGCAGAAATGGTGGAAAGATGAATCGACCCGCATGATCCATTTCATCGGAAAAGACAATATTGTCTTCCACTGCATCGTCTTCCCCGCGATGCTCAAGGCGCAAGGATACAACCTGCCGGACAACGTGCCGAGCAATGAGTTCCTGAATCTCGAGGGCGACAAGATCTCCACGTCCCGCAACTGGGCCGTTTGGCTCAATGAGTACCTTGATGATTTCCCCGGAAAACAAGACGTACTGCGTTATGTGCTCACCGCCAACGCTCCTGAGACGAAGGACAATGACTTCACTTGGGCAGATTTCCAAGCGCGTAACAACAATGAGTTAGTTGCTATCTACGGTAACTTCATCAATCGCGCGCTCGTGCTCACGAATAAATATTTTAACGGACGCGTGCCCGCGTGCGGAGAACTGAACGAGTACGACAAGGATACCATCGAGGAGTTCAAGAATGTGAAAGCAACCTTGGAGCAGTTGGTAGAGAACTTCCGTTTCCGCGATGCGCAGAAAGAGGCAATGAATCTTGCCCGTATCGGCAATAAGTACCTCGCTGATACCGAACCTTGGAAACTGGCTAAGACCGACATGGATCGTACGGCTACCGTGCTGCACCTTGCTTTGCAGATTGCGGCCAACCTTGCTATCGCTTTCGAGCCCTTCTTGCCATTCTCCAGCGAGAAACTGCGCGCTATGTTGCAGTTGGATGCTGCCTTCGGATGGGAAGATCTCGGAAGGATCGACATGCTCAAAGAAGGCGATGCTCTCGGCGAAGTGACCCTGCTGTTTGAGAAGATCGAAGACAGCGCTATCCAGGCACAACTCGATCGTCTGGAGCGTATCAAGAAAGAGAATGAAGCAGCTGCACAGGCAGAGGCGCTCAAGAACTGGCGTCCGGAGCCGGTCAAAGAGGCTACTACCATCGATGATTTCGACAAAGCCGACATCCGTGTGGCGACCGTATTGGAGTGTACGAACGTCAAGAAGTCCGACCGTCTGCTGCAGTTCAAGTTAGACGACGGAATGGGCGGACGAACCATCCTCAGCGGTATCGCACAGAGTTATCCGGATCCGTCGGTGCTCGTGGGAAAACAAGTGCTGTTTATTGCTAATTTCCCACCGCGTAAGATGATGGGTATCGAGAGTCAGGGTATGATTCTCTCTGCCGTCAACGCGGATGGCAAATTAGTCGTCACGACCGTTTCTGCACCGGTGCACAACGGTTGTCAAGTAGGTTGATGGAATTTCTTTAATTGCGCGATCTGACGCTTGTCGTCTGCTTCGCGAAGCGATTGTCGTTTGTCGTAGGTATGTTTACCTTGGCAAACGGCAATTTCTATTTTGGCAAGCCCTTTCTCGTTGATGAAAAGACACAGCGGAATGATGGTCTTACCCGTCTCTTTGGTAGCGCGTTCTATCTTACGGATCTCACGACGTTGCAGGAGCAGTTTACGATCGCGCTTCGCCTCATGGTTCGCGTACGAACCGAATCGGTACTCGGCGATATGCATCTGCTTCACGTACATCTCATTGTGCTGAATGGCGCAGTAAGAATCGACGAGAGACGCCTTCCCCTCACGGATTGATTTGATCTCCGTGCCGAAAAGCTGAATACCCGCCGTATAGCGGTCGAGGATGATATACTCGAATTTAGCCTTCTTATTCAGAATCTTTATGTCACTACTCCGCTTCATTCTCAGCCTCACCTTGGCTTTGACTGTCGGTTGACTGTCGTTTGACCGTCGGTTTAATGTCGTTGTTTACCGTTAATTTCTTGTACTTCTTCTGTCGCTGTTCCCAACGCTCGCGTGCATACTGCTGCATGTCGATGACGGTATCGTTCTCATCGATGATCTCCAGACCGAAGATGGTCTCGATGATGTCCTCCAGCGTGAGAATGCCGACGAACATACCGTATTCATCGATGATTTGGGCTATTTGGCTCTTCTGCTTGAGCATGGAGTCAAAGATTGTACCGAGTGTAAGGTCCTGGTCAAAAGCCGGCAAGGGTCGCTTGATACTGCCGAGCGTTTTGCGGAAATGGTCTTCCGTCAGATCCTCGAGGGCATCGTTGCGCAGGATATAGCCGGTGATATACTCCGGTGCCTCGGGTTTATAGAGCGGAATACGGGAGAAATGGTCGTATTCGTCGTTGTCGTAATAAGCCCGGAGGGTCATGTTCTCCGGCGCGATCTTCGCTACCACACGCGGGGTCATCACGTCGTAGGCATGGATCGAATCGAGACGCATCAGATTGCTGAAGATCTTATTCTCATCCTCATCGACTACGCCTTCTTCTTCTCCGACGCTCACCATCGACAGCACCTCTTCGCGGCTGACGGAGGGTTCATCTTCGTTGTCGGGGAACATGCGCGTGATAAGTTCAACCAAGAGGACGAAAGGATAGAGGATATAGATGAGCGCGTGGATCGTACGAGCGGTGAAGCCCATCAGTTCGCGCCAATAGGTCGTACCGATCACCTTCGGGATGATCTCGCCGAAGATCAGGATCAGCAGGGTCACGCAAGCCGAGACGAGTCCGAACCATTTCGAACCGAAGACCTGCGTAGCCTGCATGCCGACGCCGGCAGCACCGATCGTGTTCGCAATCGTGTTCAAGGATAAGATAGCCGCTAAAGGACGACCCGTGTCGTCTTTGTATCGCGCCATTAACGAGGCGGGTCCATAACCCTCTTCCTCACGTAAGTTGATATAACTAAGCGATGTAGACATCAGCACCGACTCCAGCACGGAGCAGAGGAAACTGACGGCCATCGCACCCAATAAAAATAGCAGTAGTAGTCCCATATATTCAAATTCGGGTACAAAAGTACTGCTTTTTTTGCATATATGCAAGATTTTGCACAAAAAAAAAGCATTCATCCCGATTTATTTGTGTATGTCACAAAAAAGCAGTACTTTTGCAGCCGTTTTGCGCTTATGTGGACATTATTGGCATTTATATCCGCCCTCTGTTTGGGTTTTTATGACATCAGCAAGAAGATCGCCTTGCGCGATAACCGCGTGCTGGATGTCCTGACGCTGAGCGTCTGTTTCTCGTCCCTCATGCTCTCCGTTCCCCTTATTTTGTCGCGCCTTTGTCCGGAGATGATGGTTAACACACCTTTTTATGTTCCGACGATGGATCTGCAAGCGCATCTCTTCACGATCCTCAAGTCTGCGATCGTCCTCAGCAGTTGGGTCTGCGCTTATGTAGCCCTCAAGCATCTGCCTATCTCCGTCGTCAGCCCTATGCAGGCTACGCGTCCGATGTGGACTCTCATCGGCGCACTCATCATCTTCGGCGAACGGCTGAACGCCTGGCAGTGGCTCGGTGTTCTCCTCGCCCTCGGATCGATCTTTGCCTTTTCCTTCTGCAACAAATCAAACCTCAAACATCAAACATCAAACATAAATAATCGCTATTATGCCGCCTTGGCATTAGCGATTATTATCGGCGCCTGCTCCGGCCTCTACGACAAATACCTCATGCGTCGTTACGACCATAATGCCGTCCAGGTCTATTACACCCTCTATCAAGCCTTCATGATGCTCATCACTTGGCTCATCGTCAATCGCAAATCCCATTCACCCATCAAAAAAACAGGCGTTATCGCCTTGATAAGCCTGTTTTTGATCATCTCCGACAACGTCTATATGCTTGCCTTACGCGATCCGGACTCACTCATTGCGGTGGTCAGTACGATCCGTCGCGGAGGTGCCGTCATCGGTTTTGCCTACGGCCTGATCTTCCTCCGCGAACCCGATCCGCTGCCCAAGATCCTCTGCATGCTCGGCATCTGCGCCGGTCTTCTCTGCCTCGCTATCGGTGCTTAGAACGGACATTTGCCTACGTACCGACCTTTGTTGTCGAACAGGATCCGGTCGCCGCCGTACGTCACTTCCGCTTCGAACAGACGGTCATTCACGATATACACCATATGGTAGAGCGCCGGAATAATCACATTCCCTTCGTTGTCTATCACGCCGCTTCCGGAACCTACGTCATACCGCCAATAGGTAGGATCCTTGCGCTGCCCGTCTTCGTCATCCTCGTAGTACTCATTCCCGGCATAACTGAGTGTATATAACCCGTCATGCACAAACGGCACCACGGTCTGCAGATCCGTGTCGATGACTTTCGCATAACCGCCTTTGGCAATCGTGAAACCGCGATGCAGCGAAGACAGACGAATGAAATCATACTCGATCGGTAAGGCCACCTCACCTTTCTTATCCAGCAGACCGTATTTCTCTCCGTCCGAGACGATGCGATATCCCAGTTGCGGCGCAGAGATCGTGCTGTACTGCGGTTCTACTACCCATTCACCGCGATTATTGATCAAGCCCCACAGATTATCCATCGTCCGCATGACACACAGCCCGTCGTGGAACTGAAACGCGATCTCGCTATAGTCATCATCATAGATGATGGGGAAAGTCGTTTCGAATGCCGGTTCACCTTTGTCATTGATAAAAGACACCACGCCGTCCTTCAGCACGCCGGCGATTCCTTCGCTGAAGTTCCATGCACGGTTGTACTGCGCCGAAATGATGATCTGACCCGTGTTCACATTCAGATAACCGCGCTTGCGGTCAAACGTACGAAAGACAACCAGACTGTCCTCCGTGCTGTACTCATTGATAAAAACATGCTGCAATTCCGGCGTAGTGAACTTACCCGTCTGCACGTTCTTCAGACGCACAAAACCATTCATCCCGTGATAACCGTGCACCATCAGAATGTTCTGCGACACATGTTGAGGCTGTGTCTCCCAGTACGATACCCGATGATACTTCTCATAATAAATATAGGTCAACAAGCCTACAAAAAAAGCCGCAGCAACAGCCAGCACACCTAATGCCGCAATCAAGATTTTCTTCCAAACTTTCATAGTTGTAAGGATTTTTAAGTTTAACAAATATAGTATTCTTTTGCCGAAAATTTTCATAACTGCTCTTATGCTATCACTTCGTACTCTGCCCCGAACCATGAATCCAAAAGCGTTTCCACCTTGGTCTCGATAGCCGGCGTGATCTTATCCTTGATTTTCGAATAAACGAAGACCACGGCAGCTGCCTCGTCCATCACACCGAGAAAACGGTAAACTACGCGCGGGATAAGGGAGAACGGCAAAACGACATACGCGATACAGCCATAGATGAGTGCTTTGTCGAGCGTAGAGGTCTCACTGTCCGTAACCACAAAATAAAATAGCAAGATAGGTTTAGTGGCGAAACGTCCGGCTTTCTTCGCATAAGGTTCAATGTTACTCCACAGAGTACTGAACTTCGCTTTCCAATCAACTCCTTTGAGTTTCTCAACCAATGCCCCAATGGGCTTTTTCAAAAAGTATCCAATCAGGATCAAAAGACAAATAGTTAACATAGTGTTTACAATTTAAAGATTCAACATTTACCCCTATAGAGCCCCAAACTCCTCCCAACCTATCAGTCAGCAAGAGATTTTTGGGTGATAATGGCTTTCCGTTCTTTGAATGTTTGTTGCGACATCGGTTCTACTCCGTTGCGTTCTGTGAAGGCAGCATAGAGCGCATTGAGGACGCGATTCAGCTTGTCGGTCCGATGCCCGTCTTCTTGCCGATAACCCCGTACCTCCGGCGCTTGCAGTCCACTATCCGCTGCATGAAAGAGCCAATAGGCATTCAAGGCAATGTCCGTTCGATGCAAGCCCATGGCGCACGCGATATAGAAATCGCCGGCATCGATAAGTTCGCAGAACTGCGGAAAGAGCTCCACCATCTGTGCGACAGCCTCAGCGGTGGTATCAACCGGATAATGGAAATAACGCATACCGTATTCCTCGCACAAAGCCGGCAGACGCTCCGTCTTGTCTTTCTCGCGCAAATCGATAATCGTCTTCACTCCGGCTTCTTGCAGCGCACGCCATGCATAAGCCTGATGCCGCGATGACATCGTCCTTCCCCGTGCCCCACCATAAACAGCCGCCAGATCCGGAATATGTGTCAGTTGCAATCGTTCGTAGTTCATAACTTATTCATACTTTCTTGTATATTGAGAATGCGGATACTGCAGAAGGCTCATCAAAACCTGTGTTAACTCCAACCTGAGACGATTGCAGTTTCTCTCTATCGATTTCTCGTTGATCTCCGGTTCGGCGAGCGTAAACGGGATTCCTACCCGGATATTGTCCGACTGATAAGTAATCACCTCTTGCGGGAAAGACGGTGGAAAAAAATCCTCATCGATCTCGCCATCCAGTTCCAACCACTCCGGTATATCAATCGAAGACCATAAACGCCTGTCTGCCGGATGCTCCGTCATCTTAAGTGTATAATCCAAAGCGTCATCTGAGAACCAATACCCCTTATAAAGCATGTCATCCGGCAGCACGCGCACTTGCGTATAGCCGGCCCGTAACAGCATCTGCAAGATACGCAAGTGTTCGTAGAGTACCGGATCATCGTCGAAGTCCACCACCAGTCCTTCTTTCGTATACGCCACAGACCTCATATGGATATTGCGCAAAAGACGAATCTTATTCGCATGTATCTGAATCCGTCCGTATGGCAGTGGCTCCATCAGTTCACAACCTTGATCATGATTGATATAACGTATCATCCAGTCGTTCAACATATCGTCATGTCCGTTGACGCCGTAAAAAACAACGGTAATACTTTGCTCGTCAAAGGCCTCGATCTCGAAAAGCGTATCATAATCCAGATACCCTGGAGGCAATAGATTGCGAGTCCCGGTTTTCGGCAGCAACACGCGAAGAACGCCGCCATACGTCCCATCGCTGGTGGCAAAACCTTTCACGCGTATATCCAGTTCCAACCAGTTCTGCAACCATCGACCGATATCCTCATAGGTAAACACAAATCGCATCATAAGAGTAAAAAATTGCTACTCGGTTTGTATGTGAATTTCTTAACCACCTGACCCGTGCGGTCGATGAGACCGAAGAGCGCTATTTCTTGATCGTTGGTCATACCGAATCCATCATCATCCATCCAATATTTGCCGTCAGGATTGATTTGCCATTCCACTTCGGCTACCCCATTGTGAAATCCGTAAATCAATGTAGGAAACATCGCATTGTGCGCTGTAGCACGGGCAATGGCATTTTCCGGCAGGTCCTTTAAACTATCCCAATCTATGTCTTCGTCCGTAACCGTGACTAGTTCATAATAACTATCCATGATTTCATAGGCACACTGAATGCGGTGATCCAACAGGAAGCGCGGTTTCCACCAACTCCAAATCGTTTGTTCGATGAGCGACATGTCTTCTAATCGGTCGGATGTACGATACCGACCTGTCGTATAATGCTCGGTATTGAGCAGTTTGTACATCTTCTGCTCATAGGATTCGTCACCGGGCATCCTTTTTATTTTGTCGTAAATATTCATACTTCCAATATATAGGATTTTTCTTTGGTACCGAGGCAATCGACACAAATGAGATTATGATCTTTGGTAACTCCGGCGCCCGTTTGAGAATGCCCGACTATCTGTTTGATGTCTGTGCCGGCGAATAAATCGTGTCGTACGAGTACATCCGGACGTATCCAAAGCGGCGAATGCGTGGGAGAAGTACCGTAACAATCGTACCACTCGGTTGCATTGGCATCAAAAGTAAATGCTTTTTTGTCCTGCAGCCAAAGATTATTGATTTTCTCTGCCACCTCTGCCAGCGATTCCGATTGATACGCACCAAAATATTTCTCGTACCATTCTTTGGTAACCCCTGCATGCGTGACCAATGCCTTGTCTGCTATCGGATACGCGACGCCATAGAAAAGCGATTCCGATTGAACGAAAGCACGCCAATAATCATTGGCATAGCGAGGCTCATATCGGCTATAATGCTCACTGGAAATCAGGTAATGCAGATCGTGGTTACCATACAGCAATATGGTCTCCGGATGCTGGCGCTTATAATCCAGTATCTCTTGAAAATTCTCCATCCGCTCCACTTGGGAGACATACTCATACGGATCGAAATAGTCACCTACGAAAATGTTGATGCAGTCCTCACGCACGAGCGTACGCCAACACGAGCGGCCGTGAATGTCACCGATGATATTAAAATTTTTAGGGGGATTTTGCCCGGCATTTTCATTCATAGTTCTAAAGGTTTAAGTCCAACAAAAATATAGTTCGATTCCGCTCTCACGGAAATCTGCTGCAAAAGTACAACAAAAATTTGAAATATGCAAGAGTTCGTGTTATTTTTCTACTAATTTTCAGCATTTCTGTCTCAGTTGAGCAAGCAATGCCCGGATATCAGGAACGACCGTAAAAGGTCTTACCACTTCCAGATTGTCATTCAGAACGCAATAGATTGTTTCCTCATCATTATCATCCATGCCATAGCCATCGCTATCCGCAAAATATCGTCCGTCAGGATAGAGCGTCCAACTGAGCGCAATCAGCCCGTTCTGGCAACGATCCCACCAACAGATAGCCCCATAATCCATACTGCGATCATGCGCTTTATGACCATGTGGCAGTTTGTCAATTGCCTCGAAGTCAATCTCTTCATCCGAAAAACCGACCACATATCCGGGCGTGGAAATCTGCCGAGCCTTGCCGGTAACATTGTTCACTAGATACCGATCGCCGTTTTCTTCTTTTGCAAGCAATATGTTTTCTCCCCACGAATAGCAGGCACATTGCTCCAATTGAGCCATATTCTCCAAGTAATCTCCATTCAGTTTCATAGTTGTAAGGATTTTAATTAAACAAACGTATTATTCTTTTTGACGATAAAAAACAAACACATCGTGATAAGTCTTATCGTCAATGAGCGCGATGATGTCATCGGATTTCCTGCTCGGCAGGATCAAATAGCGATCCACCTCATTATCTACAGATATCTCTACAGCTGATGTCGATGTCCGTGTTGATGTTAAGGTCGTTGTATCTTCCGTAAAGAAGCATAGCGAGTCTTGCAGTTGATACGTACCGCCCATGGTCATGGATGTAGGTTCTTCGTCGTTGAAATAGGAGTAATCCACTATCACTTTCGCCTCAAAATGAACCGTATCCAGGAAGGTGATCTCCCATGTCGTTTGCGCAAATCGATCCCAAATCGGCGCACTCTGCCACCGTCCGATGAGATTCGGAATGGCACAAACCTGCATCGCCCCTATCATCAAAATGCTTGCCAAAAGATGTCTTTTCATAATTATATACTGTTTAATATTCTAAAAAATGATACGGGATCTCTTTCTTTTCAAGCCATTGCAGCAGTTCATGATGAGCCATACGTCCATGCGAAGAAAAACGTTCTTTCAGATAGTTCACAACGGCTTCCGGACTCTGCGCATTATTGCAAATCTTCTTCAGTCGCTCCAATGCTTCGCCTTGTATGGTCCAATTCAACTCTACCTCGCCTTCCTTGTTGCGCTCATAATCATCCTCGGCTCCCCAATTAAGTTTAACTACCCGAAAAACAGTCTCATAGCATTCGATACAGGCCATAGAGCCTATCTGATTCGGCGCATCGTCATAGAACGTCGCAGAGGCATACACAATCGGCGCTCTCCTTTTAGTGTCACTTTTCATAGTCTCTAAGTTTTAATTTTTCACTATAGAGCCAACGAAAAGCACAAATCTATCAGTAGAAATAATTTTTTAGGGGGATTTTGTCTTGCTCTTTTGTTCATTGTTTTAATGGGTTTAAGTTCAACAATTACATCAATTTATCTCCTACAAAAATTATACCATTTAATAGGGTAATGCTTCCTATTTTTATAGTAATATTTTTTATTGATTCTTTTTCCTAAAATATCCAGAAAACGCAGCGACAAGGATAGATAATAAAAAATAGCTTACCATTCTATACCCCGTAACAAGTTCTGAGTATCCAATATTATCTAGATTTGATTCCACTCCAGTCCTTAATTGATCTATAATTGGTTTATTGAAAGAAACAGGTAAAAATTCCACAAAGCCATTGACAATGCTGGTCTCGATATCCATACCATAACAATTCCACGATTTAAAATCAAAGTAAGCAATAATTAACACAAGCCAAATAATTATACGCCAAGGACTCCATCCATAATTAAGAACCAATACATTAATGGGGATTCGAAGCCATGCACTATATTTATGATCTCGAAGTATTCTCATTCTATTTCGCAATTTCCAAAGTTTCCGTTGATCATCATAATTATCGTGTTTTTCATAAAGTTTATCAATCTGTTTAAAAAAATGTATAGGGGATATTTTCTCACTATTATCACTATTACCAATAAATGTTCTTTGTGTCCACATCTGTTTCAATATCTTATAATTGGGTCTTTCTCCGTTTAAGTAGAATTCATCAAATTGCAGGTTCTCTGTTTCAACAACCCATGTTTTATAGTCATAAGAAGAACATAATACTTGGTTTATCTTCGAATCTTGCAAATTAATTAATAGCCTTTTGTTATCATTGTTATCTGAAATATTGAAAAGATTCATACACCCTTCAACTATGAGATGATTCGCTTGGATTGTGAAATATGTTCCATCTACATCATTAATAGCGACTATCGATTTAATAGCCATATTGTTGGCTATTTGTGTGTTACTAACATTAAGTTGCCATTTATCAGCATTACTATCGTTGATATACATATCCCCCCCCTTAGTGTTATTACAAACAAATTGCACATCGTCTATCATGAGATTTTGGGCATCAATTTCATTGGCTTGCAACGACTTTACATTAAATATGATATCTTGAAGTACAATATCATTTTCAGCATGCAAGCCATGTATATCAAACGTATATGAGTTAAAAATAGTTTGAGTAACATATAAACCTGTTCCTACATTAGCTAGAAAAACATTTGCAACAGCTTCGCACTCAATATAGTTCCATTTGAATATTTTCCAACCGATATTTTCATCATATATTGCAATATACTTGTCTTCTTTAGACAGCGTAGCATAAACCATTGGAACACCAACGTGAGAAGAAAGATAGTATCTATCAATAGACACATTCTCAAAATTAGCCAAATCCTTGAAAATAATGGGAGCATAATCTTCTATATCATATCGCACATAGTCTATGACATCACCTTTGCATCTTGCGATACAAATAGTACCACCGATAAATAAAGCATAATATATAGATCCATTGAGATGATTCAAACAAATCAAATCACCAACAATTGCATTTACGACAGAATTTGAATCGTATGGGTAACATGAGGTTTCCTCAAACGACATATGATTATTTTTAAGAATATCTTTTAGCATTTGAGTAACATGAGAATGTTCCTCATCCACACATATTTTTATGTAATTCTCTTCTCGTTGCAATTCATATTTTCTATATATCGAAGCAAGCCATTTATATTCTAATTCTTCATTTTTAAAGTTTAATAGAGAACAGAGCACTTCGAATAACGCCTTGCCATAATAAAATTTACCTTTAAATTGTATAGAACCGTTCGAATCTACAGAAGTCCTTTCAAAATCAATGTTTTTACATACAATGCTTGACCAATTAATACTTAGTTCTCGCGCCATATATGAACTTAAAAAGCTAATAGTACATTTAGGATTCTCCACTCGTGAATTAAAGATCTGACAACCAATTTGATTTACGTGCATGGCAGAGAAATTAATACCAGCTATAAAATTTGAATCTTCTATACTTACTCCAATACCGATTTTCGCATTAGCCATACTTAATACATATTCCGTATTGTCTATTCCTCCACCATATTCAAATACACACCTTTTAACCACCACGTGGCCTGAACATTGTAATCCATCCAATTTGACTTTTTTTCGGAAGGTGCATCCATCGAAAACCAAATCGGATTTAATGGTACAAAAAGCTTGATCAGTATTTTCATCTCCAAATAATACATCTTCTTCAAAAATGCAATTTTCAAATCGCACTTCGTTTTCAAACATAGCATACAAGCAGTTAACTTCACTGAAAGTGGAATTTTCATAAAACACTCTCTTGGATACTATTTCATTTCTTGTATTAAAATTGATACTCATACAGAAAAATATTGGGGGTTATTAGTAATTATAAATCTTGATAAATAAAATAAAAAATGATAAAAACACGTAGGAGCGTTGTTTGAAGAGATCAACCACTGAATAAAATCAGGGTGTTCATATGTGGTGTTTTTTAATAAATAAAAATTTGGCTGCAAAATTACAAAAAATCCACCAACTACACAAGTAAATAAGATTTTTTTTCTTAAAAAAATGCAATTTGGAGATATAGAACATAAGAATGTTTAATTTTACGCAGTATCTATATACCCAAAATAAAAACGCCAACCAAATGGTCAGCGTTAAGGAATGTATTATCCATTTTTGATATTTTAGATTCGTTGAAGCCAGATTGCCATAAAACGGTCATAGATAATATATCCGTCATTAGTATGATAAATATATTCCTTGTCCATCAAGAAATCGATCACACGCTTGACACTACTCATCGCCGGCAAATTATATTTCTTGAGGAAAGCCGTAGAAGTGGGGGCCTCCACGACTTTTTCTTTGGCTACCGCTCGAAGAACCTGCGCTTGGTTATTGGTCAGCAGAGAGAGCATTTTCCGATAATCATCTTCTTCGCGCTGCACAATATAGTTCAGACACGCCATTTCATCCTCCTCACTCACCTCCTTGGGCTGCATCTCAAACAGGCGGTTCAATACATATTGTACATACCATGTATATCCGCTCGCGCGCTGATAGATATCATGGAAAATCTCTTCCGGCAGATGCGTTCCGACTGTTTGCAACCACCGCTCGGCAAATGCATAATAGGTCTGCTCATCAATCACGTCCAATGTGATCTTATCCGTACTGCGGAAGAAAGGACGCTTCGGCGAATTGAAGATGTCGGACATCAAGTGTTGTTTACTACCCGAAAAGATAAATCGCACATTCGGGCATTGTTGCACGTGGGTACGCAGCAAGGCCTCCACATTCGTCTGCGGATATGCCAAGATCTGCTGAAACTCATCAATTGCGATATAACACTCCCGCTCCGACCTACGGATGTATGTAAAAATCTCCTCCAGCGTCACGGCAGGATTGTCCGTTACCAGATCCAAACCCAACTTAGGCGAACCGGTAAGCGGATCGGTGGAGAAATAGAGACGACAACTCTGGAAAAACTTAACCACATAGTTCTCTGCTTTCTGAAGCGGAGTGTCCAGTTGCCCTATCACCGCTTTGCCTAATTCAGTAACCAACTCATCCATTGAGTGCGTGGCAAATAAATCCACATAAAAACACTTGATCTCCGGATTCGTTTGAGCCAATTGTGCAAACACATGCCGAATAAGTCCGGTCTTGCCTACACGGCGCGGGCTACGCAAAGTGACGTTCCTGCCGTTACGCAAAGCGGCTATTAACTCTTTGGTCTCATTTTCGCGGTCACAGAAATACTCCTTACCGGCGTACCCAAATAGGGTAAATGGGTTTTGTAAAGTGCTCATAATATGCTATTTATGTCTCACGCAATTTGCGCAGCGCAATTTGCGTTTCACAATTTGGGTGCAAAATTACTACAATTTTTTGAAATATACAAAGATTTTATGGAAAAAATCAATTTTTTTGCAATTTTTTCAATTGCGTAAGATTTTTTGGAGAATTTAGTTTGCTTTCAAAGCCCGTTCGTAGTCTTCGCCCTTGATGTAATAGACACGGAGAGGACGATAAAGAGCGGGATGATAACGGCTGGCATTTCGTACCGTCAAACTATGATATATCCAATGCGATTTATCATGGATACAATGGTCATCGTAAGAGATTTGCCATACAGGGTAATCGGCGTGACGAAGCAAGAGCGTATCGTCGAAGACGATATGTCCGGAGTCCATCCAGTTGGTGGGTGGGAAATTTGCAACTTCTTTCTTCGACATACTATCTTGAATGACCCAATACCCCATGGGCGCAATGGTGTGGCTGAGAACTGTTTCCCCTGTGCTTTCCTGAACGAAAAGATGCAGGGTGACAGTGTGGTTCGTCTTATTCTCAACGCCTACTGCGCCACCGAAGGTATATAACTCCTCCTGACGATGTTTATCATCGTAGATGGAGTATGCGAACAACGCAATAATCGCGATAAAGAGAATGATGGTTGTGATAATGGTTGATTTCGTCCTTTCGCGTTGTTTGCGTATGTATTCTTCAACAATATCTGCCATAAAAAGGTGTTATTTCTCCAACGGAATAATCTTGGCTGTTTGGTTATCCATGCCGGGCATGGTGGCACCGATAGGCGCACCGATATACGTCGGGTCGCAGATGGTGAACTTATGGTTGTCGAACATAAGATAGTCGCCACGGATGTCTTGATGAAAAGCAACTGCCGTTGCCAAGTGTCCGGGATAATAGAGAAGGACAACATCCAATTTCAACAGGTCACGGATGATACGCGAGAAGAGGATTGAACGGTCTTCACAATCGCAGTAGGGATAATGGAGCGACTCAGCAGGGAAGAAAGCACGGTCTGTACCCCACACTTTGTCGTCGTATTCATACTCGAAGGCTGTTTGTACCCAGTTGAGGAGTACATTGACTGCTTGCGCTTCCGGCACACCACGGATCGCAGCCATCAGTTGCGGATAGAGGTCTTTTTTGATGGCTTCATCCAAAGGCGAGTTAGCATAAGCTGCCCAACGCGTACCGAAATCATCGCCATAATGGCCGGTCGGATAGGTATTGTAGAAATCAATGAGGTTCTTGTTGATGGAGCATGTTGTGGTCAGTCCCGAGGTGGCTTTGCGTTTAGGCATTGCAGTGGGCGCTGACGCCAAGCGTTGTTCGTCTGCAATAAGAAGCGAGAGCGGTTTCTCGCTTTTGAAGGCGCCATTACAGATAGCAATATCTCCTGTCAGATCTTCCATGGGGAAGAATTTCTCACCTTCTATCTCATAGTACCCTCGATCATAGAAGGTATAAGTGCTACCAACGAGCATGTGTAAGCGACCATTCTCCGAGACGGCTAAGCGCATCTGATAGCCGGAGTTAACATAGAGGAAAGCTTGTAGCAGAACGGCGGCATTGGATTTTCCGTAAATAGCCTCAGCGAGTTGTTGCAGCAAAGTCAGATACGCCCAATCGCACAGATGATTTTGATCGCGAGCAGAGAGGCAATCATACATCAGATTATTATACTCCTCGCTTGCCAATTCTTCCCAAGCCGCAGCCAATGTCTTTGCCTCAATATTAGGTAATGAAACGGTCTTGTCTTGTGGAATACGGAACGAGAAAGGCGTGCCGTAATACGTCAAACGAACGATCTTGGATGCGCCGTCATTCTCAATGATAGGTGCCACCGGCTGCGGCGTCGGTTGAGGTGTCGGTTGAGGCACAACATCGCCTTGAATCTCTTGATCCTGCTGTTGGTCTTTATCCTCATAGACTACCGGCGGAACAGGTTCATCCTTCGGACGGGGAATAGCGGGAGATACCTTGTAATAGTCCCACGCTGCACGTAAGAACTCCGCATACTCCGCGTTCGCTTGTTCGCGGAAGTCCGCATAATGTTTCTGCGCCGCCTGCTGGAATGCACGATATTGTTCTTCGAACGATTGAGCAGAAGCAAATATAGTCGCGCAGAATAGCCCAACTATTATGAATATCCGTTTCATCAGCATCATAATTGTATCGGTTGATGTCTATTTCCTAATCGTGATCACTTCTCTTTTGACGACCATATCGGCATCTTTGGCTTGATTGCGTGTAAGCCATTTGAGAAGGGATTCGTAGGATAACTCACGCGGCAGTTGTTCGTCGCGAAAGTTCTTACCTCCTTGTTTGTCAGCAGCTTTAGTGAAGTCATTCGGAGAGAAAATGACATACACTGCATTTTGTTCGGAAGAACGCTGGCAATTCAGCCAATATTGTTCTGCATTTTTGTCTGTTGTTGTAGAGAAAAAGATATACTCTTTGTTCGCCTCAATAGTTTGACTTCCGTTTTGCTGACTCGGATACGGGAGCAAACAAAAGGCATTTTGGTCTTCATCGATCAGATAGACACACAGATGTCCGGCTACGGGAGAAGAGAAACGAAGGAAAATATCGCTTCCGTCACGGAAAGTAACCGGTGATTCCAGATCTTGGATATCCTTTACAAGAACGAACTGAATATCCGCCTTTTCGTTGGTATAGTTACGCGCACGCCCTTCCACATACACTTTGATCATCCAGAAGCCATTGATGAATTGCTTCTCCAGTACTTGCTCTTTGATGGTCTCTATCCATTCACCACGAACGGAAGTCTCGCCTAAAGAGAACACATTGTTTTGCGATTCCGTCTTGCCATCACTGGTACGGTTGGATAAAAGCGTACTTGTAACGCTGGATACATCTAATCCGAAAGCATCCTCGAGTGCTTTCTGTTTCGCCAAATCCAAAGCTCTTGCTTCAGCTTCGGCAGGTGTCTCATTGGGATTATTTGAGACATACTCATATGTAATACTCACTCGCTCTATGTCTTTTGCGCAGATCATAGAGCAAGCGAGTATCACACAGAATAAGAACGATAGTCTTTTCATTAGAATCCAAGAACTCGGTCTAATTGCTCATGCAGATTTTCACCCTTCTTCTCCAGTTCCTGACGAACGGCTTTCTTAGCAGCTTCTTTTGCCATATCGCCGTTGTAAGCCAAACGAACCAACACCTCATTGGTTTTCTTGTTGGTAATACGGTAGCACTCCATCACAGGAATGGTACGACCAATAGACTGCGAGATCAGGTTCTTGCTTGCCATTACAGACTCAGTGATAGAAGCAGCCTCAGCCGGAGACAATTGACGGTTAGCTACCGTGTTCTCTACCAACGCCGTCACCTCAGTCTGGATTTGTGCGGCAAGGTTGGTAACTGCCAAAGAGATAGCGGAAGTTTTTGCTGCATCATAGTTCTCGCCTATAGAAGAAGCCTCACCCATGATATATTTGGGGAACAGGTTCTCATCATACTCATACTGCATCATATATACACGCTCCAACTGCTTCTCCAGAGGTAGTGCTCCCGGTTTAACCAGCCAGCCTTGTTTCTTCAGTTGCTTGGCTTCCTTCTTAACAACCTTGTCCACTTTGGCCGTCAATTCATGTCTGGCAAGTTTGCGGACCTCTTGACGTTCTTTACGGATCTCCTTTGCCTCTTTAGAATCTTGAGCCATTACTGCTCCACAAGCTATGATAAGGCTCATAGCAACCATCAAAATCTTTTTCATAACAAATTAAATTTGGTTAATTATGGATGATAATTATTGTAAAAATGTCCAGTCTGCCCATGTCTCACCCAGCGACTCGCTGAATTGGAGGTTCGGTACTTGCGTACGATTGACGATAGACGCCTCCAATGCTACTCTCTCCGTCAGATATTCGATCAATTTCTTATAACCGATATTACCCTTGTTCTCTTGCAATGCTTTGAGTAGCCAATAGGTGAATAATCCATGTTGCTGTTCCGGGAACGGATAAGCCGTTTGATCCGCCATAGCAGCACTGAAGATCACCAGATTGCCGTGAATGGAAGTGAATTTCGGCTTCACCGCCACACCGCGACCACCTTGTACTATCGGCTGTCCGTTACGACGCGTACCTGAGAAGCAAGCATCGAAGATACAAGTCACTTTTGCTGCCGGCATGTCACTTAAGCGCTCATAAATAGCATTAAGCGGCAATTGCTGATCAGCTTTCTCCGGGTTTGCATCCACCGGCAAGAGGTATGTCATCTCTTTAATAGGCACACCGTGTCCTGCGTAATAGAAGAGGATATTCGCTTTTCCTTGACGTGCATTGGCTATATTCTCTAACCAATCCAATCCATCATTGATCTCATTGCGGGTTGCATCCACAACCATTCGGATCTGACGCTGCGGAATACCGAGAGTTGACATACAATATTGGCTAAAGATCTTCGCATCATTTTCTGCAAACGGTACTACGCCTACGATATCTTTGTAATGCTCATTGCCGACAATCAGCACGTAGGTATATTCATTATTTCGGTTAGTAACCGGGATATTCGTATCCACATCAGAGGGCTGTTTCTCTTTCGGTTGCTGCTCTGCCATGGTTTGCGGAGCCGCATTAGCATCCGCGCCATTAGCGGTCTGAACCTGCTCTGCCTGCATCTGTTGCAACTCGTTCGCATACGCATTGTGGATAGTCAGTTCGACGGAAATCTTACGGTATTGTGAACCTTTCTCTTCACGTTCTACTGCATATATCTGATAGGTGTTTTGTGTCTTTTGCAGCGCATCGATATATGTCTCGATAAACTTACGTACACCTTGGGTTCTTAAGAAGCCCAACTGGCTGTTTTGCGTGATACCGGATTTACTCGTGACAGTCATCTCGTCAATGGCTCCATTGAGATAAATCAGTTCCTGCTCAAAATCTCCGAATTCACCTTTGTATGGAATCTTGCCTTTGATGGCACTACCATCGGTTTCGCCAGTAATACGAATCGTAACGCGTGTGTTGGGTGTGAAGTACTTCTTCAGTTCACCGTCTAACTGCTCTTTCATGAAGCCAAGTGTAGCCTTACATGCTTTCGATTGCGTAGGCAGGTATGCTCCGGCCGGATAATCATCCGTGTTTTTGTTGTAGGAGATTGATTTCTCCAACATCGTCTCGTAAGCAAATTCCAGTTTCAGGTTCACTTCCTGCGTACCGTCATCAGCCGTTTCCAGAGCCACATTGGGAACAACATACATCTTGATTCCGTCACCTACACGGTTTTGCGGCGCAAGGTTCTCGTTATACTTAGCCAGATCTTCGTTATAGGAGTTAGTAGCTGCTTGCTGCTCTTGCAATTTACGTAATAACTCGGCTTGCAAACGCTCTTGTGCCTCTTGGGCTGCTCGACGTTCTCTGCGCTCACGAGCACGTTGCTCGATCCAACTTTCACCATCCGCATTTTTGTCAGGAATAATACTGCTAAACGGGATACCAACTGTTAGCGCCACTTCGAACGTACTACTCAAGCGTTTGCCATCCACGTTGGAGTAAACACCGTTCCAACTGTTTACATTCTTATTCATCTCCCATTTTGAGAAGGTATTCACACACCCGATGTTATACCCCATTTCTGCATTGACAAAGAAATCAAAACCGTTCGCACGAATCGGGAAACGAACACCACCGCCGAACATCATGCTGAAGTTCACAGGACGGATGGTTCCTTTCGACAAATTACGCTCGACATATTGTCCACTGCCATCCCGATAAAGCACTCGTCCGTTCATCACACAATTCAGACTCGGCGAAAGAAGGACGTAAGGCTGAATCTGTTTGTCACGTAAGAAGGTATATAACAATCCTGCTCGGATGTCAAACGTACGCGCAAATAAACCATACTGGATGTCGTCTGCGCGCAAGCGAACACCACTTCCAGTAAAGGATAATTCCGGGCGAATAGAGAAACCGGCTATTATATCCCGTTCACACCATAAACCGATCGTTCCACGAGCATAAGGAAGGTGTGTATAGAAATTGTACGACTGAGAGGTGTAGAGCATATCAGAAGCAACCGCTCCCATGCGGATACCAAAACGCCATTTGTTCTTCTCCGGATTATTATTCGGATTAGACACTACGGAAGAATGAGAGGTGGTATCTCCAACTACTATTTCCTCGCTATACAAAGGCGTAGCAAAGCAAATGCTCGCTAATAAGAACCAACAAAGAACTTGATTTCTCATAGTAACACGATTCATTTAGAGTTATTATTCCGTGAGCATATGGATACTGACGAACTTTTCTCAAGTTCTGCATTCTCAGAAGGCATCCGTTTAGCAGGAACATTCCATTTAGAAATCCGCTCAACGATTCCGTCTTCTTCGTAGAAGACACGGTATGCATTTACCGCCATTATCTCATCCAGCGGGTCTTTCTTATCCACCATAATAATGGCCTTTTTAAAGTTCTTTATTCCATAACCGGTTAGAGTACCGGAAATAACCGTACTTACCTTGGTCCATGTCTCATTGACGCCATCATCATTCTCATCGGAATAGCCTTCTGCAACGTAGAAAGCAGTAAAATTGTCACCACTTCCCATTACTTGAACGAGGTGCGAAGTAGTAATTGATTTTCCTTCTTTTTCCTCGTATTCATAAATGATACCGCTCTTGTTTTGAGGACCGAAATACATATACTGGTCGGCAAACTTATGCCCGGGTTCAAATCCTCCGTTTCCTTCGTCAGAACAATACAAAGAAGTGAGGTCATCTGCAAAAAAATAACCGGAGATATCAGGAATGTCATTCCCCTCGTAAATAGGAATGTAATCATCCAACATATCTCGGATTTCATCCGGGATGACGTTGTTAGATACGGTACCAATCGGGAGCACCACTGTACTGTTGCTTTCATCTAAACAAGCAGTCATAGCAAAAGACAGCAAGAACAATATACCACATCGTACCAGATGAGTCGGTGTTCCTGCAAAAAGAGCTGTAGATTTCATCATAGTAAATTATTTGTTATTTCCCCTCTTATACCTTTGGGGATTGGTTCAAGATGACATACGTAAAAAAACGCAGACTTTGCTTTCGCTCATCTACGCGCTAGGACCCTCGAACTGTCCCTCCAGTTAAATAAACAACAATGAAACCTACGCCGATATGACAAAACCGCCTGCTAAGAATTAGCAAGGCGAGTATGAAATGTCATACCCGTAGGCATCTATCGTTACTTTGTTTCCAACTGGATTTGACAGAAAAGTGTTCGAGGCTTTTGCGCGTCAAATACAAAGCGTCAATAAACGCCATTCAATATGTCAAGAACCCACACCCATCCGCCGTTATTCACGGCATCGGCGTAAATTCGGCTGCAAATTTACAAAAAATCTATCAACTATGCAAGAAAAAACCAACTTTTTTTCTCATAAAAATGCAATTTGGAGATATAGAACATAAGAATGTTTAATTTTACGCAGCATCTATAGATCCAAAATAAAAACGCCGGCCAAATGGTCAGCGTTGAGATGTATTATCATTTTGTATGCAAGGGTTATGATAAAAAAAAATCGACAATCAATTAGAGAAACCGCGCTACCTCGTGCTCGGAGATGCCACATTGGCGGGCAACTTGGCGAGCATTTGTCATCGCTGCAAGCACTTCGCCAATAATTTGCTGCGCTCGCTCAGCACTCAACATATAATCTCCTGCCGCGGAAAGCAAGACCTCCAAAGATGACTCATTACTATCGCGCGAGACAAGCAAACTCTGCGTATTAAAATCAGAGGGATTAAGATCATAAGCCGGAGACCATACCCACCCTTTTTCGGTTAACAAGAAGCCATGATTGCGGAAATGGTCATCGTGATTGCGGATGCATATCGAGAACGCCACACGTCGGTATAACTGCTCCAACGCTGCCCGGGGATCAACGAACCCGGCGCTTCCGATCAGCACATCAACGATATCCAAATAGCCGTTTCCCGTTGTGGCATCTGCGCCATCTTGCAAACCGCAAAGAGTCATCGCAGAAGCGAAATGCATTCGCTGTTCTCCGTCTCGATCGAAACGTTTCGACAATAAAGCATGGAACTTCTGTCCGGGCAATGATAACAGTCGCATTTCCGGCACTTTAATACCGGCCAAACTCGCCATCTGATGCGCCCAGAACTCCCATAATGCCACATCGTAATCGTCATTGATGGATGGGATCTTTGCTATCCATAACGAACCGTCTATATCCCTCACATTGGCCTTCGGGCGTGCACCACCCAAGGAAGATCCCTGCTTGTATAAATTCAGCAACCATTCCTCACGGATCGCACCTCCTTGCTCGTCTTGCCGCTCATACTCCTGCGCCATATCTACAAACTCGCGCAGATGAGTAAGAGGAGGTACCGGAGTATCGGCATATTCAGTGCCTAATATCCGCTCTCCGTCTCGCAGGCGCAAAGCCCCCATACGGGTGGTATCATCTATCTGCGTCAGATAATCGATATCGGTCAGATGGCGTGGTGCTCGTCTTTCTTGCGCAGCCAACAGCCGTTCCCGCTTATCGATCAATCGTCGTCCCCAACGATCCGGCATGGCATCTTGCAAAAAACCGAACAAACGTCCCGAGCCATACTGCGGACCACTTGCATTCTGCAAGTCTCCGCTCAATCGTATCTGTCTGTGGCGCTGCAACCATTGGGCATCAAACTCCCATTGATATGCCGCATTGCCGCGTATCATATCATACCCCAACGTTCCGACATGCTCTGCCTGCGGAAATCCATTCGCTTCTAAATATATTTGAATATGTCTCATATTCCCTAATCCCTAACTCTCTAATTCCCTAATCGTTACTTCTTCGATGCTCTTTGGCGGTTTTTAAGATCTAAGTCTTGCAACGTACGACCCATCTCGTCATCTTTGGCAAGGAAGAGGATACTCTCGTCGAGCCCAAGTGCAAACAAGATGCGCAGATAGATGCCGATGGCTACTGTCGGCGTTCCTTTTTCTACGCGCATAACGGTTAACTCGCTGCAGCTTGCTCGTTCAGCGATCTGAGCGATACTCAAGTCACGACGCAAACGCGCCAGACGAATCTGCTCGCCTACGATCCGTAAATTCTGCTCCGCTCTCCGCGGCAAATGGGTTGCAATGGTACTCTTTGACATGGCGTAATCTATCTTATAATAAAGCAATATGATTATCCTACTATATTTTATGATATTTTAAATTCCGCTGCAAAGGTACTGCTTTTTTTCGACATACGCAAGTTTTTTTTACGAAAAAGATTCGGAATTAGCGATTTTTGATTAGAGGTGTTCTCAAAATGGAACATAATTGTCGCTATCAAAAAAAATGAAAAAAAAGTTTTCAACAGGGTGCGAAGGGCGATAGCGACCAACATTCGCAAGGGCAAATCGAGAATCAAAAAAAGTTTTCTACATCCTCGGGAAGCCCCTATTTTTCGTAATCGACTTTTTCATCCTATTTGCATATATCAGATTTTTTTCGTACCTTTGCGCCCCTTTTCGGATTCGTCAAGGGAAACACCGGACATGACCACGAACACGCACATATTAACCATCAACACGCAGCTGGGAGAGCTGCGCGAAATGGTGCGTACATTACCCGATTCGACGGTCAAAGAGAAAATGCTCGGACTTATGGCATCCATGACAGATGAGATCTTCTGCGCCCAAACGGACTTTGCTTCATTAGACACCCGGGTGGCAGAATTATCGAAACAGTTATATGCGCCGGTCGTACATGCGCAGATGGGCAATATGTGCCGCTATATCGATATCGACGCCCTCAACAAAGTAGGCACCTATAGTCTCGAGGAATTCGACAAGATGCTGCGGCAGGCGTGCGAGAGCACGGCGAAAGAATTGGGCGCGTTCCTGCGCAAATATGAGAAAATCGGGTATCTGGATTTTCATCAAGAGAGCAAGAAAAAGATTCTCGAACACCTGCAAGCTTGCTACCCGACCATGCGACGGTATCAGTACACAAATTTCGCTGCATGTTTCTAATAGTCCACTGGATTCCAGTGGATTTTTTTTGCCCTTTCACTGGATTCCACTGGATTTTCATTGGATTTTCACTGGATAGTTTAGCAAATTTTTGCCCTGCTCGCAAAATACCTATACCTTTGCAGCGGAAAAACTTAAGTTAATCGTGCCCGAAAGGGCTAAGAATTCTGAAAAACAAGGCTGGCGCCGGCCATAATTATTAACGAACTATAATAAAAAATTTAATAAAAAATTAATTTTTACGCATAAGATGATACAAATCCATCTATATAAGGTTGATTGTTTGTGACAACA
>CACZEL010000001.1 GCA_902780235.1 uncultured Bacteroidales bacterium | reverse complement strand
ACCGACCACCAAGGAGCTCCAGGTTCGTGCTCGTTTCGCAGCCGTTCGTGCGATGGTAGCCGAGCGTGCGGACGACCTGTCGCACATCTCGTCCGACCAAGCAGCCTTCATCGCCCAGAAGGACACCGCAGGCGGCAAGACGACCATGCGTGCTTATTTATGGCTTGTTTGCGGCGCCGAGTACGATCAGGAGCATCAAGGATGATGCTCGTTTGAGGTTTGAAAGTTTGAGGGTTTGAACGACATCAAACAATCTCAAACGACATCAAACGACATCAAACAAAACAGAAAATCGTCCACTTCGGGCGATTTTTCTGTTTTTGCTTGCATATGTCAAAAAAAAGCAGTAACTTTGCCGCGCAAAGTTTTGTGAAACAGAAAAAACACAACAAATATGAAAAGATTTTTTTACTTAACGGTTGTTCTACTGCTGTCTGCAATGACGATGCAGGCGAATGACTATCTGGAGCAAAAAGAGCATTACACGGTGATGAACGTAGGTAACGGTGTGTACCGGTTCTATATCCCGATCTGGGTATATGGCCGTGTGAATGACTACTACCTGGATTCGTACAACGCGCGTAACAGTCACGATGATTCGTACATCTGGTACTCGCTCAAGCCGAACCAGGAACGCGGAGCTGACGATGTACACCGTATCGCGACGGTGGCCGCCAGGCGTTATGGTCTGAACGATGAGAATGATGAGGGCGGTCCCGGCGAAGGCTTTATCTATATGCATGCCGGTAGTGCGGTCATTCAGAACATGAAGGACGGTACGAAGTTATCCATCCCGGAAGGCGACGATACGTATTGGGACCAATGGACCAATTCGCTCAAGCTCAAACGTTGGAACCATGACGGGCATGTACGCATCACCTATATCGAGTTCGACTGGTATCCTCCGCAGGAGTTAGCCGGTAAGGACTTCTACTGGGGCGTGAGTGCGAATATCTACAATAAATATTACGGCGAGAGTTACTACAAGAAATGGTGGAAGATGGATGAGCGTCTGAACATGAGCGACCCGCAGACGCCGGAATTGTTCACGCCATACTTGTATGCTGTGGATGATGAGGGTGTGACGGGTTACGGCAATGCAGCGGTGCAGTACGTGACCTATCAACAAGGTGTCAGCTACCATACCTCGCTCAATCCGACCGAAGTACCTATCTCGGATAACTCCGGCGCAATCATCGTGCCGACGATGGATACGGTACAGCGTATGTTCAATGCCACCTTCCAAGTCAATATGAGCAATGATGCGTCCAAACCGCAGATCTTCACACTCAAGACGAACTCGCTCAATATCCCGGCGTACCACCGTATCTATGACTTCCAGGCGGAGGAGGTACTGGATGAGCAGCAGAGTGTGACAGGCAAGGTGATGTTGAGTTGGGGCATTCGTTTCCCGGGTGCGGAAGACCTGATGAACGGCGACGTATTCCAAGTGGAGCGTGCGCTGATGGAAGATTTCTCGGATGCGCAGCAGATCGCCGTACCGAGTTTCTCAGCAGATGTGGCTTCGTATACATTCGAAGATGACCCGACAACTGTATTGCTGGAAGACACAGCCTCCAACACCGCCCAAGCGAGGCGTGCCAGCGAAGAAGGTCAGTTCTTTGCCTATGATGAAACGGGCATCATGAAGGTGCAATATTATGCACGCCTGACCAGTAACAAGGTCTTCGATCCCGGTAGGACTATATACTATCGTGTACGCCGCGGTTCATCCGCTGTATGGGGCTGGCACGAAGGGTTTGCACGGAGTGCGGAACTGAAGAAGAACAACTACCTCGCTCCGCTTGCCGAACAGCAGGAAGCCTATACGATGGATCCGGACTATGAGAACAACCGCAAGGTGCATTTCAATATCAAATTGGAGAACAAACCCGTATCGCTGCAACCCGAGGCGGAGAGTCAATGCGAGTTAAAGACATTTGTTCAGCGTATCAACGGGATGATACCTATTCGTCTGAGTGTGCGCGGTTCGGGGGGAGTGAATCCGTCGGACTACCAATATATGCTCTATTACCTGCCGCCTGAGGGTACGCTGCAACAGACGATACTGCCTCTCGAGACCGGCAATATACTGCAAACGGAAGTAGAGGCCGGAAGCATGGTCCAAATCAGCGTCCTGAATGCCCAAGGTAAATCGGTCAACACGCTGAACCTGATAGGTAAGTTAGATGATGTAGCTGCTTATATCGCAGATTGGGAGTTGTATCCGGGCAGCGGAGCAAAACTCTCTGACAACACGTATGAGGATGAGGAGGCGATGCAAGATTCGTTGAATCAAGTGCTGGCTCAGTACCCGTTGCCGGATAGTGCGCGGCATGTGCTTTACACGCGCCTGGCAAACAAGATAGGCTCTGCTAATGAAAGCGGTCTTCGCCGTAACTGGGATCGGAATGCGATCATCTATCTGCAGCGTATCGCCGTGGAGACGGGTGACACGATCGAGTTCCCCGTGCCGGCGGACAGCATCAAGCGCCAGGAGGACGGTTCGTGGGTGGCGCATATGGAGAATACCGCCGATCGGAGTTGCACACACTACCGCTATGCGGTACGTATCGACCAGACGGGTTCGGTACTCAAGATGCTGGATCCGGCCGAGTTACTGCCCGTAGCGCTGGACGGACCGGACTTGTATTACAACGATGTAGCGGATATAGCCCGCTTCGATGCTTCGCAGGGTACCGACCGCTACGGCATCATCCTGACGTGGGAACAAACTCCGGGTGGGGTGGACTTCTATGAGTTGTCTCGCCGAGAGGCAGGCAGCACGGCGGAGTTTGAACCCATCAAGAAGACGACGGATAATGACTTCCGCGATAATGATGTAGTGCCGGGTCAGGAGTACGAGTACCAGATTATGGTATCCTATACCTGTAACGACACGACTACTACCTCTTTCGCTACTACCACCGGTTTCCGTTCGCCCTATGGCCTTATCAACGGACGCATCCATTACTCGGATGGTACAGGATGCCCGAATGTAAACGTAAGTTTAACGGGTGAAGGAATGAACGAGTTAAAGACCGTGACGGATGCGAAAGGACGGTATGAGTTCGATAGTCTGCTCTACGGTGAAGGCAAGGACTACAGCATCGTTCCGACCAGCTCTTATGCCGAGTTCCGGTTCAACAATACCTCTATGACGACAGCTTCTATCACTCTGGATGCCGCCAACCCCGTGGCGGAGGGTATTGAGTTCGATAATATATCGTCCGTTCGTTTCAGCGGTCGTTTGCTCTATAGTAAATCGTCCATTCCTGTTCGCGATGCAAACATATTGCTGGATAGCGCGCTGGTTTATACGGAAGGCGGTCCGCTCCGTACGGATGCATCGGGTAACTTCGAACTGCAAGTGCCGAAGAACCATCCGTTCACCCTGCAGGCGGTCAAAGAAGGCCATACCTTCGAGGGTGATGGATTCGTTCGAATGAATAACGACAGCAATCTGGTACTGGACAAGGCGCTGGACGGTGTTCGTATATGGGATGCGACGAAAGTGCGTCTTGCCGGTCGTATCGTCGGCGGTAAGAAACAGGCGGACTTAAAACTCGGCTTCGGACTAAGCACCAACAACCTGGGCGATGACTTGCAGTTGGTTCTCGAACTCGAAGGCGATAATATCTCGCATATCGTACGGGACGAGGATGACCTAACGCGTGACACGTTCGAATATACGGTGCCGCATATCGTGCATCATGTGGATGAAGGTAGTACGGACACGGTAGGTACAACCCTGATGCATTACCAGAAGAAACGCATCATCATCAACCCCGACCCTGTGACGGGTGAGTACTGCGCCGACCTGTTCCCGGTGCGTTACAAAGTGACGCAAGCAACTGCAAGGGGCTACTCGACACTCTTTGCGGAGGGTAAGACCAGCGAGGTGATTGACCTAAGTAATGCGGCAACGCATAAAGCGGGTGAAGTGGATGGAGAAAAGATGGTACACTGGAACGAGAAATACAGTATCACCTACCGTTCGCCCATTGATATCAGTTGTATCCAGATGCGATACGGTATTGCGATGCCGTATTACGGCGAAGAGTTCATGACGCGACAGAATATACTCAACAAGCAGGTACAGATCCCGTTAGCGGAGAAAGACACCAACGGTGTTTACCAATACACCTTCGGTTATCCGGTCTTTACTACCGCCAACTATTCCTTCCGCATTACCGCGCACGAAGATTATTACTACAACAACGATAAGACTTCCATCAAGCACGAACAGGTGCCCATCAACGGCGGTAATATGAAGGTCTATAACGGTCTTCACGCTTCCGAAGAGACACAGACCTTCTCCGGTTTGTTCCCGAAATGGGAGCAGGCTACGCAGCACTTCCTGATGATGACCAAAGAGACAGACGAGGAAGGACAGATCGACATCACCGTTCCGGTGGACTATGTCTCGTTCGCGAAAGTCGGCGATCAGGCGCTGCGTATCCTCAGTGTGTCGGTAGAGTCCGACGGACGGTATATAGAGAAAGAAGTAGTGAAAGGCTATGTCACCGGTAACCGCTCCAAAGGACGCGACTATATGGCGTCTGTGGATGGAGGCGTCGATCTGATGGATGTACTGCGTGACCCGCCCGGAGCGAAGAGTTATTCTTTCCTCGAGAGCGGAACATCCTTCCATTACAGTTATATGCAGAATATTAACACTAAGTTCGGCGTCGATTTGAACTTTAAATATGGTACAGGCAAAACGCTGTTCTTAGGTAACTACCTGGCTGTTGGTACGGGAATGCCGGGTCCTGTCACGGGGCAGACTGTCAGCGCTACGCACACCAATACCTTCGACATCCCGCTCACCTTCTCTCTCAGTTTCAAATGGGGAGGTACATATACCTTCACAACCTCAGACCGTATCGAGACCGGTAACGACAACTGGTTCGTAGGCTCGCGAGGCGATGTGTATATCGGTGTATCGAAGATTGTGTATGCCGAACTGACCGATGCGGTCAAACCGGTGGACTCGCTGACTTATTCGACCTATGCCGCTCAACTGTCGGAGAATGTCGGTCATACCGCCAATCGGACAACAGTAGCAGAAGGAACCGGTATCGACGGACAGAAATACTACCTCGTCATCGGTGAAGAGATGGGAATGGGCTCGACAGTAAAAGGTTCGTTCGCCTATTCGCAAGATTATATCTTAACCGTTCTCCTACCGCAGTTACTTAAGGAGCGTGATGCACTGCTCGTGACGGGTGATTCGGCTACCGTGCAGGCAATCGCCGATACCAAGGGTACGGAGGTCTATTGGTCGCATGTCATTCCGACCGATACCACCTACGCCCTGACCAACTACGAGAAAATCATTCCTTCGAAAGACTCTGCCTCGATGTGGGTCAATATAGACCGTGTAGCGGAGTACAACAGCACGATTTTCAGTTGGCTCGACATCATCCAAGAAAACGAGAAAGAGAAGATCACCGTATTCGATAAGGTCAATGCCGATCTTGTGGGGAACTACTCTGTGAGCAACGGTGTCAAACAAACGCATACGGAAACCTATAATGCTACCACCCTGTGGAGCTTCAAGATAGGCGGAGGTGGAAGTCCGAATGCAAATCTTACCACTCTTAAAATGGGTACGGGTAAACAAACCCGCCAGTTGTCGTCAGCTATTGACCAGTTGAAACAGTTGTATAATTTTAACAATAACAATCTGAATCAGCCAGTGCCGAAAAATGGACTGGCGAATCCGTTCAATGTCGATTTTCACTTTCCGGACGCTAAGACCCAGTTCTCCTTCACACCTATCCTGGCTATCGACGGAGACGGCGATCCGGAGAGTGTCGAGGGCTATTCGCGCACGTCCGGCTATGTGCTCGAACCGGATGAGTACAGTTATATGAACGTAGATGTATTCCGTCGTCGCGAACCGAAGCATCAATTCAACAAGGATACCTATGATGCGCGCGATGAATTAGACATCACGACGTATGAAGACGGTTCCTATCTCTACGGCTCGTATATCTTCCGCCTCAATGCCGGTGCGTCCAAGTGTCCGTGGGAAGGACCGGAAGAGTCGCTCTTCTACACCAGCGGATCGAACCCCGTACTGATGTCCCAAGGTACGCTGAAGTTAGAGAACCCGAAGATCGATATCCTCGACTACGAAGTAAGCGACATCCCGCACGACCAGCCCGCTATCATTCATATCCGTCTGAGCAACGAGAGTGAGCAGACCTTCGAGAGCTACGTAGTATTCAAACTCGTGCTCGTCGATGCTTCTAACCCCAACGGCGCCAAAGTGCTGATGGACGGCTTCCCCTTAACCGGTGACGGCCGTGCGATCAAACTCAACCCGGGTCAGTCGATCGACAAGACCATCGAGGTCTATGCCGGACAAGGCAATGACTTCGAGAACCTCACGCTCATGCTCGCTTCGCAATGCGACATCTTGAACTTCCATAAAGCATCGTTTAGCGTACATTACATGCCGGTCAGCTGCGATGTGAATATCTCCGCGCCGCACGACAAATGGGTGATGAACACGCTCTCGCCGAAAGACTCGACGGGTTGGTACCAACCGATCGTGATCGATGGCTACGACATTCAGTATCCTAACTTCGACCATATCGAGTTCCAATACAAACTCAGCAAGCAGTCCGACGACGGATGGGTCAACCTCTGCTCGTTCTACGCCGACAGTACGTACTACAATGCCGCTTCGGGCTCCAAACAGATGATGAAAGCCGGTCGTATCGAGAACATCGCTTTCTATGGCGAGCGTGACCCGATGGAGCAGCAGTACGACCTGCGCGCCGTCTCCTTCTGCCGCTATGGAACATCCTATCTCACCAAATCGTCCCAAGTGCTGACGGGTATTAAAGACACCCGTGTGCCCGTTGTGTTCGGCGAACCCGAACCGGCAAATAGCATCCTCGGCGTAGGCGATCATCTGAAATTGCGCTTCAACGAACCGATCGCCGGTAACTACCTGGACGAGGACAATAACTTCCAGATCACCGGTATCACCAACACGACCGGTCTGTCGGCTGCGACAGCCCTCCATTTCGACGGCAAGGCTACCGCTACCACCAAAGCCAAACGCGATCTGACGGATACCGACTTCACGATCGACATGATGATCAAACCGACCGTATCCTCCAACCGCGCAAACGACATGATCCTCTTCGAGACCGGAGACGGAAAGATGACCAAGCAGTTGATACTCACCAAAGACAACCGGCTGCGTATGATCAAGACCAACGGACAGAATTTCCTCGGCAAGTCCTCCAAGGTGCTGGATCCGATCATGGCCTTCACACGCGTAGTATGCATTTCGGAGAAGACCGGCAGAACACGGTTCTTCGTCGGTACGGTAGAGGTAACAGACAAGACTTTGGGTGCGACGGAAGAGCTGCAGAGCGCGCAAGGCAGCAGTGCCTACTTCCAGTTCGGTAGCGATTACGAAGGCGACATGCTCGAGACACGTGTATGGACCAAAGCGCTGACACTCGAAGAGATCAGTGCGACAGCCAACCACTCGCTCACGGGCTACGAACGCGAGTTACTCGCTTACTACCGCATGGACGAAGGTAAGGGTGAGACCGTGACCGATCATGCGCACGGTGCGACCCTCTATCTGGACGGCTGCAGTTGGAACAAACAGAAAGGTTACTCCCTCCGTCTGGACGGCGAAGCGGTCCAATTGAACGGCAACCTGCTCGGACGATCGAAGATATACGACATGACGATGATGCTGTGGTTCAAGGCTGAGAAGAGCGGTACGCTCTTTAACTCGAAAGATCTGCAGCTGAACGTACCGGACGGCTATGCAGATGGTAACTGGCATCATCTGGTGCTGACCGTCAGCCGGACTTATAACAACGCCGCCCTCTTCCTGGACGGCAAGATGATTCAGACCTATGCAGCCACCCAAGTGGGCGGGCTGAGTGGTACGATGTGGCTCGGCGGTGACGGCTTCAAGGGTAATATCGATGAGTTCGTGATCTTTGAGCAAGCACTGCCGAAGTCGCTTGTCGAACTGTACGAAGACAATGCCCTCACCGGCGACGAGATGGGTCTGTTCGCTTACCTGCCGTTCGAGGAACAATATACCAACCCCAACAGCATCATCGAACAGCGCTTCTCCATCAATGACCAACGCACCTTCAAGGACGCCAACGGCAATGTAGTGAAGAAAGTGGTGCCCCTCATAAATAGCCAAATGGTAAATGACCAAATGGTAAATGAGGTTAACGCGCCGATCAAGTCGAAAGGTGTACTGAATAAGCTCTATTTCAATTGGGCGTTCAATGAGGACGAGTTGATGATCAACATCCTCAACCGCGACTACGAGGTCAACAAACAGTCGATTTATGTCACCGTCCGCGACGTGGAAGACCTGAACGGCAACCCGATGGCTTCGCCGGTCAGCTGGACCGCTTTCGTCGATCGCAACGCCCTCAAATGGTCCGAGAAGAAAGTGAGTGTGACCATAGAGGATAATGGGCTAACAGCTAATAGCCAAAAGCTAATAGCCATCATCAATAATAGCGGCAAACGCCATCAATACACGATCGAGTCCCTGCCGTCATGGCTGAGTGTCAGCCCCGAATATGGCGCAATCGACCCGATGGGTGAGCAGACTGTCACGCTGACGTTCAACACGCAGATACCGGTAGGCGAATACAGCGACATCATCTATCTGACCGACGAGGACGGACTGAGTGAACCGCTGCATATCGAGTATGCCGTGGAAGCTATCCCGCCTTACGACGGCGTGGACGAAGGCAAGTATGCGCTGAACATGTCCATCTGCGCACAAGTGCTAATAGCTAATAGCCAAGAGCTAACAGCCAATGTTTACGACACCGACGAACGCGATATCGTCTATGCGATCTATCGCAACGAGTGCGTCGGTCAGGCGAACGTGACCTTCAACACCATCAGCAACACCACCGATGTCTATCTGACCGTGCTCGGTAACGATGAGATGAACCGCAAGCAGATTCATTTCCAACTCTGGCAGGCTTCGACCGGTAAGGTCTATGACCTGACGGCGAACCGGAACGTGCTCTTCTCCCATGGCTTCGTCTATGGCTGCGGCGAGAACGAACCGCTCATCCTCACTACCGGCGGCAGCGAGCGACAGCAGATCGAACTCAGCGCCGGTTGGAACTGGGTATCGACTCACCTCGACCTTTCAACTTTCAACTTCCAACTTTCAACTTGCATGTCCGCTGCCAAACCATGGACCGAAGGCGATCTGATCAAGAACCCGAATACGCGGCAGTTCAGCACCTACGATGCGGCGAACGATAGCTTCGTCGGTACGCTCGACCAACTGCATTATTCGCAACTCTATATGATCTACGCCGCCAACGGCAACACGATGCGCATATCGGGTGAGATCCTGCCGGAAGACTCGATGAAGATCAAAGTGCGTGGTGACGGTCAATGGAGCCCGATGCCGTGTCTCTTCGACCAACGTGTCTCCGTCACCGAGGCCCTCGCGGACTACTATCAGAAAGCGTCCACCGGCGATATGATCAAGGCGCATAACCGCTTCGCTACCTTCTCCGCAGACAAACGATGGGTAGGTGACCTGACGGCCCTCCAACCGGGCGAAGGATACCTCTTCCGCCGCCTCAAACCCGGCTCCGTCGAGATAGCCTTCTATAAGCCGGAGGCATCAAACAATATCAAACGACGTCAAACGATGTCAAACGGCGAAGCCGGTCTCTTCACCAACCCGCAAGCCGCTACCAACATGACCATGATCGCTTGTGTTAAGGAATTAAAGAATGAAGGAGTGAAAGAATTAAAGGTTTATGTGGGCAACGAACTTGCCGCTGTTGCCGAGCCGATCATCAATCATCAATCATCAATCATCAATGACGAAGTCTTGTATTTCCTCACGATCCAGAGTGACAAGGTTGGTGAGCTCCGCTTCGAAATGGATAATTGTACTTTAGTACCTTCGTACATAAATGGTACATCGTACATCGGTCCTTCGTCCATAGACTATGTTCCCAACGCCCACCACGGTTCGCTCGAAGATCCAATCATCCTGCAAATGAAAAAATGCGAAAATGAGGAAATAAGAAAATTGATTGAGAACGACCACGTCGTCATCATCCGCAACGGCGAACGCTATGACGTAACGGGTAAAAAACTCTAACGGGTAATCGCCGGCTGTTAGCTGTTAGCCGTTAGCTGTTAGCAAAAAAAAGCCAATAGCCAATAGCTAATAGCTAAAGTCCAAACAGAAAAATCGTCCATTTCGGGCGATTTTTCTGTTTTTGCTTGTGTATGTCATTTTTTTGTTGTAATTTTGCAGCGCAAAATGTGGACTGACATGAAAAAGATAACTACGATAGTACTTTTAATTGGACTGAGCATAGGGCCGATGTATGCTGCGACCGCTGCGAAAGGCGTGTTCTCCGTTTCTTCGACGAGGAAGGTGCAATTCGCCAATGCGCCCGTAGCTACTCGTGAAGCGACGAATAACTTGTACCAATGGGACGAGGTGGCTTCTCTTAGAGATGAAGATTGGACCGTGCTGACTGGCGATGAATGGGCCTATCTGTTAGCCTCTGGTCGTGATGGTGCGGATACACTCAATTCATTAGCCACTGTCAAGGGAAAATATGGCATGGTTATCTTACCTGACTATTGGGTTAAACCGGAAGAAGTTCCGGATTTTAGCACTGCTTACTCAACTTTGGGCTACGGGGCTAATGTCTATACTGCTGACACATGGGCATTGATGGAGGAATCAGGTGCTGTCTTTTTGCCTTGTGGCGGAAACGGTCATTATGACGGTGGCTTCGTTTTTGATGATGACGGATGGGAGGAGCACGGTGCCTATTGGGCATCAGATCAATATTCTGACTCAAATGGCAACAGTATTCACTTTAACAGGGACGAGATACATGATCATAACACCTATGCAGAAAAGACCAATTTCTACAGCGTCATCCTTGTGAAGACGGTGTCGTTAGGGGAGTTGTATGAGGAACATGAGGCAACTGCTTTTGCAACTGACATGGCTAACTCATATGGTAGTGACTCGGTGGTAGTGCATCGAACCTTGGTTAAGGACAGTACGCTCTATACGCTTTGTTTGCCGTTTGATGTGCCGAATATCGATGAGTCGCCGCTGGTGGGCGCTGAGATCTTTGAGTTCAAGGGCGGTCGCGTCACCGGTACAACGGGTAACGAGATCCTGAACCTGAATATGAGTCGTCTGCAGGGCAAGCGTCTGACCCAAGGCGTACCGTATATCTTGCGTTGGGCTAAAACGACGCCGGTAGATACCATCAAAGTGCTGCGATTCGAGAACGTGGAGAACTGGGATGAAGATGAAGAGACCGCCACCGATCCGGGCAATACCACCGTTAAGTTTCACGGTGTCTATCCCAAAGCCCATATCACGGGCTACACCTCAGGGGCAGAAGCGCACTATAACTTCTTTATCGGCGCGAACAACACCCTTTATTGGCCGGACGATACAGGCGGCTCAGGAACATGGGCAACTCATAAGATGAAAGGCTTCCGCGGGTATTTCTATATCACTCCGGGTGGTGGACCAAGTCCGGTATCGCGTTACCGCAACATGCCGGCGGTTTGGAGTATCGAGGAAGAGACTCCGACGGATTTAACGAATGAAGGAGTGAAGGAGTTAAAGAATGAACGAACCAAACTCTTCCAAGACGGACAGATCGTGCTTATCATCGATGGAGTGAAGTATGATATGCAGGGGAGGAAGATCATTGATAATTAATTGATAATTGGTCATTGGTCATTGGACTTGACTAACGACTAACGACAAACGACTAACGACAAACGACAATTATATGAAAAAGTTTTTGGTTTTGGCATCTTGTGTAATGATGCTGTTGGCAGTAGGATGTTCGGAAAGGAACAAACCGGAAGAGCCGAAGAGTAATACAGGCAATGTAGCCGACCCGCAGTGGGTAGTGACGGTGGAGACCGATCTGAACTCGTCCATGACCGTGGTGGCGAAAGTGACGCTCGGTGATAACAACGGCACCTTGGCGGCCTTCATCGGCGATGACTGTTGCGGCGTAGCCAAAGCGCAGGACGAGGACGGACTCTACCTGCTCTTTATCTCTCCTTCGGAGAGCGGCAACACGATCACGTTCAAGTTCTACTCGCCGGCGCAGAAACATATCTATACGGCGAACGAGACCATGACCTACGTGGCGGACGGCCATGAGGGTACGGTCGCAGCTCCGTACACGCCCACTTGGACGGTAACGGATTAAGCGCTATCAGAATTTGTTGGAAGCGGGTGAACCGATCAGGCGTACCCGTTGCTCAAACGAATCGCGGTCTTCCAAGGCCGCGTTTTTCATTTTAACGCGGTAGTTGGAGATCGTGTTCGGACTGTAGCAGAGCAGTTCGGCGATCTTTGCCGACGAGGTGATACCCAGCAGGATCAGCGCGAAGATACGCATCTCGACGGTCATCCGCTCACCCGGTTTCGGCGTGATACGTGCCTCGGGTTTGAGCAAGGCATTGAAATCCTGCACGAACGAACCGTAGAGCGAGAGGAAAGTGTCATCGAACGAGCGGTAGAAATTCTCCATCTCGCGATCCATGAACGCCGCCGAGTCTTTCTCGCCTGCCTTGCGCGCCATCGTCGTGAGACGACGGATATAATCGCTATAAACCTCGAGATACCGGCATATATACTGCTCTTTGACCTTATCCGCCTCTTTGAGTTGGCGGTTGATGGTGCGTAACTCCTCGTTCATCGTTTTCATCTCGCGGTTTAGCGCTTGCAGTTTGCGGTTCTGGCGCAAGGAGACAAAGACGGCGCCGATAAGGAAAATAAGGAACACAGCTAATGCGATGAGGGCGATGGACAGCCGTGTGGACAGTTGATGAAGCTGTTTCTCATAACTGTTGGATATCTCATGTCCCAGAGCGTAGGTCTGGATGAAACGGGTAGGAGCGTTGAAGAATGATGCGTTCGTGAGCGAGTAATCGCTATAGGCGAATGCACGTTCGAGATCGCCTACGGCGTAGCACTCTTTGGCTACCAACCAGGAGGAACCGTTGTCGGTGATACCGCAGCGGGCATCCGAGATAGCGGAACGGATGAGCCAAGTCAGTTTCTCGCGGTCTTTCCCCGCTTGGTCATAGAGCACATACCGGCTGTACGCCTCGATCGCATAGCGGTGCGACCATGGTTCCAAACGGGATATGATCGTGTCATTCACCCGCAGTGCCTCGGGTATATTATCTGCATCGACGGCTTGCAGGAACTCATATCTTAGCCGAATCGCATCGCTGTATGGCGCCTGACGCGCCATCTCATGCAGCAGCGAGTCGTAGTACATCGCGGCCGTCTCCGACAGGTGTTGCTGCAGTTGGGGCACCGTACTCGACGCCAGCGCTTCGCTATGCAGCCTCCAGACGGCTTCTATCCAATCGACGCGCAGACTGTCCGGCATGTCGTCCGTGACGTAGGAGATAAGCGCCATTCCGTCGCCGTACTTACCGATGGACGAACTGAGCTGCACCAGCCCCATATACGCCTGGGTGCGGTACGGTTCTTCCGCATTCACCAGACGCAGGTACCACGCGCGTGCGCTGTCCGATTGAAAATACTGATACTCGCGCGCGATACGGATCTGCAGCGCCTTGGTCATCGGTTTGATATGACGAAGCGAGTCAATACGCTGCTGATGGGCATCGATATAATAGACGGCTCGGGCTACATCACCATCATACACCGTGAGCAACGAATCCAAGGTGGACATAGCACTAAGGGTGAGCGAAAAAGCACCGATAAGGAACGATAAGAACAGTTTTTTCTCCATAATGTGTAAAAATTGACGCTGCAAAGGTACTGCTTTTTTTTGAAACTACCAAATAAATGCGTACTTTTTTTTTCTTTTTTGAATGTTTAACATGCTAAATATCAATAAAAAAGTATATACTAATACGTACTTTTCATTTATATTACATGCGAGCTCGCTTGCGTAAATGAGAAAAAAGCAGTAATTTTGCAGCAGTTTTGAATCTATACTATGGCCGATCAACTTTACATAGCTTCTTCTGAACGATATGCTCAAATGGCGACGATGTATACCCGTTGCGGCAAGAGCGGCGTGTTATTACCGAAAGTCAGTTTGGGCTTTTGGCATAATTTCGGTGACGATGCCCCGTTTGAGCGGAGCAGAGCCATCACCCGTTATGCGTTTGACCATGGCGTGACCCATTTCGATTTTGCGAACAACTATGGTGTACCCGGCGGTAGTGCAGAAGCCAATTTCGGTCGCTTGATGGACGAAGATTTCCGTCCGTACCGCGATGAGTTGTTCATCTCCACGAAAGCGGGTTATGGCATGTGGGATGGTCCTTACGGCGAGTGGGGTAGTCGCAAGTACTTGATGAGCAGTCTGGATCAGTCGCTCAAGCGGATGCGGTTGGAGTATGTGGACTTGTTTTATTCGCATCGCTATGACCCCGATACGCCGATCGAGGAGACGCTGCAGGCGCTGGTGGATGCCGTTCGAATGGGTAAGGCGCTTTATGTCGGTATCTCGAACTGGCCGCTGGAGCCGCTGAAGGCTGCGACCGAGTATCTGAAGGCGCACGATGTGCCGCTGTTGATTTATCAGGGACGGTTGAATATGCTTAATCGCGAACCGATTGAGGAAGGGATCTTGGATTTCTGCCGGGAGCAGGGAATAGGCTTCATCGCGTATTCGCCGCTGGCGCAAGGGCTGCTGACCGATCGGTACTTAAACGGCATACCCGCAAACAGTCGCATGGCGCAGGAGAATTTCCTCAAGTCCGAACGCCGCACGCCGGAGTTGCTGGATTATCTCCATCAACTCGAAGCGCAAGGCAAGGCGTCCGGTCGCACGATCGCCCAAGAGGCGCTGCAATGGATATTGGACCAAAAGGGAGTGACCTCCGTCCTCGTAGGAGCCAGCAGCGTAGAACAGTTGAAAAACAATTTACAAACGATACAATAAGTATGAGAAAAATTTCCTTATTCATTGCGCTGTTATGCGCAAGTGTGATGAGTTTTGCGACTCCGTACTGCCATGAGGCACTGGTCAACGGAGACAACACGATTTATCTGAGTTGTATGTTGCTGTCAGAAGGTAATTACCAGATCAAGATCGAAGCAGATGTTCAGATGAACGGTCTGGGCGGCTCGTTCTGCTACAAGGACGGTCAAGCCGGTTATCAACTGAATGCGGACGGTCATTTTGTGTTGTCGGCAGACGGCAAGACCATCACGTGTGACATCGAGTCCAGTTCGGCACCGAACCTCTACACGCCGCTGTATGTGATGATGCCGGGTGAGGTGGCTTTTACATGGCCGAATGATGTAGAGTGGGGTACTTGCGGTGAGGCTACGAAAACGAATCCGGAGTTGAGTCTGAATGCTACCGAAGTAAGTTTGGATGCTGCCACCAGTGAGACCTTCCAGATCGTGCCCAGCCGTTTGGGTGAAGGCGCTATCAGTTACGAGAGTGCCAATGACGGAATCGCTACGGTTTCGGAGAGCGGTTTGGTAACGGCTGTAGGACGCGGAACGACGACCATCACGGTGCGTGTGGCAGAGACCGAGACCTATTCGGCTGCGAACAAGAAATTGGCTGTCATTGTTTCCGGTCCGATCAATTGGGATGCCATCAACTGGCTGCCGAACGGTTCAGGCAATGAGGCATATACCAATAAATATAAAGCGTGCGCGGGAAGCCCGTCACCGAATATCGATATCATTCAGTTGCCTGATTGGGAAGGAGTAGAAGGCCCCGGACTCTATGTCAATTATCCGTCGGCTGTTTTCACTACGCTCCCGACAATGACGTACTACCAGCAAGGTGCAGGTCTGTTGTTCTATATGACCAACTTCACGAAGAAAGTTACGGAAGTGGTAGTAGGCGTGGACAACACGGACTATTCGTTCTTCGTTTATTATGTGGACGGAACGGAAACTCCCAGCGGTCTGGAGAACACCGCTTTGCAGCATAAAGTGCAGAAAGTGATTGAGAACGGACAAGTTGTCCTTATCAAGAACGGCGTGCGCTATAACGTGTTAGGATCAGAAATCAAATAAATTATTAACTAAAATACTAATTAACATGAAAAAACTATCTTTACTTTTTGCGCTCTTATGCGCAAGTGTGATGGGAATGAGAGCCGAAGTTGCAGGTTCTTCACAGGAGCACTGTGATGGAAATGCCTTCGTTAATGCTTATGACTATTCATTCTCTACAAACGGAACGGATGTCACACTGTCATTTACAAACAATGATAATGTGTCCGGCTTAGTTGGTGTTTTATGGCATTTTAATCCTGGATTAACTGAGAAGAATATGACAGTGTCCGGAAAGACGGCTTCTATCACATTAACCGATCAGACTCCGGGTTCGACAATTGAGTTTGCATGTAAGTTTGCATTTGCTGCAGATGCTAATCACCCGATGGGCATGTCAGTAACAAAACACTTCACATATATTGTTGAAGGTGGAGGCTCTACTCCTGTCGTTACTGGTATTTGCGAATCGACAGTGTATTCTTCTAACGTTTCGGGCTATGATATTCACGCGAAGGTGACAAAAGGTTGCAACAAGTACTACCTCACGATTTCGTCCGCAACAGAAGGAAAAACCATCACGGGATTGGTAGGTGATAATATGTTCTGCAACCGCTATTGCGATGAAGCACGTACGCACAATAATAACTACCATATGGCAGCAGCGGGGCATTATACATTGACGGATGGGAAAGTCATCTTCACTATTCCGTCTGTTGGTGACCCTAAAATGTACACGCCTCTCAACTTGAGATTTAATGATAATCAGGTTGTCGAAGTAACAGCATTGAATGGAGTACGCTTAGAACCTTGTTCTTCTGAAGATCCTGCATCTTGTCCTGATCCGGATCCGACGTCGATAGAGGATGTGAACTTTGCTCTTATGAGTAATGGTGCTGTTGCATACGCCTCGACTGGTAATGCATGGGAAGCTATCGACGGAAATGATGGTTCGCGCTGGGAGTCTGCTTCTTCTGATCCCCAATGGTATGTTGTTGATTTAGGTCAACGTCGAATCTTTAATACAGTACAGATTCGTTGGCAAACAGCATATAGTCGTACATTTACGATAGATGTATCTAATGATGGTGAAACATGGACAACAAAGAAAACAGAAGCTAACTACACTGATGGTGGTGACAATGTAGAATATGAGGCTAATTTTGCAGAAAATATAACTGCTCGCTATGTTCGCCTTCATTCTACCGCTCGTGCTACGCAATGGGGCAATTCGTTCTTTTCTTTCCGCGTCTTGCTGAAGGGAGTTCCGGTATTGACATCCGTTGGACTTTCGTCTAATACTACCATTGCAAAGGTTGGAGCATATGCAACACTAACTCCTTCGCCAAAGGATCAAAACAATGGTGCTATAGCTGCAAATCTCTCCTATACGATTACTCCGGCTGATGCAGGTCATGTAACGGATAATAAGTACTATCCGGAGAAATATGGCTTGGCTACTATTACGGTAACGGCTACTACGGCAAATGCTGAAGTTACCAGCAATAGTGTTGAGGTATGGGGCGTTATAAGCGACAACCTCGCCTATTCATCCAATATCATAACGGATAATAAGGTTATTGATCAATCAGAAGTGACAGGCGATGCTACTTCTGCATTCTTTGCAGTAGATGGGAACAAGGGTAGTGTATGGCAGGCTTGTCGTGATCTGAACGATAATAAGACCAATGCGAATTTTACATCGTACTATACCTTGGATTTAGGAACTGTATATGCAATCAATTTGATCGCTATCTGGTTTGATGGTGCTGCTTCTGATGAATATACCATTGAGTTCTCGAAAGATAATACGGCATGGTCAACAGGATTTAGCATTTCTCAACATATTGGAAATTATACGCATCAGAAGTATCTGAGTATCGCAGACTTGAATAATAACGATCAGGTGCGTTACGTTCGCTTCACGACGACCAAGGCCTCCACTACCATGGGCTGGGGTATAAAGATGTTTGAGATGGAAGTATATGGAACAGAAGCATCTACAACAAAAACCGTTGCTGCATCTGTACTGCCCGCAGGTACCGGTAGTGTAACTATTACGGCAGGTGGAAACCCTGTGGAGGAAGTAGAAGCCGGAACAGAAGTTACTTTTACAGCAATTCCTGCTGCAGGCTATGATTTCGTAAATTGGACGCAAGGTGGCGTTGTCATTTCGGGCGCCGGCGCAACATATACGACGACCATTACCGCAAACACAGCACTTGTGGCTAACTTTGAAGTGCATAGAGACGTTTATTGCCAAACGGCCGTAATGACGAATAATAACAAGACCTTGTATCTATCTTGTTCGAAAGTAGCAGATGATACCTACCAAATCCGTATCGATGGTTCTGACGAGGCGAAGATTAACGGACGCAACAACTTTAACTTTGTTGTTAATCACGCAACCAATTATAGTAACGAGGTATATAACCCGGGTAGCGGACAAGGTTGGCAAGTAAGCAATGAAGGTAACGGATATATCGTTAATACATTCAATGCTGCAGATTATAAAACTTTGTCGTTCGGAAGCCACTATTTCGCAATTGGTGCACAGGGTGGTGGAGAGTTTATATTGGATAATAACTTCCCGCTTGCTAATACAATTGCTTGGAATGAGAGTTGTGTAGATTCGGAAGCTCCGGTATTGGCTGCTCCTGTTGCAACCGCGCTGAATACTACGGATGTGCGTTTGACGCTTTCTGCAACTGACAATTGGAAAGGTACTATTACATACAATGTCAACTACAAACCGACTGGTGATACGGGCGAAGGTGTTAATATTTCTCCAGCACCTCAAGGCGCAAGTGGTCAAACGATTACTGTAGATGTAGAAGGTTTGACTACTAATACGGAATATACCTTCACGGTAACGGCCTCGGATGGTACAAATGTTAGTGCTGCCCAGACCTGCAAGGCCACTCCGGCAGGTGACGTAACAGCTCCGACGAATGTGACGATCTCTGCTGTAGCTTTGACCGACCATATTGTTCGTCTAACGCTTTCGGCTGACGATGACTATGCCGGTGACATTACCTATAATATCGCGTACGATAATGCAGGTGTAGCAAGCACGAGTGCTGCACAAGGAACGACTACTACGTTGGATATTGCCGGTCTGGATGCTGATGCAGATTATCATTTCGTAGTTGTTGCTACGGATGCTGCAAACAACTCGGCAGATGCTGTCAATGCTGCTGCGGTTCATACCTATGCTACTAACTTGGCACTGAACAAGCCGAATGCAGCAGGTGCAACGGCCCTTCCGAAGGTAGAAGGAAACGATGGTAACAAGGGTTCTCGTTGGGCTTCCGGTGGCAGTGCTATTCATGGTACCGGTGCAGACTCGCAAGACTGGTGGTACGTAGATTTGGGTGCTGTATATGATATCAAGAATATTCGTATGTTCTGGGAAGGTGCTCGTCCTTCTAAATACAAATTCTTTACTTCCAACGATGCACTTGCTTGGACTGAGATAGCAGACATTACTGTTTCTCCGAGTTATAGCGCAAATGCATCTGCTGTAATGGATTACTATAATGATATTGATGCGGACGCACAAGGTCGTTATCTGAAGGTATGGGGCTATGAGGATACCAATAACAATTGGGCATATGGTATTTCGTTCTGGGAGCTGGAGGCTTATGGTACGTTGGCTACCGACGTAACGGCTCCGGTTATTAGTGCATTCACGGCTTCCGGCGCAAGTACGACTTCCGTATTGCTCCAGGCTACGGCAGATGACAACTTCAAGGGAGATCTGACTTATACGTTCTATTGCGATAACGTAGCGCAGGCTAACCCTGTTGTAATGCCCGCAGGCCAAGAGGCTACATACACCGTTAATGGTTTGACCATGGGTACGAACTACAACTTTAAGGTCAATGTTTCGGACGGTACGAACAATACGATGAGTGACGTAGTTGTTGGTTCGCCGATTAGTGATAATCAAGCGCCGACGGATGTAACGGTTGAAACGAAGTTCAAATCTGACGAGGAAATCGTACTGACACTGTCGGCTACCGATAACCTGGGCGGTCTGATTTACTATACCGTTACGATGGGTGAGACGGTTAAGAACGTACAAGCGATGTCGGGTGCTGAAGTAGATGTTACCTTCGACGGCTTGGACTATGATACGCCGTACGCATTCTCTATTGTAGCTAAAGACGGTTCGGACAATGCGGCCGCCGCTGTTGATTACAACGAGACCACGAAGCCTGCTACCTATCCGACTTCCGCCGCACCTGCTCCTGCTTTTGCAGACGCAAGTGTGCGCCCGGTATACTCGAGTGCATATAGCAAGGATTGCAACTTCGCCGACTGGGGAGGCTCACCGGTAGAGAAACAAACCTACGGTGCTAAGAAGATGAACCACGCGGCAACCTACTTCGGTATCTTTGGATTCGGAGATGTCAAGGTGGATGCAGACGATGAACTCTACTTGAGCGTTTGGACCAACGAGAATATCAGTTTCCGCGTTGTTCCTATCATCGATAATCCTCAGGCCGCAGGTAATTTGCCTGAGCGCGGCGCATTTACGCAAGAACTTATCGGCGGTCAATGGAATGTGGTTCGCTTCACGATGAGTGATTTCAATTTGGATGGAACGACCCCATCTACCGGCTATACTAATTTTGACAAGATTTATCAGATCAAGATTGACCAAGCAGGCAATCAGACCTTCTGGCTGGATAATATCTACTTCCATCGTCATGGCGCTTTGAATGAGACCGACAATGCCGAGTTTATTGCGGCCAATAATAATGAAGGTCAGGATATCACTATTCCTCGTACCTTCCCGCTGACGACCGAGTGGTACACGCTGTGCTTGCCGTTCGATTTGAGCGATGAGCTGTTGGTAGAGGCATTCGGTGCAGGTTATACACTGGCTACCTTGGCTACCTCGGAGGATCACGGTTCGCTGATCAGCCTGAACTTCGATTTCGTTAATTCGTTCGAGGCTGGAAAGGCTTATCTGCTCCGTCCTGGTACGGCTGTAACGGAGAATCCTGTCTTCGAGGGTGTGGTAGTTAAGAATGTGAATCCGGAGGATGTAGCTGCTACGAGCACCTATATGAATTTCCAAGGAACATTCAATACCATTGTGCTTGATAACGAGAACCAGCGTTTCGTAGGACCGGAGAATTATCTCTACTCGCCGGCTGAGGGTGGTACGAACATGAAGGCATTCCGTTGCTTCTTCACCATCCCTTCACAAAGTCCGTTGAATGGCGCTCCGGCTAAACCTGCACGCATCGTATTCGGTAAGCAAACAACCACCGGCATGGAGAATGTACAGGGTGACAATGTACAGGGTACAAAAGTGCTGATGGATGGTCAGCTGTTCATCATCCGCGAGGGACGCATCTACAATGCGCAAGGTACGTTGGTGAAATAAATTGTATCAACCATTAATGATAATTAATAGTATTATGAAAGCAATATATGTAAATCCGGTCACGGAAGTGATGAACGTACAAGCATATGCGATCTTACAGGGCGTCAGCGGAGGTAACTCCGGACTGATGGATGGAGGGCAGGCGCCCAGCACTCCCGGTCAAACGATCGATCCGCAGTAATGCGTAATATAGGGTATGTGCCGTTGGTTCGGCACATACTCGCTATAAATAAGCACAATTAAAAGAGACACATATCCATGAAAACACATTATGTTGCACCAGGGGTGAAAGTATCAGAATTTTCTGCATATTTCATTATGCTGGGAGTCAGTGGAGGAAATACAGGATTGCAAGAAGGAGGTCAGGATCCCGGAAACGGGAGCGTCAAACCTCAAGCGCCACATAGACCTTTTTAATCGAATTCGAGTACTTGGTATGAAAAAACTGATTCTTTGTTTATTCGCCGTCATGGCGATGGTGGCATGTGCGCCGAAAGAGACGAAGCCGCAAGTGGGAACGGTGATCTATGACACGATCAATCATGTGCCGTGCCGGGTGTATCTGCCGCATGGATATAAAGGTGAAAGGTTAAAGGTGAAAGGTGAAAGGACGTACCCCGTTCTCTATCTGCAGCATGGTATGTGGGGCAATGAGCATGATTGGATAGAGCAGGGACATCTGCTGCATTGGATGGACTCCTTGCTGCAGCTCGGTCAAGTGCGCGAGATGGTGATCATCATGCCGGATAACTGTCCGCACCGCGAGACGAGTGAGGAAGAGCGTGCCAATGCGATGTCGGGCGAATGGATACGCCATTTTGCGGATTTCATGGCCGAGACGGAGCGCAGATACAACGTCAGCGATGATCCTTCGCTTCGCGCGATAGCGGGTCTCTCCATGGGCGGTTTTCACTCCATGCATATATCGCATTACCTGCACGGTCAGTTCGCGTACGTAGGCTTGTTCTCACCCGCTATCCGTCATCCGCATTCGGATCCGGCGTATGACAACTGGGAAGAAGAGGTGCGGTTGCAGATGCAGGAGTCGCCCGTCTATTGGATCGCGATCGGCAATGAGGACTTCCTCTACGACAATGTGCAGGAGTACCGCCAATGGTTGGAAGCGAACCATATCGAATACACTTACTACGAGAGTGCAGGCGGACATGTATGGCCCAATTGGGAAGATTACATCTGCCGTTTCCTCAAAATTCTCTTTAAGCGTCCCTAAGGGCGCTTTTTTTATAGTACTAAATACGTACTTTTTTAGCGGGTTGCAAAATGCTAAGTTGCTGAAAATGCGAGAAATAGCAGATACTTTACGTACTTTTGTGTTGCATAGCATATGAAAACACTTGCGTATGTGATAAAAAAGCAGTAATTTTGCAGTCGGTTTAACAAAGTTAACCTTACAGCCAAGCACAACATTCATAACAAATAATCTGATAAATGAAAAAGCGTATCTACTTAATCGCCGTCATGGCAATGATGACACTGAGCGTAATGGCGCAGAGTCTGACCGTGACGGGTGTGGTGATGGCTCAAGATGAGCCGGATCCGGTGATTGGTGCGAATGTGATGGTGAAGGGGACGACGCTCGGTACAATTACCGATTTCGACGGAAACTTCTCCATTCAGGCCAAAGCAGGCGATGTACTCCAAGTATCGTTCATGGGTTACAAGCCGTTTGAAGTGAAAGTATCGAATTCCGGTCCGATCCGCGTGACGCTGGTTCCGGACAATGTGCAGCTGCAAGAGGTGGTAGCTATCGGTTACGGTACGATGAAGAAGAGTGACTTGACGGGTGCAGTGACGAGCGTAAGCGCAGATCAGTTATTGAAAGCGCCTGTAGCAGGTATCGATCAGGCGCTGCAGGGACGCGCAGCCGGTGTGACGGTTACGACCGGTTCCGGTCAGCCGGGTGAAGCGGCTACGATCCGTATCCGTGGTATCGGTTCGGCTATCGGCGGAAACGACCCGCTCTATGTAGTTGATGGAGTGATCACGGACAACGACATCTCTTTCCTCTCTCCGAACGACATCCAATCAATGGAGATCCTCAAGGACGCTTCTGCCACCGCTATCTACGGTAGCCGTGGTGCGAACGGTGTCATCCTGATCACGACCAAGACCGGTAGCGAAGGTAAGATCAATGTCGGTTTTGATGCATACTGGGGTATTCAGAACAGATGGAAAAAACTGGACCTGATGACCAGTAAGGATTTTGCGCTCACCAAACTGCGTATCGACGCCATGAAAAACGGTGCCGGACAGTTGGCAGACTATATGAAAGACGGATTCAACGACTGGATGGCGGTCTATAATGCCAAATCGGATTATTTCCCCGTGATCAAGTCGGCGGCTAATCCGGACGGTTTTGACTATAGTGCGCAGGAGACCGATTGGCAGGACGAGGTGTTCAAACCGAATGCTTTCATGCATAACTACAACCTCTCTTTTGACGGTGGCGGTGAAAAATGGCATTATGCGTTCTCCGCTTCCTATTTCGGTCAGGAGGGTACAATCATCGGTAGTAACTACGAGCGTCTGACGCTCCGTCTGAACTCGGATATCAAGGTGTTCAAATGGTTGAAATTAGGTGAGCACCTGTCTTTCGTATCCACGAGCGGACGTAACGCGATGAATAATAACAGTAGTCCGGGCGCATCCGTGATCTCGGCCGCTTTGGCCATGGCCCCGTGGGATCCGACGCATTATACGCAAGGTAGTCACAACAAGAGCGGTGACGACCTGAGCGGACGTATTGCTGCTTCCTCCAACTTCAAGAATGTGACGAACCCCTTCTCGATGGTAGAGGAGAGTTATCCGCAGAACAACAACGAGCGTTGGTTGGGCGATATCTATATGGAGATCACGCCGGTAGAGGGTTTGACCATTCGTCCGTCCATCAGTATGGGTTCGGCGTTGAACCGCGATCGCAATTTCAAGAATAAATACGACTATTCGTCTTATGACCGTGCAACGAAGAACTTCATCTCTTCGAGCATGACGCGCTATATGTCGCTCATCGAAGAGACGACGATCACCTATGCTCGCGAAATCGGAAAACATAACTTCAGCGTGATGGCCGGTCAGACATGGCAGGAATGGAACCAATACGGCATGGGCGGTTCCGGCGCAGAAATTCTCAATCCGGTGCCGAGCAACTGGTATATCAGCAATGCGACCCAAGACCTGACGGACGCATCGGACAACGTAGCCCGTATCCGTCGTATGTCTTTCCTCGGTCGTGCTTACTACTGCTATGACAGCCGTTATATGGTAACGCTTAACTTCCGTGCTGATGCTTCGTCTCGTTTCCACGAGCAGCCTTGGGGCTTCTTCCCCTCTGCCGCCTTGGCTTGGCGTCTGAGCGAGGAACCGTTCATCCGCGACAAAGAGGTAGATTGGTTGGATAATATCAAGATCCGTGCCGGTTGGGGTCAGGTAGGTAACGACGGTATCCCGTCCGGTAGCTTCGTTCAGACGATGGGTAGTTCGGACAAGGTGTTCTACGGCTATCCCTTGGGTCTGTCGCCGGAGATGCAGTACGGTGCAGCCGTGCTGACGCAGGTGAACACCTCCGGTCGTTGGGAGACCAACGAGCAATGGGATGCAGGTATCGATTTCGGCTTCTGGAACGGCATGCTGTCCGGAACGATCGATTGGTTCTTGCGTGATACGAAAGATGCGCTCCTGTACGTGAACGCTCCTGCGCACGTAGGAAACCGCTACTCGCTGATCAAGAACGTCGGCGTGATCCGGAACCAAGGTGTCGAGTTGACCCTTGAGCATCGTCATAAAGTAGGACCGGTCAATTATAATATCGGCGGTAACTTGTCTTGGATCAAGAATGAGTTGATCGCTTTGAACGGCGGTTCACCGCTGTGGGGTGACCGTACGAAGACTGACCTCGGCATGGCGCTTGGTTCGTTCTGGGGCTATGAGTACGAGGGCGTTTACCAATCCGATGCAGAGGCTTTGGCGCATCTGTATTCCTATACCGCAGATGAGATCGGTGTACATGCCGGTGATGCCAAATACAAAGACCTCAATAACGACGGTAAGATCGACGAGAACGATAAGAAAGTGATCGGAAACCCGTTCCCGAAGTTGACCTACGGTATCAACCTTGGTGCTGATTTCTACGGCATAGATGTACAGCTCTTCTTCCAAGGCGTTTATGGAAACCAGATCTACAACGCATTGCGTCTGCGTACGGAAGGTGCAGGCGACGAGTGTACGCTCTCGACCTCGATGAAGGATGTATGGGTAGGTTACACCGACCTCGTACGTACCTCGATGGAGGTGAAGGGCCTGGATTGGTTGACGCTGGAGAACCGCAACGGTACCATTCCTAACCCGGTGGGTTCGCCGATGAACCGTGAGAACTCTTCCCGCTTCGTAGAGGACGGTAGCTATTTCCGTCTGAAAAATATTCAGATCGGTTACACGCTGCCGAAGAATATCACGCAGAAGATTCATTGCAGCCGTCTGCGCTTCTATGTGACCGCAACGAACCTGTTCACGATCACCAAGTATTCCGGTTATGATCCGGAGGTAGGTAGCGGTGTTGATTACGGTAACTATCCGCAGAGCCGTACCTTTACCTTTGGTCTGAATGCGAACTTTAATTAGTCGAAAGAGAAAAGTCGAAAGAAAAAAGCATAAGATGTATAACCTATTAAGGAGAAACAATTATGAAAATGAATATAGTAAATAAGCTTTTATCTTTAAGCGTAAGCGGTCTTTTATCTTTGAGCGTAGCGGTCGGTTTCACGGGTTGCAAGGATTATTTGACAGAGCAAGAACCGGGTGTAACCATGTTGGCTGATTTCTTCGGATCAAAAGAAGCTGCCGTACAATGCGTTACCGGATGTTATGTGCCCCTGATGTGGGAGTATAACAGTACGTACTACTCGGAGTGGTTCATCGGCGATATCGTCAGCGACGACGCGCTCAAGGGCGGTCAGAACACGAACGATATGTCTGCTTCCTTCGACATGGAGAACTGGCAGACTACCGCTTCCAACCAGATCCTCTTGGATTTCTACCGTGCGCAGTATCAAGGCATCGCGCGTTGTAACGTGGCGTTGCAGAACATCCCGAATATGGCGACGGATACGGCTTTCAGTGTATCGCTGAAAAACCGTCTTCTGGGCGAAGCTTATTTCCTCCGCGGCTACTATTATTTCCGTCTGCTGCGTGTGTTCGGCGGTGTACCGATGGTAACGAAAGTGATCAATTCCGAGAGCGATTGGATCCAACCGCGCGCTTCCGTATCGGAGATGTTTACCCAGATCAAGTCCGATTTTGCGCAGGCGAACAAGTACTTGTGGCTTCGCAGCAAACTGGAGGATGCCGAAGTGGGTCGTGCAACAAAAGGCGCTGCGCAGGCGATGCTGCTCAAGACCAATCTGTATGAGGCCAGCCCGTACTGGAACGGCAAGGTGAGCGAGAACGCTACCGACCTCTACAAAGCAGCGAAAGCATGGGGCGACAGTATCATCGCATCCAATGAGTATATGCTCGTTGATTCGGCAGACTATCAGAAGATGTTTGCCCTTGAGGGCGAGAACGGCAAAGAGTCGATCTTCGAGATCCAGTATATGGAAGTACCTTGGGGCGACTACGGCGAGGGTAACGGTTTTACCGCCGGTAGTTTCACGCAGGTTCTGGTACGCAGCCGTAACTCCAAGATCGGTGGCGGTTGGGGCTTCAACCACCCGACATGGAACCTGTACAACGAGTTTGAAATCGGTGACCCGCGTCGTGACATAGCCATCCTTCGTCCGACCAGTTTTGAGAACGAAGTGGAGGAGACCTATCTGGGTTCGCCGCTTCTGAACCGCAAATACGGTATGTATGACAACCCGAACGAAGGCGGTGGTTTCGGTCAATGGGGCTTGCACGCCAGCCGTGGTCCGCTCAACAACAAGCAGATCCGTTACGCCGACGTGCTGCTGATGTATGCAGAGGCTTGTATCGGTGCTGGCGATAATGCTTCAGCACAGAATGCGCTCAATGAGGTGCGTACCCGTCTGTCGCTCCCGACCTATCCGGGTTATAGCATCACGGTGAACGGAACCGCTATCGCTTCCCCGAGTCTGGAAGAGGCACTCCGTCACGAGCGCCGTATGGAGTTGGCTATGGAAGGTCATCGTTGGTTCGACCTCGTTCGCTGGGGCAAGACCAAAGAGCATATGGATGCCTATGCGGCTACCGAGAGCGTAGAAGCAAAGAACCAGATGCGTACGTTCATCGCCGGCAAACATGAGATCTTCCCGCTTCCGGCAGAGGAACTGGAACTCAATCCTGCATTAGTGCAAAACGACAACTATTAATAATCAACAGTTAACTTATTGTTTAACTTTTTACTTAAATTAAAAACATTTATTATTATGAAAAAAATTCTTGCTTTTGCAATGGCTGCCCTGGCATTGGTAGCTTGCAAGAAAAATCAAGACGCAACGTCTGTGACCGGTATCAAACTCGATCAAGAGGCTATTACCATCAAGGTAGGTGAGGCTCAGGAACTGAAGGCTACTATCCAGCCTGAAGGTGCTAAGGCTACCATCGCATGGGAGTCTTCTGCTCCCGGTGTAGCGAAAGTAACTGCCGGTTTGGTAGAAGGTGTTTCTGCCGGTACGGCTTACATCATCGCTACGGCTGAAGGTCAGAGCGCACGTTGTCGCGTGACCGTTTTTGAGGAAGGTCAGACAATTGTTACGCTGAACAAACTCGCTGTTGAGTTAGAGGTTGGTGCTACTGAGCAACTCGTTGCTACCGTTCAACCGGAAGAGAAAGCTGCTGAACTCCAATGGGAGTCCAAGAACGCTGCTGTTGCTACCGTTAACGCAAGCGGTTTGGTAACTGCTGTAGCTGCCGGAACTGCTGAGATCCGCGCATTTGTAGGTGACGTAGAGGCTTCCTGCCAAGTAACTGTTAAGAGCCAAGGTGGTGGCGGAGGAGAAGAAATCCACCATGTATCGCTGGAAGGAACCGATTATTTCGTATTCCAGATTGGCGGTCAGGCAGCTGAGCAGATTGCAGATCGTATCGTTGCTGACTTCCGCGAGAATCCTGAGCAGGACAAGCACCTCTATGTATGGGATAATACCTACGTTGCAGGTGAGACGCAAGGTAAGAACTTCTACGGCGAAGCAGAAGGCTGGGTGGCATTCCAGGTAAATAATGTAGGCTGGTCCGGTTTCGCATACAACTGCGGTAACTTGGAGGATCTCAACAAACTGGCTTCCATCATGGATGCTCCGCAGGATTATACGCTGCACCTCGCTATGAAATCGACGGATAACGCAAACCACATGCTCTTCCTCGATGGAACCAGCGGTGGAGGTAAAGTAGTTATCGGTGCTTCTGCAATGGAAGACAAGGGTGTGGTTTATCAACCGTACACCAACTTCACCCGTAATGGTGACTGGGGTGAGATCGAGATCCCGATGAGTTATCTTATTGATCAAGGTCTGGTGTACGGAAATAACAATACCGAAGGCAAGAATGTTTTGGGCTTCCTCAGCGGTGGCGTTCAAGGTACGATGTTGCAATTCGACGCTGTGTTCATCTACAAGAAAGCAGCTCAAAACTAATTTGCAATCTTTTGCCTAAGAGGGTTTGATCGCCCTCTTAGGTTCTAATTATTTTTACAGGTATGAAAACATTATCTCATCTCTTGGTATGTTGTGCAGCTGTGTTCGCCATGGGGCTGACGAGCTGCGAGAAGAACCAAAGCGTCACATCGATCCAGTTAACGCCTACCGTGCTGCAGTTAGCCGTAGGAGAGGATGCTGTCATTGAGGCAGATGCCGGAGGTCAGTCGGTGACATGGGCTACTTCCGATGCTTCGGTAGCAACGGTAATAGCCGGTGTGGTAACAGCAATGGCAGAAGGCGAAGCGGTGATAACGGCTACAGCAGGTTCGGCGAAAGCACAATGTCATGTGTTCGTAGTAGAACAAGGCGGCGGTACGGCTGCTTTCTCGATCAATAAATCCTCGTTCTTCCTCGAGGTCAAAGCGACCGAGCAGTTGAAAGTGATTCCGTCCACGCCGGTGACCTGGTCGTCCGAGAACGTCAAGATCGCTACGGTAGATGCTAATGGCTTAGTAACCGGTGTCAATGACGGACGTACCATTATTAAGGCAACTGCTTCCGACGGAAAGTATGCGCAGTGCACCGTGATCGTGCTGCAACAGGGCGGAACCTATCAAGGCGAGTATAAACTGGTTTGGGCGGATGAGTTCGAAGGCTCGTCGCTGAATGCGGATGATTGGAATATTGAGGTGAATGCCAGCGGTGGAGGAAACCAAGAGAAACAGTATTACACCGATCGTCCGGAGAATATCCGTGTAGAGAACGGCTGTCTCATCCTCGAGGCACGCAAAGAGGAGTATGGTTCCGGTAATTCCAAGCGCGACTATACCTCCGGCCGTATCAATTCGAAGGGCAAGAAAGAATTCGCTTACTTCAAGTGCGAAGCGCGTATATGGTTACCTTCCGGTCAAGGTACATGGCCTGCTTTCTGGATGTTAGGTAACAAAGGCAGTTGGCCGACATGCGGAGAGATTGACATCATGGAGCATGTGGGTTCGCAGCCGACGATGATCTCCCATGCATTGCATACGCGTAATGCGAACGGAACGAAAGGAAATAACTGGAATTCACGTAACTACCACGACGGTATCGAAGGCTCATGGCATACCTATGCCGTGGAGGTGATGAAAGACTATATGTTCGGCCGTGATGCCATTCGCTTCTATGTCGATGACGAGATCACCGCCATCACGACCGAGGCTTCCGATGAGCATAACTACGAGGCTTGGCCGTTCTATTACGATTCCGACTATACCAATAAATTCTTTGTGATCTTCAATCTTGCCCTCGGCGGAACATGGGGGGGCAGTATCAATACCGATATCTTCCCGCAGCAGATGAAGGTCGATTGGGTTCGGGTTTATCAGAAAAGCTTAGAGTAATCCTATGCGCAATACCTTTGTATATAGTTTGATTGCCATCTTCGGATGCCTTTTGTTCGCTTGCTCAGAGCCGAAAGAGCCGACGCGTATCGCACTCTCGCACACGGTGATTACGCTGGAGGTGGGGCAGGATACCGTGATTGAGGCTACGGTGACGCCTCAAGCCAAGGCTGTGGTGTGGACATCGGAGATGCCGGAAGTGGCGACGGTAGTAGCCGGTATCGTGACGGCGATTGGCGAAGGCGTGACCACGATCACCGCTTCGGCAGATGAAGCGAAAGCGACTTGCACGGTGGTGGTGAATAAATCAGAGGATCCCCAACCGATAGACGATAACCTGTCAGACGCTTTGCGTTATCTGCCCCGTTCGTCCAAACGCGGTGTCGGCTTTGCCAGCCCGTTCTATCCCGAAGATGTAGCCTTGTTGGCGAATGCCATATCGTGGGGGTACAACTGGGGACCGAACCCGTCCGATGCTATCGCTACCCAACTGGATGCCTACGGCGTGGATTTCTGTCCGATGGCATGGAATGCCGGTTATAACAAAGATCGTATCCGTGCATGGAAACAGGCGCACCCGAACTGCCGCTATCTGTTGGCGTATAATGAACCGAACCTGAATGATCAGGCGCGTATGACCCCGCAAGAGGCTGCGGCTACATGGCCGGAACTGAAAGCCTTCGCCCAAGAGATCGGTATGTTATTGGTCGCGCCGGCGATGAACTACGGTACCTTACCGGGCTACAGCGATCCGATCAAATGGCTCGATGAGTTCTTCGCTTGCGATGAGGTATCGTTGGATGACGTAGCCGCTTTGGCGCTGCACTGCTATATGGGCTCGGCAGGCGCAATGAAAGGATTCATCGACCGGTTTGACAAGTACAACAAACCGATCTGGATGACCGAGTTCTGCGGTTGGGAGGCACCGGTGAACAATGCCGATGACCAATTGAAATACATGTCGGAGACGGTGCTGATGTTAGAGAGCGATGCACGCGTGGAGCGCTATGCATGGTTTTTGGCGCGCGGAAGCGGAAGCATCGATAACAAGCCGTGGAATCAATTGCTGACCAAGACCGATCCTTCTGTTTTGAGTGCACAAGGGTTGATTTATGAAGGGCTCTCCTCGTTGGATAAATCGGTATGGCTGAATCCGAAGAAACATGTGCTGATGAACACCTGCTGTTCAGTAGGCACGATCTCTTCTCCGACACCTGTCAACGCTCCGCATTTTCTGCCAGCGAACGATGCATGGAGAACATTGTATATGGGGGCATTCATATCCGGCAAATGGGTGGAGTACCAACTTGATGCGCCCGAGGCGTGCAGCACCATTCGAATCCATGCGATGGCCTATATGGGTTCGCAGATCGCGATGAGCATAAACGGAACGGAAGTGACTACAATCACTATTCCCCGTTCCGCAGACGAACAATGGGCTACTTTTGAGTTCCCGCTGAACTTGCCTCAAGGCAAACATACGCTGCGTATGGAAGTGAAGACGGGTAATTGCAATATCCATTGGTTCCAATTTAAATAACCGAATATGAAAATACTTTACTCTTTTTGGATGATCTCTTGTCTTGCTGTCATGGTCATGGCGCAGGACTACCAACTCGTATGGAACGAAGATTTCACGGACGGGGCGCTGAATACCCAAGTATGGAACATAGAGGTCAACGGTGACGGAGGCGGTAACAACGAGTTGCAGTATTACTGCGCGGATGGTGTTTCACTCGGCATCGAACCGACAACGGGCAAGCATTGTCTGATCCTGACGGCTACCAAAGAGTCTGCCGGAGGACGCGACTGCACCTCCGGACGTGTGAATAGCAAGAACAAGATGACGTACACTTTCGGTCGTATAGAAGCACGTATCAAGTTTCCTCAGACGGCTAACGGTCTTTGGCCGGCATTCTGGCAAATGGGCAATAACTTCGACCAGGTGGGATGGCCCAAATGCGGTGAGACGGATATCATTGAGATGGGACATCAGAACGCTTTCTCCAAAGGCACGCAGGATCGTTTCTTCAACGGAGCCTTGCATATCGGAAGAGCATGGAATGCCGATTGGTGCGACGCACAGGAGGCTACATGGAGCTACTCGCTGCAAGATACGTTTCATATCGTCTCCATGGAGTGGACACCCACTTCGATAGATATGTATATGGATAATGTGGCTACGCCTTATTTCCATGCGGACTTGGAACCCAATGACGATGCGGATTATAACCGGCAGTTGGTGTTCGGCAAACCGAATTTCGTGATTGCCAATCTGGCGGTAGGCGGCAACTTCCCGGGAATATTCAATATCAACGGTGTAACGGCTTTGGCTAACGGTCCGCGGGCGATGTATATCGATTGGATCCGTATCTATCAGCGCGGCGATGAGAACGAGTCGTTTGTATGCCCGACAGCATCCGATGCGATAGAACCTGAACCGGAAGGATGGCAGTCAGTCGTAATGGTGAATGGTGAAAGGATGAATGGCGAATGGATGAAAGAGATCCGTGACGGACAGATTTTTATTCGTCGTGGGGATAAAGTTTATACGATAACAGGACAAATTGTACAATAATGAAAAAAATCTGTATTCTGTATTCTGTACTCTGTATTCTATCGGCTTGTTCCAAGCCGGAGTGGCAACTCGTTTGGAGCGATGAGTTCGACGGCGAAACATTAAATGCCGCTTATTGGAACATGGAGGATAATGCTCGTGGCGGTGGCAATGCGGAGTTGCAGTACTATGCACCGAAGAATATCACCATCGAGAATCACCCCTTGACGGGCGATCGTTGCCTCGTGCTGAATGCACAGCGGGAGGATTACAAGAACCGTCCCTGTACGTCTGCGCGCTTGAATACGCAGGGAAAAGTGACGGTGGAGTACGGCAAGGTAGAAGCCCGTATTGCTTTCCCTAATACCGCAGACGGTCTTTGGCCGGCGTTCTGGATGTTAGGCAATAACTTGGCTACCGACTTGGGCAATAACGATGATGTCGATGCGCGTGCCGCTCAACTGGCTGCCGAAGGACGGGTCGTATGGCCCAAATGCGGCGAGATCGATATCTGCGAGATGGGGCATCATAAGGGCATCGAGGCCGGTACGCAAGACCGCTATTTCAATGGTGCCTGCCATTGGGGCGAATCGTTCAACAACGGCGCGTACCCGAACTACGGGCAGTTCAATACGGCGGACTACCCCGTGCAGGGTGATTTCCATCTGTTCACGCTCGAGTGGAGTGAAGATTCGATCGCTATGTACTTGGACAAGGACCTCTATCCGGAGGTAGAACCGTATTTCCAACTCTCCTTGCGCGGCAAAGAGGTGAACGAACCGGGACATTATTTCAACCACCCGTTCTATCTCGTGCTCAACCTGTCGGTAGGCGGATTCTTCCCCAACATGCCGGCGGCAGAGAAATATCCGGAACTCATCACGGCGGATGATCCTTCGTTCCAAAAAGTAACGGCGCTGCCTGCCGACGGCACACCGGTGAAGATGTATGTGGACTACATCCGCGTTTATAAAAAGAACTCGTAATTACGTAATTACGTAATACCGTAATAAAATAATAATGCGATGAAACTATCTATTCGAGAAAAATTTGGTTACAGTTTAGGTGATACCGCGTCTCACTTCGTGTGGGACTTGGTCGGTTTCTGGTTATTGATCTTCTACACCGACATCTACGGTCTGAGTCCGGCGTTGGCAGGTGTGATCATGTTCGTTGGTTCGATATGGGACGCGATCATGGATCCGATCGTAGGTATCATCTCGGATCGCACCAACAGTCGTTGGGGGAAGTTCCGCCCGTACCTGCTCTTCGGTTCGGTACCGTACGCTATCCTTGCTGTACTGGCCTTCACAACGCCGGAGTTTGGTTTGAACGGTAAGTTCGCCTATGCGCTGATCACCTGTCTGCTGCTTCGTACGGCGTATGCGTTTGTGAACCTGCCGTACAGCTCTTTGAGCGCGGTGATGACGGACGACTCGAATGAGCGTGCCGGACTGAACACCTATCGTTTCATTGCTGCGTATATCGGTCAGTTCATCGTGACGGGTGCGGCTTTGTATCTCGTCAAATGGCTAGGCGCGATTGGTAATGAGGGCGTAGTGAATCAGGCGCAGGGCTATCAGTATACGGTAGGTCTGTTCGGTATACTGAGTATCGCGTTCTTCCTCATTGCTTTTGCGACCACCAAAGAGCGTGTGCCTCAACCCGAGAAGCAGGATAACAACGTGCTGAAGGACTTCAAGTACCTGTTCATGAACAAGGCATGGATCGTACTGACCTGCGTAGGCATCGTGTCCTTCATCATGTTCGCCATGCAGAATGCCGCTATTGCCTATTATTTCAAGTATTTCATTCATGATGCGGAGAACGTGCAGCTGTTCAATGTGCTCGGTACGATAGCCCTTATCGTGGCTTTGCCGGCCTCTAAACCGCTGGCCAAACGGTTTGGCAACAAGACCGTCTATATCATATCTTCCATCGTGTCGGGTGTTTTCTTCGCGCTGATCTTCGTAGCCGGCGATAACCTGCCGCTCGTTTATACCTTTAATATCCTTGCCAAGATGGCCTATGCGCCGGCGGTACCGCTGTTATGGACGATGCTGGCTGACGTAGCCGATTTTGGCGAGTGGAAATTTAACCGTCGTACAACCGGTCTCTGCTTCTCCGCCTCTGTGCTGGCGCAGAAACTCGGGTGGGCGATAGGTGCTGCCGCAGCGGGATGGATCTTGTCCGTCACCCATTTCGTGGCGAATGCCGACATGCAATCCGATTCAGCGATGATGGGTATCCGTCTGCTGGTCAGCGTCATTCCGGGTGTACTGTACGCTTCGTGCGCGATCGTGATGGCGTTCTATAACCTCGATAATGCGACTATGGCGCAGATGAAAAGTGAATTAGAAGAAAGGAGAAAACAATGAAACAGGTGAAGGGTGAATTTACCTATGGCATCAACATAGGGTCCTGCTATACGATTCATAACTACGATCAGATGAAGCCGTTCTTCATCTCCTTGGCGTCGGACACAGATCTATGGATGTACCTGTCTTCGACAGGCGGTTTGACCTGCGGTCGTCGGAGTCCGAACGAGGCCTTGTTTCCGTACTACACGGACGATAAGATCACAGACAGCCATGAGTTCACGGGACCGAAGACGATTATTAAGGTGAAAGGTGAAAGGTTAAAGGAAAAAGGAGAAAGCCTCTGGATTCCGTTCTCGGATATGCAGCAACCGGTATATCAGATTCGTCGATCGATCTCTAAAACCACCTACGGAAACCAGATCGAGTTCTGCGAAGAGAATAGAACCTTGGGATTGAAGTTCTCCTATTACTGGGCTCCTGCCGGTAAACACGGCTGGGTACGCCGTGCTGAATTGGAGAATGTGCGCAAAGAGCCCGTTCGCATCGAACTGACCGATATGCTGCAGAACGTATTGCCCGCAGGTGTAGAGCGCAAGACGCAGAATGAGTTCTCGACTCTTGTGGACGGATACAAAAAGACCGAACTCGTGCCCGGTACTTCGCTGGCGCTCTTCCGCATGGAGGCGATTCTCGTCGATCGGGCTGAACCCTCCGAGGCGCTCACGTGTAATACGATCTATACCCTTGGTCTGCCGCATGCTGACTATTCACAAACCGAATCCAAAGGAGTGCGGGCCAACTATGTTGCGAAAACGCGGTTTACCTTGAAGGACCGCAAGAGTCAGGCTTGGTATAACGTACTGGATGTGAATCAAGATGCGGTAGCCGTCCATGAACTGATGCATTTCATTGCGCGCCCCAAAACAGCTATCAAGCAAATTGATAAAGCTGTCATCGACTCTATAAAAGCGCTGCTGAATATCGTTGGTAAGAACGACGGATTTCAGTCCACGAATGACCGCGCCAACGATGCGCGTCATTTCGCGAACGTGCTGTTTAACACCATGCGCGGAGGCTACTATCTGACCTATCCGCCTCAAAAGGATGAGGACCCGGAGTATCTGCCCCTCACCTTCGGACGCCGGCACGGTGATCCTTCGCGGCCGTGGAATCAATTTGCCATCCATGTGCAGGACGATAAAGGCAAGCCGGTGGTAGGCTATCAAGGTAACTGGCGGGATATCTTCCAGAACTGGGAGGCTCTCTCGTACAGCTATCCGCTATATACGAACCATATCATTGCCAAGTTCCTCAACGCCACTACGGCAGACGGTTATAACCCGTACCGTATCTCGAATGAGGGCTTCGAGTGGGAAGTGATCGAACCCGAAAACCCATGGTCGAATATCGGTTATTGGGGGGATCACCAGATCATCTACCTGCTGAGGCTGTTGGAGGTTAGTTACAAGCATGATCCGGACACCTTACGCGGATTATTGAATGAACGGCAGTATGCGTTTGCGAACGTGCCGTATCGGTTGAAGAGTTATGCGCAGATCGTAGCCGACCCGAAGAACAGCATTTGGTTCGATACCGAGTTGCATAACAAGATCATGGCCATGGTGCCGAAGATGGGTAAAGAAGCCAAATGGATCCTGGATGAGAACAACCGTCCGCGTCGTACGACGATGGCGGATAAACTGCTCATCACGCTGCTGACCAAGCTGTCGAACTTCGTGCCCAATGCCGGTATATGGATGAACACTTTGCGTCCCGAATGGAACGATGCCAATAATGCGCTTGTAGGATACGGCGCATCGATGGTGACCTTGTGTTATATGCGTCGCTATGTGACCTTCTTGCAGCAACTCGTTCAATCCAATATACAAATTGCTACAGAGACCTTGGATTTCTTGCGCGCTATACGTCATGCTTACCCGAATGGTAACACCAAGCAGTTCACCGACATCGTTGGTACGGCAGGCGAACAATACCGAACAAAGGTATATAACGGCTTGAGCGGTGAGATGCAGACGATGGCATTAGAGGAACTCCAGGAGTTCTGCACCGCTACGCTGCATAAGATCGACGAGTCTATCCGTGCCAACAAACGCGAAGACGGATTATATGAGGCGTATAACCTGATTAAATTCACGCAGAACGATATCGAAATATCCCATCTCTATGAGATGCTGGAAGGTCAGGTAGCGGTACTCAGTTCGGGTTTGCTGAGTCCGGAGGAATCGGTTGAACTGCTGGATAAGATGGCCGAATCGGCTCTCTACCGTCCGGATCAGATGAGCTATATGCTCTATCCGAATCGGCCGCGGAAGACGTTCCTCGAACTCAATAACCTTCCCGAAGAAGCCAAGTCGCTACCGGTAGTACAGAAATACCTGGGTTCGATCCTCAAGCAGGACTGCGACGGAGGTATCCATTTCGATGCCAAGTACCGCAATGCGAATGAGTTACCGGACGAGTTGAAGGACCTGTATGAGTCGGTCTTTAACCATCATGCCTTCACCGGTCGATCCGGCACGTTCTATAAGTACGAAGGACTGGGTTGTATCTATTGGCATATGGTCAGCAAACTGCTGCTGGCGGTAGGAGAAGTGATACAACGTAGCGATATGATGACGGAGACGGCTAAGCGCTTAGTAACGCATTATGAGTCGATCCGTTTAGGTATCGGTTCGCATAAGTCACCGGATCAGTACGGTGCGTTCCCCTTCGATGCGTATTCGCATACGCCTTCGATGTCCGGCGCACAACAACCCGGTCTGACCGGACAAGTGAAGGAAGATATCATCAGCAGATGGTTCGAACTGGGAATCGAGGTGGAAGACGGACAGATCGTTATTCACCCGAGGATGATCAATCCGGATGATTTCTTTAACAATAAATTGTCATTCTCCTATTGTGGCGTCACTTTCACGTACCAGATCTTGAACGAATCCGGCGAGGATATGCCGCAAGGTATCATTGTGCAGGAAAACAAGTCCGTTTTGTCGAAAGAAGATAGTGCTCATATCTTCGCCCGTGACGGAAAAATCAAAGAAATAACGATTCAAATATGCATACGCGCTTAATCAACTTATTCGCGCTTGTAGCGCTTACCGCATGTACGGCTAAGGTGCCGTCGAGTCAAGTATGGCTAACCTCCGAAGCCGGAGACAAGTGTGCCGAGAAAGAGGCGGTCGTTTTTCAGAAAGGTGCTGTCGAGGGAGCTATCGTGGTGAACCTCAATGACCGCCGTCAGACGATCGACGGTTTTGGCGGTTCGCTCACCGAGTCGTCGGCATTCGTGCTGGCGTGCCTTTCGAAGGAAGATCGGCAGGCGATCTTGGAAGAGCTGTACGGCGAGAACGGGGCTAACTTCTCCGTCACCCGCACCCAGATTGGGGCATCGGATTTCTCGGTAGAAGGTAAATACTCTTTGGCAGAAGAGGATGGAGATACGGCCTTGCTCTCTTTCTCGCTCGATCGCGATAAGGAAGGTTTTCCCAAAGCGAAATACCCGCAGATCCAAGATGAGCACTACGACCTCTATCATCTGATGCTGGATGTGTGGAAGATCAAGCAGAGCCAGCCCGATAAGACCTATCGCATCATGGCGAACACCTGGACTGCACCCGCTTGGATGAAGGAGAACAAGAAATACTACGAACGCGAAAACGGTTTCCACCGCGGCGGTGCGTTGCTGCCGGAGTACTATCAGACTTATGCGAACTATCTGGCGAAGTACGTGGAAGCGTGGCGCGCCGAAGGTATCGACATATGGGCGGTGACGCCGGTCAATGAACCCATGGGTAACGACGGCGGTTGGGAGAGCATGGATTTCTCGCCGGAAGTGGAAACGCAATTCATTGCCGAGTACCTCGGTCCGACCTTCGAGAAACGCAGACTGAGTGACGTAGCGATCTACGGTTTTGACCAGAACATCTTCGAGATGGAACCCTACACCCAAGCCATCTACAGCAATGAGCAGGCGAAGCATTACACCACCGGCATGGCGGTGCATTGGTACGGCAGTACGGAGGATTGCTTCCCGGAGACACTCGACCGCGTGCATGCCGCGAACCCCGACAAGACCCTCTTCCATTCCGAAGGATGTATCGATAACCTCGGTCTGGACGGTTGGCCCGGTGTAGGCGATTATGCGGGGTACAAGGAATGCTGCTGGTTCCAAAACGACGCTTTCTGGTGGAATCCGGAAGCCACCGACTGGGCGTACTCCACCCAATGGGCGGGAGACACGCATCCCAAATATGCACCGGTACATCGCTACGCGCGCTATATCATCAACGGCATGAACCACTGGCTCACCGGTTTCTGTGACTGGAACATCGTCCTCGACTCCATCGGTGGACCCAACCACGTAGGTAATTTTTGCGGTGCGGAAGTGATGATCGACTATTCACCAATCACCAATCACCAATCACCAATTATTTATTTTACGCCGTATTACTATGTGCTCAAGCAGTTCAGCCGCTCCATGCGTCCGGGCGATACGGTGTTGGGAGTAACGAATCCTTCCAACGAACGTATCTACCTATGCGCTACGCAGGCGGAGAACGGAACGATTGCCGTGAATATCCTCAATACTGGCGAAGCAATCTCTTTCCCCTTGCAGATCGGTGACAATATCGCCCATATCGACATGCCGGCGAATAGCGTAGAAACGATCATGGTGAAGTTATGAGAAAAGGTCTTTTGTCTTTGAGCGTAGCGGTCTTGCTTCTTTCAGCGGTAGCGGTCTGGTCGCAGACTCCCGTGCGTGTAGGAGGCGGTTCGTACGCATCGTATGTACCCTTGGCTAAGAGTCGTACAGCGGATCATGGAGGCTGTCAAGCCTATCAGATGGAGCATCGCAAACTCTATCTTCCCGATTCGCTTTTGGCGCGTCTGGGCGCACCAGACGGTAGCCGTCAAGGATCGTTGGCGCTGCCGACTAATGATTGGTGGACCTATGCTCTGGTGAACGAATGGACCGGTAAGATCTGGACGTACCCGGGATGGGTGGAAGCAACGCAGGATGGGGTGGATGTCGGTTTTCCGACCTATTGGGAGCCAACCGGTTGTGAGGTCAAGTGGGATACACCGCTACGCGTTACCTTTACCAATACGGCTACCGGCAGAAAAGCCAAGTTTGAGCAGGCACTGGTGGATGCTTGGTCTGACTTCAGTATGTCGTTCATCATGCAGGATGGCGATGCTTGGGTGCGTGTGACCTGTATGCACGGTTCTCCGCTGGTGTGGCTCGAAGCGTCCGGTATCACAATGACGGCCTCTAATCCCGATGTGGCCAAGTATGCCGTGTTCGAGCAAGCGAATCAACTAAGTGTTGCGTTGCTCACGGACGGATTGAATGCTGCGGCTTTTGCTTCGTATGCGTTCCGTATTCCGCGGAAGACAACGATGACCTATGCTTACGACGCCAACACCTCTTCTCTATCGACCACTTTCCATTTAGATCAACCTGTACTGATGGGCTTCCTGCCGCATCATTATTATGAGCCATCAGTTTGCAGTTTTCAGTTTTCAGCTTTCAATTATATGACGCCACGTGGCACAATGAAAGTGGCGCAGGGTAACGATTTTACGTTTACATATCCGGTACACGCTTTCCTGCCGTTCTTCCCAGCTCCGATGGAGTGGGGCGAAGAGTTCTCGGAGGCTCGTATGACGGCGCTTAATGCCGATTATGCGAAACGGGGCTCGTTCGGCGGCGATACGTATTGGGGAGGAAAAGGGCTGACTCAGATGGCGCACTACATGACTTTTGCACTGCAGATGGGGGATACGGCTACTTTCCGCATGGCAAAGCAGCGACTCAAAGAGGTGCTCATCGATTGGTACACCTGGACGCCCGGTGAAGAGCGCTATTACTTCGCTCGTTATCCGCGTTGGGGAGCGCTCATAGGCATGGATCCCTCGTATGATTCGGATACCTTCAACGATCATCATTTTCACTACGGCTATTTCATCTACTCGTCTGCGTTGCTCTGTATGCTGGATGATGATTTCCGTATGCAATACGGAGAGATGGCGCGTGAGGTGGCACGAGACTATGCCAATTGGGAGCGTTCTGCCGATGAACCGTGGTTCCGCACCCTCGATCCTTACTGTGGACATTCGTTTGCCGGTGGTTTAGGTAACGGCGGAAACGGAAACGGTCAGGAGTCTTCATCGGAAGCTATCCAAGGCTGGGGGGGCATATGGATGTTAGGCGCTGCCTTGCAGGATCAGGCGATGCTGGAAGCCGGAATCATGGGGTATACCCTTGAAACCCGCGCAACGGCGGAGTATTGGTTTGACAAGAAACGGCGTAATATCGATTATACGAAATATAACCATCCCTATTGCTGCAACTTGACGATGCAGGGAGTAGGCTGGTGGACGTGGTTCTCCGGCGATCCGGTATGGATGCATTCGATCCAATGGCTACCTATCTCACCTATTCTGACCAATGCGTTCAGCGAAGATCTGCCGTTTACCCGTTGGGACTACACGCAGATGTATGCGGCCAAAGAGGTGGGTAATTACGAGGCACCGCAAGGTGGTCTGGGTGATGAGTCCGGTTTGGGCAATGTATGTCTGTCTTATCTGTCGCTCTTTGATGCCGACTCGGCGATCCATGTGTGGGATCGAATGGACAGGATGGGGAAGGCGCTTGCTAAGAATCCCGACACCGGCGGTATCACCTATTGGTTGGCCCATAGCCACAAAGCGCTCGGTGAGAAACGATATGATATCTATGCGAACCATCCGCTCGCGTGCGCTTATACCGATACCTTGAGTGGACGGATGACCTATGCGGTATATAATGTAAGTCAAACGAATTTAAGTGTCCGTTTCTTCGGTGCTGTCGATACCACGGTGAATGTGCCGCATGGGCTGACGCTTATCAGCGGTGGGCTGACTCGGACGGTGACGACCATCGAAGATGAAAATGAAGAGATAGAACCCGATCCTCTGGCTTGGGATCTTCCATATCCGAACTTGGCTTTGCATAAACCGGTTACAGCTTCGTCGGAAGAGAACGCCGGTTGTGTAGCAGCGAATCTGACGGACGGCAAGACGAACACCCGTTGGGGCTCAGCGCATCATGATGGTGAATGGGCGATGGTGGATCTGGGTGAGGTATGTTTTATTGACCATCTGATCCTGCGTTGGGAGGCAGCTTTTGCGTCCGAATACGAACTCGCACTCTCGTCAGACGGCACGACGTGGCATCGTGCTACGTACGCCTCTGCCGGCGGTGTAGAAAGAATCTCCCTTCCCTTTATGGAGGGGCAGGAGGTAGGTCCTACTCGTGCTCGATATATCCGCTTAACAGGACTCCAGCGCGCTACACAGTATGGTACTTCGCTCTATGAATTGGAAGCGTACGGACGACCGCTGACCGGAGATCCGGAAGCGATCTTTGTGGTTGCCCTCTCAGCGTCCGACACCGTTCTTCATCAGGGTCAAACAACCACTCTTACTACGACGGCGTATAACTTCAACGGAGAGATTATCTCTACTTCTTCGGAGCAGAAGACTTATCCGGACTACGGTCTCTTTACGGAGACGCGTACAGTGGGTGGCTGCTCGGCGTCTCTGACGATTATCGTCATGGAGACTGAGATGGCGGCTACGGCAGAGGTGACACCCGCAGAGGTTACCATACCGATCGGTACGCAGCAGGTTTTTGTCGTTTCTATCCTCAATCAGTTTGGCGACGTGATGGATACCTGTGTGAATACTTATCTCGCGACTCAGGTGGGCGATCAGGAGCTTATCTTCCCCTGCTTTGAGAGGGTAGATACTGCGATAGTACACGTCCTGCCGTTTGAGAAAGTGAACCTTGCACTCCATAAACCTGCAACGGCGTCGGGCGCCGAAGGAGATGGTACGGCAGCGCCGAAAGCGGTGGACGGAAAGATGGATACCAGATGGTCCAGCCGGTTCCAAGATAACGAATGGATTGCTGTTGATTTGGAGGAGTGCTATCTCCTGACCAAAGTGCGGCTCATCTGGGAGAATGCTTATGCGACTTCTTTTGATATCCAGATTAGTTCCGACGGGGAGAACTACACAACCGTGAAGTCGGTTACGGGCGCCAAAGGCGGTACGCAGATACACGATATCCGCGTCCAAAACGAACCCGTAGAGGCTCGGTTTGTTCGCATCTTCTGTAAGACCCGCAACACCGGTTACGGTGCGTCCCTATGGGAATTAGAGGTCTATGGTGAAAACCTCTGCGACCCGATTATAACTGCTATCGAAGAAGCAAATTTCAAATTTCAAATTTCAAATTTCAAATTTATAAAGAATGGCCAGATATACATTTCGCGCAACGGTGCTATCTATACTATTGATGGCCGTATGTGCGTGCTCTCACAAGAGTGAAGAAGACCGTTTTATCGATGACCTCCTCTCCCGCATGACGCTGGAGGAGAAGATCGGACAGATGAACCAACTCGATCCCTCGTGGAACGCCGAAGAGAAAGAGGCGCTTATCCGTCAAGGCAAGGTGGGCTCGATCTTCAATATCGTCGGAGCGAAAGAGGTGAACCGCTTGCAACGAATGGCTGTGGAGGAGACTCGTTTGGGTATTCCTTTGGTTGCTGCGCGCGATGTGATTCATGGCTTTAAGACCATCTATCCCATTCCGTTGGGACAAGGTGCTACGTGGAACCCTGAGCTCATCGAGCGAGCAGCACAAGCGACAGCAAAGGAGGCGTACCAGTATGGTATCCGTTGGGCTTTCTCGCCTATGGTTGATGTGGCGCATGATCCCCGTTGGGGACGTGTGGCAGAGGGATACGGCGAAGATCCGTATCTCACATCGGTTATGGGCGTCGCTACTGTCCGTGGATACCAAAATGACCAAATGGTAAATGACCAAATGGTACCTGGCATGGCTGCTTGCGTCAAGCATTTTGCGGGTTATTCGGCTTCGGAAGGAGGGCGCGATTATAATACTACGTGGATACCTGAGACTCAGTTTCGGGATATTTACCTGCCGCCGTTTAAATCTGCCGTGGAAGCGGGTGCGATGAGTCTCATGTGCTCTTTCAATGACCTGAATGGGCTGCCTTCTTCGGCGAACCGGCATCTGAACGTGGATATTTTGCGTGAAGAATGGAAGTCAGATGCGTTGTTAGTGAGCGACTGGGGTTCTGGTTCGGACCTCGTGCCGCACGGACTTTGTGCGGATAAGAAGGATGCGGCGTTGCGTTGCATCGATGCCCGTATGGAGATGGATATGCAGGGAAATATCTATACCGATTATCTGGCAGAGTTAGTGGCAGAAGGTAAGGTAAAAGAGCGTCAGATAGATGCATGTGTGCGTTCGATCTTGCGTCTCAAATACCGTTTGGGTTTGTTTGAGAATCCGTATGTGCCGGAAGAAGAAACTCCTGCTCCCGGAGATGCTGAATTAGCTACGCGTGTAGCCGAAGAGGCTGCCGTTCTATTGAAGAATAATGGTGTTTTGCCAATACGAGGAACAGATCATAGGTCGCGAATTCTCATTACGGGGCCTTTGGCTCATCAGAAGAAAGAGCAATTGGGGACGTGGGTCTTTGACGGCGATACGTCTTTGAGTATTACGCCCCTGATGGCTTTCGAAAAACTATCCGTTCCCGATTCTCATTTGTCCGTTATTTTTGAGCCCGGTTTGAGTTATAGCCGAGATAAGAGCGAAGCAGGAATCAAGAAGGCGGTAGAGGCGGCGAAGAACGCGGATGTGATCCTATATTTCTGCGGTGAGGAAGCAATCTTAAGCGGTGAAGCGCGTTGCCGTGCGAACCTCGATCTGCCGGGTGCGCAGATAGAGATGATGGACGCTCTTGTGGCTACCGGCAAACCTGTCGTTATGATAGTGATGGCAGGTCGTCCGCTAACGATAGGTCGTCAGGTAGAGCAGGCTGCTGCTGTACTTTATGCTTTCCATGGTGGCAGTATGGCAGGTCCGGCGCTATGTAATCTTCTTACAGGAAAAGTAGTGCCTTCTGGTCGGCTGCCGATGACGTTTCCGAAGATGGTGGGTCAGATACCATTGTATTATAACCGCCATAACACCGGCCGTCCGTCGTATGACCCGCCGATGTTGATTGATAGTATTCCTATCGGTTGTCCCCAGTTTTCTATCGGTCAGTCTTCCTATTGGTTAGAGACGCCGACAGAGCCGCTCTTTCCGTTCGGATTCGGATTGAGCTATACTACTTTTGAATACGGCGAAACGGAAATTACCAATGACCAATTTCCAATGACCATTTCGTGCCGTATCACCAATACGGGCACGATCGATGCATATGAGGTGCCGCAACTCTATGTCCGCCAGCTTTCAGGTGAACTCGTCCGTCCGTTATGCGAGTTGAAAGGATTCCAAAAGATCTTCATTCCTGCGGGCGAGTCGCGTGAGGTGTCTTTTACGATTACAGAGAAGGATCTGGGTTATTGGCATGAGTTCAAAGAGGGGTATGAGAGCCGCGTGTGGTTTGGTACCGATGATGTGGATTTCCGTTTTGCTATTCTGCCTTATTCCAAGTCTCTATAAGATAAAGCAATAAAGAAGTTACGTTCGCACGTTTGTGCTCATACGCAAGCTCTTAACCTGCAAAACTTAAATAAATTTATTTTTGTGGCTTAAGTTCTTGCGTATGTCAAACTTTTGTTGTACCTTTGCAGGCGGATTTAGATTGCTATATATCATGAAAGAGATTTTATCGCATTTTGCTATCTGGAATGAAGTAGGTGAACCGCAGCCCCTGCGGATCGGCTTCATCAATGACTCGTTTGTAGTACCGGCGAAGCGTGTGGGTGAACCCTCCTATTGTCTGCAACGTATCAACCATCGTATATTCAAAGATGTAGAGGGGTTGATGCGCAATATCGAGGTCGTGACCTCCCATATCCGGGAGAAACTGCTCATCGCCCGTGAGCAGGACATCGAGCGTAAGGTGCTCCAGCTGATCCCGACCAAAGCGAACAAGCTCTATTACAAGACGCCGGAAGGGGACTATTGGCGCCTGTACGTACTCGTTGAACCGGCTACATCCCAAGAGAAAGTGACGCCTATGTCGGCTGAACTGACGGGTGAGGCGTTCGGTCGTTTCCAACGCCAGTTGGCGGATCTGCCGTTCAACGCGCTGTGCGAATCGATCCCGAATTTCCATAATATGGAGTTCCGTTTGCAGGAGTTGGACGAGGCGTTGGCTGCCGATAAGGCGAATCGCAAAGCGGAATGTCAGGATATCATCGACTGGATCAACAAGCGACGTGAGATGATGTGTCTGGCGGAGGTGCTCTTCCGCGAAGGCAGACTCAAGAAACATATCAACCACTGCGACACCAAGGTCAATAATGTGCTCTTTGACGAAGCCGGACGACCGATCTGTATCGTTGATCTGGATACCGTCATGCCGGGATTCGTGTTCAGCGACTTTGGCGATTTCATGCGTACTGCAGCCAATAAGGGTCTGGAGGATGATCCGAATCTGGACAATATCCATGTCGATCTGGAGATCTTCGAGGCCTATGCACGCGGTTATCTCAAGGAGGCGACGTTCCTTACCGAACTGGAGAAAGAACTGCTACCGTACGGCTGTCGTCTGCTCAGTTACATGCAGACCGTGCGTTTCTTCACCGATTGGATCAACGGCGACACCTATTACAAGATCGCGTACCCCGAGCATAACCTTGTCCGCACGAAAGCGCAGTTGCGATTAGTGGAAGAACAGGAAAAGGTGGAAGACGAGATGAAGAAAATTATTGCTCAATTGACTAAATGAACAAATAAATCGTAAATCGTAAATGAACAAATGGTAAATCTATCTATTGATAACGTCAATTGGCCGGAGGCGTTTCCGGAGTGTCCGGAGGTGACGGTGGAAGTATCGAACAGCCAAGATTGGCTGTTACTGAAATGGCATGTGAAAGGCGAGCAACTGCGGGCTGTGACGACCGAAGATCAGGGACCGGTGTGGGAAGACTCGTGCGTGGAGTTCTTCTGCCAAGTGCCGGGCGAGGATACGTACTGCAATTTCGAATGCAACTGTATCGGCGCGATGGTCGGTAGCCGTCGCAAGGGTAGAGCAGAGGATGTCGTACCTTTTACGCCGGAACAGATGGCGCGTATCGAGCGCAAGTGCTCCTTCCCCAGAGAGGCGTTCGAAGAGAAAGACGGTCTGTTCGAATGGACGGTAGAAGAGAAAATCCCCTTGGATCTCATTTTCCAAAAGCCAATAGCCAAAGGCCAAAAGCTAAAAGCCAATTTTTACAAATGCGCCGATAAAACCAAACGGCCGCACTTTTTGAGTTGGCGGCCGATTGATTTACCGAAACCGGACTTCCATTGTCCGCAGTTCTTCGGAGAAATAGTATTAAATTGAAAGATGAAAGGTGAAAAGTGAAAGGTTTATTTCACTTTCGAACCTAACATCGTATAGGCATCTTCTGAGCGCCGTATATAGATCGACCCGTTGTGGAAGAACTTATACGGCGTTATTTGTGCCTTGTTGTCCGGGGTATAGGGAATGCCCCAAGTGTCCAGACTGAAGTCATACTGATAGAACACTGTTCCGATGGAGTCATAGGCGGTCAGATGGATCGCGGAGGCATCCGCTTCCATGTCGAGCGTCGAGAAACACGATACACGGCGGTAGAAAATCGTATATTGGGCATCCTTCAGTTTGGTCTGCTGGTCATAGTTGGCATCTCGTCCGCATCCCGGGCGCACGTAGTGAACGCCGTCCTTGTAGAGGTGCTCAAACGAGTGGTCATCGCCGGAGAGGGAGATGATATGTTTGCCTTGCGCCGCATATTTCTCGAGCAAGGTACCCATCTGCCTCGGTTCGGCAGCCCACTGTCCGTGATAACCGCTGGTATGGATGCCTACGTGGTGACAAACGATGATCCACGTATGATCGCAAGTGCCCAGGATCGAATCGGTCCATGCGTACTGACGGCTGCCGGGCAGAAACTGCGGGCTGGAGGGATCGCCGTTGATATTGAGCATGATGACGTCTGCATTGCCATAGACGAAATGGAAATACGCTTCGCCTCGCGGGTCGATCGTGTCGCCTTCGGAGGGTCCCTCATGACTAAACTGATGGAAATAGTCGTAGTACGACGACCAGCGGAAAGTGAACGGATCGCCTGTCTCGTGGTTTCCTACGGACGACATGACGGGTACTTGACCGAGGAATTTCTCACCCGGGGTGAAGTAGTACTCGTTCCAACGGCGGTCATCGCCTTTGCTGCTCACGAAATCGCCGTTCATGAAGGCCACATCGCAGTTGAGATTGCATATGAAATCCTGCATGTTCGACCAGTTCTTGCACGCATTGCCGTGGATATCGCTGATGGTGAAGATCCGGTACGCCGTTCCCTCTTCGGGTGCGGTCTTGGTCCAACTGATCTTCGGACAACGGCGGGTCTCAGATGCTCCTACGGTGAAGTAATAGCGCGTGTTGGGTTGCAGGTCGGTCAAGGTCACCACATGCACGTATCCTTCTTCGGCTACATTCCAACCGTCTGCCGTGCGGATCTGCTGATCAAGGTTCGTCGAGTCTGTACCGTAGAGCACGAGTGCCTCGGTGGCTTCGGTCTCTTCGTTCATCTGCCAAAGAACCTTGACCGAGTTCGTTGTTGGAGCCATCGAGTAGGGCATCTTATAGGGTTCGTACGGATCGTTATCTGTGTTATGCGGTTCGTCGGAGACGCCCCAACGCGGGTCACCGATCGTGCTGCCGTCCGTTCCGGCATTGACCGCCGGACTATTGGAAGCCAATTGGAAATTGCCGTTCGCCGCATCCACGAAATAGGGGTTACGGTTGATGCAAGCGATAGCAGTTGCACCCGTCGAGGTCTTGATCGGCGCGTAGCCGGCAAGGCTGTTGCGAATGACGGACTCGGTGCCGTAGAGCGCATAACTGGCAGAACCCGGACGCTGCTCGGCGTTCAGGAAGATACAGTTGCTCACCTGCGCGCTGTTGATGTTCGCCAGATAGACCCCGCGCGTGTCCGCGCTATTATAGAAGGTGCAGCGGTCGATCGTGACCGTTCCTTCGGGCGTCATGGGCTCTTCGATACCTTCGCCCGGATGCAGATATATCATTCGTCCGGTACCGTTGATGCCGCCATCGAACGTGCTGTTCGAAACGCTGAGGCTCTTCAGTTGGTTCATCATCTTCGTTGCCGCAATAGCGCGTGTGTTGTTCTGTCTCTCGCTACCCATGCGGAAGAGGCAGTTATCTACCGTCAGACTATTGATGTACGGACGCTCTTCGGTGGTCGTATAGGCACGAATGAAATAACTTGGGCATCCGCTGAGCGTGCTGTTGCGTACCGTGACGTCGTACGGCTGCTCGCCGGGTAACATACGGATCGCTTCTCCGGCGCTCTGCAGGTCGATACCATCGATCGTCAGATCGGCTTTCGCCTCCATACGGCTGGAGAGTTTGAGTACAGGCTGCGTGCCCTCAGCCGCTTGGAGCGTGAGGGCTACCAAAGGCTTGACGGCTACCTCGTTATACGTGCCGTTGGTGAGCATCAACACGTCGCCGGCAGATGCGTTATTCACTGCTGTCTGGATCGTTCCCGATCCGGGTGCCACCTGAATAACAGCGCCCCTGAGCACTATCGTGCCCAGGAGCATGCCGAATAGGATGAAACTGACGCGTTTCATAATCCTATGAGATTTTTAGTTCGGGTCAATGGTGTCTTCGTTACCGCCGTAACCTAATGTTCCACCTTGAACGGAGCCAACTTGGCATACAAAACCGGATTGAATTGCAACGGTTGTTGTACTTGGTATCATATAGTTCTTTTTCATATTCGTGTAGTATTTAGAGGTTATTGGATTTTTGCACCCATTACGTTGTAACGTACACCGTCGATGGTGATGATGAGTTGACCGTTCTCAATGCTCTTGACAGCATTGTTCTCCGTCTCAACGAGCTCTACATCGGTGAGCACTTGCGTACCCTTCATGATACGTGCGTGCTTGATCACTTGTTGCGCGTTCGAAATGTTTACATGGAAGTAAGCACGCAGACCCTTGATCGTTACATCGTTGTTCGAGAAGTACAACTTGTTATCCGTTCCGAGATAGAGGTTGTTCGGGTCAGCATCAATGTCTTGCTTAATGAACGTACCTTTGAAACTTGCAGGCCATCCGGTGTGGCTGGTGGAAGCAGCCTCTGCTGCGAGCAGGTTGACATTCGCAAATTCCGGATTAACGACGTCGGTAGACGGTTTGATGAGGTACGGAGTGCCTTGATAGAAGTCAGGAGCGTTAGCGAATACAAGGTTCAAAATGTCGCCCGACATATTAGCATCCTCCAAGTATAGCAGTTCAACATCATCACCGAAAGCAGCTTTGATCTTGCTCAATGGAGCCTCAAACGGAACGCAGATACTGTTATATACACCGCCCTTGAAGGTACGGATGAGTTGTACATTAGCTGCCGCACCGCCTACGTTTGCTACCCATGCGCTGTTGTCTGTAGCTGCCTCGTTAATCTCAAGAGCTGCCGGAGCAACGTACGGAGTGAAGGTGACGCTATGAAGAATAGCAGACGACCATTGTGTACGGTTAATCAAGCGAATTGTATAATCGCCTGCAGCAGGAACATCCAAATATTTAGTAAGTTCTGTTTCCTCTACAGAATCGATTTTGCCAACATTATTACGTAATTCTACAAGGAATTCGTGACCGGAAGTGCTGGCAGGAGTGAGATTGAAACTAACAGTTAACTTGCAATCCGCATTGACATGGATACTCCAATCCGCATATTCGCCACGAGGTTGACTATTGTCACCGTATTTCAAATCTCCGTTTTCATCATGAGTCATTTTCAGTTTACCATTGTCGTAAATGACAGCATCCTCACCAAGGAGTTCTCCCGGAAGAGTCGTAACTGCACCGCCTTCGTATTTTGCAATGACGCTTGTTACTACACCTTCAGACCATTCTACAGTGTTCTCTACTTTAATCAAGTACTCGCCCTCTGTTAACCAAAGTTTATCAGTGGTTTTCGACATCGGAGTTGCAGAAGAACCTGCCAGCGGATAGCTTTCAACTAAACTTTCGTTCGTGTGGAGAACGGAAAGCAGATACGAATGACTGTTAGTGCTATTTGCATTCAGTGTGAAAGCATAGTATCCATCTTTATCTACGTTAATGTACCATTTTGCCCACTCTGTGTTGTTGTATTTGTGTGAGCCGATGTATTTGAAATTGATGTAATTCGGATCTCCGAATACAACGCCGGCACTATCACTTAATATAGCATCAGTCGGTTTTAAAGTATCAGGGATATAGATGAGAGAACCATTGGTTTCAATGGAAGTAAGTCTGCCACCATCTGCATCCACTAAGTTTTGTATCTTAATGACATAATTAGCAGGAGCTAATTCATAAGTCGGAGTCTTTACACGGACATGTCCGGTTTTGTAATTAACGCCAGTGCCCTCTTTCTCTTGGTAGGATTGAATGACTTGACTTTCATCCTCGTTCAAGATAGTGATTTTATAGTTGTGACCATATTTGTTGAACGTATTGGCGGTAAACTGATATGGTCTCTTTGCAGCTACGTTAACTTTCCATTTTACTTCTTGACTTAATATGGGACTATAAAATCTGATAGTATCTACATCACCTAAAGCATCAATATAGCTTTTTGATGTCATTGTTGCTTTTTGCGGAACTAATGTGCACGGCAGATTGGAAACAACACCATCTTGAGGAGTGAGGATGATTTTATACAATTTAACTTTTGAATAACGGGTTTTATTCTTAACCTTGAGCATATATTTGCCGGCAGGAACGGACGTTAAGTCCAATACACCCATTTTTATAGCAGTTTTTGAAGAAGAAATATCACCGGAATTGTCAATATGTTGAACTACCTCATTTGTGGCTACATCAACAACCCAGAACTCGAATGACCAAGAGTTGGAAGAAATAGCGTTTACTGTCAAGTCGAATTTTGCAGGAGTCGTCAGTTCAAATGGGAATGCAGCCCAACGAGCGGTGTCGTTACCATTGTCACGAAGACCGAAATCTACATATTCGGTGCACTCGCCAATACTTTGGTGAGCAAATGCGTTGGAAGCAGTTAAAACACCCGGCAACTTGGTATAAGGACGGCTTTTGTAGATGAATCCTTTGTTTCCGGAAACTTCAGGATTCGCAGAGCCGGAACGAGTCGGCAAGAACCATTCTTGCGAACCTCCTGTACCGTAATACATACCAATTGCAAAGGTCTCTTGTAAATCGTCAATGAAAGAAGTAGGAATACCCATCTCAATTACATGACCGGAAACAGCTTTCTCAAAATCAATCCAATGCGAGTTTTTGGAGCCACCGGTAGTTCCCGAATAGTCAATACCCATGTCGTTATATACCCAACTGCCAGCAGCATTGGTCGCTAAATTATTATCGGCATCGATGTAAGATCCCGGATATTTAGACCAATCTGTTACAAAATCGGTTGTGCCTTCCAACAAGAAAGCTAAGGCATTGGTACCCATACTTGCATCTGCAGCAGGGAGCACTTTCAGCATAGGCCATGTACCTGGTTGTGATAACATCGGGACATCAGTCCAATCCGACTTGTCACCATCAATGTTGATGGTGGGTTTCGTAGCATTCATCATCATTGAGAGGATCAATGCCGGAATTAAGAGGAATAATTTTTTCATGATGTTTGAATTATTTGTTGTTAAAATTGTTTGTTCGGTTGGTATTTCGGAGCAAAAAGCCCATAAAAACGCCGCAAAATTACTAAAAATATAGGATACGTACGTGTGCGTAAAATGTGTTATAAAACATAAAAACAGGCATTCGCAAACATGCACAGCCTAAACAACTGATTTATACACTTTTGCACAATCATTGAAACGTTTCACTTCCCATTTCGCAACGTTTCGAAAAAAATGAATAAAAAATACATATTTTGAGTTAAAAATTTGCATAATTGAAAAAAAAGTTGTATCTTTGCAGTCGATTTGGAAAGGTGAATATTCTGCACCTAATTATTGGGATTTCAGAGTCTATAGAGTGCGTAGATGTCGGGTGGAGCATCCATTCAGCATCCATTGAGCATCCATTGAGCATCCATTGGAGATAGCAGGAAACCAGCAGGCAAACAGGTAAAAATGAGGAATTGAGAGTCATAAAAGAGGCGGGGCAAAATGCTCCGCCTCTTAGCTGTTAGCTGTTGGCTGTTAGCTCTTAGCTGTTAGCTGTTGGCTGTTAGCTCTTAGCTGTTGGCTGTTAGCTCTTAGCTGTTAGCTGTTAGCTGTTGCTATTACTTGATCTGAGCGCCATCTACGGTGTAGAGATGCTCGCCGCGACGGATGTAGATCTGACCATTGCGGAGGATTTTCTCATTTTCGCATTTGTCCATTTGATCATTTACTTGCTCGATAGCGGTAGGCGCATTGTCCGGAACGATCTTGACGGCTTGGATATAAGCGCCGGCAGAAACGGCATCCTCCATGTGCGTTGCGATGCGTGCAGGAGCAGAAGCCGAAGAGGAAGCGTGCAGATAAATCACTACGTGAATCGGAGCGGGTACGTTATACGTCACTTCTGCCCAGCCGAGCGCCGTCTGCGTGATGCTGACTACAGCCTGGCCTTCCAGTTTTACTTGCAGCGTGTAGCCCGCGAGGGTCATACAATGCACTTGCACCTTACCGGCTCCTTCAGGAATGTCGAATACCAGCGAACCCGGCAGCATGTCGATCCATGCGCTCGAACCCGGAACGAGGTCTTCCAAAGCTTGTGCTACCGCTTCATCGGTGAGCGAAGTGGCGAGTTCCAATTGACCGGTCTGTTCGTTATACCCATCGTTAGCAGAAGCGCTGAAGACCACGGTCTCATTGCCTTCCGGATCGGTAGCGGTGAAATCAATCGTGGTGACCTCGTCAGCGGGCGCTACTACCGGCACTTTACCGATCTCGACCTCTTTCGCGTATTGGTTATTGGCGGTGAGGAATCCTTTGTTCATCTCGAAGCGGACACCGTTGGTCAGGATCGCTACCCCTTCTTCGCCTTCCGCCAGCACCAAGGTCTTGCATTGGATCGCTACACCCGTGGAGGTGGCATAGAGGTGGGAATTCTTGGAGACACCGAGTTCGTTGCCTAACTTGATGGCAGCCATCGGTGCTTCGGCGCTTACGCTGCACTGGTGGATCTTGAAGTACGGCGTGTTGACGGCTACCTGACTTGCGTTCAGGTTCAAGGCATCGCGCATGGAGTTACCCATGACGATCACGGGAACAGCGGGAGCCTTGATGCAGGTCGGGATGTTCGATATAGCGTTTGCGCCTTGCAGCATGATCGTCAGCGGACGCTCAGCGCCATCGTCTTCGATCATGGCATCGAGACCGGTGAGACCCGTACCATCGATGATCCAACTATTGAGATGCAGCGTGCGGCTCTCCTTCTCAAAGGTGACGTTGTACGAGCCGTCGCCTAACACGTCATTCGCATTGAGGGTGGTGACGTTGATGCCTTTGACCTTGAGACCGAGCGTGCTTACGTACACCATATAACTGATACTCTGCGCGTAATATTCGGAGGTCTCGAAACTCTCGGCGAAGATCAGCGCCTGACCTACGCCCTTGATCGTCAGCGTGCTGCCGTCTTCGGAAACCTCTGCTACGTTGGGGTTCTGCGACTCGATCTTATTCATCGGTACGTTATGCGGGTTGGACAAGACCGGCGCTGCAACGGGTACGCCCAATTCAGCATAGACAACGGTGTCGCTCCAGCTCAATTCCGGGCTCTGCTTCTGCGGTGCTGCCGCTTCGACGATGATATCGAGCGGGTAGTTACAAGTCGTCACTTGACCGTTGGCGGTGCGGACCGTGGAAACGAAAAGCACTGCGGTACCTTCCGCCAAGCCGTGGATCATGTTGTCCGCCGAAACAGATGCAATGCCGGGTTGATCGAAGGTGATGTTGCCAGAAAGCATGCTGCCTGCTGCACTCATCAGCATCGGTACACTCACGCTCTCGCCGACTTTGAGCGTCAGAGAGGTTATTTGCGCACCGTTTAGGTAGAAATGCGCTTCGGGGCAGGTGGGCTCGATCACCGGCGTGGTGTCTTGACCTGCCACTACCTTCACGCTGTAGGTGGTGTAATAACTGTAATACTCAGCCGTCTCAGCCGAGGTGGCCTGAATAGCGGTGACACCGATGGAGAGCGGAGTAACCTCGCCGCTCATCATATCGACGGTGGCAACGGACGGATCGGAGGACGAGTAGGTTACGCGTACTTGCGCATTGGACGGATTAATGACCAAGTATGGTTCTGCGACATCTTGTCCGACGTGCGTCTCTATCATGCGCACGGGTGTACCGTTCGCGTCCACAAAAGACATCCTCAGATAGTCTTTTCCATACACGTGTGCCGACGGCATCAGCATCAATACCATCAGCGCTAAGCTTGAAAAGAGGGAGATTTTTTTCATATGATTTGTGATTTAAGTGAATTTCGGCTGCAAAGATACAACAAAAAATCGGAATATGCAAATAAAACTTGCATATATTAAAAAAATGTAGTACTTTTGTGCGCAAATTTGAATAAATCGTATTATGACTAACACCAAACACCTGTTTTTGATTCTTGCGCTGCTGATCGGCAGCATGTCGCTTTTTGCTACAGAGGGAGCCTTGACCGGCAAGTTCACCATCAATGCCCAAGGAGACCAGATCGTTTTCTCGCAGGGAAACCTGCAGTATCAAGCCAGTACGCAAACATGGCGTTTTGCGCCGCAGCAGTTCAACTACGTCTCCAAGGCCGATAACGAGTCCGTCTCGGACACGTTCACCGGTTGGATCGATCTGTTCGGATGGGGTACGGGTCTGCAGCCGACGCAGACCGATGCCGTGCTGAGCAGTTTTGTCGATTGGGGCAGCAATGCCATCTCGAACGGAGGCAACCAGCCGAACCTATGGCGCACGCTGACGATCGACGAGTGGGACTTCATCATCAACCAGCGTCCAAAAGCCTTTCAGCTGCGCGGTCAAGCCAGCGTAGGCGGTTACTTATGCTATGTGCTGCTGCCGGACAACTGGACGGGTGGACGGATAGGCCGTTACTACGACTATGAGCGCCCGGTCTATACTGCTGCCGAATGGGCTGATTTAGAAGCCGCCGGTGCCGTCTGTATCCCGGCAAGCGGATGGCGCGCAGGTACGATCCAATGGGGGCAGACCGGTTATTTCTACTACTGGTCGTCCACGGAGAAAGATGCCGGCAGTGCATGTGACGTGGAAATAAAACGCCTGCGGGACTCCGGCTACGACAGCGAATATTACATCTACGAAAACACCGGGCACAGTTTTGACAAGTCGTACGGTCTGTCAGTGCGTCTGGTGCAGGACGTAGAGCCCGATCCGATTGATATCGAGTATGCGGAGGCTAAGCCTCTGCGCGGCCGTTTCACCATCAATGCCGATGGCGAGCAGATCGTTTTCTCGCAGGGTGACTTGCAGTATTTCCCGCAGTTGGATACTTTCCAGTTCGCAGCCAACCAATGGGAGCGCAGTACGGATAACGACTATCGCACCAAATACACGAAAGCATGGATCGATATCTTCAGTTGGGGTATGGAGAACGATTTCATCCTGCAGACAACGGCTTCGTCCACGGGTGCTGACTACGTGGACTTCGGTACGCGCGCCATCGCCAACGGAGGCGGTCAGCCGAACCAATGGCGTACGCTGAGTTTCGACGAATGGCAGTACCTGCTGGAGGAACGTCCCAACGCCGCCCAAAAGGCTGCTTCTGCGACCGTGAACGGCGTCGTGGGTTATATGCTGCTGCCGGACACTTGGCACATGCCCAAGGGACTGAAGTTCAGGCCGGGCTGGAGATACAGTTCGTATGATCCCTATGACTTGAACACCTACAGTCTGGAGGATTGGCAACGCATGGAGGAGGCCGGTGCGGTCTTCCTGCCCAATGGCGATCTCTGGACCTCCACACCGCAAAACATGAGCGGCAGTGCCGACGAGAACCATGCCTATGTGCTCAGTATGGATAAGCATTATAATTTCTATTTCGGGCAGGAAACACACCTCTGTATCTTGTCGGCTGCGCAAGTACGTCTCGTTCAGGCGCCGACCTTGCCCGAACCCGAGGTGGCGCCCGTGACCTACAACTCGGAGAAACCGCTCACCGGCAAGTTCCTTGTCGGCGAGGACAAGGTCGTCATCTTCTCGCAAGGTAACCTGCAGTACAACGACTATGTTCAGACCTGGCAGTTTGCGGAGAACCAATGGGACTACCTGAGCAAAGAGCATAACATCAGTATCTCGGAAGGCTATGCCGAGTGGTTCGACCTCTTCGGATGGGGCACGGGCAACCACCCGACGCTGGATGATTGGGACTACAACCGCTATCTGGACTTCACCGATTGGGGTATCAACCCGATTCGTAACGGCGGCAACGAACCGAATCAGTGGTTCACCCTCAGCAAAGAAGAGTGGGAGTACCTGTTCGAATATCAGAGCCACGCGGCAGCTATCGTGCATGGCATCAAAGGACGCATCGTGCTTCCCAAAGTCATGGCCGTGTATCCCGACTACCTGAACTGTTCTACCATGAACGAGAACGACAACGTGCTGACCGATGAACAATGGGCGGAGATGGAAGCCAACGGAGCGGTCTTTCTGCCGGCTGCACTGCTCCGCTATCGCGATCAAGAAGCCGCAAGGGATCAGATAGTTTACAACAACCAGCCCTTGCGTTTCTGGACATCAACGCCTTATACCGATGAATACGTCCAGACTTCCGAGTATGCATGGACGGTCTATATTCAGCAGGGGTATAACCGATGGTACTATACCTCTAATATCAGCCGTGAATGTGGTCTGCCGGTACGTCTCGTGCAAGAGACTACCAATACGATCTCTCTGGAACTGGCCATTTTCGATGCCCGCGACATCTACGACAATCTGCTCATCATGGCAGAGGAAAAGAACAAGCCCGGCATTGCCGACTTGGCTGCATACCTTCTTCATGCCATTGAGTCGGCTGAGGCTGTAGCCAACGACCCTGATGCTACGCAAGAGGAGATTAACCAAGCCAAAGAGGATCTCGAAAACTACATCTACCGCCTCGATGTGGCAGTCAGTGTTTTGGATTTCTACTACGACCTCATGAAATACGAATTTACGGAGATCGCCGAGACCTATAAGGCCGCTATCGATCCCGCTATCGCCATCTACCTCTCCGAGGATGCTACAGAGGAAGACCTTGCCAATGCATATCAGGCTATGAGCGATGCCTACGATGCTGCTATCTATGCGGTAGAGCACTGGGATGTAGAGAATGTTTCCGCCGGCGAGAAGCCGCAAAAACTGCTCCGCGATCACATGCTGCTCATCCGCAGCAACGGACGCACCTTCAATGTGGTCGGTGAAGAAATGAAATAAAGTTCGAAACGTTACGAAAGAAGAAACGAAACGTGCAACATGCTGATTTTCGGCGTGTTGCATTTTTTTGTTTCGAAAGTATGCTGAAAAACATAATACGCGCGCATAAATATATAAGGAAAAACGAGTAATTTTGCCACGGATTTTTGGGGATCGCCCAAGATAGGTCGATATAACAATTAAAAACACAAATAGTATGGCAAACACAGGTTTTACTTTTAATGAGATTCATCAGCAGCCGGCAATGTGGCGGAAGGAGCTGAAAGCGTTGTTGGAAAATCGGGAAGCGGTCAGTGCGTTTATGCACAAGTATTTAACCCCGGAGACGGATGTCGTGTTGACGGGTGCCGGTACGTCGGCCTTCATCGGCGATGCGTTGCAACCGGTGATGCGCGGCATGTGGCATAATGTGCGCTCGGTAGCGACGACGGACATCATCACCCATGCGAACTATCTGCTCAATCCGGACAAACCGTTGCTGTTGGTTAGTTTTGCCCGTTCGGGTAACAGCCCGGAGAGTGTGGGTGCTGTCAATCTGGCGAATAAACAATGCAAGAACGTAGCCCATGTGTATATCACGTGTAACAAGAACGGTAAACTTGCACAGCAAGCAGAGGGTAAGGAGAATATCCTGTTGCTGCTGTTGCCGGAGGAGACAGATGACAAGTCGTTGGCTATGACGAGTTCGTTCTCGACGATGCTGCTGACCTGCCTGATGCTCGGTCATATCGACACGCTGGAGAACGACGTGGAGATGATCGACAGCGTAGCGAAGAACGCAGAGGCTGTGATCGCGGAGTATGAGGACAAGTTGAAAGAGATCGCAAGTCGTCCGTTCGAAAGAGGCGTGTTCCTCGGTTCGGGTGCGCTGAAAGGCATCGCCGAAGAGTGCCATCTGAAGTTGCAGGAGTTGACCGACGGTGCTGTCGTTTGTAAGTTCGATTCTTTCTTGGGCTTCCGTCATGGCCCGAAGGCTGTTGTTAACTCGAAGTCGATCGTCGTTTACCTGATGACCGAGCAGGAGGACGTGCAGCGCTACGAGCGCGACCTCGTGAAGCAGGTGGATGCCAACAATACGCCGGTTGCACAGATCATCGTCATTGCCGGTAAGGCTCCTGAGTTACCGGATGTAAAGGCCGATCTCGTCGTTCGCATGCCGTACGGTCCGAAGGAGAATGATTTCTACGGCATCGTGGCATATGTATTAGTTGGTCAACTGTTAGGCTACTATGCTTCGCTGGCACACGGGTTGAATCCGGATGCACCGAGCGTAAGCGGAAATATCCACCGCGTGGTAGAAGGCGTGACCATCTACGAATAGTTTGAGATCGTTTGAGGTAGTTTGAAATCGTTTGACATCGTTAACCACCTCAAACGCGAAGCATCAAACAATATCAAACATTGTGAAACAATATCAAACAAAATAGTTTTTTATGAAAAAGACTGAGCATATTCTCCAAGTGATGGAGGAGAGAAAGAAAGCAACCGGAGTTCCTATGACCTTGTTTGCAGCATGTCCGAACTCCTTGTCCGTAATCAAAGCATCGTTCCGCGCAGCGAAGCGTAACAACGCGCCGATCTATTTCGCTACGACCTTGAACCAAGTGGACTGCGACGGCGGTTATACCGGCATGACGCAAGAGGCTTTCACGAAGATTTTGGCTCGTGAGGCTGCGGCTGTTCATTACACGGGTCCGTACGTAGTGGCTATCGATCACGGCGGTCCGTGGTTGAAGGACAAACAATCGATCGAGCGTTGGGACACCGAGCGTGCGATGGACGGCGTGAAGAAGAGTTATGAGGCTGCTATCTTGGCCGGTTATGACCTGATTCACGTAGATCCGACGGTAGATATCTTCCTGCCGAAGGGCGAGATCATTGATATTCACGTCGTAGTAAAACGTACGGTAGAGCTCATCAAGCATGCCGAGGACTTCCGCAAAGCGCATAATATTGCGCCGATCTCTTATGAGGTAGGTACCGAAGAGGTGCACGGTGGTTTGGCAGACGAGAAGACGTTTGACACGTTCCTGGAGGGTCTGAAAGCCGGTCTGCATGAGGTTGGTCTGGACGACGTATGGCCTTGCTTCATCGTAGGTAAGGTAGGTACCGACCTGCACACCACCTTCTTTGATCCGGAGGTGGCTCGTAACCTGACGGCGAAAGTTCGTCCGTACGGCAGCTATATCAAGGGTCACTACAGCGACGATGTGGAGAACCCCGAGGATTATCCGAAGGCAGGTATGGGTGCTGCGAACGTAGGACCGGAGTTCACGATGAACGAGTACGACGCGTTGGCAGAGCTCGAAGAGGAAGAGAAGAAACTGTACGCAGAGGGCAAGATTGCTCAGTTGAGTAACATGACCCAAGTGCTGTGGCAATGCGTGTATGACAGCAACCGCTGGAAGAAATGGTTGCATGGCGAAGAGGTAGGCAAGGACCTGAAGGACTGCACGCCGGATCGTCAGTTGTGGCTCGTGAAGACCGGTTGCCGTTACATCTGGCAGAAACCGGAGGCTCTCGTTGCTCGTCAGACCCTGTATGAGAACCTCGAGCGTCTGGGTATCCACGCCGAAGAGGTAGTCCTCATGCGCATCGAGCATAATATGGACAAGTATTATAACGCATTCAATATTGTGAACCTGAATGATTATCTCAAGTAAGAAATATTTCGTTCTCCTCTTTTCGCTGGTCGTGCTGTTCGGGGCATGCGGATGCGAGAAACCGAAGCTGGCGGAAGAACCGCAGCAGCCGGAAGAGCAGGTAGAACCTGCGGACATGTCGCTCATCGAGAAGGCAGTGGTCATTACGGACGACTGCCTCTGGAGCGGCAAACCGCAGGTGACGATTCATATCACGAACCCGAACGTCGCGAAAGTGAAGGTGGAGGTCAAAGGTAAGATCACCTCGGACATGCGGCAAGTGGTGACCGAAGTGCTCGACAGCATCGAGATCGCCGGTAAGAGTGAGGTGGACTACGTGCTGACGACCGAGGACGACCTGGCACCGGGTTTCTACAAAGCGAACTGCTACGTAGAAGGCAAGAATGCAGGTGTGCTCAATTTCGGTATCGATGTGTTTGACATCGTCTCCGAACCGGACAAACAGCCCGATTATGACCAGTTCTGGCAGACGGCGAAAGAGCAGTTGGCAGCGATCGACATGCAGGCTAACCTGATCGAGTTGCCCAACAAGAGCACTGCACAGCGCAAGGTCTATCTGGTGGAACTGCGTTCCGTGCCGGATGGATTGGAGGGCGAACCGGTGATCATTCGCGGGTATTACTGCGAACCGCAAGACGATCAGAAGCACCCGGTGCTGATGCATTTCTACGGTTATGATTCGCAGAACAGCAAGACGAAAGTAGAGTGTCCGTCGGGTAACGGATCGAACTATGCGGAGTTCTATCTCTCGCATCGCGGTCAGTATATCAACAATCGTCCCGAGAGTAGTCGCGAACCCGATGGTTTGGGTGACTTGGTGAATATTTACGGCGACTGGTGTTCGTATGAGTTCGGCCACAAAGACTCCTATTATTACAGAGGCGCGTTCATGGACTGCGTGCGCGCAGTGGACTTCATGGCCACGCGTGCGACGAGCGACATGGATCACTTGTTTGCCGAGGGATCGAGTCAGGGCGGTGCGCTGAGTTATGCTGCGGCTGCGTTGAGCAATTATCCGTTCACGGCGATTTGCGCGAACGTCGCTTTCTTAGGCGATTTCCCGGACTATTTCCAGATCGTGGACTGGCCGGGTTCTACGGCGAAGGCGGCAGCCAAGGCCATGGGCATGACGGACGAGGAGATGTACGCTTTCCTGTCGTATTTCGATACGAAGAACCTTGCGACACGGATCAGCTGCGGCGTGTTGGCAACGAGCGGAGGAAAGGACACCACTTGTCCGCCGCATACGAATATTGCGCCGTATAACAACCTGCTGACGCCGGCGGAGAACAAAGAGTACCATTTCTATCCGGAGATGACGCATGACTACCCGAAGAACTGGTGGACGATGATAGAGAATTTCCGGAAGAAATTCATGTAAATTGAAAAATGAAAATTGAAAATTGAAAGGACCATGAAAAATTTCGATATTATCGCTTTAGGCGAATTGAATGTGGATCTGATCTTGAATCAGATTGAAGGTGAACCCGAGATCGGCAAAGAGAAGTTTGCCAAGCAGATGACCCTTACTTTGGGTAGCTCAACGGCTATCTTCGCTGCCAATGCAGCAGCTCTCGGAGCCAAAGTAGCGTTCTGCGGCATGATCGGAGACGACAGTTTCGGTGACCTTGTAGAGACGAGTCTGCGTGCCAAAGGCGTCGATACCCGTTATCTGATTCGTCAGGATAAGTACGCGACGGGTGCCACGATCTGTATGAGTTACGATGAGGACCGCGCGAACCTGACCTATCAGGGTGCGATGGATTATATGTCGCTGGATGACATCAATCCGGACGTGTTCAAGCAGGCGAAACATATTCATATCTCGTCGATCTTTATGCAAAGCGGCGTGAAGCGCGACCTGATGCAGATCCTCGAACTCTGTAAGGAGAACGGCGTCACCACGTCGCTGGACAGCCAATGGGACCCGACGGAGACCTGGGATCTCGATTATAAGGCGGTGCTGCCGCTGCTGACGGTGTTCATGCCGAACGAGACGGAGCTCAAGTTCCTGACGAAGAGTGCAACACTCGAAGAAGCGATCGAGAAGATCCGTCCGTACGCCAATGCAGCCGTCATCAAGTGCGGCAGTAAGGGTAGTCTGCTGATGCGCAAGGGTCAACCAGACCGCATGCAGAAAGCGCTGCTGAACGAGCATGTGGTCGATTGTATCGGTGCCGGCGACAGTTTCAACAGCGGTTTCATCGCACGTCTGGCAGCCGGCGATCCGCTGGATAAATGTCAGGAGTACGGTAACATGACCGGTGCAGTCAACACGACGGCAGCCGGCGGTACCACGGCTTTCACCAATCGCGAAGATGTCGAGCGGATCGGTAGAGAACGTTTTGGGTGGAGCAAATAAATCGTAATGACGACATGACGTCATGACGTAATGACGAAAAGATTTTTTAATATTTTATGCTTCGTAGCGCTGGCGCTGAATGCGTCAGCGGCTACGTGGTATGTACGGCCGGACGGCGAGGACGGTGCGGACGGCAAGAGTTGGGAGACGGCGCAGGAGTCGATCCGGATGGGTATCGATAACTGCAAACCGGGTGATACGGTCTTGGTGGAAGCCGGGACCTATTACGAGGGTCTCGTGCTCAAAGACGGCATTGCGGTGGTAGGTATCGGCGAGGTGATCGTGGACGGAACGAATCTCGGTACGCGTCTGCTGACCTGCGAAACCGACTGTCAGCGCCCGACCTTGGTGCAGAACCTCATCTTCCAGAACGCCCGCCATACCCAACGAGGCGGTGCGGCATGGCTACGAGGCAAGGTGACGATGCGGCGTTGCGTGGTACGCGGTTGCAGCGGTCTGCAATGCGGCGGCGTGCTGATCAAAGGCGATCTGCCCGAAGCCAGTGCCTTAGGTGCCGAACTGGTCGATTGTACGATCCATAACTGCGAAGCGACGGGTGCCTTGTGGCCGGATGCCGGCGGTGTGGCGAATTTCGACGGCAAGGTGATACATTGTACGATCGCCAATAACTACGGTACACGTTATGGCGGTATCCACAGCGAGAGCACGGTGATGGCCTGCACGATGTGGGGTAACCGCAACGAGTACGGATTTGTCGATCCGGCGAATTACGTGTCGGATGAGAGTGAGTCGGATCTGAGTAGGACGGACGAGGGTTTTGAAGATCATTTCTTCGAGAAACCGTGGTTAGACCGCAATAATGAAGCCGAGAACGGTCCGCATTTCCGCGACCCGGCTACTTTCTACGGTGTCCCGACGACGAAAGCGGAAGAGGCGATCCTGTTGGCAGCCGACTATCGTGTCGGAGCGCCTACGCATCGCATAGAGAAGATGGCGCCGGCAGCGCGCAGGGACGATCCGGCGGATTATACGCTGTATGAGAAAGCCGATTATACCGTACCTTCTTTTGTGGCGCACCTGATGGACAAGAACGTGCCGCTGCAAGCCAAAGAAGAGCCCTATTGCATGGTGGCGACCATCAATGGTGACCCGAAGACCCGGATGGGTTTCTGCTGGTTCACCAACGAAGGGGTAGAGCAGGGCGAAGTGCAGATTAGGGAAAACACCAATCACCAATCACAAATCACAAATGTTGTTGCAAGAGCAACAACTACTGTTCCGCTGCATTATGCGATCTCCAGTTCGGGTGTGCTCAAGGCCGCTAAGATGGACAAGAACACGGCGTTCCGGTATGTGAGCCATAAGGCGGTAGCAACCGGTTTGAAGCCGGGTACGGAATACAAATGGCGTGTGGGATATGAGGGCCACTGGAGCGAGTGGGCTTCGTTCCGTACGGCGGATGAGGAGCAAGGTGATTTCTCCTTCGTCTATATGACCGACAGCCATATACAAGATAAGGAATACGTGGACGCGGCGCGCTTGTGCGCAGACGCGGTCGCGCGTAATGAGAAAAATGCCCGTTTCTGTGTTTTCCCCGGTGATTTTGTGGATACGGGAACGGATAACAACAGCGAATGGGAATGGGAGCAGTGGTTCGAACAGGTGATGAAACCCGTCATCCTGCGCATGCCGATCGTGCCGACGGACGGCAACCACGACGACAGTCCGTTGCTGAACTACAGTTACCATTTCAATACCGATACGAGTTTTAACCGCGAGACGAACGTTCGTCCGCAGTTCGCCGGTATCAACTACAGTTTTGTGTATGGCGACTTGCAGCTGATCGCTTTCTCGATGCAGGATTTCTGGCGCGGCGAGTACGACATGGCCAGCCGGAAATCGGAGTATCTGGAGCAGGACTTGGGTCCGTGGATGAAACGGCAGGTCGATGCCGCACCGGATGCGACATGGCGCGTGGGACTGGTGCATAAGAACCTCTTCTCGGGTTCGGATCACCAGCGCGACAAAGAGACACCGCTCTTGCGGGCGACGATGCTGCCGGTGATGAAAGCATGTAAGATGAACCTTGTGCTGCAGGGTCATGACCACTGCTACGAGGTGATCGGTCCGGTGGACAGTACGCTCTATTTCATCGGCGCTACCTGCGGCGCCAAACGCTATACGCCGCTGACGCGCGACGAGATGGAGGCAAGCAAGCATATCCATCAGGTGGAGAACTATTTTGATCTGTTCAGCCGTCTGGAGCAACCCGGCGCACCCAGTTATACACGGGTGACGGTCAAGAAAGACGAACTGGTGTTGGAGACTTTCATTGTGCGAGAAGACGGCCGAACCGAACGATTCAACCGAATCGATATTTCGAAATAAACCTCTCGACATGACGACATATCGACATAACGACATAACGAAAAATAAAAATATAATTTATGAAAAAGATTTACTTTTTATTGATGGCGGGCTTCATGTCGATGGGCATGTACGCTGCCACGAATGATTTGGATCCGGCAGAGGTGCTGGCCGACACCGTGTATGACCGCGTGGATTATACCGTTCCGTCATACACCGAGTTTATCATTGCCAAAGAGGCAGCCAAGAAGAGTCAGACGCAGGAGAACCTGCAGGCTTTGGTGGACAAAGTGGCAGCCCTCAAGGACAAGGAGTATCCGTACAACATGGTGGCTACCATCAACGGCGACCCGAAGACCCGGATGGGTTTTGCATGGTTCACGAACGACGGCGTGATGGACGGTGATTTGCAAATCATCGCGAAAGAGAATGCGACCGTGGCGGATTTCGAAGGCGAAGACGTGATCACTATTCCTGCTACCGCTACGCGTACCAAGAAAGAGTTGCGCTATGTTGGACAATGCTCGTACATCTACAAGAAAGCGAACCTCAAGGCCGGTACGAAATATTTCTATGTCAGCCACAAAGCTTTGGCAACCGACCTGACCCCGGGTACGGCGTACAGTTGGCGTGTAGGTAAAGCCGGCTACTGGAGCGATATCGCGCAGTTCCGTACCGAAGATGAAGAGCAGGGAGAGTACTCGTTCCTGCTGATGAGCGACAGCCATATTATGGACAAGCAGTACGTGGACGAAGCACGCCGTTGTGCCTTGGCGGCTGTCAAGACCGTGCCGGATGCCCGTTTCTGCTGCTTCCCGGGTGACTTCGTGGAAGACGGAACGATCGCGAACAGCGAATGGGAATGGGAGCGTTGGTTTGAAGAGTCGATGGAGCCGGTGATCAAGAAAATGCCGATCGTGCCGACCGACGGCAACCATGACGACAGTCCGCTCATCAACTACACCTATCACTTCAACACGGATAACTACTTCAACATGGCGATCACTGACAAACCGCAGTTTGAGGGTATCACTTACAGTTTTGTCTATGGCGACGTGCTGTTCCTCGTGTTCTCGATGCAGGATTTCTGGCGTGAGTCGTATGACGAGAGATACAAGACCTGGTCGGTTTATCTGACGGACCATGTGAGCTACTGGTTCAGGACGCAATGTCATGACAACCCGGATACCCATTTCCGTGTGTCGCTGGCACACTTCAATCTCTTCTCCGGTTCGGATCACTCGACGGACGTAGAGCCGCCGTTGTTCCGTAAGTGTATGTTACCGACGATGAAAGAGTGCGAGATCGACGTAGCGCTGCAGGGGCATGACCATACCTACGAGGTGATCGGTCCGGTGAATCCCGATGACTGCACGCCGATCCTGAGTGCGATCAGCGACCGCGAAGAGGTGCCGGTAGATAACACGAAGAACCTGACCGGATACAAGAACGGTACCTACTGCACGGACGACGGTACGTTCTATTTCATCGGTGCTACCTGCGGTCGTAAGCGTTATACGGCGCACGACCGTGCCCGCATGGAGCGCGAATATACGGACGACCCAGATGTGCTGTTTGACGGCAAGCATCATAACGTGCCGAACTATTTCGACCTGTTCACCGGCATGTTCGGTCAACCGAATGCACCGACCTTCACCAAGATCACGGTGAAAGAAGACTGCCTCGAGTTCAATTCCTATACGGCGGATGACGATGAGGGTAATGTGAGCTTGATCAACACGATGCGTATCGTGCGTAACAGAGAGCATACCCAGACCGATGTACGCGAAGGGATTGAGACCCCGAAGGCGATCATGAACGGCGAGAAATTCATCCGTGACGGACAGTTGTACATCCTCCGCGACGGTCGCATGTTCAACAGTATCGGACAAGAAATTACAAAATAAACTATACCATGAAAAAACTATTCTTCCTTTTGACGCTCTGCACGGCTACGCTGTGCGCGTCAGCTGCGAATCATTACGTGAGTCAAGCCACAGGTGATGACAGCAACGACGGTTTGTCATGGGCGACAGCTCAGCAAACCATTACAGCCGGTTTCGGCGCTTGTGCAGACGGTGATACATTGTTTATTGCCGCAGGTACGTACTACGAGCGCGTGACGATTACGACAGGTAAGTTCGTATCTATCTTGGGCGGCTACTCGCCTGACGGTACAACGCGCGACCCGGAGGTGTTCGAGACCATCATGGACGGTACGGACTTAGGGAAGTGTCTTATTAAGTCTGAAGCGGAGCCGACTATCCCGCTGCTCTTTGACGGCCTGATTCTCCAAAATTCAGAGTACGCTTCATCCGGTAGTGCATCCTATATGCGCGGTAACATGACCATCAACAATTGTATCATCCGCAACTGTCATTCGCAGTCGGCTGCCGCTATCTATGCAAAACAAGACAACAAGTCCCTTCCATGTGTGATTAGCAACTGTATCATTGAGTTGTGTACTGCTGCCAGCTCGGCAAGTGCTATCCACAGCGAAAATGCGACCATTGAGAATTGTATCATCCGCGGTTGCGAAGGTGGTTATGGGGCGGTTACCTTGCGTGGCGGTACGCTCACCAACTGCGTCTTCTATAATAACACAGGCGGAGACAGTTGGCCTAACTCGGGTGGCGTGTATAACCCTTCTGGTGTCGTTACTAACTGTACTTTCGTCAATAACTACGGTGCTAAATATGCCGGTATCCACTCGGATAATTATGTCTATAACTCCGTCATGTGGGGTAACAGAGCCGAAGATGGTTTTGCCGATCCTGCAAACTATATCTCTGCTTCTCCGTCGAGCAATAACATCGCCGACCAGGGCTTCAATAGTGCACCGTTCATCAGCCTTTCGCTCAATGAGAACAACGAAGCAGAGGATGGACCGCATTTCCTTGCTCCTACTAACTTCATCGGAGTACCAAAGAATGAGGCTCAAATTGCTATGATGCGGGCTGCCGACTGGTCTATCGAAGCCGGTTCGTTCCTGATTGACAAAGCGAAAGCCGATGTGGCTCCGGCTACAGACCTCAATGGGGTGACTCGTCCCAAAGGCGAAGGCGTCGATGTAGGTGCCTATGAGTTCGATCCGAATGCGCCGATTATCCCGCTGGAGGGTATCGATATCTTCCAAGACTCGCTGTTTATCTACGCGGAGAGCATGGCGGCTGCTACTGTCATCTTTACCCCGCGTAATGCCACCAACAGAACCCTCAATTGGGTTTCGGACAACCCGGCTATCGCTACGGTGGATAATCATGGTGTTATCACCGGTGTGGCGGAAGGACAAACTGCCATTCGCGCTACTAGTGTTGACGGCGGATTCACGGACTACGTGATTGCTGTTATCAGCCCAAAGCCTCCGGTATTGTATCCGAAGGAGGTATTGGCTGCTGATTCTATGTACAAGATTGAGGACTACACCATTCCGTCTTTCATCTCGTTCTGGGTTGCCAAAGAGACCGCGCGTGTAGATAGTTTCTGGGCTACACCGGAAGAGATTGAGGCTATTCAGAGTAAGATTGATGCAATGAATGAGATGGCTACCAAACTGGTTGGCAAGGAAGAACCTTACAATATGGTGGCTACGTTCAATGGTAACCCGCGTACCCGCATGGGCTTTGCATGGTTCACTAACGAAGGCATTACCGAAGGTAAGGTGCAAATTGTAATGAAAGCCAATGCGATTGCTGCAGACTTTGAGGGCGCGAATGTGCTGACCTTACAGGCAACGGCAGAAACAACGAAACCGCTGCGTTACGCGGTATCCACATCCGGTTTGCTCAAAGCACTGCATATCGATGCTAAAACAGCCTTCAAGTATGTCAGCCATAAGGCACTTGCCGAGAACTTGCAACCGGGTCAGGATTATTGCTGGCGTTGCGGATACGATGGACATTGGAGCAAAATCGGTCACTTCCGTACGCAGAGTTCGGCGCAAGGCGAATATAGTTTCCTCTATATGTCCGATAGTCATATCCAGGATGCGGAATACGTAGAGAACGCCAAGTGGTGCGCTACGACCGCGGCTGCTACAGCTCCGGATGCACGATTCTGCCTCTTCCCGGGAGACTTCGTGGAGACAGGTACAAATGCCAACTCCGAATGGGAATGGGAGCGCTGGTTCGAGGAGTCTATCAAGCCCGTTATCATGAAAATGCCGATTGTTCCGACAGACGGAAACCATGATGATAGTGAGAATCTCAACTACGACTACCATTTCAACACTCCGACCGATTTTGCAATGTCGGTTCCGGCTCAGTACAGACCGCAGTTCCACGGTATCACCTATAGCTTCGTCTATGGCGATGTGCTCTTCCTCGTATATTCGCTCCAAGACTGGTGGCGTTCTTCCGAGGGAGAAACATCTATGAAATCGACTTATCTCTCGACGGATGTACGTAACTGGTTCCGCAGCGAGATAGAGAAACACCCGAACACCAAGTATCGTGTCACTCTCTCGCACAAAAACATCTTCTCCGGTTCGGGTCACTCGATTGACAATGAGATTCCTCTGTTCCGCCAAATCATGCTGCCTATCCTCAAAGAGTGCGAGATCGACCTCGCTATCCAAGGCCATGACCACTGCTACGAAGTTATCGGCCCGGTTGATCCTGTCGGACTCAAAGTAGTGGAAGGCTCTGTAACCGATACTACTCATGTGCCGGTTAACACCAACACCAACATGACAGGTATCGAAGGCGGTACATACAATACAGATGACGGTACGCTTTATTTCATTGGTGCTACCTGTGGCCGCAAACGTTACTATCCTTATAGCCGCGAGAAGATGGAATCGATGTACACCAATGACCCTGCGGAACTCTATGACGGACAGCATCACAATGTGAAAGATTACTTCGACCTCTTTACCGGCATGTTCGGTCAACCGGGATCACCGTCATTCACCAAGTTCACCGTCAAAGATGACTGCATCGAACTCAATTCATATACCGCGGATTCCAACGGCAACGCGACCCTGTTCAACACCATGCGTATTAAACGTACGAAGCCGCACACTGTGCCCTTCCTTGGACTCGAGAATATGGAAACACCAATGCACGAGGGCGAGAAGTTCATCCGCAACGGACAGATTTTCATCTTCATGAATGGTCGGGTATTCAATATGCTCGGTCAGGAAGTGAAGTAATAAAAGCTATGAACGTGAACCAAAATTTAGTAGTATGAAACGAATATTCAATCTTTTCGCTGCAATGCTGGTGGCGTTGGTAGCGAATGCAAATGTGATTAATATCAATACCGGTACGTCGGATGCGCTGCGTAAGGCGTTGAACACAGCGGTAAGCGGCGATGTCATTGTCATGGCCGCGGGTACATACGAAGAGTCCAACAGCGACTACATCGCTTTTACGGGAAAGGATGTCAAGGTGATGGCGGAAGAAGGGGCTGAGGTGATTATCGTGCCGAAAGTACCTGTTCGCTTGAAATCCGGCGCACGTGCCGAGTTCGTCAATGTCAAGTTCGACTGCGGCCATTTGAGCGACCTCAGCGGTTACAGCGAAATCATCGTTCCGGCAGACGGTACGGCAGGTAAGAAAGTGATTCTGGATGGCTGCGAGTTCTACGGCTGGACGCAAAAGAGCAATGCGATTGTTCATACCCGTTCGGATAGACAATTAGACTCAATTGTTATCAAGAACTGCTATTTCCACGACAACCTCTATAACTGCGTTTCGTTGAAGTATGCTTCTGTTGATTTGATCATCTCCAACTCCACGTTTGCGAACATCACTACGGACGCAAACGCACCGTCTTTGGGTGTGATTGATGTACAGTCTTCTACGGGCTCGGTCCTCATTGACCATTGTACGTTCTACAACTGCCAGACGAAGAATACCGACTACGGAGCTATTAAGATTCCGAATGCGATTGCTCCTGTCGTTTCCAACTGTATCTTTATGATGCCGGAGGCATATGACGGCGGACGTGCTGTTTATAATGCCGGCGGCGAGGTGAAGAACTGTCTGACCTACAATTATGTCAAGGACGACAACACCGGTATTCACAGCGGTCCGACCATCACGGCTTGTATTCAAGGCGATCCGCTATTCCGCGATGCGGCAAACGGCGCTTATTATCTCCGTGCAGGTTCGCCGGCTTATGGGGCAGCAACGGATGGTTCGGCTCTCGGTGACCCGCGGTGGGTGCCCACGATGGACTATTACCTCGTTGGAAATATGACCAATTGGGCGGTTGACCCGAAGTATAAATTGGCGAAGAACCCTGCGAATGATGCAGAATACATGAAAGCGGTATTGCTGTATGCAGGAGATGAGTTTAAAATCGTATATTCGGATGGAGCGACTATTGATGATTCCAATTGGTTCCCAGCCGGAATAGACAATAACTATCAAGTGACTGCTTCCGGCGATTACACCGTTTATTTCCGTCCCGACGGACAGGGAGGCGAAGGATGGTACGAAGGATTCTTCCGCATTGAGTTGAAGGACCTCGGCCCGTGGGAAGCGATCTTCTTCGACGAGGAATTGAATCCGGATTATGATTCGTACATCACTTATGATGCTACGATGGGAAAGGTAGTGGTTTATATCCGTAAGGAGCATTATCCTTCTGCCACGATCGTGCAATATGCATGGGGACTGCCCGAGGATGGCAAATGCTATCGTGTTGCGATGAAGATGAAAGCGAATCGTGACATCGCGGGTGTTTCGCTGATTTGGATGAATGGTAACAAAATTCTACTCGAAGAGAATGAGACCATCAGTCTGCAGGCAAACGAGGTCTTCGTTTATGATGCTATCTGCACGGGGATGGCAAACCCGGCGAATGAGCAAGCAAGTAACCTGATTTTCGGCTTCAAAACGGTGCTCCCGGATGATGTGATTGAGATCTACGACGTGGTGATTGAAGAGGCCGAATGTCCGGAACCTCCGACGTATTATCTGGTAGGTTCGATGAACGAATGGGCTGCTACTCCGGAATACCTCTTTACGGAGAATAATGAGATAGCTGGCGAGTATATGTTAGCTACCAAATTGGAGGTCGGAGACCGCGTGAAAGTGGTAGGCATATCCGAAGAACATGAATCCTACTATCCGGATGGTATAGGCAATGAATACGTAGTGGATGCTGCGCACGCAGGATGGGTAACGGTTTATTTCCGTCCCGCTGGTAACCCCGAATGGGCTGCTTTCGGAGGATACATGTTCATCGATGTACGCGAGGGTCTCGACAAGGTCGAAATGACACCGCAGAACGCCAAGTTCTTCCGTGACGGACAATTGTTCATCCTTAAAGATGGACGTATTTACAACGTTATTGGGCAGAAAATTGCCCAATAACGCAATTGATTTTGGAGAAATTCTTCTAATTTTTTTAAAAAAATTGCGATTATTTCTCCAAAATCTTGCATATATGCAAAAAAAACAGTAATTTTGCAAGCAAATTTGTAAAACTACAAATTAATTAACCATATTGTTTAACTAAAAATCAAAGTATCATGAGAAAGATTCTCTCGATTTTTACTGCAATGCTGTGTGCGATTGCAGTGAATGCTGCGGTGATTCAAATTACCCCGACATCTCCTCATTCGAGTGACAACCTCCGTCAAGCATTGAACGATGCTGCTACAGGAGACATCATCGAAATGGCTTCCGGAACGTATGAAGAATCCCCTGAAAACTACATTGCATTTACCGGTAAGGAAGTTACCGTACGTGCTGCTGAAGGTGCAAACGTTGTTATTGTACCGAAAGTTCCTATTCGTTTAAAATCAGGCGCAAGAGCTGAGTTTATCGGCGTTAAGTTTGATTGCGGACATTTGAGTGACGTCAATAGTTATAGTCACATGATTGTTCCGGCAGATAACTCGGATGGAAAACGTGTGATTCTGAATGATTGCGAATTCTACAATTGGCAGCAAGTTAGTTCGCTGATCCAAACTCCGAGCGATCGTAAGTTAGACTCTCTTGTTATTGAGAATTGCTATTTCCACGATTGTTATCAGAGTTGTCTCCACTATACCAATGCTAACTTGGTTGGTCTGGAGATTAAGAATTCTCTTTTCGCTAATATTACTATTCCTGCAACCGGTGAGTATTGGGCAGCTCCGATCCACGTTGCTGCAACGACCGGTACTGTTTTGGTAGATCATTGTACATTCTACAATGTAGTACCGCGTAGCCTTGGTTATGGCGTTATTACTACGGCTTCCGGAAGTGCTGTTGTTTCCAATTGTATCTTTATGTTGCCGGAAAGCGCTGACATGTGTGCAACGAACCTGCCGGAAGGTGGTGAGGTAAAAAACAGTCTCACATTCCAATATGACAACTGGCAGCCTTATGGTCACTATACGACAGCTACCGTTACCAATTGTATCGGTGGTGATCCGCTCTTTGCAGATGCTGCTCATGGCGACTTCTACCTCCGCGAAGGTTCGCCGGCTTTGACCGCTGGTACGGACGGTGGTATTATCGGTGCTTGCCCTGCTGCTCAGATGAAGACGCTCTACTGCAAGGCTGACAAAGAGTGGTGGAAAGACGGCGGCGCTGCTGTTGGTCTCTATACTTGGGACGACAAAGGCAATGAAAATGCTGCATGGCCGGGTCAACGTATTGCTCCGGTTGAGGGCGAAGCTGACCTCTGGTCGATTGAGGTAAATATCGCGAAGAACAAAATGGGTATCTTCACCCGTATGAATCCGGTGGATGGTGATAACCAAGACTGGGGTGCAAAGACTCAGGATCTCACGTTCCCGACTGATGACAACGATATGTTCACAATCGCCAACACTTTACCGTGCTGGAATGGTGAGCAATGCGCATGTGACGGTACTTGGGCTAAATACGTGCCGGCAGGTGGTGGTGAAGAGGAAGAACTGAGTGGCGTTATCTATGACTGGACAGGTGAAGTTGGTACCACTATTCTTGGCGCAACCGGCGTAGAAATCTCTACCGTTAAGATTCACACCAACACGGATGCTGTTCCGGGTATCAAGTTCGGTAGTTCGTATGTTTATACAGATGGCAAGTGGCTTGCTATCAAGCCGGCTAAGGGTGGCTTCAAGGCTGGTGACGTTCTTAGCGTAGCTGCTGTATTCAACAATGCGGATGACACTAAGTATGCACAAATAGATTTGCGTGCTGCTAATGGTGACACCCGTATTTGGTTGTCTGACTCTGCTTCTACGATCAATGGTCGTACCCAGGCAGGTGAGCCAATCGTTCAGACCTATACGCTCGCTGCTGATCAGGATTCTCTCTTCCTCGGTCGTTATGGTAACACCGGTATGTTCATTACCTTGTTGAAGGTTGAGCGCGGTGGTGTTGCCCCGCAACCGGAAGAGGGTTACTACATCGTTGGTACGATGAACAACTGGACTCCGACGGCTGACGATGCTTACAAGTTTGCTGTTAACACGGAGAATGAGGGTGAGTTCGTACTCCATTATACACTCGCTGAGAATGATGTATTTAAAGTAGTTGAGATCGCTTCTAACTCTTGGTATCCTGCTGAGGGTGGTGAGGCAAGCAACTATGTTGTTGATGCTGCTCACGCTGGTGAGAAAGATATCTACTTCCGTCCGGATTATCAGGGTGGCGAAGACTGGCACTACGGCTGCATCTATGTAGCTGCTAACGAAGTTCCGGCAGACGCTCCGGCTGCTGCTCCGACGGCTCCGACCTATGCAGGCTATCAGGTGAAGGCTGTTTACTCCGCTACTTATAATGCTGACTGCGATTTCGGTGAGTGGGGTTCCGGTACACAATATACCCAAGAAGAGTATGGTAAGAAGTATGTAACCGCCGGTATGGGTTACTTCGGCCTTGCGTTCACCGGTATGGATTGCTCCACTATGGAAGCTCTCCACCTCGACATCTGGGCTGCAAGTGATCTCAGCTTGCGCGTAGTTCCTATCCATGGTGGTACCGAAGTTGGGGTTACGGTAAATGTACAAGGACAACAATGGAACGCTATTGACATCGCTCTCTCTGAGTTTGCAGGCGTTACCAACTGGAGCAATGTATACCAGATCAAGATTGACAATGCGTCGAACCTGACCTTCTGGCTCAACAATGTTTACTTCTATACGACTCAAGAGAAGACCGTTGACCTCGTTGACGGTTACTACCTGATTGGTAACATCAATGGTTGGGATATTCACAACCTGACTGCTGATCATCTCTTCGCTGTTAATCCGGCTAACGAGGCTGAGTATATTCTCCACTATACCCTCGCTGAGGGCAATGAGTTCAAAGTTGTAGCAGTTGCTAACAACGAGCTCGGTGCTTGGTATCCGGCTGAGGCTGGTAACTATGTAGTTGACTTCGCTCACGTAGGTGAGAAAGACATCTACTTCCGTCCGGATTATCAGGGTGGCGAAGGCTGGCATGCTGGCTGCATCTTCGTAGCTGCTGACGAGAACGCTAATCCTTGGGAGACCTGGTTCGCAAGTGGTGACACTTGGAACACTGAGACCGAATCTTACCTCGAGTGGGATGGTGAGAACCAAAAGGCTACCGTTCATATCAATGTAGATAAGTACGGCCAATGGCGTGCTCAAGTGAAGTATCACGGACCGGTTGCTGAGGAAGGCAAGTGCTATCGCGTAGCTCTCAAGATGAAATCCAACAACGCAATCAGCAACGTAACCATTAAGTACCAAGACAACGTGGAGATGATCTACGTAGCTGACGCAGCTCTCGAGGCAAACGTTGAGTACGTATTCGACCAAACAGCTGCTGGTCTCCCGAATGGTAACGGTATTATGGTTCTTGACTTCGGTTTTGCTCACTCCGGTGACATCATCGAGATCTACGACGTAGTGATCGAAGAGACCGAGTGCCCGGAGCCGGCTGAGGCTAAATACTACCTCGTTGGTTCGATGACGAACTGGGCAGTAGTTGCAGAGGACGCATACTTGTTCGTAGCTAACGCCGAGAACGAGGGTGAGTTCATGCTGACCTACACGCTGGCTGAAAACGACGAAATCAAGGTCGTTAAGGTAGAGGCAGGTCAAGACAATGTATGGTATCCGGCAGGCGACAACTATGTTGTGGATGCTGCTCACGCTGGTGCGAAAACTATCTACTTCCGTCCGGATGGACAGGGTGGCGAAGGCTGGCATGCTGGTTGCATCTACATCGCTCCGAATGGTGGTGAAGGTATCAACAACACCGCTGTTGAGCTTCAGGCAACGAAGACCATCCGGAATGGTATGCTGCTCATCATCAAGGGCGACAAGACCTACAACGTAATGGGTCAAATCGTTAAATAACCCCAAACGGTGAATACAAAGAACGACTCGCAGCAATGCGGGTCGTTTTTTGTGGCACATTAGCTATGCGATGTGTATGCATTGTCTATGCAATGCCTATGCAACACGTGGGTGTTATACCGTGCGAACCTCTACTCCGGCTGCTTTGAGCTTGGTGCTGATGCCGATAGGTATCGCGCGATCGGTGATGATACAATCCAATTCATTCACATTACCGACATGCACATAACTGCGTTTGTTGAATTTGGAGGAGTCGAACACGGCGATCACCTTGCCTGCCTGCTGGATCATGATCTGGTTCAGCAGCGCTTCCTCCAGACTCGGCGTCGAGACCCCGTCCTCCATCGAGAAGGAGTCCACGCCAAGGAATAACTTGTAGCCGCTGAAGTTACGCAGTACGGTAAGCGCCAGCGGACCTACTGTCGATTGACTGTTCAACCGCACGTTGCCGCCCAACAGCACCACATCGAATCGCTTGTAACTCATCAACTCGGTCGCGATATTCATCGCGTTGGTGACGATACGCAGATGATGGAACTTGTCCAGATGGCGCGCTACCTCCAAGGTCGTGGTGCCGGAGTCCAGCATGATGAAGTCGCCATCATTGATCAACTTCGCCGCCTCTTCGCCGATACGCTCTTTCTCCTTGAAGTTGAACATCCGTTTGCGCTCAATCGCGGTGTCCTCATTCGTGTTCTCCACCGGTTTGCGCATCGCCCCGCCACGCGTTCGTAACAGCAAGTGACGGTTTTGAAGAATCGTCAAATCCTTTCGAATGGTCACTTCCGAAATACCGGTCTCGCGGCTGATTTCGATCACACTCACTTCCTCTTTCTGCTCCAACATGCGCAGAATAAGTGCTCTACGTTCTTTTGCGGATGATGTATTCATGGTTTTTATTTAAATTTCGGCTGCAAAGTTACTACTTATTTTCGAAATATGCAAATAAAAAGTTTCGATTCCCTTTTTCGAAACATTGCGAAAGGTGGTTTTTACTACTTGATTTTGACTATAAGATGCTTAAACTCAATATATTATAATTATATTAATAATATATACCTAAATTTATGCTATAAAACATACTATAAAATACTATATATTTTACGGAAAAGCAGTAATTTTGTGCCGTGAAATTATGCTAAAATCGAAACATTATGAAAAAACTCTTTTGTCTTTTATCTTTAAGCGCAGCGGTCTTTTTTCTAAATGCCTGTGCCCCGAAGGAGAATGAAGAACAACCGGCTAATCCCGCAGCTACTATTCTGCTCAAGGATTTTGCGCCGCAGGTGATCAACAACATCCCAAAGACCCATGTGGAGCGCGCTAAGTTCGACATCATCGACATGCATGCCCATGACTACGCTTCTTCCGAAGAAGAGATCGCTCAATGGTGCAAGACCATGGATCAGGTCGGTGTGCTCAACACCGCGATCATGCATTGCTCCTGGATCGGTCGCCCCTTTGAGGAGTATGTAGAGGCTTACGCTCCGTATAAAGATCATTTTAAGTTCTGGTGCTGCTTCGATTATACAGACATGAGCGAAGAGGGTATTCTCAAAGCATGCGAGAAGCTTGCTCAATGCAAAGAGATGGGCGCTGTCGGAGTCGGTGAGTTGGGCGATAAAGGCGAAGGCGATACTTATGCGCGTCCGGGTGACGGCAAGGATATCCATATCGACGACCCGCGTATCAAACCGCTCATTCAGAAAGCAGCGGAGCTGAAGATGCCGATCAGTATCCATATCGCAGAGCCCTACTGGATGTACCTGCCGATGGACGAGACCAATGACGGTCTGATCAATGCCGTGACATGGCATGTGGATACCACCAACTGCTACGGCTATAACAAACTGATGGAGACCTTCGAGAACGCCGTTCGCGAGAACCCGAACACCATCTTCATCGCTTGCCATTACCTCAATATGACGCACGACCTGCCGCGTCTGGGTGCGCTGCTGGATAAATATCCGAATATGTATTTCGATATCTCGGCGCGTGTGGCTGAGAGCGCACATACCCCGCGTGCTACGCGCGAGTTCCTTATCAAATATCAGGACCGCGTGCTCTTCGGTACGGATAACGGCATGGATGCTGCGATGTATCAGACGATCTTCCGCGTGTTGGAGACCAACGATGAGCATTTCTATATGCCGGAGTCCGAGTACCACTGGGCGCTGAGCGGCTTCAACCTGCCGGACGAGGTCCTCAAAAAACTCTATCACGACAACGCCGAGCGCATCCTGACAGAATACAAATAATCGACATCTCGTCATAACGTCATAACGTCATAACGAAAATCCTATGAAAAAACTCTTTTATCTTTTATCTTTGAGCGCAGCGGTCTTTTTCCTGAACGCTTGTTCCAAGCCGCAAAGCGAACGCCTTATCTGCGCGGAAGCGGAGATGAGTGCCTTCCCCTATAGCGCGAATGGCTTGAAAGTGACCAAGCATCAGACGATCACCCCGGTAGAGGGTGTGGAAGGACTGGAGGTCATCGAGACTTATTTCGTGAACGAAGGAAAACCCGTTACGGTGAAGGCATACGAGCTCTGCCGAACAGAGATCGAAGCGCAAGACTCCGTCGTTTGGTCGCTGCAACCGACCAGCACCAATATCCGTATGGACTGGGTGCTGCCGGTCAAAGAAGGCTTCCAAAAGGATAACTACCTCGGTATGAACAACTCCGATTACGGAGGTGGTATCCCCGTAGTGGACCTCTGGCAACGCGACGGCGGTATGGCCATCGGTCTCTTCGAACCCGTACTCCGCATGATCTCCATGCCGGTAGAGTGGAAACGCTATGACAACAAAGTCACGATGGCGCTCCGCTATGACCTGCCCGAACCGCTCGAATTGGCTACGGGCGATACGCTCCGTTGCTTCAAGGCTTTCCGTTATGCCCATAAAGGCGACTATTTCAATACCCTCCGTACCTTCTCGGATTATATGCAAGCCAATCTGGGCGTGCAGATGAAGCCCTCCGAGCCGGAAGCCTTCGAACCCGTTTGGTGCGCATGGGGCTATGGTCGTCCGTTTAAGATGGACATGGTATTGGGTACCTTGGACAAGGTGGCTGAACTCGGTTTCACGTGGGTGGACATCGATGACGGATACCAGATCGCCGAAGGCGACTGGAATACCAATTCCTATTTCCCGGGTGGTGATGCCGACATGCGTCATATCACGGATGAAGTGCATAAACGCGGTCTGAAAGCCAAATTGTGGTGGGCACCTTTGGCTGCCGATCCCGATACCAAACTCGTCAAAGAGCACCCGGAGATGCTGCTGCTGACCGAAGAGTGGGCACATGAGTACATCACGTGGTGGGATAGCTGGTATCTCTCGCCGGTCAACCCGCATGTGGACGCCTATACGCGCGATCTATTGGATATGTTCCTGCGCAGGTGGAATTTCGATGGTCTCAAGATCGACGGTCAGCACCTCAACTGCTGTCTGCCGGATTACAACGAGGCCTCGGGCTTGAACAACGCATGGGAGGCACCGGAGCAGATGCCGACGTATTTCGGTAAGGTCTATGACGAAGCACGCGCGATCAAACCGAATGCAGTCATTCAGGTTTGTCCGTGCGGCTGCGCGGTGAACTATTTCCTTGTGCCGCAGATCAACCAAGCCGTAGCCTCCGATCCGATGTCGTCTTGTCAGGTACGTATGAAACGCAAAGCCTATGCGGCCATGGCGCCGGACTTGGCTTATTACGGCGATCATGTCGAACTCACCGACGGAGGTAAGGATTTTGCTTCCCAGATCGGTACGGGTTCGGTTATCGGTACGAAGTTCACGTGGCCGAAAGATAATCCCGATTGGACGGAAGGTCCGTTCCTGCTGACCCCGGAGAAAGAGGCCCTCATTCGCAAATGGATGAAGATCTTCAAGGAGAATAACCTCGCCCGCGGAGAGTACCTCAACCTCTATACATGGGGCTACGACTATCCGGAGACCCACGTCATTCGTCAGAACGATGCTTTGTATTACGCGTTCTATATCGACGATGATCCGGCCTTCAACGGTACCTTGGAACTGCGCGGACTCGATCCCGCGAAGACCTATACCGCGATCGAGTATGCGGCGGATGAACCGCGTGAGTTCGAAATCTCCGGCGCCGATCCGCATATCCAAGCCAACTTCGAACGCAGTTATTTGATAAAAGTAGTAGAGAAATAATCGTCATGACGACATGACGTCATAACGTCATAACGAAATAACAAACAATTCAAAAATACTAATTTTATGAAACGAATCCAAACAATCTTTCTCTGTTTGACGCTGGCGGTAGCAGCTTTTGCTGACATCAGCGTAAAAGGAACGGTTATTGATGCTGATTCATCGGAACCGATGATTGGTGTCAGTGTCCTCGTAAAGGGATCGACCGTTGGTACGGTAACCGATTTTGACGGTAACTTCGAGATGACGACGCCGGATAAGGCGACCTTGGTACTGTCCTACATCGGCTACAAGTCCATTGAGATCCGCGCCGTCGAAGGCGGTATGCGTATTATCATGGAGTCGGATGCGCAACAACTGCAAGAAGTCGTATCCCTCGGTTATTCGGCTGTGAAGAAAGCCGAACTGAGTTCTGCCGTTGTGACGGTGGATGCCGAGAAACTGACTGACGTGGTTACCAGCGATGTAGGTAACATGCTGCAAGGTAAGATCGCCGGTGTACAAATCAGTAACTCAACCGGTCAACCGGGTGCTTCTGCTGAGATCCGTATCCGTGGTACAGGTTCTATCACCGCAGCCAGCGACCCTGTTTATGTAGTCGATGGTGTGATGGGTGGTCAGTTCAACCCGAATGATGTGGAGTCTATCTCCGTTTTGAAAGATGCCGGTGCTACCGGTATCTATGGTGCAGCTGCTGCAGGCGGTGTCATCGTTGTCACCACCAAGTCCGGTAAGCGCAATGAGAAAGCACGCGTTACCGTTCGTGCTACGGCCGGTTCGACCCAACCGCTGTTCGGTAACTTCCGTCTGATGGATTCCGAGGAGTTGTATTTCTATCATAAGACGATGTACTCTCCTTCTGTCTTCAACCAGCTGCGTCCGATCACGCTGCTTGATATGGATTACAACTGGCAGAACGAGTTCTTTAAGAACGGTGTCACCCAGGACTACTACATTTCCGTAGCCGGTGGAACCAACAAACTCGGATACTATGCTTCGTTTGACTACTACAAACAGGATGGTACCTTCATCAATACCGGTTATGAGAAATTCTCCGGTCGTGTCAACCTGAATGCCGAAGTGTTCAAATGGTTGGATATGAAGATCAATGCTTATTTCGACAAGTCCAACTCGCAGGGTGATGCTTCATGGCGTATGATGAACGACGCCTACTACAAGATGCCGTGGGATAACCCGTACGATGAGAATGGTGTTCCGGTTTATATCAACTCGTCCAAACGTCCGGGTGGCGGTGATTGGTACTCGCAAGACAAGTGGAACGCATTGCAAAACACGCTCTATGACTACTCCCGCGGTGGCGGTTTGTCGATGGGTGCGGACCTGCAACTCAATTTCCACATCACTGATTGGTTAACCCTTCAGTCCAGCAACCGTTTCTCGCATAGTAACGGCAAATGGACCCTCTACTGGGACCCGCGTACGTTCAATGACATTACGGGCGGATATATGGAGGAGTCCCTCGATCAGTCCAACTCGTTCGGTACAACCAATATCCTCAAAGCAGCTTACCAATGGGGTGCGCACTCTGTAAATGGTATGGTCGGCTTTGAGTACGGCTTATGGAAGAGCGAATATACGACTTCTGCCGGTACGGGTATGCCGGAGGGTGTAGATGCACTCAATGCTACTATTCCTTATGCTGCTTCCGGTTATAAAGTACCGGGTGCCAGCTGGGCAACCTTCATTCAGGCCGGTTATGACTACGGCAAACGTTATTTCGTCAATGCTACGTTCCGTGCTGAGGCAAGTTCTATCTTTGCTCCGAAAAACCGTGTAGGCTACTTCCCCTCTGTAGCAGCCAGCTGGTTGATCTCGAATGAGAACTTCATGAAGGATCAGAAAGTGGTTTCGTTCTTGAAACTCCGTGCTTCGTACGGTATCACGGGTAACAACAATATCCCGGCATATAAGTACCTCTCTACCTACGCTTTGAGTGACTCCTATAACAGTGTCACCGCTGCTATCGCAAGCCGTCTGGCGAACCCTGAACTTCACTGGGAGACCGCTAACATGGCTTCTATCGGTATTGACCTCGCTTTCATCAACCGCGTGGATATGTCTATCGACCTCTACAACACGGACAACACCGGTCTGTTGCTCAACGTGCCGGTAGCTCCTTCCACCGGTTTCTTCGAGGTAACCAAGAACGCCGGTACCGTTCGTAACCAAGGTATCGAGTTCCGCATTGATGCACAGGTTCTCAAGATCAAAGATGTACGCTGGGATGTAGGCCTCAACATGGGCTTCAACCGTAACCGCGTGATCGATATCCCGGATCATAAGCCCTTCCTGCAGAGCGCTTCCGGCGTAACGCAACAAGTGAAGGAAGGTCAGGATATCTACACCTGGTACCTCAAAGAGTGGGCTGGTGTAGATCCGGCTAACGGTGATCCGCTGTGGTATGTAGTGGATGCTGACGGTAACTATGTACTGGATGCAGGTGGTAACAAGACCACGACCAATGATTACAACGCTACCAACCCGCATGCGGTAGGCAAAGCTACTCCGTTGTTCCAAGGTGGTTTGAATACCCAAATCAGTTGGAAGGGTCTGAGCCTGAGCATCAACACCAACTTTACCTATGGTAACAAGGTTTATAACTACAACCGTCAGGCACTGGATGCCGATGGTGCATACATGGGTTATAACCAGTACTCGATCAAGAACAACAATATGGGTTGGAAGCGTTGGGAGACTCCGGGCGATGAGGCTACTCACCCGAAAGCAGCTGCCTTCAACGGTAGTAGTTCCAACGGTATTTCGTCGCGTTATTTGGAGGATGGTTCGTTCTTCCGTCTCAAAAACATCACGCTCAGCTACGACTTCTGCGCTACGCTCATCCCGAAGAAATACATGAGCAAGTTGCGCGTCTTCGTTTCTGCAGACAATATCGCTACCGCTACCAAGTTCTCGGGTATGGACCCGGAGGTAAGTATCACTACCACGACGTACAAACTGGCAGGTATGTATGCTGACCATTATCCTGTAGCTCGTAATATCGTCGGAGGTATTGAGATTGAGTTCTGATGGCTGAAAAATATATTAATTGTTAATTGTTAATTGTTAATTAATAGTTGAATCTATGAAATCGAAACTTTTATATGTTACTGTAGCACTCGGAATGATGCTCGGTTTCAATAGTTGCAATCTCGATTACTTCCCCTCCGATGAGTTGAACAGCAACGTGCTGCTCAATAGCGCTTCCGGTGCGGAGTACGTCATCGACGGTTGCTACGCCATGCTCAAAGAGGAGTACGAATATGTGGAGTACGCATCCGGTAACTCCTACATCCGCCATTATATGATGGATGCGGAATACCCGGGTGATAATATTTGTCTGTCCGGTCAGACCACCGACCCCTTGGCAAAAGCTACGTGGTACAAGATGACCGACAACCTCAAGAATATTGAGACTTTGTGGTGGGTAGGTTACAAGGTGATCTATAGCGCAAACACGGTTATCGAGTCCTTCAAAGAAGGGGAATCGGCTGCCAATGATCAACTGATCGGCGAGGCTTATTTCCTCCGCGGTATGGTTCATTTCCATCTGGTAAACCTCTTCGCTCGCCAGTATGTACTCGGTCGTGATAACTTGGGTATCCCTTTGCGTGTCAGCACGAATACCAGTGAGACCACGCGTGCCAGCGTAGGTGAGGTATATGACCAGATTGTAAAAGACCTGCGTAAAGCAGCTGACTTGATGAATAATCCGCGTCATAGCGGTAGCCCTGCGTATGCAACGAAGAACGCTGCGCTCGGTATGCTCTCTCGCGTGTACCTCTATATGGGTGACAAGAACCAGGAGGTACTGGATGTCATCAAAGAGATGCCGGAACCGACCGGCAAACTGGATGCAGATTATCCGACTTATTTTGCCAATGCATTGGATCGCGAAGAGACCTTGTTCGCTGTAGCACATACCGTTTTGGAGGATCGTACGACTTCCAGTATCGGTAGTATGTATAACGGCGACGGAGGCGGTTGGGGCGAAATCTATGCCAGCGACCCGCTGATGAACCTCTATGAGCGTTATCCGAATGATAAGCGTCTGAGCTATATCCAGCTCCAGGTCGAGACCGACACCCGTCAACCGCTCTGCGGCAAACCGGTTGTGTTCTTCCCGATTAAGTCCGACGCCGATGATTTCCGCAGTAACTTGTATGCAGAGATCAAGACCGATGCTTCGGGTGACTATTGCGAGGTGGAGGAGAATGGTTCTACTACCAAGCATTACATCAACGCCATGAAGGTCAACGGTATGAATCAGGCAGACGCTGCCGGCGAATACACCCTGTATTATGTGGACTACGGAGGCGAGAAGTGTTTCGCACGTAAGTATGCGAAATTCCCGATCCACCGTAATACCTATCCGAACTATTTCGTAACGAAATTCGGTTATCAGGACGGTCACCCGACACTCTCATCGCCGGTACTGCTCCGTTGGGCTGAGATCGTGCTCAACCGCGCTGAGGCGAATGCGAAATTAGGTAATGATGTAGCTGCGCTGAATGATGTCAATGCCATCCGTCAGCGTGCCGGTTTGTCCGGAACGGAATTGTTCGCAGCCGGAAACATGCACGGCTACACCAATGTGCTGGACGTAGTGCTCGATGAGCGCCGTATGGAGCTCGCTTTCGAGGGACACCGTCGTAATGATGTTTACCGTAACAAACTCGATATGGATCGCCGTTATCCGGGTACACAACCTTGGGAAGTCATCAAATATACCGATGACAAGATCCAGTACCCGATTCCTTACAACGAGCGTTCTGTAAGCGGTATACCCCAAAATCCCGGTTATTAAACCGTGATTAATAAATCAAACGTTTTATTTATTAATTTTAAATTTTCTAACAACATGAAAAAAATTCTTTTTGCAAGTGTGATTGCTTTCATGGCAATCTTTGCAACTTCCTGCAAGGACAAAAATGCAGGTGATGCTCCGAAGGCTCGTTTTGCTTACGCAGTTGACGGAATGGTAGTTACGTTCACCAATGCTTCGAAAGATGCAACGGATTACGTATGGGACTTCGGTGACGGCACCGCTACCTCTGCAGAGGTAAACCCGGTTCACGAGTATGCTGAGGCTGGTACGTATGCAGTTAAACTGACGGCTAAGAACAAAGCCGGTGAGAACTCTTTCACCGACAACATCGTTTTGGAGAAACCGTTGTTCGCTGTTACGATCGATGGTGACTTCGAGGATTGGAACAACCTGCCGGCTGACCTCGTTGCTGTTGCTGAGGTTGATGACAATGCAACCATGGATGCATTGCATGTAATCAAATTCATCACCAACCCGGATTATCTGTTCTTCTACATCCAATACAGCGGTGTAGAGGATGAGGTAGGTGTGCTTGACATCTTCATCAACGCCGATGACAATGCTGAGACCGGTCATGCAAGCTGGTTGTGGGTAGATGCAGGTGCTGATATCCTCATTGAGGGTCCTACAGATGTTGACACCGAGACCGAGACCGAGTTGTGGTGGCCTGACTTCTTCACCTTCATTGATGGTGGCGACCAAGCTGAGTGGACATGGGATCCGATGGATGCAGAGGGTATGTACATGCTCTCTGAGATCAGGCCCCTGGCTAATGGCGACAAGGCTATCGAGGGTAAGATCATGCGTGCCGGTCTGCCGAACTTCACCGCTTGCAAGGTGGGTGTATTGGTACAGGCTCCGGCATGGGCTGGTGAGGTTGGTAACCTGCCTGAGACCCACGTTACCGAGGGTGCAGCTCCGATGCTGGAAGTAAAACTCAACTAATCATTTTTATTCGCCAAGGCGACTGCTCTGCGGAGCAGCCGCTTTTGGCGGTTTTTGTATCAAAAACACATGAGAAAGCTTATTTATCCTTTCGTCGTATTATCGGTCTTGGCGTTTGCCGCTTGCGAACCCAAACCGGAACCCCAACCTAATCCTCAACCTACGCCCGATACTACGGTTGTTCCGCCCGTAGATGACGGTTATCGGCATACCACTATGGTGGTGACCGATTCTTTGTTTGCAAATCCCGAGCGAGGCCTCCATAAGGCCTTCGAATGTCATAGCGCGAACCCCACGGCTCTCACGGGCAGTTTGGCGAACGGTTACTATGGCCTCGGTTATTCACTCGTCCATTTTGATTTTTACATGGAGGACTATCGCGAAACGTTGATCGCCGATGAGTACCTCAATGTCGTTCGTCAGTCCTTGCAGGCGCTGCGTGACGGCGGATGCAAAGCTGTACTTCGTTTTGCTTATACCAATAGCGAGAACCAAACGCCGCACGAGGCGCAAAAGGAACTCGTCTTACAACATATTGCACAAATCAAACCCATTCTTCAGGAGTACGTGGATATCATCTATACCATGGAAGCCGGTCTTATCGGTGTCTGGGGCGAATGGTATTATACTACGTATTTCAAACCGAATGATTTCGAGTCCCGCCGTGAGGTGCTGGATGCCCTGTTGGATGCGCTGCCTGAGGAGCGTATGCTCTGTGTGCGTACCCCGCGGTTCAAGCAGAAATGTTATGGTTGGACGCTGGCTGACACCTTGACCCGTGCCGAAGCTTATTCCGGTACGACCAAAGCGCGTCTGGCGGCTCATGACGATGCCATCATGGCGGATGCCACCGATCTGGGTACTTTCACTACGACGGAATTGCGTGAGTACTGGGAGGCGGAAAGCAAGTATATCATCTATGGAGGCGAGTCCTGCCCGAGTGGTAGCGGTTCAACGGTCGCTTCGTGCGAGCGTACGCTCGATCAGTTCATGAAGATGCATATCAGCTATCTTAACAAGGACTATTATCGTCCTACGCATAATAGATGGAAGAAAGAAGGCTGTCAGGATCAGATCTATCGCAGCCTCGGTTATCGCTTCGAGGGACGCGATGTGGCTACTACCAAAGAGCCCAAGGCCGGCGAGGATCTGTACGTCAAGTTATCGCTCGTCAATACGGGTTTTGCAACGCCCAAGAACCCGCGTGACATCGAGATGCTGCTCATCAATACAGCCGACGCTTCCGAAGTCTATCGCGTAGTGCCGGACAGCGATCCGCGTTTCTGGTGGACTGATGAGATGACCTATGTCGAGGCTACCTTTACCCCGCAACATGCAGGTACTTACAAGCTCTACCTCAACATGCCGGATCCCAAACCGAACCTGCACACCAATCCCCGTTACTCCATCCGCCTCGCCAACGAGAACTGCTGGGATGAAAACACGGGTTATAACTACCTGACAACAGTGGTTGTAGAATAGACCGCTGCGCTAAAAGATAAAAGACCACTGCGTTCAAAGATAAAAGAAGGTTATGACAATTCATAATTTTAGAGAATTGGTGGCTTGGCAAAAAGCCATGCAACTTACAAAGGAAGTGTATGTGTTAACAAAGAACTTTCCATCTATTGAGCAGTATGGTTTGGTATCTCAAATACAGAGAGCTGTTGTTTCTATACCTTCGAATATTGCTGAAGGTGCAGGCAGACCAACTCAAAAAGAATTAGTTCATTTCTTGTCTTTTTCTTTGGGTTCGGCATATGAATTGGAAACGGAATTGCTCCTGGCACGTGAGTTGGATTATATTACTGAAGAGCAATCGAAGCAGATTAATACTGAGGTTGTGGAAGTGCAGAAATTAGTATATTCATTAATGAAAAAGTTTAACTCGTCCGAAAGTAATTAGGCTTTTTTCTTTGAGTGAAACGGTCTTTTTTCTTTCGACTAAATAATTATAATTATGAAAGACAAACTGTGGCTAATCTTTATCCTCATCACCGTCGTAACATGGGGTGTATGGGGTGCGTTCTCCGGGTATCAGATCCAAAACGGGATTCCCGATACCGTAGTGTATATCCTTTGGGCTCTGTCGATGATCCCCTGCGCTATCGTGGCGCTGATCATCAACAAGGGCAAGTTCCTTTGTGACGGCAAATCCGCCTTGCTCGGCTGCACGGTCGGCCTCTTGGGCGCCGGTGGTCAGCTCGTGCTTTTCAAAGCCTTGACGCTCGGTCCGAGCTATATCATCTATCCGTTTATCTCGATGTCTCCGGTTATCGTGATCACGCTCGCTGCTATCTTCCTCAAGGAGAAAGCGACGCGTTGGCAGATCGCCGGTATCGTAGTGGCCCTCATTGCTATCCTGCTCCTCTCGCTGGAGACCGGTCAGGAAGGCAGCCCGGTAAGCGGCATCTTGTGGATCATCTTAGCCATCCTCGTACTCTTCGCGTGGGGTATTCAGGGCTTCTTTATGAAGTTTGCCAACAACTCCATGGACGCCGAGTCGATCTTTGTATGGATGGCGATATCCGGCTTGGTTCTTATCCCGGTAGCATGGTTCATGAACGGCGATGCAGCGGCTTTCTTCGCTGCTCAGGAGTCGGCAAACACCAGCCTCGGTTGCTTCGGCATCCAGATCCTCAACTCGATTGGTGCCTTGACGCTCGTCTATGCGTACCGTTATGGCAAAGCCGTCATTGTCTCCCCGATGGAAGGTCTCTCGCCGATGGTCACCGTCCTTCTCTCGCTCATTATCCTCAGTGTCATCCCGAACCCGCTCCAGATCGCAGGTATCTGCTGTGCTGCCTTCGCGATGTATGCTTTGTCTAAATGAGAAAATGGCTCAATGGTTCAATAAATCGTAAATCGTTAAATCGTAAATGAAAAAGTTCTTATTTGTCCTTTGTACATTGTGCATTGTCCCATTGTACATTTTCTCCGCCCCCCAATTGGTCTATAACGGGGATACCCTCGAGTGGAATACTTCGTGGAAGAAGACGCAATGCGGTACGCTCGATATCACCAAGAACATCATCGAGGTGTCCGGCATCGCGTGCTCGCGCGTTACGCCCGGATATATATGGATGGAGAGTGATGAGAAATCCAGTTATATCATCGCTACCACCGAGAAAGGAGACGAACGGGCTTGCAAACTGAAAATGTCCAAATCCATCGGTTGGGACTGGGAAGACATGTCCGGTGGCGTCTATAATGGCGTGAACTACCTCTTTATCGGCTCTTTCGGCGATAATAATGAGGAACGTACCGACTATCGTATCATCTATTTCGAAGAACCGGCTATTGATCCGGTCAACCTGCCGGAACAGACCGTTACGCCGCAGTATATCAAGTATGTCTATCCGGACGGTAGGAGCCATAATAACGAGGCGCTGATGTATGATAACCTCACCAACGAGATCTATATCATCACCAAGGTTTATTACGATGTATGTCAGGTCTTCCGTCTCCCCTTCCGCTTGGATTACGGCGATGAGGTGCAGACCCTTGAGTATATCTGCGATCTGGGTCTGCAGACGGATATAGGGTATGGCAATTACGAAGGCAGGCAACTGCGTTATAGAGGTTTCCACCTCGTGACGGCAGCCGACATCTCTCCGGACGGCAAGTACATCCTCATCAAGAACCATAATAACATTGTTGCCGCTTTCTGCTGGGTGCTTTATTGGGTACGTCAGGAAGGCGAGAGTGTGGCAGATGCTATCCGGCGTCAGCCGCAACCCATCAAAGCCTATAACACCACCGAGTGGCAAGGAGAAGCGATCTGTTGGCTCGATGATGATACTTTCTATACCACCTCCGACGCGGATGATGGCAACCCGCCGATCTTTAAATTCACCCGCAAATGGGGCGAAGGCTTGGATAATGTACAACCCGCAGCCAAGGAGAACCAACTCATCTTCCGCAATAACATCCTCTGTCTCCGTACCCCCCAAGGCCTCTTCACCCTTGACGGCAGAAGGATAGAGTAGGTCGTTCGGGCGTTCATTGTGGTGCATTGTAGTATCAATGTACTTCCATTGTACTTCCATTCTGCTTCCGTTATGCAGATTATCTCGGACCCACCTTCGTTCATTTCCAGAAATTTTATTCTGGATCAAAAAAAACATTCTCACTTATGAAAAAATCCATCTTACTTTTCTTGACACTCATAACGCTGGTTGCTTGCAAATCCAAGAACGAGCCCGACACTTTTGGTGAGGAAGTTCCCCTCAATGTGGATAACACGGTTGCTTACAGCATGGATAATCGCGTTATCTATGAGATGAACCTCTATAACTTCACCAAAGAGGGCACTTTAGCCGCTGCCGAGGCACGTTTGGCGGAACTCCGCACCTTAGGCATCGACATCGTTTGGCTGATGCCTATCCAGCCGCGTAGCCAGCAAGGTAAGATCGGTTCGCTCGGCAGCCCATATGCTCTGCATGACTATACGGCCGTCAACTCCCACCATGGTACGTTGGACGATTTCAAGTCCTTCGTCAATACGGCGCACGCCTTAGGCATGGAGGTTTGGCTCGATTGGGTACCGAATCATACCGGCTTGGACCATGTCTGGGTCACCGAGCACCCGGATTATTACCAGCATTCGGGTGGACAGATCGTGCATCCCAATAACTACAGCGATGTCTATCAGCTCGACTACTCCAATCCCGACATGTGTGCGGCGATGCAGCAGGCGATGATCTATTGGATCACCAATGCAGACGTGGACGGCTTCCGCTGCGATTACGTCTCTTCTCCGCAGATACCGGCGGAGTTCTGGGAGGCTACCATACCCATGCTCCAGGAGGCTGCGGGACGTAAGATATGGATGCTCGGCGAAGCGGATTTTGCCGATAAATCGGCTTTGTACAAGGTCGGCTTCGATTACGATTACGCATGGGGTTTCCATGACCGCGTCAAACTCTATCTTGGTACAACCGATGCCGCTGGCAGACTGCAGGCGCAATGCCAGACGCTGCTTAATAACGGCAATTATACCAACATGGATCGCATGGTCTATCTGACGAACCATGATGATATCGGCGATAATTTCTCCGAGAACTATTTCGGCTATCATGGCGATAATGTGGCGCCGCTGACGGTAGTCGAGTTCACCCTCTACGGCATGCCGCTGCTCTATAACGGACAGGAGATAGGCTATAAGAAAGTGCAGAACTATTTCAACCGCGATATTATCTATTGGGACAACCCCAATAAGCAACTGCAGAACACGATCCGCACGCTCGTTGCCCTTCGTCATACCCAGCCTGCATTAGGCGGAGGCAAGAAAGCCGATCGGCCGACGACCACTTTCCTCAAGTGCTCCAATTCTGCCTTCATGGCTTATACGAAGGTGAAGGATGACAACATGGTCTTGGTGGTCATTAACTTGGCGGACAAGATGGCGGAATGCGACATCCAAGGCATCGCCGAGGGTATCTATGTGCAATGCCTCAACAGCGAAACGATCGCCGATCGCATCGTCCAGCGCGATGTTCAATTCACCTCTACCACCCATTTCGAACTCCCCAAGAAAGGCTACGCTGTCTTTGTGAAAAGATAAACACAAGGTGTATAAAATTTTTTCTCCTTGTGTATTATTTGACGTTTTTTGTGTAAAATGCGCGTGTATCCCCACGCGCTTTTGCGTATATGAAAAACTTTTTGTATCTTTGCCCGTGAAAATGATGAGCAGATTAATCAAATTCAATCAATATTAACTAAAATCAAATCATCATGAAAAACATTTTTCTATGTTTAACCAAGGCGAATGCCACTCTAAAAGCAGGGGGGGGTAATTCGCAAATTTTCAAACATTTCTGGCAATACACAGCATGTTTGTTCCTCGCTTTCTTTATCGGTATAGGTAATGTGTGGGGAGATCAAACTTTTACAGTTCAGAATCCGGCGGCGTCAAAGCGCTATGTGCAGGATAATATCACTATTAATGGTGAACCTGTAAATGGTACAGTAAAAAATGTATCAGCGGTAAGCTTTAATATTAATTCAGGCAGCTACGCTCCTTTTTTTGCTATTTCTAAAGCTAAAAATATTAAAGCAATAGAATTCAATGGGGCTCGTAATACAAGTGGATCAACGCTTACAAATGCGTTTACCCTAAAAACTTCTGCTGATGCAATCACGTACTCAACCCCGGCAACCGGATTTACAGTAGAACTGGATAATAATGGTACCAAAACATATCCGACGAGTTTGACGAATTTGCAAATGGTAGGAAAGAATCAATCATATTCTACCAAAATGACGATTACGTTTGATAATCCAGTTATGGCAGTTACACTTACGCCTGTCGCTCAGACCTATATTGACAAGGTAGTTGTCACATATGATGACGAGATTACACCTACCGCTCAACTTTGTGAAGTCCACATGACTTCAGCGACTGCGGCGACTTTGACGGGATTGGGTTCGTGGACTACTACTAGTTTACAGACGGGAAATACCTATACCGATACAGAGGCCACTCCCAATACGTATTATTATAACAAGAGCTCTGGAACATATGGTAGCATTGACTTAGGTGAGGGAAATGAATTCCAAGAGGGAGATGAGATTTGGTTAGATTTAGGTTCGGCTAGTAGGACGACATACACATTCCTTGCTAATAAAACTAATAGTACGTCTGGTGCAGTAGGAATAGCCTCTGCAGGTATGGTATGTGCTAATGGTCAGACATTCGCTCATTATATAACAAAAAAAACTGACCCGTGGGTCGGCGAACAGACATTATATATCATTCGAGGATCATCAAGTGGATCCAATTATCGTTTATACCAGATATCAATTCATCGTGCAAGTGGTGGAGGAGGTGATACTCCTACAACATACACTGTCACTTATGATGGTAACGGCAATACTAGTGGAGATGTGCCAACAGATAGTGATTCTCCGTATGAAGAGGGTGATGAAGTAACCGTTTTAGGTAACACCGGTTCGCTTGCAAGAACGGGTTATACATTCAGCGGCTGGAATACAGAGGCTGATGGTACGGGAGATTCCTACGCGGCTAGTGAAACATTTGATATGGGAACGGCTAACGTAACTTTGTATGCGAAGTGGACTCTTAATCTTTCTACTCACTCTGCCGGAACCTATGAAACGGCTGCTGGTAGCGGAGGTTATGGGTTAACATTAAAGACTTATAGTGGTAGAGACTATGAGATTTATACGTTCAATACCAGTAAGTTATATGCAGGTTCCAGTGTGACATCTTCTGACGGAAAAGAGATGTTGACAGCTGTGGCAAATAAAGATGTAGCTCCTTCCGACACTTGGCTTCTTGTCCGCCCGAGTGCAGTAAACGATGGTGGAGATTCTGATTCGCCTGCTCAATTTGCGTTTACTTCCGAAACAGCTAATGATCGCAAAACACATTATGTGTCGATTAAGAATACGGATTATATCAAGTTGAAGGTTAGCGGTTACGATCAGTTTACTTTCTTTGGTAGAGACAACGGAACAAGTGATGGAAAGAAGTTTGTAGTGAAAATTGATGGCGTTGCTCAAACATTTGATCATAATAGTACTGATAATACGCTCTATCCTTTTACTCTTACAACAGAAACACACTTGATAGAGGTAACGGCAGATGGGACGAATGCATGTCGTTTCCGCGGTTTCTCTCTTCGTATCCCTGAACCGCCTTGTGATGTAACCGCTCCCGGTGATATCAGTAAAGGTGCTTTGACGGATGGTACAATCACATTGACAGCAGACGGCTCGCCGGCAGAGAATAATGTGTGGTATTGGCAGAGCTCGGCAAGCGGAACGGATAAGACAGGAACAAGCGGTGCATCTAAAACGGTAAGTGCAGCAGGAACATATTATCTGCGTTCCTACCATACTGTAGATGACTGTTGGAGTGACGCCGAATCCTATGAGTTAACCGCAGCAGACTTTATTGCACACTATGCAATCACGTATAACAAAGGCACATACGGCACCGGAAATATTGATGCCGGTGACAAGACAGAAGATGTCGGTTTCACGCTTTCTTCTCAGATGTTTACCCGTGATGGTTATGTTCAAGTAGGTTGGGCAACGACCGATGGAGGAACAAAGGCTTATGATCTCGGTGGTTCTTATACCGCGAATGCCGCGCAGACCTTCTACCCTGTATGGGCACCGAAAGAGACATACTCGTTTGCCGTTGCTAACGAAAAAACGATAACTACACTCAAGTCAGAGGGATGGACATTTAACTCGGATGAGTTTGATGCTGATCCGGCTGATAGTGAGTGCTATGTGAACACGGTAGGCGCAATGAATACCGCAGGCCTATCGGCTCCTCATAGCAATAGTATGAACGACAATGCAATCGCATTCGCTAAGAACACAGACGCATATGCATTATTTGATTTAGGCTATGTTACAACAGTTTCTTCTGTAACAGGTTCATTTAATATTGGATCAACTAAAGATAGGGAATTCTATATAGAGTATATCGGTTCTAATGGTTCAACAGTCCTTAAAACGGTAACGGTTAATCATAATAAGTCAGATTGGGGCGCTAATGCAGTAAACGAAACCACAGCGGTTGCTAATGTTCGTTACATTAAGGTAAATTCTGTAGAAGAAAAGTCATGGTTAGTGATGACCGCTTTCTCCGTTACATATGGTGATGTAACACCGAAGTATACGGTAACTTATGCGTTGAATGGCGGTAGTGGAACCACTCCGACGGAGACGGACAAGAAAGCGGGCGCAGTCTTTACGTTGCATAATGGTACAACAAGTATCACCGCTCCGGAGAACAAAGAGTTTGACGGATGGCTGTGTAGTGCAAATTCCACAAAATATGCAGGTGGAGCAGAATATACAATGACAGCTACAAATACAACCTTTACCGCACAGTGGAAAGCAATTGCAACTAAATATGCTGTAACCTATGTTCTGAATGGTCCTACCGGTGATGCACCGACAGAGACTAACAAGGCAGAAGACGAGGCATTTGATTTGGCTGCGGCTCCGACTTGGGCAGGCCATGTCTTCGAAGGCTGGCAGTGGACGGACGATGAGTCTGCAACACATTTGGAGGACGCAGAGGCTGAATTTACGATGCCGGCGTACGCCGTTACGTTCACCGCTCAGTGGAAGTTAGATCCTAATGCCTCCATGGCGAATGCCAAATATGTTATTGGCGGTTCAGCATTGAATATGGCGGCTAAATATGAATCTTCGAATACAGAAAGTTCTGTTAGCTTCTCACTGAAAGAGGATTATGGTGATGATGCAAGTATCACCAGTGCTGGTTTGTTCACCGCAACCATAGCCGGCGAATACGTTGTCGTAGCAGAGCAAGCAGGCAATGCAACCTATGCGAAAGGCGAAGCCGAAGCAACGGTTGAGGTATTGGAGAGCGAGCTGGAAAACACATATGTATGGAAGAAGAGTGCCTACACTGGTAGTTGTGTGGCAAGTCCGAACGAAGATGCTCCAGCTGCTCAATATACAAGCGTGACGGTTGACGGAATGGCTTCCGTAGCTTCAGGGCGTCCGGAGACAGCAGGAGATGTTACAATCACTCTCGCAATAAACAATGCTTACAGTTCGTTATTCGGAATCAAGAGCGTTTGTGCGTTTGGTAAAATTGAGGAGACAGCAGGTATAGAGTATTCTTGGAATAATACCGATTGGACACCTATGACAGGCGGAGAAAGTGGAGATTCACAACATGAGTTCACCGCACCCGCTGGTTCCTTCCCGACAAGTCTCTATATCCGTTTCACGAATGTAGAAACAGGCAAAAAGGGTGTTTGGTTCCGTAACGCTTTGGTTACTTTGGAAGCAAAGAAAGCAATCGTTAGCACAGTTATTGACTTGACGGATGTGAAGATTAACGGCACATCTATCTCTTCGGCTAACTTATCAACCCTCAAGACAGGACCTGCTTATGCGCTTGATTTGGAGGATGAGTATGTAACAGCTCCGGCGCTCAAGTTCAAAAAACACACTGTGATTACCTACGAGGACGACTCGCAAGTGGAAAAGGATGACGTTATTTCCAAGACTGCTACTGTGAACTTAAGCGGTAAATGGGAAGCAAGCGCAGAGATCAATGAGATCACCTATACCGTGACGATGGCAAAAGCAGATGCATTCATCGTACATTACTATCAGGCAGACAGTGAGACGCTGATTGGTTCGGAGAACGTAGCGGTTAGTGGTCACCCGACAGCAGCAGGAATTACGCCAACTCCGCAAGATTACAAGCGTGTTGTTTGGACGCTGAGTGGTGAGCCTGTTGATTTGGAGGATGTAACAAGCGATGTAGCCGGAACGGAGATAACCCTTGTGGCAAGTTACGTGGATGCATATGCAAGTTCTATTAATATTGAGCAATGGGTATTGGATAATAAGGTAGCCAACAAAGCTGGATTCATTGCTGAACTGGAAGGAAAAGGTTACAAGCAAGTAGATTTGAATGCGTTGGATTCGTTGAACGATGATCCGAGCAAGACAAATCGTAACTACGCATTCCTCGGAATGAAAGTGAACAAAACGACTTCGGCAATCAGCTTCTTGTTGAAGAATGGTTCGACGGTACGCGCTAAGTTTGGTAATGTGGGTAATGACGTCAATGTGATCATCGGAGACGCCGATCCTATTACGAAGACAGCTGCTCAACTGGCTACTCCTTATGAGTACGAGAACACCAGCGGCGCAGATGTTATCGTTAAGTTCCAAAGTACGGATACTAAAACAGTTGTCTTCAAGCAGATCATGATTGATGAAGAAATTCAGAATGTTATCCTGCCGGCAATTGTAACATTGGACGCAAATGGTGGTACATACGCTGATGAATCAGTTAAGTACACGGGCACTCCGCTGGTAATCGGTAACGCTACTCCTGCAAGTGATGATTATCTGTTTGAAGGCTGGCACGTTGGAACCGTTGAGGGAGCGAAGATCAATGCTGCGGCTTATGAGCCGACTGCCAATGTGACGCTGGTGGCTAAATATGTGGTTAAACCCTCACCGTTCAGCCTGAGTGCATTGACCTACAAGATCGGCACCGGAGACGCAACGGCTGTAGGCTATGAAGAAGGTACGTATACGTATGATGTAGAACTGCCGTACGCTCCTTCGTATGAGACGATTACGGTTGCTTACACGCTTGCAGACGGCACATCGAGCGAGAAAGCGGGTGCGGTGCTGAGTGTGACGAGTGTACCGGGTGCGGCTACCTTCACCATCGTAGCAGCCAATGAGACAGAAAAGACCTATACGGTTAACTTCAAGAAAGAAGCAAAAGATGGTCTTGAGATCATCGGTGCAGCAGTTACGGGCAATACCACGGCAACTGTTACCGGTTTGTATAAAGGAACTGCTTCGGTTAAGTTGAGCGACTTGAAAATTGACAAGGGCGACTACTATATCTACGTAACGCTGAAAGAAGGTCAGACATTGCAAAACGGCGATGTGCTGGTGGTAGATGTCAATGCTAAATCGGATATTGGCACCAAGGCGCTGGAGATTTGCACAGGTACGGGCAATTTGGATAATGGTATTTTGACTTCTGTTGCTGTTGATGATTATTCAACGGGAGAGAACAGTATTGTTCTGGCAAGTGTTCCTGCTGGCGCTACCTCTATCGGTCTGAAACGTTCTGATAACTTGAACGCGAAGATAGACGGTCTGAAGGTATACCGCCCGATGAATCCGGTATTGAAGTCGATTACGTTTGACGGAACGAAGATTGAAGTTGCAGGTACAACGGTCGAAGAGACACTGCCTTATTCAACCGATCTGAGTGCCGTAACGGCTGAGTATTACTGGAACGGCGCAGGTACGGCTGTCGTAACCACCAATGCCGGTGCTTGGGCATGGGGTGACAATACCTATGTGCTGACCGACAAGGATGGTGACGCTACTACTTATACGATTACATTAGTGCGTGCAACGCGTTCGAGCGATAAGTCGCTGAGTTCGCTGACCGTTGACGGTAATGCGGTTGAACTGAAGGAAGGTGTATATGATTACATATATGAGTATCCGTACGGAACAGATCCGGCAACAGAGCCTGCTGTGGCTGCGGTAGCAAATGATGCGCACGCTTCTGTCGGAACAATTACGCAGGCTGGTTCGACAGCCGGTACGGCTTCGTTCACTGTGACAGCGGAGGATGAGTCGGAACAAGAGTACACCGTTTCGTTCAAGATCAGCCGCGTACCGGGATTAGTAATCTATGACGGTAGTACCGGTGCGACGGCGTTTACTGCAACATCTTACGAGGATGACGATACGCACTTTGCATGGAGTATTGGTAGCAGCATTAGTGTCAGTGCAGACAATGCACCTGCGAACTCAACATGGGGCGGTAAGACCTATACCAAAATATTGAAGGGCTTCAAACCCAAGAATGGAAATAATGAAGTTTCGTTCACCGTGCCGAGTGGCTATCTGGCAAAGATACGTCTGGTAGGTTCTACCAATAACGATGGTGACTCGCGTAAGATGTTCATTGCCGAAGAGGCAACTAATGATGCTTCCAAGGCTATCGGAAATTATGTTATTACATCCAGCACGTATGAGGCGCAAGGATTTGTAACAGAACTCTTAATGCCGGGTACTTATTTCCTTGGATCTACCGATTCTTATCGCTTGTTTGAGTTCAGTGCTCAACTCTATCCGATAGATTACAGCCGGGAGGTAACGCAAAATATTTATGGAACTATCTGTCTGCCGAACGGCGGTATCATGATCGGCGCAACGATCTTTGAGGTGGCTCATATGACCTATGAGAACAATCAACCGTACAAAGTCTTCTTCGACGAAGTGATCGACGGTGTCATGGAAGCAGGTATGCCGTATATCTTCCTGCCGAAGGATGATGTAACCAGCATCGCTGTTACTTATACGGATGAGGCAAATGCAGCAGCGGGCAACCATAACGGTCTCTATGGCACGTTGTCTCTGATGAACGGTGACGATTTGTTAGGCAAGTACATCTTCTATAACAATTCACTCTTTGCATCGGAGAATCCGGCTAACTGGCTGAATGCCAACCGTGCATATATCAAGTTGAGCGAAGTACCTGATTATGTTACTCCGGTGGCTCAAGGACGCCGTCGCGTAGCAATGGGCTTCAATGGCACGAATACGGCAACCGGCTTTGACCAAGTAACAAGTGGTCAGGTACTAAGTACCAAGTTGCTGATTGACGGTAAGATGTATATTCTCCGCGGAGAAAAGATGTTCGACGCAACGGGTCGCTTGGTGAAATAACCAAGCGCGCTTGCGCGCGTCGCGCACGTGTTAATAAATAAGGAAAGAATGCGTTTGCATTAACGAAATAGCAATAAATTTAATTATGAGAAAAATGTATAAACAACCGAAAAGTGAGATTACAGAGCTCACCCCGTCCCGTGCCTTACTTGAGGGATCCGTGGTTATTGGCAACGATCCGAATATATCAGGCGGATTAGGCGGTAATGCTCCGAAACGCAGAAGAACACCTGTGTTCTGATTTCGTTTGCCGATTACTTACGTCCCTGCTACATGTATGTGGCAGGGATGTTTGTTTTTTGCCATTATCCCGCCTATGTGTAAAAATTGACGGAAATAGGGGATAATTATGCGCGCGCTTGCGTATGTAAAAATAATTTTGTACCTTTGCCGCGAATTTGTAAAACACATTAATATGAGTGCAGTTGTATTACAAGGCTTGTTGGATTATTTGAAGTCCACGCTGACGATGGATAACCGCAAATGGTTAGCCGCTCATCTTGTTGAACCAAGTGCCGAAATGCCTCCTTACACGAAAGAAGAGTTGATCGCAAGAGCTGAGGACGCAGAAGCAGATATAGCAGCCGGTCGTTTCATTTCTGAAGAAGAGATGGAAGCGTTTATGGATGGTGCATTACAGGAACTGAAAGAACGAGAAGCGGCATGACAATTAAATGGGCTCAAAAAGCGGAGAAGTCATGGTTTCAGACTTTGCAACAGATCAACGATGATTTTGGTTATCGTTCTGCTGCGAAATTCCGTAAAGAAACTACTGCTGCTATTAAGCAGATTAAGAAGTTTCCCATGAGTGGCCCTCCAGAGGATTTGTTGGCCTCGGCAGATAAAGAATATCGAGGTTTATTCTTTGGAGAGTATAATAAAATGATTTATTTTGTCGCCGAATCCGAAGATGCTATTCATATTGACGATATTTGGGATACTCGCCGCGAACCAAAGACTCAGGCAGATGAGACAATGGAAAACTAATTTTTTTGGCCATTTTGGACTAACTGAATAAAATGTTTTTTATGTTTATCTCTGATAAAGAAAAGTATAATTAATATAATCGCCTTTTTGAAAGATACGCAGGTATCATAGTTTTGATTAAGAATGTTCAATGTAAATTCATTTATGATTGAAGATTGTTAAGCAAAAGTATGGAACAACGAAGGTTGTTTTCAAAAAGTTATTTTTAATATAATTTTCTTAATCAGTGTTTTATACGTTTTTTTCAATAGAATCAGCAAAAATATTTGACTAAAAATATTATTAAAACCAATTTTTTTGTTTGACTTTAAAAATTTAATGCTTATGAGTGCAGCGCAGGCAATAGCAAGTAGTCGGTTTCTGACAGCAATGGGACCGATGATAGAGGATGAGCAGAAGATGAATGCAGTGCTTGAATATATTGAGAGCATCAAGGTTCAACCGCTTCGTCGGCCGTTGACTATTGATCCGGACTTCAAGAATAAACCGATGTATACGGTAGAGGAGTATTTCGACGGATTAGCCAAAGATCTTGGTGCAGAGTTCGGAATGAATGACATTCGCGAGGCTGTATGAATTAGAGAATTCAGCGGGGGCATTGGCAGTAGATGAGGACTTGTCTCGTCAATTAGGGATAGAAGTTCGCCGTACGAATTATAAGAATATGGCAATAATCTTCTCCGTGGACGAAGAAAATGCATATGTCCATCATATCATACCACAAAAGATGGTAGTGTTTGAAATTGAAATACAATAAAATTAATTAAAAACCAATTTTTTTGTTTAACTTTTAAAATTTAAATGCTTATGCAGACAATGACAATACAATATAACCCGGCGAACGCATTAGTACGGCCGATAATTGAGCTGATCAAGCAAGTGAAAGGCATTAAGATTATCAGTCGTTCGGACGAATATGTGCCGGATGATGAGACTCTTGAAGCAGTTCAAGATATTAAGGCTGGTAAAGTGTATCATGCTACTAGCACGGATGATTTATTCCAGCAAATATTAGGTTGATATGTATCAATTAGACTATAACAGTTACTCATTCCGATTTGTTCAAGAAATCAAAATGATTTATAACTCAAAATAAATAATTAAAAACCAATTTTTTTGTTTAACTTTAAAAATTTAAATGCTTATGAAAAACAAATTTCTAAGTTTAACCGAGAAGGGGCGGTGGCTGATCGCAACCCTCACTCTCATTTTTACCCTCGGCATCGGCCAGATGTGGGCGGATGATTACACATTTGCTACTGGTACGTTCGCTAGTGACAAGTTGTCGGCAACTGTGGATAACCAAACATTTACATTCTCTTTTGCTCATGGTGGTGGAGGTAGTAATAGTTATGCAGATGGGCAAGGATCCAAGTATATAAAAATTGGCTCTGGTAAGACCATGACGATTACTTTTCCGAATGGATTTGTAGCTTCTAATTTAAATATTAAAGGGTACACCAATAAGGATAATAAAACAAATGGAGAGATTTCAGAGGTAGCAGGTGTTGCTCAATCTGGCAAAACATTTCCGGCACGCAATACAGGTAATGTCAGTGAGTATGATTTTAGTATATCATCAACAGCGACTTCCATTACATTCAAAACGAAAGGTAGTACAGAGCAGTCATGTTTGCTGATTACGATTACAGGAACTCCCCCCGCATGTACTCAGCCTGCAATTGCGTGGAATGTTGAGCCTGCTGGCGGTGAAGTTGGTGATGATGATTTTGATGCTTCGGTAACAACGACTCCTGAGAATCATGCAGTTACTTGGTCGTCGTCAATCACCTCTGCCGCGACTGTCAACAACGGAACTATCCATTATGTGGCTCCTGGTTTGCCTACAATACAAGCTTCCCTTACTTATACGGGAGAAGACTATTGTAATATTACTGTTTCTACAACTAAGACTATTCTCGTGCCGATTACAACAGATGCGACAGGTACAAATGATAAATACTGGTATTATACGACGGAAGTGCCAAGTGGTAGTTCGGATAATGGTTTGAATTATAGCGGTACTAAATCAGGAAGTGGATTGTACGGAACAAAGTTAAATGATGGCGGCTATGCATGGTTCGCAAAACCTGCAGTTGCCGGAACTTTGCGTGTCGGCGCATTTAGAGCTGATGGTCAAGGTGAGGACTATGAAGTAAATGTCTATGCATGTAATAATGAAGGCACAAAAGGTGACGCTTTAGGAACTCTCTCTACTCCTCATATTGGTGGTGTTTCGACTCCAATGGATATTGCAGCAGATGTTGCGGGTATTCGCATTGAACGTAAAACTTCTAAAGAGGGTGTTCTCTATTTCGTAGAGTTCAAGGCCGCTGCAGAAACTGCTGTTTGTCCATCCGGCTTGAGCATTTCTGGTACCGCAGCATATGACGAAGGAGAGACCATCTCTTTGGAGGCTGCTTTAACTGCTGGAAATGGTGAGATTTCTTACAAATGGTATAAGGGCTCTATTGCTGCCGGCAATGAAATTGGCACAGGTGCGACATTTACTAAGGAAAACTGTGTACCTGGTGACGCAGGAAATTACTACTGTGTGGCGATTAAAGACGGTTGTGACAATGCTGAATCTAATGCCTATGCAGTAACGGTTACTCCGGCAGTTGATTGTTCTTCGCTTGCAGGTACTATATATAAATTCCAAATTAAGACCTCGGGCTTAACTAATGGCAACTTGTCAGAATCCGGAACTTTTGATGTTACAACGAGCAATTATCTCGCTTCTATTTCCGGAGGTACGTTACAGGGCTATAATGAAAACAATAAGATGACCGTTTATGGCAATAGTTCTTTACAGTTGTCAGATAACAGCAAGTCTTATTTTATCGCAGAGTTGGATTGCCCGTTGCAGGCAGGTGATACAATTAAATCAATTGTAACAGGTAATACAGCTTTAGTATCCAAGGCAAGTTCTAAAACTGAGGATGTAAAATTACAAACATCTTCAAATGCTACAACTTATAATAAAGTTGTTATCCCAACTACCAACAATCTAGTAGATGAAACAAAGGTTTATATTTGGAAAGGCGGCGGTAACTGTCAGATGAGATACTTTGAGGTAATTCGTCCGGCAAAATATGCTGTAACTTACACTGCAGGTGATGGTTCTGTGAAAGAGGGACAGAGTCTTCCGACACAAGCGGCTACCGTAGAAGGTGGTAAGTTTAATACAGCATTAGGAACAGCTTTGGAGAAGAGCGGTTATGACTTCGCGGGATGGCAGTGGACAGACGATGAGTCGAATACACATAACATTGCTGCAAACACAGAGTTTACAATGCCTGCTTATCCTGTAACTTTCGTTGCTCAATGGACTCTCCATGTTGATAAATACACCGTTAAGTATATGGATGGTGAGGATCTTCTGGATAGCGAAGAAGTAACTGTTGGTGAACACCCGGCAGGTATTACAAACCCGACCAAAGCACTGTATACCTTTGTTAATTGGAAGAATGGTGATGATGTTGTTAATCCGACAGAGTTGGACGGAACAGCGGACCAAGTCATCACCCTGCAAGCTCAATGGAACAAGGTTTATGCAGCAGATGGTACAGTAAACTTTGCTGATGATAATAATAGTGGTGCTCTTGCCGATTTCTTGCCCGCTGGCTATGCTTGTGGAAACCTTGACGGTAGCAAAAATAGTGTATGGGGCGAGGAGAGCGAAGGTGATGCCTATTTCGGCTATAAGTTGAGACATTCTGGCGCTTATGTTGAGTTGCGCGTTGTTGCAAACAAGCGTGTGACATTTACGTTTGGCAACTATGCACAAGCCGGAACTATTAAGGTCGGTGAAGCTGCGGCAGAAACATGCACCTTGACAGATTCCAAATATGTAGTAGATACAGACGCAGAGGCAGTTATTCGTTTTACAACCACGAGCGATGGTACTGTAACATTGAAGTCAATCATTATAGGCGAGATTCCGGCATTGGATGATGATGCTACTCTGAGCGACCTTAAGGTTGGCGGTGTAACTGTTGCGGGCTTCTCGGCTAATACGCACACATATTACTATGAACTGCCTTATGGCACAGCGGTAGGAGATATTCCTGCAATTTCAGCTACAGCTAATAGCACTAAGGCTCTCCAAGTAGCAATCCAACAGGCTGTTTGGGCTGATGCTCCGTATAACTGCTATCGTGCTCAGGCAAACGTTCAAGCGCAAGATGAGTCGTGGGGCTACTACGATGTACGTTTCTATTTTGCTCCGAAGTATGGTGTTGAATTGATCAAAACTACGCATACTGGCGAACACACGGCGGATAAGGCTGGTTATTGGAAGGATGATGTAACTATCGATAAAAACACGCAAGGTGGTGGTAAACTGGGAAGCGAGGATCACTATTTCGGTTTGACTCTTGGCAACGAAAAGACGTTCAAGGCGGGTGACCTGGTTGTTATCAAAGCTTCGAATATCTCTTCCACGGTTGAGTTGTTTGACACCAAGACATTTGCTTCCAAAGCAGACTCGTTGAACTATCTGAACAAGGGTAACTTTGACAGCCACTCTAAGATGTACACCTTCACCTTGACGGCTGATGCTGACAAGTTGTATCTCTATCGTACAAAGACAGCGGGTAGCAGTATGAACCCGACGGTAGATTATATCGCTGTATATCGCCAGATGGATCCGTTCATTGAGTCCTTCAAGATTGGTGAGGTTGCTGGTACAATCAGTGGTACGAACATTGCTATTGAGCTTCCGTATAATACTAGCCTGAGCGGTGTCGCTGCTACAGTTGAGGCTTATGCTAACGGTGGTGCAACAGTTACTGCTCCTACGCCTTTGGCATATGATACTCCGTTAGGATATAAGGTATCGAGCGCGTACGCAGAAGATGGCGATGTGGATTATACAGTAACCATCACCGAGGCTGAGCATTATGAGGCTAAGATCGGTGAGACAGGCTATGCAACCTTGGTTGCTGCTGTCGAGGCAGCACAGGATGGTGATGTGATCGTGCTGCAAGAAGATGTAACGAACGGAGCTGGTGTGATGTTGACCAAGACGGACGCTAAGGAGATTACTATCGACTTCGGCGGCTATACATACACTGCTGTTTCTCCGGCAGTAGGTTCGGCTGGTACGCAGAACCAAGCATTCCACCTTGAGAAGGGCAATACCGTAACATTGAAGAACGGTACCATCACTTCTTCGGGTAGCGAGATTAAGATGTTGATCCAGAACTACTGTGACCTCACACTTGAGAATATCATTCTTGATGGTTCTAACCTTGAAGGCTCGCATCGTTACGTTCTTTCTAATAACTGCGGCGATGTAGTTATTGGTAGTGGGACTGAGATTACTGCTAAACCCGGCGACGTAGCATTCGATGTTTGCGCAACGAACTACTATCCGGAAGGTGTAACTGTAACGGTTAAGGAAGGTGCTACTATCTCTGGTATCGTAGAGTATGATGTATGGGGTACGAAGCCTGCAAATAACCAAGCCACTTTGGCTATTGAAGGTGGTGAGTTCGACATTACTTGGAATGTAGAATCTGCTTTGGCTGAGGATGCAAAAGAAAACCTCAATGTATCCGCAGGTTCGTTCTCGGAAGAAGTGCCGGTAGAATACTGTGCAGACGGTTATATTCCTACTCCGCAAGATCCTATTACCAATAAATATACTGTGAAGGAAGGTTGGAAAGTAACCTTCGTTGATGGCGATGACGAGGAAATCGTTCCTGTTGACAAGAATACGCCAGTTGCAGAAAAAGCAATGTCTGGTAAGATTGGTTACACCTTCGACGGATGGTTCAATGGAGCAGATCTCTATGATTTCGCTGCAAATGTTACAGCTGACTTGACGCTGAATGCCAAATGGACAGCCTTCGCTGGTTGCGCTGATTTGTGGCCTGCAACGAGTGGTGCCGCTTTGAATGTAGGCGACAATGTAGATTTGCAGACCGGTTCTGCCGGTGGTAGCATTGCTGTTGTAGGAATGAAGACCGCTGGAAGCTCTATTGTATATAACGCAGATGGTCTTTACTTTAACGGAGGTAGTGCTGATATAATTAGCGTAACGTTGAATAACGACATGACCGTTGGCACGAAGATTTCAGTAATTCTTAAGTCCGGTAATACCGGCCAGCGTGGTCTGACTCTTCTGAATGCCACCGGAGGTTCTGTTGCCGGTGGAACTACACTCGGTTGGGATGACGCAACAATAGGTGCCGTAGAGACATTCTCTTATACAGTTACGGCTTCTGATGGTTTGGATGGTACAAATGTATTCCGTCTTAAGAGAAGTAATTCTGTCTATCTGCAATCTGTAAGGGTTGAGTCTTGCGGTGCAGCGATTGTTTATCATAATGTAACCAGCGAAGTTAATATCGCAGGCAAGGGTACCGTAACGCTGGGCGCAAGCACTGTTCGTGAGGGTTACACCACTACGGCTACCTATAGCGACATTGATCCGTTGTATGAGTTCGTATCTTGGTCTGTAAGCGGCGCAGGTGCAAGTGTAGAAAATGCAACTGCTAACCCTGCAACTATCACTGTTGGTACAGAGGATGCAGTAGTTACGCTGAATCTGCAACTCATCCCGGTTAAGTTCACCGTTAACTACTACGATGGTACAACTCCGATGGGAACCGAAGAGGTAGCAGTTAATGAGAATCCGACGGCTTCTGAGATCAACACCAACAAGCGTCATTTCTCCTTCCAGGGTTGGTCTGATACTAATGGCGGTAGTGTGGTTGATCTGAACACCATCACCAGCGACGTTGCTGCAACGATTGACCTGTATGCCGTTTACGCTCCGGTTGCTTGCCCGACTGAGGGTATTGTCTTCTCGATGGAGTTTGATAACACGAAGGCTCCTGAGTCCACTGTGAAGGTGGCTAAGAACGGTGGTTCTATTGACTTGGCTAACTATGCTACTCTTGTTGGTGGTAATGCTGCAATTAATAATACAGAGACTTCTGACAAGGATGCTATCTCAACAGATGGCAAGTTCAAATTGACTGCTACTAAGGAAGTAATGAAGATCGAGTTGGAGTGCGCTATTGCTACCGGCGACGTTATTCGTATCCCGGATAACAATGCAAAGTATGTGCTTTCCACTTCTAATGCTAAGACAGGTACTTATCAGGCACAGACCAGTAGCCAACACGACTTCGAGGCTACCGCTGCTTGGAACGGCGTAGATGATCTCTATATCCTTTATGATGGTTCTTCGTTGAACTTCACGAAGGTATATGTTCTTCGTCCGTACACTGTTTCGTTCGACCTGCAAGGTCACGGCGATGCTATTGATGCCCAGAAGTTGGTTGAAGGCAAGAAAGTTGAAGAACCTACTGCTCCGACAGCTGACGGTTGGGACTTCGGCGGCTGGTACAAAGAGGCTGCTTGCACCAACGCTTGGGACTTCGATAATGATGTAGTTGATGGCACGATGTCTCTCTTCGCTAAGTGGACAGAGCACGTAACGAATGATGCTACTTTGAAGTCGCTCAAGTATGGTACAACTGCTATTACGCTTGTTGATGGCACTTATACCTATGAGGTTGAGTTGGCAGCAGCAGTAGCAGCTGTTCCTGCATTGACCGCAGAGACAAATGCAGCTCTTGCAACGAAGTTGATCACTGATGCTACTGAATTTGTGGCCGGAGAAGCTACTTCTACGGTTCTTGTAACCGCTGAAGATGGTGCAACACAGTTGTTGTACACCGTTAACTTCACGAAGGAAGCGGCTTTGCCACAAGTTAACGTAACCGAAGCTACTGTTTGGAACTTTGCTACTGCTGTCGCTGGTTCTAGCTCTATGGAGAACCTGACGGATGTCGTATTGGCAAATGTTCCTGGTATTACCAATGATGCTACCTTCAATTCGCAAGCGTTGAAGGGTACGTTCAATAAGATGCCGGGTAACTACTTCCAGGGAAGCAAGTTGAACTTCACAACTGAGGTTCCGGGTAAGTTGACTATTACTTTCCGAGGCACCAACAACAATGCACGTCACTTGCAAGTATGCGTAGGCGATGGTGAGGCTGTTGTGGCTGATTGGAACTACCAAGGTAGTGGTGAAAGTGCTCAACAGGAAAAGACGGTATTTGTTCCGGCAGGCAAAGTAACCTTGAAGGCATTTGAAGGCGAAACAGCGCAAAATGCACGTATCTACAACATGATCTTCGACGCAACTCCGGATTATGAGCGTTCTGTATCGAACAATATTGGTACGCTGTGTGTAGATCATAATGTACCTGCTGGTCAATACCTCGGTGCAACGTTCTATCAGATCGCAAGCCGCAACGAGCAGTATAACGACAAGATCGATTTCGAAGAGGTTCTGCCGAACGAAGAGTTGAAGGCAGGTGAGCCGTATATCTTCCAATCGACAACCGGTCGCATCGACTTGTTCTACGGCGAGACAGTTGCAGACGATCCTGTTGCTGTTCGTGGTATGATTGGTAACTATGCTGCTTCGACGCTAGCAATTAACGAGGACAACCAACACACTATTCTCTATATTGCTGAGAATAAAATCTGGAGTTGTGAGAACATAGTAGGTTCGACCTTAAAACTGAACCCGAACCGTGCTTACATTAACATGGAGCTTGTTCCGACTTACGCAGAGTATCAAGAAGCTCAGACTAGTAACCCGGCTCCGCGTCGTCGCGTAACGCTGGGTAAGAATGCAGAACAAGTTGTTACCGGCGTTGAGAACCTCAATGCTTCCGAGCAACCGGTTAAACTCCTCATCAACGGTCAGATCTTCATCCTCCGCGGTGAGAAGATGTTTGATGCAACGGGTCGTTTGGTAAAATAATGTAAAATCGGCAAAAAGTACGGCAAAAATTTGCATATGTCAAAAATTTGCCGTACCTTTGCAGCCGAAAAGAAATGTTAGGATTATGAAATTAGGAGATATTGTTTTGATTTCACCGGAAGTCACCATGCTTAAAGAGTGGGTGCGCGGTAAGGTAATTGAGGTAGAAGCTAATCCTTTCGTAGGTACTGTCATATCTGCTCAGACAGCTGACGGAGCAATCTATTTTAACAAAGAATCTCTGTTTAAGCTTGTGGCATAATATGTATGCACTGAGTTTTGATATGAATATTGCTGACCTGCAGCAGTACTACGGAGAGCCGTATAATGGCGCTTATTATGAGATAAAGCGCGTGTTAGAAAAGTGTGGTTTCTATTGGATTCAAGGAAGCACCTATATGACCAATAACCAAGACATGACATCGCTCTTTAAAGCTATTGAGGCTCTTAAGAAAATAGATTGGTTCAAGAACTCTGTACGCGATATACGAGGCTATCGTGTAGAAAACTGGTCAAACTTTACTCCTATTATAAAAGAATAATAATTTCAATTATGAAAATGTATAAGAAACCAATTACAGAGATTACTGATGTTGCAACGGATCTGATGCAACTTACAGTGACGATGTCTTCTGCCGGAGGTAACGGCCCTGGCGGCGGTACCGGTAATGAAGCTCCTCGTCGTCGCGGAGACGTTATCGACTAATCTCCCGCACACGTACGCACGTATTCCTTATTTTCGCGCGTATGACATCCTAAACAACAACCCTGCCTCCCCGAGGTGGGGTTGTGTTTTTCTAATAGACAGCAATTTTATCTATGTTATAATTGCCTTTTTGAAAGATACGCAGGTATCATGGATTTGGATTGAGAATTGTCTGGTCGAATTTATTCGGAACAGAGAATTATCAAGACAAAGGCATAGGACAACGAAGGTTGTTTTCAAAAAGTTATTTTTAATATAATTTTCTTATCAGTGTTTTATCTGTTTCCGTCCAATCCGTTTCATCTGTGGGCTCTCTTTTTGGGACTCATCTCCTATCAACTACCTTAGCGTTACCTGGTAATCCTAGACTTTTCCCGTACCTTTCCTGTACCTTTCCCGATCTTTTTAGCTATCAACAGCTAGTTATTACTTAGATATTACTTGGTTATTGCCTGGTCGTTACCCTTATTGTTACCTATCCGAAACATCGTTCGTTGGGTTGAATGGTATACGATAATAATTTTTGTCATGTCGCTTTGTCGCTTTTTCTGCGTGAGATTAATGAGACTTTGAGACTTTTGCTATTAACCATCTATATATCAAGTACATACAAAGTCTCATCAAAGTCTCATCAAAGTCTCATCAAAGATAATTGCCTTTTTGAAAGATACGCAGGTATCATGGATTTGGATTGAGAATTGTCTGGTCGAATTTATTCGGAACAGAGAATTATCAAGACAAAGGCATGGAACAACGAAGGTTGTTTTCAAAAAGTTATTTTTAATATAATTTTCTTATCAGTGTTTTATCTGTTTTTTTTATTTACATTTAATAGAAATTGTTGGCTAATTGTTGACAATTGTTGACATATAAAATCCGTCCAATCTGTGGGATAAAAATTATGGTCAATATTGGAAATTTTTGACCCATATTTCTGCTCGAATAGATCTTTTGTAAAACAATAATGACAAAAAAAATTATTTTACCAAAACGCTTGCATATATCAAATTTTTTGTGTATCTTTGCAGCAGATTTTGAAATGGGGTCCCCGCAAAATGCTAACGCAGAGATATTTTGTGGGGAAAGCGAAGCATAAAGCGAAAATTCCCAGGAGCAACGGAGTTGCGACTCGTATTGAGCTTTAATGTGAGCGCAAGACACTACTTTATGATGAATCAAACAGCGACATATCAATACTTTACAACCGGGCTCACGTCCGTCGGTAGGATTTATGCGCTATAAAGAAACAGAACCACTATACGGTTTTGTTTCTTTTCGTTTTTATATAACAATAACATGGCACAAGAAATAATGCAAAATATAAAGAGCATGCCTGAGAGTCAGCAGTTGTATGCTGACGTGTGCCATATTATAGATGATACGCGTACTAGGGTCGCCGTTTATGTCAATTCGGAAGTATGTATGACGAATTGGCGCATAGGAACGCGTATCAAAGAGGATGTGCTTTATAATAAGCGTGCGGAGTATGGCAAACAGGTGATTAAGAATCTGGCTGCGCAACTGACCGAGCGTTATGGCAAAGGTTGGAGTGATCGCACATTGCTACATTGTATACGCGCCGCGTATACTTTTACGGAGGAGGAAATTGTATACGCAGTGCGGAGACAATTCAGTTGGACTCACTTGCGATCAATAATGTTTATCTCTGACCCTCTTGCTCGTCAGTTTTATATGCAGATGTGTTATTATGAACGTTGGGATACGCGAACGCTTGACCAGAAGATAGACTCGCAACTATATGAACGTACAGCGATTAGCAGGAGACCGGAAGAAGTGATAAAGCAGACTTTGGAAGAGACCGCAGAGAAGAATATTCTTGTTCCGGATTTGGTGTTCCGCAGCAGCTATTTTCTCGATGCTTTAGGACTTCCTGATAGCTTTTCGGAAAAGGATTTGGAGAGTGCTATTGTCTCACAAATGCAAGAGTTTTTAGGAGAGATGGGTGGCGACTTTGCATTCTTGGCTCGTCAAAAACGAATAACTATTGATGCAACAGATTATTATATTGACTTGCTTTTCTATCATAGAGGGTTGCGGAGATTAGTGGCTATCGATTTGAAATTAGGTAAGTTCAAGCCAGAACATGAAGGGCAGATGAGACTCTATTTGCGCTATCTGAATCAGAATGAGCGTCGCGAAGGAGAGGAATCTCCTATTGGATTGATTTTATGTAGCGAAGGCAATACGGAACATATAGAGTATTTGATGTTAGATGAAGAAAGTCCGATAAAGGTAGCGCAATACTATACACAATTGCCGGACAAGCGAATATTAGCTGAGAAGCTACAGCGAGCAATAGCTATCGCGCGAGAGCATTGTATAGAGAAATAACAAATCAATCACTATTAATAACCATATTTATTAACTAAAAATCTCAAACATTATGAGTAGCAATCGTGCCTCGCAGGGCTAAGACGATTAAAACTATTTTTCGCCTGTCTGCTGATGGCCGTCCTCAGTATCGGATAGTGGAGATAGTTTGAATCTCATAAAAACAGCGATTTTGGTGACAAAATGAAAATAACTGCAAAAGAATTTGCAAATATCAAAGATATTTTGTAACTTTGCCGCGGAATTGAAAATCTAAAAATCATATGGAAACAACAAGAATAGAAGAGTTAGAGAGCAAGGAACTCTTGACCTTGGAAGAGTTTAAGGAACTGGGGCACTATCGTATGTCTCAACTGGTATGCGTTCTATGATAAATGTGAAGGAGGATTTGTTGTCAATCGTATAACAAACAATTGGAATATTCTTCTTCCGAGACTATAAGTAACCAAATTAACAACAATATTAACTTTTTTGTTTAACTAAAAATCTCAAACATATTATGGCAACATACGCAGTACATATTAATGAGAGAACGCAAGCGGGACAGAGTCTATTTCTGTATTTAAGTTCGCTTGGTGTGATAACAGAGCGATTGAAACCGCGTCGTCGCAAAGGTATCGATGCTGCTTTGGAAGATGTGCGCATGGGACGTATTTACAAGGCTGATAGTGTAGATGATATGTTTCGTCAAATCTTAGGTTGAGATGTACACTATCCGGGGATTATGCTAATTGTTGGGAGTGTCATATAGAACCAAATTGGTTAATGATTTGGCAGCAAAATGATACACAACTGACTCTGTTATTTATGCGTACAGGGACACATTCCGATTTATTGTAATATTAAAACAATCAATATTAATTAACTTTTTGTTTAACTAAAAATCTCAAACATTATGAGTAGCAATCGTGCCTCGTAGGGGCTAAGACGATTAAAACTATTTTTCGCCCTGCTGATGGTCATGCTCCTCAGCATCGGATAGTGGAGATAGTTTGAATCTCATAATAAACGAATACTATTGATTATGGCAGCAAGGAAATCACCGAAAGTAATTGTTCCCAAGACAGATGAGGTATTGATGCCAATTTCTATGGAGGATGTGCAGGACAAGATTATTGTTTTGCGCGGTGAACCGGTTATTCTAGACAGAGATGTCGCAGAACTATATGGCGTGCAGACAAAGGAGATCAATCAAGCAGTCAAGAATAATCTCAGAAAGTTTCCTATGGGATACATTTTGTCTGTTGAAGAAGAGGAGAAGGAAGAACTGGTCAAAAATTTTGACCGGTTTAACGTACTGAAACACAGTACAGTAATGCCCACTGCTTTTACAGAGCGAGGCCTGTATATGATGGCAACGATTCTGAAAAGCCGACAAGCAGAACTGACAACAATAGCAATAATTGACACTTTTGCTTCTGTGAAAGAATTAGCGAGAACACTAAAAGCTCTTAATCATACGGAAGAAAAAGAGGAGCAGAAAGGCTTGTTGCAGAAGAGTGGCGAATTGATAGGTGAGATCATAGGGAACGATATGGCAACCGCTGAAACGGAGACGGAATTAGAACTGAACTTTGCTGTATTAAAGGTGAAGCACACTATCAAACGGAAAAAGCAATCAAAATAACAATCAATATTAATTAACTTTTTGTTTAACTAAAAATCTCAAACATTATGAGAAAAATTAAACTATTTCTAACCCTATTGATGCTGATGTGCATCGGCGTCACACAAATGTGGGCAGAAGAGAAAGTGTCTACGTTGACATTTACAGCAGCGGCCGGTGGATCGGGTACTGCTGACGATGCTGTCGACTGGACGGTAACATCAGATGGAACAGAAAGTACCTACGATGCCACCAAAGGTATCCACTATGGTACGGGTAGCGCTCAAGTGACCTACATTCAGTTAGCCACGAGTGGAATTTCCGGCACTATAACGAAAGTTGTAGTAAATGCAAGTACAGCATCTGGTGTAACTGCATCTGCTTCTGTAACAGTAGGTGGAAGTGCTTTTGGTGGTGAGCCGAAATCTCTTTCTGCTACAGCCACAAACTATACATTTGATGGTTCTGCTTCGGGAGAAATTGTCGTTAGAGTCGCAAAACCAAGTAAAGCAACAAAGGCTATTTATGTAAAATCTGTTGCTGTAACATATACAACAGGCGGCGATGATCCAACACCTCCGACTCCGACCCTTTCTTCGATTGAGGTAGCTACGGCTCCGACAACGCTTACTTACACTGAAGGTGATGTCTTTGATCCGACAGGATTAGTGATCACACGTACTTTTAGTAGCGGAGATCCGGATACTTACGTTTATGCTGGACACACGGAAGAGTTTTCGTTTGAACCGAGTTTGAGTACAGCGTTGACTACAAGTGATGCATCTGTAACTATTACTTACGGAGGAAAATCCACAACACAGAATATTACGGTGAATGCGGCTAGTAGTGGTGACGAACCTGGTGGAGGCGATGAATCTAACGATGGCTTAATCAATTTTGGTTCGGCTGATGGAAGCACCAATATAAGTGGAACTAGTGTAACGGGCGATGATTCACGTGGTCAAACGTGGACAATTACTACCGCCGGCACAACTTCTTTTACTCCTAGTGCAGAATACGCGCAGATAGGATCAAGTAAAAAACCTGCTACAAGTATCACATTCACAACGACACTTAATCAAGCGATGACGGTTTCTGCATTCTCTGCGAAATTCGGAGGATTCAGCGGAACTGCCGGTACGGTGACTTTGAAAGTTGACGATACGACGGTAGGCTCTGGATCTTTGGATGGTACAACTGATGTTACGATTAATGCATCGAACACAACTACATCTGGTACAGTTTTGACTGTTACTGTAACAGGAATTGATAAAGGTGTAAAAGCATATTATATTTCCTATACCGTTGCTTCAACCGGAGGTGATGAGCCTGTATCTCCCAAACCGGTTATTACGTTCAGCCCCCAAGAGGGATCGTTCTGCGAAGCACAAAATGTTACTCTGTCTTCGAGCGTTGAAGGCGCAACTATCTATTACTCTATAGATGATGCAGATCCTTCTACATTATATACCGGCGTAATTGCTGTTAGTGAAACGACCACTATCAAGGCTTATGCAACGAAAGACAATACAGATGGCGATGTGGCTTCTGCTACTTTCACGATTACAGCTAAAGAAGATCCGACTATCACTCCTACTGACGGCAATGTAGAGGTCGGTAAAACTCTGGATGTTAGCACATTATTCTCTTCGAATAGTGTTGGTGCAATCACATATTCTATTACAGCAGGCGATGCTGCAACCATAGAAGGTAATACCTTAAGCGCTGTCAAAGCCGGCTCTGTTACCGTACAAGCTAGCCAAGAAGCTAATGGTTGCTACAATGCAAAGACCGCAACCGCTACAGTAACCGTTACTGCTCCGCTACCGAAGATTACGATTACAGCGGATCAGATAGCTAATTTTACAAATAGTTATGCAGAATATGATTGGACAGCAGGTGGTGTATCCGGTAAGACTTATGCATACAAAAATGCTGGTATTCAGTTGAACTCCGATAAGGCTGGTCACTATGTTTATAACACGACCCCTGTTCCCGGAAACATCACCAAGATTACCATGACAAAGGCTTCAGGTTCTGATCGCTCATGGACCCCGTATGTATCGGATGAAACGATGACTGCACCTGTAGAAGGTAAAAACTTATCGACGCAGACTGTAGGAACCAGCGGCACGAATTGGGAAGTAACCGGTTCTAACCAATATTTCTACTTGAATGTGGCTGGTGGTTCCACCGTTATCAGTTCCATCGTTATCACCTACGAGCCGATTATCTCTGCTGTTACTGTTGATGACAAGATTGCACATGGTAGCGTGGCTGTGAGCGGTGCCGAGGATTTGACGGCTGTCGCAGCAGGTACAGAGTTGACACTTACGAATACTCCTTCCGATGAGTATCAGTTGAAAGAGTACAATGTCTATAAGACCGGCGATGCTGAAACAAAGATATCGGTTACGAACGGCAAGTTCATTATGCCGCTCTACGATGTGACTGTCTCAGCTGAGTTTGAAGAGTCGAAAGAGTTAGATCATCTGGTAATTACCAGTGAAGCAAGCCAGAAGACCTTCTGGGTAAACGAGCCTTTCAACTCCACGGGTTTGGCAATCAAGGCTGTGTATGATAATGATACAGAGAAAGAGAATGTAACTCCAAAATCTATTTCTACTCCGGATATGAGTGAGGCTGGCGTGAAGACTGTTACTATCGCTTATCAAGAGAAGGAAATAGAGAAGACCACGAGTTATGAAATTACTGTTAAGGCTCTTCCAAACGATCCTACCAAACCATGTACAGTAGTTGAGGCATTGGATTACCTGGATAAGTTCGATGATTTGGAAGATGCTTATGTTACAGGTAAGGTAAGCGAGATAACAGAAGAATTCAGTTCATACGGTAATATCTCTTACAATATTTCGGATGATGGAGAAACCACTTCTCCGCAATTGTTGGTATTTCGCGGTAAAGACTTTGGCGGAGTGAACTTTCCGAATGCAGAGGCTATCCTGGTAGGCGATTCTGTTGTGGTTACCGGTAAAATCTTTACTTATGAAAAAACTAATACGAAAGAGTTTGCACAGAATAACCAAATCGTTTATCGTCCGAAGAAAGTTGTTTCTATCGCACTGAGCGAGGGTTACAAGACTGCGTTCAATGATAATGAGGAATTCTCGCACGAAGGTGTAACCGTAACAGCTACTTATAACTATGGTGATGATGAACCTGTTTCTGCTACATGGAGTGAGCCTGTTATGACTCAACTCGGTGAGCAAGAGGTGACTGTAAGTTATACCTACGAGGGTAAGACCGTTGAGTTTAAGTACACTATTACTATTACCCACGTCTGCGCACCTGAGAATCTGGTTGCAGTAACGAAGGGTGAAGAGGATAATACAAAGGGTACTTACACTGTTGTTGAAGAGAATGTATGTACCGAAGGTGATGGCGCAACGGTTGATGTAACCGACATCGTTCCGGCAGAGGGTTATCGCTTCAAAGAGATTACGGCTACCGCAGGTGATGTTGATAACAACCTCAAGAAAGTTACCGGCATTAAAGCTGCTACTACAATTACCGTTGTGTTTGAAGAGATACCGACTCGCACGATCAATTATTCAATTGGCGGTGCAGTAAGTAGTACTACGGCAAAAGAAGGAACAAGTATTCTGGCTGCTCTGCCTGAAAATCCGACTCCTTGCGATGCGACTAACTATCCGACCTTCTATGGTTGGAAAGCAGGTGCCGCAATTGAAGGTTTGTCTGATGATGCTCCTGAGATCTTGAATAACGAGGCTCTCGTAACTGCTTCTACTCCTGATGTTACCTATTATGCCGTCTTTACGAATGCAAGTTCAACTGACTTGTTTACTTGGAACGGCGGTGTCAAAGCAGATTTAACAACTTTAGTGAACGTAACTGCAAAAGGTTTGGGTTCTGATTATGCTGAGGGTAACGCTCCCTATAGAGTAAAATTTGATACTGATAAGGATGAAATCGTTATTGCGGTATCAAGTGCTATCAGTTCTACTACCTTTGGAGTGAAGATGGTTGGTGGTTCTGATGCTACTTCTATTAAGGTGCAAGAGGCTGATGCCGCAGATGCAGAAACATTTACAGATGTAGAAAGTTTTGAAATTAGTGGTTCGCAAGGCTCAACTCATGAATTCATTACTTCGACTGCGTTTAAAGCAGAATCGCGTGCCGTTAAACTCTTGTTTGTTAAAGGTTCCGGTTCGAATGTTGGTGTTGGACCAATTCATATTGAAGGCGTAGCAGTTGCAGCTAAGTATATGACCACTTGCTGCACGAAGCGTGCAATTACTATTGACGCCAACATTGCAAATGGTACTGTAGTGGCAGACTTGGAGCTGGCTTGTGAAAATGATGAGGTTACTTTGAGTCCTACGGCAGTTGGCCCATATCATTTCGATGCATGGGATGTATATGTTACCAATTCTGATCCGAAAGAGGTAGTAACGGTAACAAATAACAAGTTCATTATGCCGGCTGCGGCTGTAACGGTTAGTGCAACATTTGAGCACGACCCGTGCCAAGGTCTTGAGAAACCGGCATTGGATGGCGAGATCGTAGTTGATTATCAGAGCGCGATCATTGCTTGGAATGAAGTTGAGAATGCAAGCAGTTATGTCTTGAATATCACAGAAGGCGAGACCCCGATTGTTGAGAATGCAAGCATTACTGATTTGACTGATCTCTCGTATCTGGTAGAGAATTTGACCGCAAATGCAACGTACAACTATAGCATTATGGCTGTAGGAGATGGCATAGATTATTGTGCTACGAATACCGCTCTTGAAGGCAACTTCACGACAGTTGAACTTCCGGCAGCACATCTGATTCTGAGTGAGAATGGTGAAGAGTTCGAGTTTGAAGAGAATCAGCATAAATTGAATGATGTAGTTACTCTGCCGAGCGAGCTACATTACTCCGGTTGCACGGGTAAGGTTCTGAAAGGCTGGAGCAAGGCGGCTGTAGCTGAGCAGGATGAAGAGCCGACCGAGAACTACTATGCTGCAGGTACACAATATACTATTGGCGCAACGGCTGACAAGTTGTACGCAGTATTTGCAACCGAAGGAGCAGGGCAAGCATCGACATTGTTCAGCGAGACGTTTGATAATTGTACCAGTACGGGTGGTAATGATAATGCGTGGAGCAATTCCATCGCAAATGGTACATTGTCATTGGAAGGATGGACTGTTGTAAGTGGAAATGCAGCAAGTGGTTGTGCTAAGTTTGGTGCAAGTAAAGCAGCAGGCTCAGCTGAGACTCCGGCAATTGAGATTACAGGTGCTGCAACATTGACCTTCAGAGCCGGTGCATGGAGTGGTGATAATACGACATTGAAAATCTCTGCTTCTGGTGCAACTTTGGATCAATCTTCTGTAACGATTGCAAGTGCTGCTTGGAATTCATACACCGTGGCAATTTCAGAGGCAACAGGTTCCGTAAAGATTAAATTTGAATCTAATGTTACGAATAAGGGCCGCTTCTTCTTGGATGATGTAGTTGTATCGCAGAGTGCAATCTCTTATAGCGCTTACACAACTTCTTGTGCAGCTGCTTTGGATGTTCCGACATTCTCGCTGAATCCCGTGGTAACTCCGGTAGAGGATGAGTATCAGGAAGCAATCCATGTGGTTATTGCAACGGAAGTAGAAGACGCAATAATTTATTACACCACGAACGGTAATAATCCGACTACAGCGAGCGCTGTATATAGCGAGCCGATCACACTTAATACTTGCGGCGAACATACCATCAAGGCATTTGTAAAGAAAGATGCTCAAGAGAGTGCAATTGCAACTGCTACCTATACATTGGCAATTCCTGTTCCGGCAAGCGACGTGACTCCGTTCACTCCGCAACAAGCAATTGACGTATACAATAGCGGTTGCTACAACAACGAGCAAGTTCATGTTAAGGGTGTTGTAACCGGAGCTTCGTATAACGAGACATTGCAAAATAATGCAGCTGCATACAATGGATCGTACAACGTATTCGTCAAAGAAATTGGTGACAATAGCGAGAACCCTGTGACTTATGAGTTCTATCGCATGTGGAAAGATAACAATAATACTGCCTTCACTAAGGGTGACATCAAGGCCGGTGACACAATTACAGCTACCGGAACGATGACGAAGTATCAGACCACGTACGAGTTCAATGCAGGCTGTTACATGGAAAGCTATGTGGCATATAACGAACCGAAGACTGATATCTCGAATACGATTGATGATCCATACACAGTTGAAGTTGCTGATGGATTGATAGAAAATATCCAAAGCGATCTGACAAAGACTGTATTTGTGAAGGGTATCATTACTGCCTTCCCGAGCAGTACCAAGGTTACTATCCGTGACACGGAGAATGGTGAGGAATACATTCAGTTGTTCCAATACACATTGGCAGACGGTATCAATGACTTGGCTATCGGTGACCAAATCATCGCTACCGGTACAATGCAGAAGTACAACAATCTGACTTATCAGATGAACGCTGGTTGTCAAGTTGTATGGAAGAAGGCGAAAGTTGTTATTGAGATTGCTAACATGCAGATGGTGGTTAATGATGTAGCAACTATTACTCCGACGAATGTAACTCCGGAGGCTGCTGCTGAGGCTATCACTTATAGTATTAAGGAAGGCAGTGATGAGTGTATCACGCTTAACAATGCAGAGATCACCGCTACCGCTGTTGGTACAGCAACGATTATTGCAACTGTTGAGACTGCTGAGACTTATATTGGAACAAGCGTTGAGTTTACGGTAACTGTTGCAGCACAAGCAGACACCCGCAAGACAGCTCAAGACCTTGACGGATTTGCAGTCATCAGTGGTGACTTGAATAACGAGATCTCGTTCGAGGCTAAGAAGGGTAATGCAAGTACCGATCCGATTACCTATGGAAATCCGGCATTCATCCGTATCTATCAAGGCGGTGGTTACTTGGCAATTGATGCAGCAAAGGGTTGCACGATTGACGAGGTAATTATTACGATTCCTGAAGGTTGTAATAACACTACTATTGGCGTTGGTACCGATGAGGATAATTTGCCGGAAACTGGTTCTGCTGCAACTGCAGGCAATACCTTCTCTACCGGAACTGGTATGAATAGCCAGCATGTATATCTCGTTTGCTTGGGTACAAGTAAGACAACACGTCTTGAAATAGGTACTATTGTAGTTAAGTACACGGGCGAAGCACAAGCAGTTGATCACTACTCTGTAATTGCTGACAATGTTGTAACCACTGAGTTCCCGAAGAACGGTACATTCAGTTCGGAAGGTCTGGTTGTTTACGCTTGCTACGATGCAAACTGCGAGGACTATGTAGATATCACGGATCAGTGTAATGTAGTAGCAGACTTGACATCTATTGGTGAAAAGAAGGCTGAGGTTTATCTCGGAGAGGAAAAACTTGGCGAATACGACATTACCGTTGTTGCAGGTCAAGAAGATCCGGCACTAGCATACACTCCGGCTTCGGAGACTATTCCTGCTGCTGGAATAGGTGGTTGGGTTGCTCCGACATTGAACAATCCGTTCAACGTCACTCCATCTTACAACACGAACAATGCAGCTGTAGCAACCGTCGATGAGAGTGGTGTTATCGCTCTGGCAGGAGGCTATGGAAAGGCAGTTATCACTGCTTCTTTCGCTGAGACGGAAGATTATATCGCAAGTGTAGCTACGTACACGATTACCGTTCAAGAGCCTGCTAACAAGATTGCTGGTGAATGGCACAAAGTGACCAGCACTGCTGATATTACTGTTGGCTCGAAGGTGATAATCGCCAATATAGCAGAAGGTACCGATGTTAAGACCATGGGTGCAGTAAGTGATAATGGCAAGTATCGCTTGGAGGTTGCAAGTACAGTTGATAACGAAGGCATCCTGAGTGCAGAAGATGGCACTAAGACCTTCACATTGGTTGACGCAGGCAACGGCTTGTATGCATTCCAGGGTAACAACGGCAAGTACCTGAGCGCAGCTTCTTCGAGCAGCAATGACATGAAAGAGGTTACTATGATAGACGCAAATGCTTCTTGGTCAATCTCTATCGAAGAGGGTGTGGCTACGATTTTGGCGCAAGGTTCTTATACTCGCAACTGGCTGAGATATAACCAGACGAATACACGCTTCTCTTGCTACGCAAGCGGTCAGCAAGATATTGCTCTCTATGTCAACCGCAAAGAGTATGTTGCTCCTGCAGTAGATCCTGAGAATCCGACTCCTGCAACTCCGGTTGCAATCAACACGAACGTTGAAGAGGAAGAGATCGTAGCAAGCGGTAACGTGGTTGTAACGGTTAACACTGATAACTTCGAGGAGCCGAAGAGCTACATCGCTCAAAATGGTGCAACAATTGTCATCAACGGTAATGGCGCAGAAGAGGCAAAGAGCGTGATTGCAGACGAGCAGAGTACGATTCAGGTTAATCAACTGACGACGGTTAATCAGGTATTCTCTGTAGCCGCAACGATGGGCGCAGGTCTCTCTGGTCAGATCACTGGTGTAGACAATGTAACGATTGCTGAAAGCACTGAGGCATACTTCGATATCACACTCGGTGACAACGCTAATCCGGATAAATGGCATGCAATAGCTGTTCCGTTCCCGGTTGACGCTATCAGCGGTATCTATGATGCTGAAACAGGTGCTAAACTGAACAACGAAGAGCACTACGCGATCATGGATTACCATGGTGACATTCGTGCGCAAGGTCTCTACGGTTGGAAGAAATTCCGTGGTATTATGAGTCCGGGCGTATTCTACCTGATGACAGTTGACGGTAACACGAAGACCTTCCGCTTCAAGATGTCCGGCGTTACTCTGCCGACAGCTACATCGCTGGCTCTGCAACTGTTCGCTGCTTCGGGTGACGGTCAATCGACTGACGCTGGTTGGAACGGTGTAGCTAACCCGACCTTGCAACACGGTACGGTTAACCAGACGGTAACGGTTCTGAACCCGAATACGTACACCTATGAGGACAAGGATGCTGGTGAGATGAACTTCGTAGTTGGTACTCCGTATTTCATCCAAGCTAACGCAACTATTGTTGCACAAGGTATGGAGATGGGCGCAGTAGATGATACAAAACCATACTACGCACCGAAACGTGTTTCGGAGAACGGCTTTGAGAATATCAAGGTATTCTTCGGTAACGAGGAGTACAAAGATAAACTCACGATCTCTGCTAACGTAGAGGCACTCAATGAGTACCAGATCGGTAAGGACCTCGTGAAGATGACGATGACCAACACGCCGAGTGTGGCTCAGATCTTCGGTAACGCTTACAATGCTAAGTTGTGCCGCGTATACGCTCCGATGGCTAACGACCAAGCAGAGTACAGTCTGACGCTCTATGCTCCGAATGCAGGTGAGTACACGATCAGTGCTCCGGAGATGGAGGATGCTGACATCTTCCTGACTTACGAAGGATCGATCATCTGGAACTTGTCGATGAGTGACTACACCAATGACTTTGCGAAGGGTAACAATGAAGGCTATGGTCTGATCCTTGTTAAGAAGGCTCCGCAAGTCATCACAGGCGTTGACAATGCTGAGGCTAACGAGGCTGGCGTTCAGAAGGTAATCATCAACGATCACGTTTACATCCTCCGCGCTGAGCAGATGTACGATGTAACGGGTAAAATGGTAAAATAATGTAAAATCGGTAAAAAGTACGGCAAAAACGTCTTTTTTGACAAGCAAAACGATTATTTTTGAAAAAAATCTTGCATATGTCAAAAATTTGCCGTACCTTTGCACCGAATTTCAAAAAGGCTATGAACAAGATGAAATACATACAACCCGAAATGGATGTTCAGTCCGTAACTATGGATGCATTCGTAATGCTTTTGGATTCCGGTTCCGGACCTCAACCCGCGCCGAAGCGTAATGGTGAGGTGATTGACTAAATCTCACCCTACAGTGACGTCCGTAATGGTCGCGAAATGGTCGCGAGAGTCTCTGCTAAGGCATTCAACAATCAAAGGCAGCTTTCCCGGCTGCCTTTGATGTGTTTATGAGGTATGGTTCTATTGTTCTAAAGGTAAGGTTCTCGGAACATGGTCCCGTGATGATCCTGTCCTTAACTTCACATTATACGCTATTTTATGCGATTTTATTAGCCTATTTTATCGTCCAAAATAACCCAAAATGTTCCCAAAACGAAGAATTTTCCCTCAAATATTTGCATATATCAATTATTTATTGTAATTTTGCATCGCAAAATTGAAAGAAAGGAAGCATATGCCTAAAGTACTATTATACATGACGGCAAAGATCGTGTGGACGTTCTTGTTTTTCGGAAGATAATATGGCACAGGTAGAAGGATATTGGGATATTAAGCCCACGATTAGCAAGTTGGTGTTTCCGGCGAGAGGAAAGTTCCAAGTAGTGCTGAAAGATGGTAGGCAGATAACAATGCCCATTTCGGCGTTCCCGTCTATAAAGAAAGTGCCGGTACGTAAGCGTAAGAACTGGTACTTGATGGGTGGTGGTTTTACATGGGACGAATGTCCGGAGGTAATTCACATTGAGCAGATTTTGGGCAACTATGCTCAATATAACCACGATGCTTGAAGACCAACAGTAAACGCACAAAAAAAAGAGGATTTTTGGTTAATCCTCTTTTTTTACGTTGGTGAACTCGACATCTTCGGGTTCGGGCTTGCGGGAAGTCTGCGTGTTGGATGCAGAGCCTTCTTGCGGAGCTGCCGGCATGATCAATACCAAAATCAGATACAAGAGCAAACCCGGGAAGCCGGTCGTAAAGATCGATAATGCTGCATAGCATACGCGTACCAGCGTGGGATCCAAATCATAATACTCAGCGATTCCGCCGCATACGCCAGCTAACATTTTGTTGTTGCTGCGAGTTAATTTTTTCTGTGCCATAGAGCTATAATTTTTTTTCGTTATTTCGATATTTCGAGACCTCGAGATCTCGATGTGATTCAATTATTATCTACAAAAATCGTGCCGTTAGAGGCCTAAATGAATGCGAAAACGCATGCCCCACATGACATTTACCATTTTGTCATTTACCATTTGATCATTTGGCATAAAGCCCCAGACGGAATAGAGGTCACAGACGCGGAGAATGTTGCCGAGGCCTATGCCGATTTCGGAATAGAATTGGCTGTTGGCTGTTGGCTGTTGGCTGTTAGCTGACAAGTAGCCATAAACGATCTTGGCTTCGACGAGTTCGCGGAGATGGAGCCAGCGGATGCCCGGGATGAGGTTGAAGAGGATACCCATTCCGTTCCATTCTGTATGAAGGGCGACGTACTTATCTGCTAACAGTTGATTGCCATGCAGCAGCGTAAAGCGGTACGGGTCATAGGCATAGCCTTGGTTGGCATTTGCCTGCCAGAGTAGGGTACTCGGCACGCGACCGAAAATCGCTCCTGCCTGCAAAGCATACGTGAGCGTTCCGCCCATACCTAAGTTGGCGTGTTGCGTGAGCATTATTCGCACGTGCGCGAATAAGTGGCCGTTAGCTTTTAGCTTTTGGCTGTTAGTCCAATGCCCGGTTTCGAAGCCGGCATAGAGGACGGGATATTTGGAGGAATAGGCATATCGGCGCATGAAATAACCGTCGTACTTGCGCTCGCCCCAACTGAGACGTACGATCGCGGAAAGCGATTGGTAGGAGTATGGCTGTTGGCTATTAGCTTTTAGCTGTTGGCCGTTCCAGCCGGCACGGATATAGGTATGGGTCTCGACGTTCTTGGACCAATCGGCGAACCAATGGTACTGAATCTGCCGCTGACGCATGGCTGTGTTGACGCAGTACTTATCGCGATGCAGGGCCTCGAAAGCATAAGCCGTGAAGTCGAAGTTGCCCCAACCCATCGAGTTCTCTCGTAAGAGCCGGTCGAAATCATCGACCTCCGACCAAACATAATGATCGTTGTACTCGAACTGCATGATATGTTTGCGCGGAGTAGGCAGGTCGATGGAGATACGCCCCATGCCCTTCGGGCTGCGGTCTTTGATACCATACCCGACGGAGGCTTCGAGGCTCACTATCTTCGACATCTTGGCATTCGTGCGGAACGGCAAACCGACATGCACGCCTTCATGGTGATTGACCTGCAGGATCTCTTCCACATGCCCGATATCGAGAAACGTGCCGGTAGGAATATAGCCCGTGGTCGCGATCGTCGCGATCCATTTGGCGGTTTTGATGAGCGGCAGGCTGTCGAGCGCCGTGAAGGCAGAGTCTGCGGCCGTTGGTTTGGGGTCGAGATCTCGAGATGTCGAGATGTCGAGATGTCGAGGAGCCGCCGCATTCGGATTCTTCAGCGAGGTCGTTAAGAGGAGCGTCGGGAAGACCGTACCGGCTTTGGCGGTCTTGATGGTGAAATCGAGTAGGGCAGAAATATGCTCATCGGCGATAGAACCATCCGGCGCGAGAGTCTGCGTGATATGGATATTATTGACGTAGTTGACCGCCACCTCTGCCGGTACATACGCCGAGATAGAGCGCACGGCAAAAGTCGTGGTATCAATCACCATCTCGCCGTTGAAAGTCGCGTAGAACGGGTTTCTTGTTCGGAAGTGAATCCGTACGAGACCGCTTTGCTGTAAGACCGTTTCACTATAAGACCGTTCACTTTCGTTCTCTGAAAGACCGACTTCGTCTGAAAGATAGTACCGGTAATACAAGTTGCCGCCGGAGGCTAAAGGCGAGAGGAAGGCGTGACCCATGAGGGAGACCGAGTTGGCGTAGAAATTGAGGTTTCCTTCGCCGCCGAGAAGTGAAGAGTAGTCGGTCTCGCTGAGGATGAGGGCTTGCGTCTGCCGGTCATTGGCTGGCGTTACGTCCGTTCCGGCAAAGCGAAAAGTCTGCGTCTCGCGGTAGAGCGGTAAGATATAGGTTGAGTCGTCCTGCGCGATCATGCCGCTTTGCAGGCTGCGCCAGAGGGCACGGCGTAACTGCCGCTTCTGGATATGCGAGACATAGAGCGTCTGCTCGCGTTGAAGGGCTGAACTGAGTTCCGGGTGAAGGGTGCGATCATTGTCCGGACGATGTGCCCGTACCTGTCGCAAGAGTTCAAGGGCAGGGTTCTCATTCGGTGCCACGACCACCTCGGTCAGTGTCGCTACCCGTTCCCGCATGGCTACCTGCAAGCCCGCCATCGTACCGGGTTCAATATCAAAGCGTTCCGGGTAATAGCCCACGGCAGAGAAGACGAGTTGACACTTGGCGGTCATGTCCACGCGCAAGGCATACGAACCGTTCTCATCGGAGGTCGTGCCTATCTTCGTTCCGCGAAAATGGATATTGACATTCGGAATCGCCTCGCCTGTCGTCTCGTTGACGATCTCGCCGACGACGATGGTCTCCGTTGCGAAGCAACGAAAAGTACAAAGAGACAAAGTACAAAGTACAAAGGTTAGTATTTTCCGATATCTCGTCATTAGGTGTTTTCGTTATTACGAGCGGTTGGCAGGATGGCAATTCAGGATGGCTTGACGGAGGTCTTGGACATTCAAATGGGTGTAGATCTCCGTGGTGGCAAGATCTTCGTGACCGAGCAGTTGTTGGATGACACGCAGGTCGGCGCCGTTCTGCAGGAGATGGGTCGCGAAAGAGTGACGCAAGGTATGCGGCGAGACGGTCTTGGTGATGCCTGCTTCCTCGCATAAGCGGCGCACGATGGTGAAGACCATCGCCCGTGTCATGGGACGACCGTACCGATTCACGAACGCAAAATCTTTTGCTTCGGGTTTGACCGGCCATGAGGCACGCTCGTTCATCCAATAGCCGAACCACTCTTCCGCTACCGGCGAAAGGGGCACAAGGCGTTGCTTGGAACCCTTACCTTCGATGAGCATGTAATGTTCGTTGAGATAGATCCGGCTGAGTTGCAGGTTCACCAACTCACTTACACGCAGCCCGCTGCCGTAGAGCATCTCCATCATCGCGCGGTTGCGATGCCCCTCGTTCGTACTGAGGTCAATAGCGGCCATCATCCGATTGATCTCATCGAGCGTCAGAACGGTAGGCAAGTGTTTGGATTTCTTGGGACCTTCGAGCAGTTCGGAGGGATCTTGCTCAATATAGTCTTTGTAAAGCAGAAAGCGAAACCAGGAATGGATACCAGCCAACAGGCGTGCCTGCGAAGCTTCGGATTGCATGTCCTTGCAGAGCGCGTAGATGCAGTTCTGCAAGGCATCAAAATCCATGTGCACCGGATCGATACCCTGCTCGGTGCAGTACTCGCGCAGTTTATCCAGATCCATCTCGTAGCCCTCGATGGTGTTCGGCGAGTAGCCTCGCTCCAGACGCAACCAGGTATGGTACTCGCGCAGGAGACTCTCCGGATTTTTTATCGCTTTAGCCATGGGATCAGTGCGCCGGAATAGGAACAGGTGTAGGTCGTCGGGTTGCCTTCTGAATTGGTATAATAGAGGGTGAACTGCAGGCTGTTGTCGCGATAGACGAACGAACCCGAGTCCAGTACTTGAATATGCGTCACTTTGTCCTGCTCAATGGTCAGGAGATACATGCCATAAGGCATCCCTTCGAAGTCTTTGCCCGTGATAAAGGTGAAGGGCTGAACGGATGAAGGGTTAGCGGGAAGAGATTTATACTCGCCTTCTTCGAGCAGGGAATCGGGCACGAAGATGTCCGAGAAATAGAGGTTATAACCCGTTCCGCGTATGACCGAGTCGGCATCCAAGTCCACGCCTTCGGAATAGAGGTCAAGTCCTACCACAGCCAAGTCGGGCAAGGAGTCGTAACAATGCCCGAAGATCTGCTCGTAGGCCGTAGTGTAGGTAGCAGGATAGGTCTGCCTCGGCGTTGGCGTCGTGCGCTTGCAGGAGATAGCGCTAAGCGCTATGACAATGAATAATGAATAATGAATAATGAATATTTTTTTCATAATTCTTTCACCTTTCATCTTAAATGTCCTTTCACCTTTCATTTTTCAATTTTCAACTTTCTCGTCGGGTACCATGCGGCAACGAAACCGAGCAGGAGCACGATGATGCCCACAAGCACGATGTCGGTCGCCTGTACCTGTACCGGGTACGCGGAGATGACATATTCCGCACCTGAGCCTAACTTCAGCCAGCCGTAATGTTGCTGCCCAAGGCAGATCAGTACACCGATGATCAAACCCGACAGTGTACCGAGCGAAGAGATGAACCAACCTTCGAGTAAGAAGATCCGGCGAATCATCCGTTCATCGGCGCCCATATGCGAGAGGATGCGGATGTCTTCGCGTTTGTCGATGATGAGCATGCTCAGCGAACCAATGATATTGAAGCTCGCCACGATGAGGATGAAGACCAGTAGCAAGACCGTGAGCCATTTCTCAATACGCAGGATGCGGAAAAAATCGGACTGCTGCTCATAACGATCCAAAACCCGAAAGCCCTCTCCAAGGTCTTTGGCTATTTGATGTTTGAGGGTTTGAAGGTTTGATAGTTTGAGAGGTCGAATCCGCAATGCACTTGCTGTAAACTCGTCGTAGCCGAAGAGGCGTTGGGCGAGAGGGAGGGAGACGAGCATCAGTTGATCGTCGTACTCGATCTGGTTGACGGCAAACGTTCCGGCGATGAAGGCATACTCGTGCCGAAGCGATTTATCCGGACGAAGCATGTTGATACGTCCTGTGCGTTCGGGTGCATACAGATGCAGCGCACCCGTGAAATGTGCGTTCATCCCTAACTGCGCCGCCAAACCGCGACCTAAGACCGCCCGATCGAAGGCACCATCCCAAACGGAATAGAAACCGTCGGTGATAATCGAATCGATATGAGCCGTGCGCGTGAAGAGGCTATCGACACCCATGACGCGTGCCGGCAGTTGGTGATCTTTGTAACGAATAAGGGCTGTTTGTTCCAGTTGTTGCGAGATCTCGATGTCCTCGCGCGCGTATAAAGAAAGAACCGGCTCGACGTCCGTGCGCAAGGTCTGCCCTTCGGCAGGTACAACCAGCAGAACGGGATCGAACTCCGAGAACATATGCTCCACCAAGGCGCCAAAACCATTCATGACGCTGAGCACACAGATCATCGCTGCCGTCACGACCGCAACAGCAACTGCACTAATACCGGAAACGATATTAATGGCATTGTGTCCTTTCTTGGAAAAAAGGTAACGTAAAGCGATATGCGGTTCGAAAGCAGACATTGGCTATTAGCTCTTGGCTTTTAGCTAACAGCTAATGGCTAATAGCTAACAGCTCGTCGATCCGTTCCATCCGATCGATGGTCTCGTCCAAATGGAAGACGATTTCCGGAATAATACGCAATTGATGGCGCTCCAAGGTGCCCAGTTCACCGCGGAAGCGGTGGGTGTTCTCATTGATGAGACTCATCGTCTGGGCTACTTTATCTTGCGGGAAGATAGAGAGATAAATGTGCGCAAGAGACAAATCAGGCGTTACGCGCACTTCGCTTACGGAAATGAGTGTTCCTTGTAGCGTGCGCGCGTAACGCAGTAGGATGTCGCTCATGTCTTTCTGAATCAGACGAGCGATCTTGTGTTGTCTAGTTGACTCCATGAATTTTGGCTATTAGCTTTTGGCTATTGGCTTTTAGCTTTTGGGCTAACGGCTAACAGCTAACAGCTAACGGCTTTTTAATACTTGTGGCGACCCTCGTCGGCAACGGTCAGTTTTTTACGACCTTTAGCGCGGCGTGCAGCCAATACGCGACGACCATTAGCGGTAGTCATTCTCTCCAAGAAGCCGTGTTTGTTACGACGCTTGCGTTGGGAAGGTTGAAATGTACGTTTCATTGTCTTATAAATATTTAGGTTCTCTCACGAGAACGGGTTTATACGTCAAAAAAGCGTGCAAAATTACAACATTTTTTTTAAATACGCAAATTTTCGAGCACTTTTTTTGATTTTAAGTGCTTTTTTTAGTCAAAAACCTCCATTAACACGTCTAATGAACGCGGATTTTGCCATGTTTCGACATGTTCAGCGAAATAGTTGCACAAGGTTTGTAGTGCCTCTTGACGTTCCTTTCGCGTATGGGGTAGGGGGATCTCTTCTTCCATCTCAAAACCCAACTTGGCGGCGAAACCTAACAAGAACTGCAAATGAAAATTCTGCGGTTCATCCGTTTGGTCCAATGCCTGCACGGCTTGCTCGATGAAGTCATACATCCGTTCGTCCGTCATCGGATGACGTAGCACATGAAAAAGCACTTCGCCGATGAACAGAGCAATCGCGTTTTTATAAGGTGAAAGTTGAAAGTTGAAAGTTGAAAGGAGGGTAGCCTCTTTGATCGTAGGCGGCTTTGCCGAATCGTGATTTGCTGTAATTTGGACAAGGGATAGCGGTGAGTACATCCCAATTGGATGTTTGCGACCGAGGCCATACACCATATAATTTACGCGCCCGCCTGCGCGTGTATAGGCGTGCAGCATATGCGCTTTGTCCGAGTGCGGCTGAAGCGACAACACTATCGCATCAGTCGTGCTTAACATAGAGGGAGTCGATCAAGGTATTATCGTTCAAACGATAAACCTTGAATTGAAGATTTGAGATTGAAGATTGAAGGACTCCATACACTGCCACCGTGTCGGTGACCTCGGGGGTGTAGTGGTATTTCTGGGGCTTGGTCTTACCGGCTGTGTTCAGCACCACGAAAGGCGTACGACGCATGTAACTATGGTCATGCCCGGCGAGCACGAGATCGGCTTTGCTGAGTGCGTGACGGAAAGTGCTATAGACGAGCACGTTCGCGCGACCTTTGCTGACGGACAGCACCGGATGATGCATCAGCACGACGGTAAAACGACCGTCAGCGGTCTTGAGGGCCTCTTCCAACCAAGTGAGGGTGCGGGTGAGATGTACCATATGCACCAACGGGTTGGTGTCAATGACGATGAAACGCACCGAAGGCAGGTCGAGGTAATAACTGGCACCGGGAACGCCCACAGGTCCGTTATCCGGATGATTAAAAGCATGCTCCCAAACTGGTGAGAGTTGTTTGTTCAGCCCTTTGGTATATTCATGGTTTCCCGGACAAGCAATGACCGGCAGACCATTGAGCGCGCTGTTGGTCCATTCGCGCACGAGTAACTGATAGTAATAATTCTGTCCCCTGTCCATCCAATCGCCTATCTGCGCAACGGCATCAATCTGCGGCACACGTGCAGCCAAGGTGTCGTAGTCAGCACGGGTAAGACGGCTGTGGATGTCTCCCAAAATCAGAATGGTCGATTCTGATTGGTCATTGGTGATTGGTCGTTGGTCGTTGGTCGTTGGATATTGGAAGACGTAATCGATGGTTTCGCCGTTCCATTTGGGTTCGGCGGGCATGCCAAACCAAGCTTGCCAGCGGAGGGCGCAGAGCACTGCGCCGCCCGCTAACAAGAGGCTTGGTATCGCTATTTTAAGCCATCTGCGCATCAGAAGGGCAGATCGCTGGTTCCATCACCGGCTGTTGCGTCAAACGGATCTACGTTCACCGGAGCTTGCTCAGCAGGAGCAGCCGGTGCAGCAGGAGCTGCTTGAACCGGTGCAGCTGCAGGAGCTGCAGCGGCTTGCTGGGTCATATCGCCCTGTTGGATCTTCCATGCACGGATAGAGGTGTACCAACGGCCGTTAAACTCGCGGCTCTCGATATCGAAACTAACGGTAACGATCTGATCGATTGCACAGGGGTTATTCTTGATACGGTCCTCTCCGAACACTTCAAAATGCACTTTACGCGGGTAGTTCTCGATGGTCTCGAGAACATAGCCCTGCAGTTTCCAAGGGTTGCCATTACGACCCACGCCTTCTTGCAAAGGCAGTACTTGTATGATTTTTCCTACAACTTCCATTTTATACTTTAGCTTTTGGCTATTGGCTATTAGCTAAGAGCTAACGGCTAACAGCTAATGTTAATATTACTCACCCTTTATTGCAGCAACACCCGGGAGGATCTTGCCTTCGATAGCCTCGAGGAGGGCACCACCACCGGTAGAGATATACGAAACTTTGTCTGCGAGACCGAACTTGTTCACGCAAGCTACGGAGTCACCACCACCGATGAGCGAGAATGCGCCTTCAGCAGTAGCCTCTGCGATCGCGTTACCGATAGCACGGCTACCGTCGCAGAAATTATCGAACTCGAATACGCCTGCAGGACCGTTCCAGAGGATGGTCTTGGCGCCCTTGATCGCATTCGCGAAGTTCTTCTGTGCCTCAGGACCTGCATCGAGACCTTCCCAACCTTCAGGAATAGCGTTCGACGGGCAAACCTGCTGTTTTGCGTCATTGCTGAAACTGTCTGCGCAGATAGCATCCGGAGCGAGCACGAGCTCTACGCCGTTCTTCTTTGCCAACTCCTCAACGCCCAGCGCTACATCGAGTTTGTCGAGCTCAACGATCGAGTTACCGATCTCGCCGCCGTGTGCCTTCGCGAAGGTATAGGTCATACCGCCGCAGAGGATCAGTTTGTCCACTTTACCGAGCAGGTTCTCGATGATACCGATCTTGGAGCTTACTTTCGAGCCACCCATGATGGCAACGAACGGACGTTTGATGTCTTTGAGGATAGCATCTACAGCAGCCACCTCTTTCTCCATGAGGAAACCGAGCATCTTGTTGTCTGCATCGAAATAGTCAGCGATGACAGCGGTAGATGCATGTTTGCGGTGAGCGGTACCGAAGGCATCCATGACGTAGCAGTCAGCGTACGAAGCGAGCGTCTTGGCGAACTCTTTCTGACGAGCTTTCATCTCTTTCTTAGCGGGTTCGTAAGCCGGATCCTCTTTCTCGATACCTACCGGTTTGCCTTCCTCTTCCGGATAGAAGCGGAGGTTCTCCAGCAGCAGCACCTCACCCGGTTTCAAGGCAGCAGCCTTGTCCTGAGCTTTTGCGCAGTCTTCAGCGAACTGAACCGGACGACCAAGGGCAGCAGCAACAGCGTCAACGATCTGGCTGAGACTGTATTTAGCCTGCACTTTACCTTTGGGTTTACCCATGTGGCTCATGATGATGAGCGCACCGCCTTCATCCAGAATGTGCTTGAGGGTCGGCAGCGCACCGCGGATACGGGTGTCGTCTGTGATCTTACCATTCTCATCCAGAGGTACGTTGAAATCTACACGTACGATCGCCTTCTTGCCGGCGAATTTGTAATCTTTGATAGTCATAACATTTACAATTTTATCATTTACAATTTGTTCATTTATTTTCTCATTTAGCCATTTACCAATCAATCGAGTTGAGTCTTCCGCGATAGACGTCGCTGTAGGTCTGCTGACCGTCCTGACCGCCGAAGACATAGATATAGTTGTCGCGCACGATCGCGCTTTGTTTCTGGCGGGCACTGTAGGTCTCGGGCAGTTGGTTCTTCGCCGTGTCGGCTGCTACCCAACTCAGTCCTTCGTTCTCCGAGATGAGGATGTCGCGACCGAGATAGGTCATTTTCTCATCCACGCCGCCGAAGAGCAGCAGTTGGTCGTTGTAATCAACTACCGAGATGCCGGTCAGGCTCTTGAAGGCCGGACGATCGATGGAGAACTCCTCCAAGCGATAGACGCCTTCCGTCTCCGAGGCATATTGCACATATTCGATGTTCCACCGCGTATTCAGACTCTGACCGTTCTCGGCGAAGCCGCCGATGATCATTGCCCGTTGACGGAGACTGGCGCTCAGGAAAGTGACCGTCGCAAAATCGCTGATCGGGAAATTAGCGGTAGGCTTGAGACCGGTCTTGGTCAGTGCACCATCGGCATAGATGACTAACTCATAGCCGCTGTTGTCGATGAGAGCCCATACCTTCTTGTTCCAAACCATGAGCATCGTCACCATGTTTTCCGTCACCGTGTGGGCAGTCCATGTCACGGCGTCTGTCGAGGTATAAACGGCGTTCGCCTGCGCGTAATATAAGGTAGTCCCATCGCTGATGATCTGCCGTACGTTCGTTCCGGCAGGCAGCCCGGAGGTCATGCTGGCAGCAGACCACGTGATGCCGTCTGCCGAACGATAGGTATAGATATCAAACCCGTTGGAGGCGATCATGACGAAGTCGGATCCTAACTCTACGACCCGTTGCTCGCTGTCATCGAGCGGATAGACGCCGCCGTTGAGCGATTCCCAGATATAGAGATCCGGATCTTTCTGATGAACGGTCGGGCAGATCTCATAGACTTTGGTGGTCGAGTTATCCTGCGATTTGATCGTGAGATAGATCGGACTCTTGGTGAAATCCAAGGTGTCGTATCCCGTCAGACTGACCAGCGTGTCCGGTAACGTAAGCGTCGCTGCACCCGGGGTAGCGGCAAAAGTGAATCGCGGAACGACGCGATCGAGCTTGGTGCCGTACAGCATGGAGTCTTTGTTCCACACCAGACCCGTGTCCAGCCGCTCTTCGACCGTAAAGACCGCCTCGCCCAGACCCGGCATCGAGTCCACTGCTGCGAATGCAAAAGCCGACAGTTTGGCTACCGAGGAAGGGGTAGTGGTCTCTTTTTTGTCACATCCGACGCAAAAAATGAGGCCTATCGCTATAAATATGTAATAAAACTTGCGCATGTCGTTTTTTTTTCGTACCTTTGCAGCCGCAAAGGTAAATGACTTGATTAACTACTTATAAAATCTATCAATACTATGTTATTTGAATCACAAGTACATGACTTCTGGTCGATCCTTCCTTGGATTCGTATCCGCAGGGAGCAGCGTGCGTTGCGTTCCGTTGTGGAGCAGAAACGTCGTATCATGACCAAGGAGCAGGTAGCAGAGCAGTCGGCTCTGATCATGACTCAATTGGAGGAGATGTCCGCTTTCCGCGAGGCAAAGGTCGTGCTCCTTTATTACCCGATACATAATGAGGTGGATCTGCGTCCGCTGCTCACGAAGTACAAGGGGCAAAAAATATTCCTGTTACCTGTTACCCATCGTCACTCGATGGAGGTTCGTCCGTATGACGGAGAGGATATGATGCGTCGCGGTCGTATGGGTGTACCTGAGCCGCAGACGCCTACGTATCACGGGCATATCGATTTGATCATCGTTCCCGGTGTGGTCTTTGATCAGCATCGTCACCGTATCGGTCGCGGAGCCGGTTATTATGATCGCTTCTTGCGTAAGAAATTCTCGGCTCATAAGATCGGCGTGTGCTATTCGTTCCAATTGAAGAAACACACGATCCCGCATTCGTGGCGCGATGAGAAGCTTGATCGTATTATCACTCCTCAGTTGACCATTGGATAGTAGGTTGACTGTCCTGTATCCGTTTGAGCTCACGGTCGGTCTCGGCCGTGAGTTTTCTTTCGCCCTTGCGGTAATAATAGATCACGCCGTAGTACTGGCATTTCATCATCTTCGCATAAGGCAACTCTTTCTCGTAGAAGCCTTCGATGAGGTTCCATAGATTGAGGATGATCTCGTCAGCCTGCGCACGCAGCGGCTCCAAGTCCCCATGCACACGCTCGCTGTTCTGCACGTGGAAGGTATGCTGACGCTGGTGGTCGCAGAAGATGTCATAGTGCACCTTCACCTTGTTGATCGCAGGGTTATAGATCGGGAAACCGCCGTTCGCCATACGTTTCTGCTCACCCTCGATGATCTTCTTTCCCCATTCCAGCAGGTACTCCTCGGTGGAGAGATCCGGCACGATGTTCTGGTGCGGATCCAAACCGTACAGCAGTTTCTGCTCTTTCTTGATCTCACCGCGAATGACGGCGAGGTTGAGCACTTGGATGAAATGGGAGATATACATACGTGCGTTCTGCACGATATGACGGTATTGCTTGTTGGCAGTGACAGATGATTTGTAGTTGTCCTTCGACTGCATCACTACATTCTCAAACTGCACAAGGAAGCGCTGAGCTTCCGCCAGCGTCTTGTACGGGATGACCTGCTCCGTGTAGTCTGCCGTCTGCGCACGCTGGATAGCGTTCTGCAGGGCATGCAACCGAGCCATGTCTGTGTTGGGTAATCGACGGTAAGGCATAATATTTACTTTTGCTTTTGGCTATTGGCTATTAGCTAACAGCTAACGGCTAACAGCTAATGTTAACTTTTTCTGTTCGCGAGTTGTTCGGCCAGGAGGCGAAGGGACTCGGTGGCGCTGTTCTGCGGCAGTTTGTCCAGTTGGGCGAGTGCCTCGGCAGTGTGCTCTTCCATGATCGTCTCGCACGCTTCGCGTACACCCAGGCGGGTATAGATTGCCGTCACACCGGCTATCTTCTCTTCGTTACGGTCGGTAGCCATGAGCCATTGAAGCAACTCGGCCTTGCTCTCCGCATCCGCCATCTCCAAGGCGGTCAGCAGCAGGATGGTCTTTTTGTTCGCACATATGTCGCCGCCGATGGCTTTGCCGAAAGTCTTCGGATCACCATAGACATCGAGGATATCATCTTGGATCTGGAACGCCAAGCCGATATGCAGGCCGTACTGGTACAAGGCTTCCTGTTGGGCAGGGGTAGCGCCGGCGATGTAACCGCCGATACGCATGGCGTTGGCGAGCAGCACGGAGGTCTTTTTCTCGATCATGAGCATGTAGTCGTCGATGCTCACCTGACTCGCGTGCTCAAAATCCACGTCCATCTGCTGTCCTTCGCAGATAGCGGTTGCCATCTCGTTGAACCATTTGAGAACCTGCGGTAACTTATCCGCCGGTACGCCGCTCAGCAGCTTGTATGCCTCGATCAGCATCTGGTCGCCGGAGAGGATAGCGGTGTTATCGTTCCATTTGACATGCACGGTCTCGCGGCCGCGACGTACGGGCGCTTTGTCCATGACGTCGTCGTGCAGCAGGGTGAAGTTATGGAAAACCTCCAATGCCAAGGCGGCAGGCATCGTCTGGTCGATGGCGTCGCCGTTGATCAGACCGCCGTTCACGATCGCGTCGGCTGCTACCAGTGCCAAGGTCGGGCGGATACGTTTACCACCGGATGCCAGCGTATATTCAATCGGCTCATACAGCCCACGCGGTTCTTTGTTCCAATCTAATGCCTCAATGGCTTTGTTGATATCGATCATTATTAACTTTGGCTTTTGGCTATTGGCTATTAGCTTTTGGGCTAACGGCTAACAGCTAATGTTAAAACTTATTTTCAATTATATCGGTGAGTACATCTTTGATGTCGAGTCCTGCGGCACGAACCTGCTGCGGGATGAAACTCGTCGGCGTCATACCCGGGGTGGTGTTGACCTCAAGGAGGTTGAGCTTGTCGCCGTCAGTAATAATCCAATCGACACGGATGATGCCGTTGGCGCCGATGATGTCGTACAGACGCAGGGTCTCGGCTTGGATCTTATCGCGTAGGGCATCGGGGATGCGGGCAGGGGTGATCTCGTCTACTTCGCCTTTGTATTTGGCGTCGTAGTCAAAGAACTCATTATGCGTCACCACCTCCGTGATCGGGAAAGCGACCGCTTTGTCTTTGGTCTTATATACGCCGCAGGTCACTTCCGTTCCTTGCATGAACGACTCGCAGATGACCTCATCGCCTTCTTGGAAGGCACGCTCGATAGCCGGATAGATGTCCTCGACGGTCTTCACTTTCGTGCAACCGAAGGATGAACCGCCTACGTTGGATTTGATGAAACACGGCAGACCGAGCGTCTCCGCGATCTTGGGTGCGTTCGGCAGTTTCTGACCGGCACGCAGCATCATGCTGTTTGCGATATGGAAGCCGAAATAGGACAGGTAATGGTTGCAGGCGTACTTGTTGAACGTCAACGCAGCAGCCAGCACGCCGCAACAACTGTACGGCATGCCGATCATATCGAGGTATCCCTGCAGAATACCGTTCTCGCCCGGCGTGCCGTGGATGGTGATATACGCAAAATCAAAGGTATGCTTCACGCCCTCGCGCGTAAAAGAAAAATCATTCTTGTCGATCGGGCACCCGTCCTCCGTGTGCCAATCCTTACCGTCGAATACGACGATCGTCACGTCGTACCGCTCTTTGTCCATGAAGGAGTACAGACCCGCTGCCGAACGCAGCGATACCTCATGTTCGCTACTGTCTCCTCCTGCAATAATGGCTATTTTTCGTTTCATGTGTTTGTGTTATTTTGTCTTGGTAGCCTCCATGGATATATGTCCGTTGCCGTTGATCGAAAAGGACTCGTAGGTTCCCATCACCATGATGTCCGCCTCCCAGTTCAGCTTCTTCTCCACCAACTTGGCGTCCTCGTAGGAAAGCATCATCTGGAGGTTCACCGAACCGTAGGAATAACGAATCGTGTTGGACTCCAAGGCCAACTGGTCGCCGTTGACCACCGCGCGGATCGAGTCGTTGTAACCGACGATCACCACTTGGTTGCCTTCGCCGTATTTGGAGATGGTGAACGTACCGCTGTCATCCAAAGGAAGTGTCCCGATCTTTGCCCCTGCAGCATAGATATCTACGTTGCCGGTATCCGTAAAGTCATAGGCTCCGACGAACGCGTCACGCGGGTCTATTTCCGCCTTGTCTTCCTTCGAACAAGCCACCAAAACCAGCAGCATTGCCAGCATCCAACTTATTTTACGAATCCATTTCATTTCCATACGTATCCATTTTACCAAATCGGCTGCAAAATTACAAAAAAAAAATGACATATGCAAGCGCGCGCGTACTTTTCTATGTTTTTTTCTCTCTATGAACAATTTTTGATCTATTAAACCTATAACCCCAAAATAACTAAAATGCACTTTTCTCCACGAGGTCTCCAGCAGGTTCCAATGGATGCTCAATGGATGCTGAAAGGGTGCTCAATGGTTGCTTAACCCAACCTGAACACCCTTTCAACATTCTCTAATGCCAATCAGACAGCCTTCGCTACTGATCCTCCAAAATTCTCTGCAAAGATACAACTTTTTTTTGATATATGCAAATTTCCAGGAATATTTTTTACATTTTTATTCATTAACTTCCGCTCCTTGAACCGTATAGATCTTTTCGCCTTTTTGGATCAAGAGTTGCCCGTTTCGGATGATCTTCTGTGCCGCAGGTGTCGGAACAACGTTCTGGTCTATCGCATCCTTTCGCTGCGGATAGTTGAAGGTGCCAAATATATTGTATCCCCAACTCGGATTGCTTAACTCCAACCTATACAAACCCTCTTCCGTCAGCGTAACGGTCAACTCGTTTTGGAAGGACTGCGTCCGCTGTACACGGTTGAATGCCGGTACCGACGCATCTCCCTGATTCAGACTCAAGGCCATCATGATTTCCTCTCCCGAGCTCTCCCGAATCGTCAATTCATCGCCCTTGAGCGTCACCACAACCTGGTTCGGGTCCACCGGATCTACCGTCGAAGAACCCGGATTATCGCCGGTATGGGAATAAAGAGGGATCGTATCAGTAGGTTCGGGCGTTTGATCATGTTCACAACCATATTCTGCGCCCATTTCGGATACGTAAATCTGCTCGCCGTTCTTGTAGGCGCAGAGAAGCGTGTAAATACCTACTTCTGCCGGAACAGTAGGAACAACCGCAAGTCCATAAGGTGTTTCAGGTGAACCGACACCTTCTATCCAAGTAACAGAAAAGGACTCTCCCGATTCTACTCCCATTCCATCTGGATAAAGAACTCGTATAGTGAATAATCTTGGACTGCCATCACTGATTGCTTCCACTCTTCCTGAATAACCGTTTTCTTCAAAACCACCTAAATACAGATCGTTGAGCACTTCTCCGACTTGGGCATTGAATGCATAGAGCAGAAATTCATTCGTACTGCCTGCCGGCACATAATAGATATCCCGGTTGTTGCCTTCCCGCATAGCTCCCAGGTACGGAGAGTCCTTATCTGAGGCCAATTTGACATACTGTTGCCCGTTGATGAGCGTATCGGTCGTCAATTGGTACTTAATAACTTGGTCGAAATTGATATAACCAAAATTTTGAAAACTCTCATGCCAAACATTCCACTCGTCGCACAACGAAGGGATACGCGTCAACTGATCCGAGAAATACTGAACATACAGGTCGTTAATGTTGTTCACTACCATGAAATCAAAACTTCCTTGGGTATAGGGAGTTCCGGAGGCTCTCGCTTGTAATGGCAAAAGATAAATAGCCGGAAGAGGTGCCCATTCTATTCGATCCAAGAAGTCTCGCACCTCTTGATTCGAGGAACTCAGGTAATATATTTTGTCGCTTGTCACTATGGCCGGTGTTACGCACGGAGGACATTCTTCTCCTTCCTCGCAGGGAGAGTCGAGCCACTGAATTGTACCATTCACCATAATATAACTCCAATATAGTTCGTTCGGGGCTTGTGTTAAACATGTAGCCCCACTCAACATCCAAACGCTGCTTACTATCGCAAGCATAAGCGCAAAAATTACTTTTCTCATCATATTATTACTATGTTTTGAAGTTTCTCTTGTAATTGTCCGCCTGAGACACCTAATTTCTTAGCGGTCAGGTCTTTTAGTTTACCGATACTCTTCGGAGAACAATTCAGCATCTCGGCGATCTCTTTGTGCGGCATGCCGATCAGTACCAATACGCAGATCCGGATATCCTGTTCGTTCAAATCTTGTGCCTTTAAAGTCCCTGCCAGCCCATAAAAACGCTTGTTAACCTGCAAACACAGTGCCGCAAAATCATCCCAAGCCAACTCATGCCGGACATCCTTTGCTTCTTGCAGTTGTCGTATGTTTTGCGCCAACTCCTTCCTTCTCGCTTGTTCAAAATCCGACTTCTCTTTTTGCAACTTCCGTTGCTTATACACCACAATCGCTCCCCAAACCAACAAACCGATTCCTATTACCCACCATAAAATCGTTTTCCATGAAGTAGCCTGTTCCTTTTTTGATAAATCTTGCCTCAATAACTGCACCGCCTTCGTTAATTCTCCGTGTCGTTCTTTGATGGCGTTCTGCACATCTGCCCGTTCGGAAGCCAACACCCGTAAAGTCTCGGTATCCGCTTTCGTGTCGTTATGTGTCAAGATATAATACAGATCATCCAAATAAAACAGATTCGTCATTCGTGGCAATAACTGCTGAGCATAAAGCATCGCCGAATCGTCTATTTGTAAAAAGGAAAACGCCTGTGCGCGTAACATCAGCAAATAGTCATTATCCGCCCCGTTTGTATAATAGAGCACCGAATCATATTCCTGACGGAACAAACATGCAGCAGATTTGGTCTCGATGACTTTTTCTATCAAAGGCGAATAGGGATAAATCCGAACGGCCGAATCTATGAGCATATATGCTTCTTCTTTTTCTCCCATTACCGCCTGCTCCCATGCCATATTATTCAGCGCGTAAGCATATGCCAAGGTATCGTTCGTCTTTCTGAAATGTTCCGCACTCATACCATACACCTCGTACGCCGTTTCGTGGTCATTGGCCTGCCGACACATGTTTGCCATATTCGAATACACACGTCCCAACAATGCCTCATCGTCCGTACCGCTATGCTCTGCCTCGATGAACGCCTGCATGGCTTCCACCTGTTTGCCTTCCTCGCGTAGCGTCTTCCCGTTCTGGTAAAACGTCATCGCACTGGATAATAATATGATTGCAAAGATGTTCATATTTCAAAATCGAGTGCAAAATTACTGCTTTTTTCTCACCTGTGCAAGAAAATGCCTTTGAAAAACATGTCTTATAATATGCTCATTTTCAGTGATTTATTGGTTAGTGCCTTTGAAAAAGTCTATTTTTGTACAGTTTTGTCAGACAGAAAGCGTTTCAAAAGGAAGGTCAGGAAGTACGGAAATGTATAAAACGTGCCATTCCAGCCTATGTTTTTATAGCCGAGTTTGATACCATAATGAATATCCGAATAGGAATCCCATTTAATCAGATTATTGAGCGAAGCGGTTGCTCCATCTTTCGCTTTTACTTCTATTGGTATCAATGAATCAGCATCGCGCACGAAGAAATCCATCTCCAAAGAAGGATTGTCATGCCGATAGAAATATAACTGCTCATAACCAGACTTGCGCAACATTTCGCCCACTACATTCTCAAAAATAGCACCCTTATAAGTGCCAAAGTTTTTGTTCGCACGCAAGTCTTCCTGTGCCTCTTCGTCCAACGAAGCGATAAGCAGACCTGTATCATGATAATATATCTTATAGAATTCCGGATTATAGTTGCCTTTCAGCGGCAGTTCGACATTATTCAGACAATAACAAACGTTAACCACACCCGCCTCTTTGAGCCAATCGACAGCTCCAATATACTCTCTATTACGGGCATTTTTAGCGATCTTGGTGATTTGGTATTTCTTATTGTCTTTGGCAAGGAATGTAGAAATATGGTTATATACCGCCAAAATCTTGGCCTTATCGGTTTCCTTGGCATATTTGGTGATATCCTCTTCGTAGTCCTTAAGCAACTGACGCTGCAACTTGAGCGTGCCTTCAAAATGTCCATTATCAATGTACGTCTTCACTACTTCCGGCATGCCCCCGAGCGTCATGTAATCACGGAAATGATCCATCATTGTATCCAATTCCAACTGTGAGAAGGGTTGAAGCTGAATCATATGTTGATAAAGATCATCTACATGCTCATGCAAGTATCCTTTTGCCCACAAAAACTCTTCAAAGTCCATTGAGTGCATCTCAAAATCATCCTTAAAGCCAACCGCATTGGATTCAATCTCTTCATAATAGATACCCATCAACGAGCCGGAACAAATCACATCATAACGGCCATCCAGACAAAAAGACTTAAGCGAGGTCGCACAATCGGGACATTTCTGCAACTCATCAAAGAAGATCAGTGTTTTATGAGGAATGAACCTCCATGAAGGCTCCAAAAGGGAAATGTTTTTGATAATCGTATCCACTTCATAGCCATTATCGAAAATAGCTCTGAACTTCTTCTGAAGCACAAAGTTGATCTCAATAACAGACTCATAGTAAGCCTTGCCGAATGCCCGAATGGACTCCGTTTTTCCAATCTGGCGCGCACCTTTTACAATTAGAGGTTTTCTCTTTGGATTGTTTTTCCAGTTTGATAGATACGTATCTATCTTTCTTTTAAGTAGTTGCATATATGTTATTCACATTTTTATGCGTTTTTATTATGCTTAAATCACATTTTCGGCATATAAAATAGTGCCAAAAATCACATTTCCGGCTGCAAAGGTACTACAAATTTCTGATATATGCAAATAAATTTGCAAATTTTATTCGAACCTGAGATATGGAGCGATTCGTTGGAGGTCCTCTTCGGTTAGTTCGGATAGGGAGCGGAGATCGTCGATGGATTGCAAGCGTACCTTTTTGCGGCGGAGTGTATAGATGGCTTTGGCTTGGTTGTAACGCAAGTAGGGATGGCATTGCAGGCGGTCGATGGAGCATGTGTTGACATCGATTGGCACTATCGCTGTACTGTCTGCCGTGAAAGAAGTCAACAGGCTGTCCAGATGACATTTGGCGAAGGGGGCATCGGTGAGTTGTGCCGGCGAGGCATAGCCGCCGAGTTGCTCGCGGTAACGGATGATCTGTATCGCCGTATAGGGTCCGATACCTCGGAGGTACAGCAGATCGGTGGTATCACAATGGTTTAAGTCAATGATGGTATCTTTCTTGATGCGCTTGGTAAAATAAATTCCCATCGAGTCCCGCCATAAGGAGTCAGCCACTCGTGCGGAGTCCCGGCGGACTTTCCATTCGGCCTTCAGTTCCGCCCGCCGCAGGGAGTCTGCTACGCGGAAGGAGTCATATCGCTGTTCGCGCTCCTTCGCCCATTCGGCATAACGTACCGAATCGGCATGCCGCATCGAGTCTTTGCGTTCTTCCCAAGAGCGATGTTTGGTCGGTTCAGCCGGTTCCGGAGCAGTGATTGTCTGCCGCGAAGGCCATAAGGCAACCACCAACCATCCGACCAAGGCGATGCCGATGAGTACCGCAGCACCGAGACGCTGTTCTTTTGCAAGCATTGCGTTAAATTGTTAAACCGTTAAATTGCGAGAACCATCTTGCAGATGGGTGGTGACGATATCGCCGGGTTGCAGGTCGGTCACGCTGCGGACGACCTTGCCGTTCTTGGTGAGCAGACTATAGCCCAGCCGATAGATCCGCTCGGGATTGCAGGAGGCAAGTCGTTGCTCGAGCAGTTCGACGCGATGTTGGCGAATGAGTATCTGCCGTTCGGCGGTGCGTTGCAGGCGCGTGAGCAGTAAGTTGATCCGCTCTGCCTGTTCGTCCATCCGATGGATCAACCATTCGGCGACCGCGGTAGGGGTCTTGAGGGCTTTGTGCGCCACCATATCCAAGACCGACACGTCGCGCGTGTGCCCGATACCGCTTATTATAGGGATCTCGTACTGCGCGCAGACAGCACACAGCTCGTAGTTGTCAAAACAACTGAGGTCCGTCGTGGCGCCGCCGCCGCGGATGATGACGACTGCGTCGTAAGGCTGTTGGCTCTTGCAGGTCTGACCTGGCTGTTGGCTTATCTCTTCCAAGGCGGCGATGATGGATTTGGCAGCGGATTCGCCTTGCATGGTAGCAGGGAAAAGTGAAAGGTGAAAATTGAAAGGTGAAAGGTCCAGTTGATGCTTGAAATCTTCGTATCCGGCAGCAGAGGCGGAAGAGATGACGGCGATGCGGCGGATGAGGGTAGGGAGGGACAGTAACTGCTGGGCTTCCAAGAGTCCGTCTTGTTGTAACTGATTGATCGTCTGCTGCCGTTGGCGGGCGATATCGCCCAAGGTATAAGAGGGATCGATGCCGACGATGGACAGACTGAGCCCATAGACGGCGTGGAACTGCACTTCTGCTTCTACCAGTACCGCCATGCCCGGTTGCAACCGCTGGCCGGTCTCGGACTCGAAATACGCCATGAGCAGCTCGTTCGTGCCGGACCAGCAGGTGGCACGCATCTTAGCGGAAATGTTTGATGTCGTTTGAGATTGTTTGAGATTGTTTGATGATTGGCGACTTTCGACTAGTTCCAGATACAGATGTCCGGCTTTGGTGGAGAGGGAACTGATCTCGGCTTTGACCCAATAGGAAGGTGCGAGGCACTCATGGAGTGCGTCGCCTATCTCATCGCATAACTCAGAAAGGGTGTAACTACGCATAGGTCTTAGTGTTTCCACGTGTCGCAGAGGATACAGCGTTCGGGCGGTTGGAAACCGAAGAGGAAAGAGACGCGTATGCCGGCAAAGAGGTTACGCACCCAGAACTTAGACGCATCTTGGGTGGCGAAGACATGATCCATCTGATAGGTCGGGAAATCGAAGAGCGTCTCATCCGGCATCTCGTAGAAGACGCCGTTCGTATTCGGACATATATTGAGTATGCCGAAATCGACGAAGCCGGCTACGCGGATACGTCCGTCCAGCCGATCACTCGGCCGACGGCGGTAACTCTTCGAACTCTGGCGGGTGTTGTACTCATATCCCAACTCGGCATGCGCCATGACATCGAGTTTGAGTTGCAGTTGCTTGCCCGTGCGCTCGATAGGTACATCTTGACGGAAACCATGGTTATCCATCTGCTGCCAGATACCGACGTATTTCTCGTACTTACCGTACGTGGAGCCTGTGAGACGCTGTTGGGTCGTGCCCCAGAAGGCATAGTTGGCATGTATGCCGCCTAAGAAATAACCGATGCCTCGTGCGCCGAAGAAATAATGCCCGACATAGAGCGGAACTTGACCGTAGGCCTGTTGCGACATGTCCTGCCGTTCCGCAAACTGATGCTTGACGGTACACAGGATCGGAGCCGAACCGTTCCATGAATAGAGTATATTCGGATGATAGATCGACGTGTCCGCGATGTTGTTATAGACCCGTTGGAAAGCGACGCCGACACCCGTCTGCACGAGCAGTCCGTTGAACTGGAACTCATAGAGCAGATGCAGGCCGGCGCTCCCTCCGCCAGGAGTCACCAAAGCTGCCGGCATATTCGATACCAAGGACGACCATGCACCTTCGACAGAAAAGCCGATCATATGGTGCGTGCCGCCATATTCGGACGAATGGAGACCAAAGAGCACATCGGTCTTGCTCTCCACGTCTTTGGTGGAGAAGCCGCTTTTACCAGCCAGACCGTACTCGCCTCGATTGGAAGCGGAGTAACGTCGCTGTGCCTGTGTCGGAACGAGACAAAGGACGCTCAGGCTCAGAAGGATGATATATCGCAGTTTGGACATTGGTCTCTTACAACAATTTTGATGGCTCTATAGGGTTCTTCCGGCGTGTCGTTCGACCACAGTTGGACGATATACATGCCACTGACGGACGGCACCATCACTTCCGTTACATCGGGTTGGAACACACCTTGGCTTACCAAGTGGCCGTCCGAAGTCGTGATGCGGTACGTACCGGCTTTGCGCGACAGGATATGAATGATCGGATGTCCGGCTACCACGCAGGTAGGCGTCACGCCGAGATAACCCATCGTAGGTGCATAGCCGTCATAGATAGTGGTTGCTATCGTCGGACAGGTGTGCACGGTGACGGCATCGTCGGAGCGCGTCAAGGCTACGCTATAGGTCGATCCGGCGTTCAGTCCGGTAGGCATATGCAGGTAGGGTTGAGTCTGACCGATCAGCATCTCGTCGTTCTCATACCACTGGTACGAGGTCCATGTGTAGCCGCCATTGTACGGCGCATCGAGCAATGCCAGTACGTCATTGAACGGCTGCTCGATCACCCAAGACGGATACTGCATCGTCATCGTGAACGGATAGGTCATGAGGCTGTCCGAGAGGCAGACACCGTTATTGAACGAGATGACGGCCTCGTAATAACCCGGACGCGGATAGTCGGTCTGGTTCATGAACTGCGGTACCGCCAGATCGATCGTGCGCTGACCGCTTGCCAGCGGTATATCCTCTTCATCCTCGAAGCCCATCGCCTGTGCGATCGAGTCATAATGGACGGAGTAGGAGATAGGCTCGAACTCATTATCCAGGCTGTAATGTAACTGATATACATTCGCCATGCCCTCTCTATCCACGCAGACCGGATCGACATGGATGTCGAAATTGGGCGCCGGTACTTCACGCAAGGTGAGGTAATAGAAGGTCTTACAACCCCATATGTTCGGTTGCTCCGCCGTGTAGAAGCCGGCTGTGGTCAGTTGTTGACCGAACAGGTCATAGGTCTCACCGCGGCATATCGTATCCGTCCATATGGAATCGAAATTCGGCGCTATCGTGATCTCCAGCCGCAGGACAGAGTCGCATCCTCCCAGAGCCGGATAGGTGCGGCTGTATTGGTAGGTACGCGGTTCTAACCATTTCTCTGCCTTGCGCAGCGTATCGTCAAAGACGATATCTTCCCATTGATAGTGCGCTACATCCGAGCAGAGGAAGACGGTCTCGGTCGTGTCATAGGACAAGTTGAAATGCACATGCATGAAATGGATCGAGTCGCACCCGTTAGCAGCCGTCCCGAAGATCGTGTCATAGATATCCGGTTCACCCTGGTAGTAATACTGCTGATCGTACCACAGCAATGTGTCTGCCGAGCAATAGACGTAACTCGTGTCAAACAGATGATAACTCTGCTTGATATGCAACTTGAGCGTATAAACGGAGTCGCAACCGCAACCGGTGGTCTTCAAGCTGTCGTAGAAGACGAAATCGCCATATTCATCGGTCGGTATCTTCTCCAACTTATGTCCCTTACCGTCGCGGATATTATCCAAGTGCTCGTTTACTTCGCCTTCCGTAAACCAATGATACTCATCGTATTGGCAGATGGTGTCATATTCGAGCAAGGACGTGCTATAAACCGGCATGAAGGTCAGATCCATATGGTATATATCGCCGCACATGGACTCGGGGTCTTTGTATATCGCCTCCACGTACGTCATGCCGCCGGGACGATAGTAGATCTTCTGGTACTGCCACAAGAGGGTATCGTTCATACAGAGCACGGTATCGAACTGGTAGTAGCCGGAAGGCACGACATGCAGGTTGAGCGCATAGACAGAGTCTATGGTATGCGTACCGGCTTTGTAGTTCACCGAGTCATAGACATAGCCGGTCTTGTAGCGGTTGAGGTAATCGTATTTTCTCCAGTCAAATTTCTCGTTGGAGCATATGGTAGCCTCCTCTTCGAAGCGATACGACGGGAAGACGATGACGGAGTCATGGACGATCGAGTCGCAGCCGTAGATGGTTCGCAGCGTATCTATAAAGAGGTACTCGCGCACGAGACGGTCATGAGTGACGGTGTAGTCCACCGGCGTTCCGTCGTCGTAGTAATGGAACTTATGACCCGTGACGAGCGGTAAGGTATGTTTGCCGAACTCCGTCTCACCGCCAAACGACCATATCGTATCGTTGTCAGCGATCGTGTCGCGTAACTGCGTGAAGGTGATCTCACATATATGGATCACGATATAATGCACACTGTCGCAGTTATACTGCGAGGGGTTCGTTACCGAGTCACGCCATGTCTCATCGCCCGTAGGTTGGATATAGATGACGGTATCGAACTGCTGCTTGAAATCTTCCTTGGTCACACCTGCTGCTTCAAAATCGAAGTCATAGCCGACGAAGAGCACATGCGGTTGGGTGAAATACGACAGGGTGTCGTTCGAACTTATGGGGAAGGTGTCGCTGAGCAGGACATACCGGTCGTTATAGGTCTCATGGATCGTGAGATTGAGCGTCCAGACGCTGTCGCATTGCATCCGCTTGATCTCGCCCGTCTTAGGGTTGGTGAAGATCGTATCGGTCAGCATACTATCCACAACCTGAATCTCGCCGTAGGCATCGGTAGGGATTACCGTGATAGGCTGATGGTTCACAAACAGACGGTGAACGACGCCGTTCTCGCCCGGCGTATGGCCCGGCCAGGTATAGACATCGCCCTGACAGATCTCGTCCGGTTCGTCGAAGTCATAATGCGGGTAGCCGGTCAGACGGAGCACGAAGATCGAGTCGAAGTCCAGTTCCGTCAAGAGGCTGTCGTAGTAGAAGCGCTCTTCGTACTGAGCCGGCAGATCGGTGATCGGGATGACCGTATCGATGCCGGTCTTCGGGCTGGTGATGGTCCAGAAATACGTGCCGCAGTTGACGCAGGTAGCATCATACACGGTGTCGCGGAACACTTTTCCTATCGCGAGCTTGAGCGTGCGTATCGAGTCGCAGGAATGGGTACCGATGGTCTTGGTAGAAAGATGATCCGTATAATACTGCAGACCCGTACTGCGCACGACAGGCAGGCCTTGCTCGTTATCAAACACGGCATCTACACCGGCATAGATCCGTCCCTCCCAATGGATCGTGTCCTCGCTGTTCATCAGATGCGGGATCGTATCGTCGTATGTCGGCATGATGACCAAGGTGCGGTGGATGATCGAGTCGCAACCGTATTGGCTCTCCTTATAATCGGTGAGGTTGAACGTACCGGCGTTATTGATCTTCTGCAGATGCTGTGCATTCCAATCCGCGTGACCGCCTTCCCATGTGTAATACACCGGCGTCGGACTCAGTACCTGACAGATCGTATCGTTCGCTTCCTGCTGATTCAGATAGATCGGATGAACGGTCACGTTATGCTGCACCATACTGTCGCAGAGGTGCACGGACTTGTCATGGATCTCCAAGATATAAGTGGTATCCGATTTCCACGGGTTAGCCGGCGTGTTGTACCACGTGCCGTAGAAATAGTACGGTTCATCGGCACAGATAGCCGTATCTTTCTGCTCGGCTACATAGGTCGGGTTAATATGCAGGATCAGTTTGAGCGTCGAGTCGCAACCATATTGTGTGAAGGTGTCTTTCCGTGTCGTGTAGATAGAACCTGTCACTTGTTTGCTCTTTTGTCCTGCCGGAATAGTCTCCTTATAGTTAATACCATAGAACAAGGTGTCCTGCCATGTGAAGGCATCGTCGTCACAAATCGTCGTGTTGGTCATTTTCTGTTCCGGCTGACCGACACGCAGTTTGAGTACGCAGATCGAGTCGCAATGACAGTCGTAGGTAGGAATGGTATCGCGATAGGTGAAAAGACCGGGTCCATAAATCTTGATCGCCGAGTATTTCGGGTGATTTTTCCATGCATAGGTCTGTGTGCCTACTTCTAAGGTCGGGTCGATACAAACGGTGTCATAGGTCATCTGATCCCGATAGACGGTATCGACAAAGAAGGTCAGACTGTCGGTGAACCGGCATAACTCTTCGCCTGCCATACTGCGTACGATGACCTCCAGTTTATACGGATACGGCGTGTTGCATTGCTTGCCGACCGGCGAGAAATGATAACTGGAGCCCATGTTCTTATAGACCGTATCTTTGTTCTGACAGACATGGATGACATGCTCTTGTCCGTCATCGCTGATGAACTGGAGCGTCAGGACGTTGCGCACACTGTCGCAACCGCCTTCCGTACAATCCGGACAGTTCTTGTATTTGACCGTATCGCGGAAGGTATAGATGCGATCTTTGTCCATCGTATCGGGGTTGAAGACATGGATCTCCCTCTCGGGCACGCTGTTCTTCTCAACCCAACGATAGACGCCTCCCATCTCCGCCAGTTGAGTCATACAAATATTCTCCGGATACGTGTTTCTAACCACTGTCATGACTTTCAGATGCAGCTCCATCACGCTGTCGCAACCGTTGAAATCGCGGCAATGCGGACGGAACTTACGCCATTCGGGACCGGTCATACAGCCTTTGGCGCGAATGGTGTCAAACAAAGTGGTATCTTTCTTGGGCCATTTGTTGGAAGCGGAGTATTTCTCGAAGAACTTCCCGAAACTGAGATGCTTCAGACTGTCCTCACACACGACGGTATCCACTTTCTCATAACTCGGCGCGCAGACAAAGAGCATCAAGGTGCTCAAGGAGTCGCAACCGCCGCTGGATATATAATGGCGGGTGATACTGTCCGAACCCACTTGGTATTGGTAGAGCCCTCGGGACAGATCGTGGGTCGTGTCATTGAAGATCGTCACCTGCATCTCGTAATGCGTACCCTCTTGGGGCTTGCCGGTGATGGAGGTAGGATCCACATTCCATACCGTATCGCGGAAGAACTGGACGGTGTCGCCTACGCAGATCGCCCGCCAAACGGTGTCGTTATACTGCCGCATGACGCGTACGACGGTGTTGAACGTGTCGCGTTCCCATTTGTCCTCGGGGATGATGTCTTCGCAGAAGAGCGGTTTGTGGATCACGATACCGCGCACCTCGAAGTCCTCAAACGGATCTCGGTTCTGCTTAATCGGCAGAAGAGTGAACTGATGCTCCAGTTCAGGTCGTGCGACATCTTCGGATAACTGCTCCAAGGGTTCAAAATAACTGTCTCCCCGTATCGATCCTTCGATCTCCCAAATCGTTTTATACCATACGTTGTACGTCTTGATGGGGAACTTAAGGATCGTACTGTCGCAGATGAAAATAGAGTCCAACAGATACGTGTTGTCCTCTTGCAGGATCTTATCCAGATACCATCCGCCTTCCGTGTCGCTGACGTAATTGTCTCTCCATTCGGACGGCCGCACAGCATAGGAAGAGTCGTTATCCATGAGGAACAACGAGTCTTTTTTCGGCGTGAAGTCATATCCTACGGGATAGAGATATGCCTGACCGTTGGCGATACCGTACGCATAGCCGGAGAAGGATTTGGTAGGCGCGGTGAGAATATGCGTGGTGTCCTCGACGTCGCAGGTCACTTGGGAATAAGCCGTGTTGGTCGGTATGGTCTTCCAACCCGAGATAGGCTGACCGTCCAACTCGATGTTACCGGTCTGCGAACTGAGTGCCCACAGATTGATCTGATGTTTCAATTTACCGTCACCGCCGTTGTAGGTGCGGAAGATGGTCGTGTCCGTGAGAAACTCCAAAGGCGGAATGATGGTCATGGACGGATCACTCGGCGTATAACTCTCTCCTGTCTCGTAGTCATCCCATGTGTTCATACCGGCACTGGATGTGAACAGATACACCTGAATCGGTTTGGTGGAGGTGATATAGCGGGTGAAATTCTGCGGCGTTGGGGAGTCCGGTTGGTAAAGCGTGTTGAGCGTGGTGTCGCTACCGGAGGTCATGGAGAAAGTCTGCGTGTTCGTGCCCACTTTGACCGTGATATCCGTTCCGTCCTGCAAAGCCGTGATACGGATAGCATTACGTTTGGTCTTCAGCGCCGTCATCGGCACAATGAACTCTTTTCCCCATCGGGTGACCGGTAATAACTGATCGTACGCGTGATCGGTACTCAAACCGTCTTGGTTCGGTATCAGCGTGTTCTGGTTTCCGCTCCATACGGCGATCGGTTGGTCGGCACAGATCGTTGAACCGGACAAGTCGATCGCATCTTCGGGATCCGTAGGATCCGGTGCTTTGGAACGAACGATATAGATCTGCTTCGATCCGTTGAGCGTGAAGCTCAGTTGCTGCGTGCTACCACGACGACTGTTGACCTTCAACTCCATCGTCACGTTCGTCGCATCCGGTTTGGTGGACATAATGACAAACTCGGTTGCGGTGGCATCCACGTCGTTAGTGGTCACCATGTATTCGGTACCTAAAGCCTCGATCGGCAGGATGTGGGCACCGTCGTAACTGTAGGTACCGAGCGTACCGGTCTGGTTAATGGAGAAAAGCGTGAAAACTTCATCGATCGAACTATAGACGCGGATACCTTTGCTGAGCGGTTTCTCTTCCTCGTCATTTGCCGGATCCCAATAGACCGATTGCGCATCGATCGTGATCGTGGTGGTCTTGCCGGCTTCGATGGTATAGTCCATGGTAGCGCCGTTGGCAAACTCCACCGTGATGGCGTTGTCCACGCGCGAGGAGGCCAGCAAGAGCAGTTTGAGGTCGGTGGACGACAAGTCACTACCACCGTTCGGCAGCCAAGCTACGAAGAACTCGCGTCCTTCGGTGGACGTGATCTCCTTCAATTGCTTGGGTTCTTCCGTCGTCCCTTGTGCCAAAGCAGCCACGCACCAACACAAAGCCAGTGTGATCAGTAGTCCTATGTGCCTCAGTTGCTTCATTGCATCTTAACGCCGCTTATCGTGTGCCATTCGCCGTTGGCGTGGATCAGCACTTGTCCGTCACGCAGCACTTTCTCGCTTTGGTTATTGGGTGATTGACTCTCTACGTTCTCTACACCTTCAACTACCTCCGTCAGCGTGATCGGTCCGTCATAGACAAACTCATATTGGATGTCATTGTCCGCGATGATATAGCCCTCTACGTGGTAGCCGTTGGCAATCTGGGAGATGGTGAACGCCTGATCGTAGGCATATTCGTAGTCCAACTCATCGGCGCTCAACTGCACATAGGTGTATTCGCCTACGTTGTAGTTGTACAGCGAATACTCGCCGCTCAGGTCTCCTTGCACGGCTGCATACATGTCCAACCAAACCTGCGGATACCCTTCTGCCGGCGCTAAGTTCAGCCAATAACTGTAATACCCTTCGGAGGAATAAGTCGGGTCATTGGAGTAGTCAGCCGCGTCTGCTGTCACAGCCGTAAAACGCACGGTGTCCATCACTTCGCCTTGCGTGCCTTCCGGGTTTCCCAAGAAATAGACCTCGATGCTGAAACAGCGTAACTGATTGTCACAACTGATCGTGACACTGGTGGCATCGATATCGGAAACGGTCAAGACCGGTTCGCCCGTCGTGTCTTCGGCATCGTCTGACAGATAGTCGATGGTGCCGTTGTTGCAGGAAGCAGAGAAATTCTTTTTCGTGTTACCATTGATGGCTAATCCCTTGATGTTCTGCTCGGCGCTGAATGTGATCGATGCACCTGCATAGCAGATGATACAATCTATTCCGAAATTGTTGTACGAATGCTCCGCCGGATAAACGGAACCATTCGTCAAGGCAATTGTGATGCCCTGATCCTCAAGGGTAAAATTGGTCTTATAAAGGAAAGTATCCGGCGGGGTAATGATCACCGGCTCTTCCGCCTCCTGCGCCATCATGCCTATTGCGAGGCAAAGCGCGGCTAAACATGTGATAAATCTACTCATTTTTCTGTGTGTAACCCAAATCGGGCGCAAAGGTACGCTTTTTTTTGCATATATGCAAATAAAAATAAGAAAAACTGCCCCTGAGAGCAATTTTTCTATATTCAAAGCACTATTTCCTTAAATTTTATGCCTTCATTCGGCGGATGGCTTCCTCCGGATCGGGTGCGCCGAAAACTGCACTACCGGCTACCAGTACATCAGCACCGGCGGCGAAGAGTTCGGCGGCATTCTCCGTGTTGACACCTCCGTCGATCTCGATGAGGGTAGGGAGTTGGCGCTTCTCGATTTCCGCTTTGATGAATCGGATCTTGTCCATGGTCTCCGGGATGAATTTCTGTCCTCCGAAACCTGCAAAAACAGACATCAGCAAGACCATGTCCACTTTGTCCAAATACGGAACAAGGCGTTCGACCGCAATGTCCGGATTTATGGTAAGACAAGTGCGTACTCCTTTGGCTTTGATTATGTCCAATATCGGAAGTGGATCTTCGACCGCTTCGAGGTGAAAACCAACCGACCAAGCGCCGGCGTCGCAGAACCGCTCTACGTATTTCTCCGGATGAACGATCATCAGGTGTACATCCAGTGGTTTTGTGCAGTACTGTTTGAATGGCACCATCAGCGGAAAACCAAACGAAATGTTGGGCACAAACGTACCGTCCATCACATCGATATGCAACCAATCCGCGTCGCTGCGGTTGATCATCTCTAAATCATCAGCCAAATGTCCAAAATCAGCCGATAATACACTCGGAGCAATTAATTTCATAATTATTCCCTTTCACCTTTCACTTTTCACTTTTCACCTTGCTCATTGCAGACGAGCTTATACCCTTTATACCGAACGGCAATGATCTCGTATTCCGTGGCTTTGAGGAACTGCCGTAAATGGTTGATATACACTCCCAAAGACCGTGCGGTGAAGGCATTGTCTTCTTTCCAAAGCGCCACCAGGATACGGTGTTTGTCCACCACCTCTCCTTCATGCCGGCAAAGCATGAGCATCAGGTCGCTTTCGCGTGATGACATATGCTTGCCGTCGAAGGTCTGATGAACGGCATCGAAGGTCTTGCCGTTCAGGTCAAACACTTTCTGTTTGTTCTCCTCGAAGGCTCTCACGCGTCGCAGGATCGCTTCGATGCGGCAGATGAGGATGTCCATCGTGAAGGGCTTGGTCTGATAGTCGTCACAGCCCAACTGAAACGCCCTCATCTGATCTTCGCGTTCGCTGCGCGTGGTGAGGATGATCAGCGGAATCTGCGGCAGACGATGCCGGATATCCTTGAGCAACTCATAGCCGTTCGTCCCCAAGCCTTGCAGCTCCATCAAGATGAGGTCCCACGCATTCTCCGTCAGACACTCCAAGCCTGCGCGCCCGGTATGCACCACGTGCGCTTTGTACCCGCGACTAATCAGATAGTCGCTCAGCACCGTCGATAGGCTGATGTCCCCGTCTATGATCAGAATACGTGCCGGCATACGGGAAAGGAATGTGCCTTATAAACCTTTGCGAATCGAGTAGAGCAAGTTATCCAACTCCTCCTGACACATGTTCAGCGAGTCGTTGGTATTCTCGATCGTTTCTTCTGCTTCTTTTTTCACTTTACCTTTACCGGTAGCAGCTTTTTGCAGCGCCTCTTCGTACTCATTGATCTTACCGGAGAAAGTCTCGTTCGTCACGTTCTTTCCGTAACCCTCGTAACGGTTCTCCAATTGGAACTCGTCGCATTTGACATTTACTTTACCATCGGCATAAACGACTTCCATATGGAACATCATTGATTCGTTGAAATTGCCGGCAAAGGGGTTGTAACGCGACTTGGTGTTTTTCTTGATCTCATAAACCAAACTCTCTTCCGTCTGGTTGATGATACGTCTCTCCTCAAAAGTCTGTTTGTTGACAGCTGCTTTGACTGCTTTCAGAGCAGCGGCTGCATCTTTGGAGGTGTCAAACGATTTCATTACGACGCATTCGCCCTCGTCGTTCAATTCAAAACTCCAATTCTTAGGGGTTGCTTTACCAGCCCATGCGGGCAATACCATCAATGCCATCAAGGCAATCGTTAAAATCTTTTTCATAAAATAGGTGATTTAGTATTTTTCGCTGCAAAATTACTGCTTTTTTTGCATATATGCAAGTGTTGCGGCGATTTTTTTAACAATTTTTCTTGCATATGTAGAATTTTTTTCGTACCTTTGCAGCCGCAAAGGTCAATGACAGTTATGAATAAAGTACTTTTGATTTCAACCGGAGGAACTATTACCATGGTGCGGGACAAGGTGACGCAAGCCCTTGTGCCGGCAGACATAGAGACCTTCAAGGCGTTTATGCCGGAACTTTTTGCGGGGGAGATAAAGGTGGATATACAGGCTTTCTCGCCGTTGATTGACTCTTCGGACATCAATCCGGACTGTTGGGTACGCATGGCACAAATGGTCTATGACCATTATGAGGAATATGACGGTTTTGTGGTGCTGCACGGTACGGATACGATGTCGTACTCCGCTTCGGCGCTCTCCTTTATGTTGGAGAACCTGAGCAAACCCGTTGTCTTCACCGGTAGCCAACTGCCTGTAGGTGTCCTGCGTTCGGATGCGAAGGAGAACCTGTTGACAGCGATCGAGATTGCGGCGGCGAAGGATGAGGAAGGCAATGCCATCGTGCCGGAGGTGACGATCTATTTTGAGGACCGCCTCTTCCGCGCCAATCGGACGACCAAGCGCAATGCCGAGCATTTTTCGGCGTTTAACAGTTATAACTACCCGGCGCTTGCGAAGGCGGGCGTGCATATCATCTATCAGCCGCACCTCGTGCATTACAGCGATCTGAATAAACCGCTTGTGCTCCATACGGCTTTTGATACCAATGTGGCGGTGCTCAAACTCTTCCCGGGTATTCAGCAACCCGTCGTGCACGCGCTCCTGCGTACGCGCGGTTTAAAAGGAGTCGTCCTCGAGACTTTCGGTGCCGGCAATGCGCCGACCGACAAATGGCTCTATCGCGAACTAAAGGCAGCGGTGGATCGGGGCATCATCATCGTCAATAAGACGCAGTGTAACACCGGTTCGGTGGAGATGGGACTTTATGCCGTCTCGCTCAACCTGATGAAAGCCGGCGTACTCTCCGGACATGATATCACGACCGAAGCGCTGCTCACCAAGATGATGCTGCTGCTCGGCGAACAGCCCGAGAATGCCAAAGAGTTCCTCACCCAAGACCTCTGCGGCGAAATGACCATTGACTAACCCATCGTCATGTCGTCATGTCGTCATGACGTCATAACGTAATAACGTAATAACGAAAAAAACACTACAATATGAAAAACTTAGAACCCCAAGGTTTGTGGAGCAGTTTCTACAGCCTTACCCAGATCCCGCGTCCAAGCGGAAAACGGAAAGAGATCGCTGATTTCTTAGTGAACTACGGTAAGAGTCTTGGTTTGGAGACCCTGCAAGACGAGATCGGTAACGTCCTCATTCGTAAACCGGCCAGTCCGGGCATGGAGAACCATCCGGGCGTGATCCTGCAAGGACACATGGACATGGTGCCGCAGAAGAACAGCGACAAAGTGTTTGATTTTGAGAAAGATCCGATCGAGGCCTATGTAGAGGATAACGGCGAATGGGTAACGGCGAACGGTACGACCCTGGGTGCAGACAATGGTATCGGTGTCGCAACGGCTATGGCCATTCTTGCGGACAAGAACGTTGTTCATCCGCCGTTGGAGGCGCTGTTCACGATTGACGAAGAGACAGGTATGTACGGCGCGAATGACCTTAAGGGCGGTTGGCTGCAAGGCAAGTACTTGCTCAACCTCGACTCCGAGACCGAAGGCGAACTGTATGTAGGCTGCGCAGGTGGTATCGACACCACGGCTACCTTCGACTATCAGCCGGTGGAGACCGAAGAAGGCGACATCGCTCTCAAGGTAGAACTGAAGGGCTGTAAGGGTGGTCACTCGGGCTGCGACATCCATCTGCAGCGCGCGAATGCGATCAAGCTGCTTTTCCGTTTCCTCAAAGATGCAGTAGCTAATTACGAGGCACGTCTCGCATGCGTAGAGGGTGGTTCGTTGCGCAACGCGATCCCGCGTGAGGCTTCGGCTGTCATCACCATCCCGGAGGAGAGTTATCAGGACCTGCAGGACTTGGTTGATCGTTACGAAGACCTCTGGCTCAAAGAGTTTGACGGCGTTGAGACCGACCTGACCTTCAAGGCTACCGAAGTAGAGTGCCCGAAGATGGAGATGCCGGAGGATGTACAGGACTTCCTCATCCACGCTATCACCCTCTGTCCGCACGGTGTATATCGTTTCATCACCGAGATGCCAGACATCGTCGAGACCTCTAACAATGTGGCGATGATCAAGACCGAGGACAACAAAGTGACCGTCTTCTGTCTCACGCGTTCGAACGTGGAGAGTCGCAAAGAAGAGTTGGCTTCTATCATCCACTCCGCTTTTGCTTTGGCCGGCGCAGACGTGAAGTTCTCCGGCGCATATCCGGGCTGGCAGCCGAACTTCAAGAGTAACTTACTGAAGGTCATGAAAGAAACGTACGAGAAAGAGTTTGGTAACTCTCCTCGTATCGTTACTATCCATGCCGGACTCGAGTGCGGTATCATCGGAGCCAACTATCCGAACATGGAGATGATCTCCTTCGGTCCGACCATCGAGCATCCGCATAGCCCGGATGAGCGAGTGAATATCGCTACTGTGCAGAAGTTCTATCAGTACGTATTAGCAGCGCTTAAAGCCCTCTAAACAAAATCAGGCAGCCAATTGGTTGCCTGATTTTATAATTATCAATTATCAATTATCAATCATCAATTTGAAAGCAGTTCAACTGCTTTCTTTGTGATCTCATCGTCTCGCTCGAAGAGTGGGAAGAAACCCTCATCGCCTAACACGTCACGAACGATATAGGCGTTCAGAAGTCGCGTCATTAACGGGCGCGATTTTTGTATCTCTGCCTCATTGCGCTCCACGCCTTTCTCTTCGGCGAAGGCAACGAACTGCGGAAGAATATTCTGCTTGTTCAGATACTTCTCCAGACTCTTCCAGTCCTTGAACTGACTCAACTCCTTGCGGTGCTCGTCCGTGTATTTATACGCGAACTGATAGGTATACGCGAGGTTGACACAGCGGTTGTACCAAGGCGTGTTGAGCGTGGTGTCACGACCGACAAATACGTCCGGCATGATACCTCCACCGCCGTACATCTTACGTCCGCCTTTGGTATAGTACGCCGTGGTGTCGGCGAAATGGATCGAGTCCGCCGAATACAACTCTCCGTGCTCCCAACGATCCAACAAGTCTTTCTCGTAGTCCTCTTGGTCGCCCAAGGTATACGGTTTCTGGATGCAACGTCCCGAAGGGGTGTAGTAACGAGCCACGGTCAGACGAACGGCACTACCGTCGCTGAACGGCATCTGTTGCTGCACGAGTCCTTTACCGAACGAACGGCGACCGACGATGGTGGCACGGTCGTTATCCTGCATCGCGCCGGCGAAGATCTCCGAAGCCGAAGCAGAGAAATTATCGATCAGCACGACCAACGGCGTCTCTTTGAATCGACCCGAACCGTTTGCATTCGCTTCGTAACGCGGGTACGAGCGACCTTCCGAATAGACGATCAGATCACCGCGTTGCAGGAACTCATTCGCCATGCGTATCGCTTGCTCCATATAGCCGCCGCTGTTCTCGCGGAGGTCCACAATGAAACGGTCCGCACCCTTGCTGCTCAGTTCAGCCAGCGCCGAGATGAACTCTTTGTAGGTCGTCTCGCCGAACTTGTTCACGCGTACAAAACCGATCTTTTGACCGTTTGCCTCAATGATGAACTTGGCGTCCACGCTGTTCACAGGGATGTCACCGCGGGTGATGGTGAAATAGAGCGGCTCTTTGGTGCCGGCACGCAGAACGCCTAACTTCACTTTCGTGCCTTTCGGACCGCGGAGGGTCTTCATCACCTTCTCATTATTCATCTTCTTTCCTACGAACGTCGAGTCATCAACCGTGATGAGTTTGTCGCCGGCTAATACGCCAACACCTTCACTCGGTCCACCGGCAATGACAGCGACGATACGCACCGTGTCTTGTTGGATGGTGAACTGCACGCCGATTCCGGAGAAAGAACCTGCCAACTCGGACTCAACCATCTCCAGGTCTTCTTTGGGGATGTAGGCACTATGCGGGTCGAGTTTCTGCACCAACTCTGTCATCGCCTCATCGGTGATGCTGTCGATATTGAGTTCGTCCACGTACACCGTCTCCATCAACTGCAGCAGGCGATCCACTTTACTCAACTCCAACTGCAACTGACCGTTCGAATAGACGATCCGTTGCGCATTGGCTTTCTGACTCATTGTTACGCCCAACACGATTCCCAGCACTACGCCCAAAACCGTAAGGGTAGGAAGAAGATACTTTTTCATAGTTTTTTACTTTTCACCTTTCACTTTTCACTTTTCACTTTTCTGGTCGTTCAGGAAAACGACCTCAATGCCTGCTCTTTTGAGCAGTTCCACGCCGTCCATGATGCGGTACTCTTCGCCGTAAACGACCCGTTTGATGCCGGACTGGATGATGAGTTTGGAGCACTCCAGGCAAGGCGAAGCGGTGACGTACAGTGTCGCGCCGTCCGAACTGTTGTTCGAGCGGGCTACCTTGGTCAGCGCATTCGCTTCAGCATGCAGCACATAGGGTTTGCTCACATTGTTTTCATCTTCGCAAATATTCTCGAAACCCGAAGGGGTACCGTTGTAACCGTCGGAGATGATCATCTGGTTCTTGACCAGTAATGCGCCTACCTTACGGCGAACGCAGTAACTGTTCTCCGCCCATGTCCGCGCCATGCGCATATATAAGTAGTCGCGTCTTGTTTGTTTATCCATATTCTCTAATTCACTAATTCGCAATGAGTTGCTCCGCGAACTCCTTCACATTAATTCCGTCAAAAGTGCCTGAGGACATCATTAACAATGCCGTGTTCTCGTAGCTGAGGCTGCGTAATTTGTCCTGCAGCGCTTCGCTCTCTGTAAATACCTCTACATTTTCCGTGCCAAACGCTTCTTGAACCTCTTCTGCCGTGATCGGAGTGAGCCGTTTATGCTCGATGACTTTGGGATTGAAATAGACGAAAGCAAGGTCTGCTTCTGCCATACAACCTTTGTACTGCGGTAGAAAATCCGCCATCAGACTCGAGAACGTATGCAACTCCATGCACGCGATCAGTTTCTTGTTCGGGTAACGTTCCCGAACGGCATTGACGGTCGCTTTGAGTTTGGAAGGACTATGCGCGAAATCTTTGTATGCCACGCAGGATTCGGTCTCGCAGATCTTCTCCAAACGGTTCGACGCACCGGTGAAGGACGCTATCTCGCGATAGAAATCATCGGGACTCACGCCGATACAATGACATGCCAGCATCGCTGCCTGCAGGTTCTGCATATTGTGCTTGCCGAACACTTGCATCTCGACCTTACCGTCATACGCGTCGTATGGGATTATCGACATATCGTCATGACGTAATGACGTCATCTCGCCGGCGATTTGTCGCAGATTCTCATCTCCCTTATAATAGATGAACGATCCTTTCGGCTCGATGCTCTTTACGAACTTGCGGAAGGTCTCTACGTACTCCGGGAACGTCGGGAACACATTGATATGATCCCATGCGATGCCGGTCAGGATGGCTACATGCGGGTGATACCAAAGGAACTTGGATCGCAGGTCGAGTGGGGAAGTGAGGTACTCATCGCCCTCGAAGACGGCGTACTTCGCCGTATCGCTCAGGCGCACCATGCGCTCGAAACCTTCGATCTGTGCGCCCACCATGTAATCGGCTTCGATGCCGAGGCGGTTGAGCACATAGAGGATCATTGAGGTCGTGGTCGTCTTACCGTGCGAACCGCCTACCACGATACGGATCTTGTCTTTCGTCTGCTCGTACAAGTACTCGGGGAATGAGTATATCTTGATGCCCAGTTCACGGGCACGCACCAACTCCGGGTTATCCTCGCGGGCATGCATTCCTAAGATGATGGCGTCGATGTCCGGCGTGATACGTTCGGGATGCCAGCCCATCTCGTCCGGCAGCAGACCTGCGTCACGCAGATGAGACAAAGCAGGGTCGAAGATTTCATCATCCGACCCCGTCACTTTGTATCCCGCCTTGGAGGCAACGGCCAATGCCAAATTATGCATCGCCGCTCCACCAATAGCAATAAAATGAATCCTTGTCATAAACCAATCTTGGTTTATTTAAACAACTTGTCGAAGTCCTCCTGACTAACGGTCTTGGCTTCTACTTTGACGATGCCTTTGATAGCCGCGAAGATCTTGTCCTCAACAACGCGCTCTACGATGCCGCGCAGCTGATCTTCGTTCTTGAGCATCTCCTGAGCGTATTGAGCGAGCATAGCGTCCTCTACGTTCATCAGACCGTACTGCATGAACTGCATCTTAGCGATACGTTTTGCGAAGGCTTCTACCTCCTCTTTCTCCACGTCGATCTTGTACTCTTTCATGAGTTGATCTTTCGCGAGGTGCCATTTGAGTTCGTCAAGCATCTTGTCGAAGTCCTTATCGAGCTCCTCTTGGGTCATTTTCTCGTTCGTCTCAAGCACCCAACGTTTGAGGAAATCAACCGGGAATTCTACCTTCTCCATCTTCTTCATCACAGCAGTTTTCACGTCGATGCCGAAGCGGTACTTGCTCTCTTCTGCAAGGCTGCGCTCGATGTCCTCTTTGATGCGAGCGCGGAAACCAGCCTCATCTTTCGGTGCGTCTGCGCCGTAAACTTTTGCGAACAACTCAGCGTCGATAGCGCAGGGTTTAACCTCTGCTTGCGTACCTTTCTCCTTGTCCTCCGGGATGTACTCGCCGAAACGGTTGGTGTAAGCCTCAACTTGCTTGTTGATCATCTCTTCCGTTGCCTCGATGGTGTACTCAGGAATCTTGTTCTTGCCATTCAGTTTGGCGTCGAACTCCGGAGCCACAGCGATGTCGAACGCGAACGTGAAGGTCTCCTCGTGGTCAAGATCCACGTTTCCTTGCTCACGGTTCGGCAGTGGATCACCGAGGATCTGCAACTTGTTGTCCTCGATATGCTTCTGCAGACCTTCGCCCACTTTCTTGTTCAGTACGTCTGCCAGGATACCCTTTCCGTACATTTTCTTTACCAAGCCTGCCGGTACCATTCCCGGACGGAAACCCGGCATCTGCGCTTTGTGGCGCACTTCTTTCAGTTGCTTTGCAACTTCCTCCTGATAGTCAGCCGGCTCGATCGTGATCGTCACCACTGCCTGCAGGTCTTTCAATTCACTTTGTTCAGTTTTCATAAATTCTGATTATTCTGATTATTCTAATTATTCCGATTTATGCTCTTCCCGCGCGTTTGCGCTCCAGTTCATCCAATATGATCTTGCGGATACGCATTGCGTGCGGCGTTACCTCTACGTACTCATCCTCTTTGATGTACTCGAGTGCCTCTTCGAGGCTCATTCGTACCGGCGGCGGCAGAACGGCTTTGTCGTCTGCGCTCTTCGAACGCATATTGGTCAATTTCTTGCTCTTGGTCACATTGATCACGATATCGCCTTCCTTCGCGTTCTCGCCGACCACCTGTCCGGCATAGACCTCTTCCTGCGGATCGATGAAGAACTTACCGCGATCCTGTAACTTATCCAGTGCATAGGCATAAGCCGTTCCGGCTTCCATGGCGATGAGCGAACCGTTATTACGTTTCACGATCTCACCTTTCCACGGTTGGTACTCCAGGAAACGGTGCGCCATGATTGCTTCACCGGCAGATACGTTCATCACATAGGTTCTCATACCCATGATACCGCGGCTCGGGATCGTGAACTCGAGGTGTACGCGGTCGTTGACCATCTCCATCTTCGTCATCTCGCCCTTGTGGGTGGAGACGAACTCGATGATCTTTCCGCTGCACTCTTCCGGCGTGTTCACCGTCAGGCTCTCTACCGGCTCGCACTTGACGCCGTTGATCTCTTTGATGATCACCTGCGGTTGACCAACCTGCAGTTCGTATCCCTCGCGACGCATGGTCTCGATGAGCACCGACAGATGCAGTACACCACGACCATACACACGCCAACTGCTCTCTTCGGCTCCCTTCTCAACGCGCAAAGCAAGGTTCTTCTCGAGCTCTTTGTTCAGACGATCTTGTATATGACGACTCGTCACATACTTGCCGTCTTGTCCGAAGAACGGACTGTCGTTGATGCAGAAGGTCATACTCATCGTCGGCTCGTCGATAGCGATCGGCTTGAGTGCCTCGGGGTTCTCTGCGTCGCAGACAGTGTCGCCGATCTCAAAGCCGTCGATACCGATCATGGCGCAGATGTCGCCGTTCTTCACCACATCGGTCTTTACGTGACCCATGCCGGAGAAGGTATGCAGTTCCTTGATCTTCGTTTTTACCATCGTGCCATCTTTCTTCGCCAGCGTCACCATCTGTCCGTCCTTGAACTCTCCACGGTGGACACGACCGATGGCGATACGTCCTACGTAAGAGTTATAGTCCAGCGAAGTGACGAGCATCTGCGGCGTACCGGGATTCTCCTGCGGCGCAGGGATATACTCGATGATGGCGTCCATCAAATCCGTCAAGTCCGTCGTCGGTTTCTTCCAGTCGGTCGACATCCAGCCTTGCTTGGCACTACCGTACAGGGTCTGGAAATCCAACTGATCGTCCGTCGCGTTCAGGTTACACATCAGGTCAAACACCTCTTCTTGCACCTCGTCCGGACGGCAGTTGAGCTTATCTACTTTGTTGATCACCACGATGGGTTTCAAACCGATCTCAAGGGCTTTCTGCAGCACAAAACGGGTCTGCGGCATCGCGCCCTCGAAGGCATCTACCAACAGCAGTACGCCGTCTGCCATGTTCAGCACGCGCTCTACCTCACCGCCGAAGTCCGCGTGACCCGGAGTGTCGATAATGTTGATCTTCGTACCCTTGTATTCGATCGCTACATTCTTCGCCAAAATCGTGATACCGCGCTCACGCTCGAGGTCGTTGTTATCCAAGATCAACTCTTTCGGCTGATCGCTGAATTCCGACTTCTGACTCACTACATGCGCGGTGTAAAGCATCTTATCGACCAAGGTCGTTTTACCATGGTCCACATGTGCAATAATTGCTATGTTTCGTATGTTTTGCATAAACTTTATTTATATCGTCCCGTGCGCACAAGCGCACATTATTGCAAATTAGCGTGCAAAATTACTACAAATATTTGGAATATGCAAGTAAAATCAAAAAAATCGCTCATTTAGGGCGATTTTTTTTCTGTGTCTATATGCAATGTTTGATGATATAATAGGGTATGTCGAGGGCTTGGATTTCGGATTCGTAGCGGTGGAAGAGTTCAAGGCGGATGGCGTCTGAGCCGTTGGAGCGGGCAGGGTCGGGGATCCAAGGGAGATCCGGATAGGTCAGCAGATAGACGTCCATCGGATAACGGAGAATGGCTTCGTTGAGCCATTCGGGCACGCGACCGAAGGCATATTCGAACCAGATTTTCGTCACGATGAGTTCGGTGTCGAAAAAGGCTATTGGCTTTTGGCTATTAGCTATTAGCTTTATCTCTTCGATTTGGTATTTCGCTATTTCGCAGAGTTCGTCGAAGGTGACGTCGGTTGTACCTTTGCGCTCGACGTACTCACGGGCGTACTCGGGCACGTATGTACCATTATATCTTCGCGCGAGATAACGAGCAAGCGTGGTCTTTCCGCTAGATTCCGGTCCTATGAGGGCGACTTTGTACATTGGCTGTTAGCTGTTGGCTATTAGCTATTATCGCGTAAGCATTAACTTGATATTCAGGCCAACATTATCCGCTTTGACAGGGTAGGAGGACGAGATGAGCGGGGTCGTACCCTGGTGGTCATAGAAGAGCTGCAGGTTGATCTTCTGGCTCAGCACATAGTCGGCAGAGATCTTGATGGCGAAGACCTTATTTCCTGACGAAGCCTGCGTGATACCTTCTTCCACCTTACGGAGCAGCATCTTGACATCCTTATAGGACACATCGACCTGCAGTTTGAGATCGTTGCTCACTTTCTTCTCGCCTCCGTCTTTCTTCTTGGTGATGAAACTGAGGTTCTTGATCGTATATCCGCCGCCGACAACGAACTCATTGGTATGACCTTCGGTCAGTTGGACAGAGGTCACGTTGAGGGCGAGGTTACGCTGTTTGCGGTACTCTGCCTTGAGACTGAGCGAGTTCTTCATCGTCATGTTGAGTCCGATGAGCGGCGCGAAGGCTTCGGTAAGGGTGACATTGCCGATGTCATATGCCGAACTGGGACGCGCGGCATCGGAAGCGACGTCACGCACGAAACCGATCATCTTGTTATTCTGGTCATTACCGACCCATGTTGAGTAGGAAGCGTACGAACCGATAGCGTACTTACAAGTGTACGCGTGGGTGAGGGTGACGGACTTGAAATGGTCTTTCATCCACGGCAGTTTGCCCAGCCCGTCGTAGGTGACAGACCAGTTCGGCAAGATGCTAAGGAAGCCCAAGAAGGGGTTGAGGTTCATCTTGGAAGCATCGCGTCCTGTATATGCCGCAAGGAATGCAGGCACAAGTACATCGGCGGAAGTGTTGCTGACACGACCGTGCTTATTGGGGTCGTATTTCGTTCCCTTCGGAATATTGCTAAGGAAGCCGGTCGTCGGCAGTTCGGTACCGATATACTGGTTCTGGACGCGTTCGGTGAGAATCTTGCGGTTGTCGAGGAACTGACTGTAGGCAGCATTGGCGAAGTTCTCTTCCTCCTTGCCGACGCGGCTGAAGATCGTTCCGATAGCGACCTGCGTGATGTTAAACGATCCGGTCAGGTTCTCCTGCGGTTGGTCGTAACTGTAGATGACGGAGGTCGAGTGGGCGGCATAACGTTTGCCGTTCAGTTGGATCTTGAGTCCGGGCAGGGGTTCGAGCGTCAACTTGATGTCGAGGTCGGAGGTATAAGCCCGAATGGCAGGTTGGATGGATGTCGTGTCGCCGGAGAGCCAGCCTTGACTCTTCGCACGATCCATCATGTTGGCGGGAATGAAACCGAAGGAGAAATCGAAGCCCGGCGCATAGATGCCGTTGACCTTACGTTGTCCCATGAAGCCGACCTCGGGTTCGAAGCCCGGAATAGTCATGGAGTTGGTCTCGCGGTAAGTCACCTGCAGACGTCGAATCATCGTTCCGACATAGGCGAACATGTCGCCTGCTATCTGTGCCGGCGTGCGCTCGTTCGGGTCACGCGTGGTGACGGTGACGGTCGCATTGGCGCAGGTCGCCTTAGGCGTGAGATTCAGCTTGGTGTTGCCGTCCGGCTTGAAGCTGACGGGGATGGACTTTCCGGTCGAGTCCGCGACGGTGACGGTGAGCAGTTCGCTATTCAGACGGTGGGTGATCTCGACCGACTCACCTTTGGTGAGCGCTACCGTCTGGGTATAGGACTTGGGCTTGAAATTCTTTCGGCTGTTTCGTCCCGTATAGCGTTGGGTCATCGTCTTCCAGTATTTGGATTTGCCGTACCAAGTCTCGAAGTTGATGCCTCCGTCCACTTGCCATGTCTGCGTGCTGCTGACGGTGTTACCGCGGTCGAGACCGGATAAGGAAGAGGCGGTACGGGTCCAGTTGTAGTTGGCGTTATACGAAGCGTTTGCAGAGAGGGCGTCCAGACCCGGGATGCGGTTGAACGGCACATTCCACGACGCGGTGAAGACCTGCTGATAGGTATAGGGCTTGCCCCATTTAGCGAGCGAATGCTGGATCGTATCTTTCCATGCCTCGTACTTGTCGTTGTTGAACTCCGCGTCGAAATAACCGGCTTTGAGGATCTCCGGCGTATATTTGCCTTCATCGATGATGGCGTTCATGGCGGACTGGAAGGTGAACTTCATGTTCTTGGTGAAGTCATACTTGATGTCCACGTTTCGATCCCATGTGAAGTCCTTGCTGTAGGTCAGATCCATCGCATCGACGGATGCGCCGGCAAGGTCACGCATCTTCATATGCGAGAAGGTGCGGTGCATATTGGTGTTGAATGCCCAGGACTGCGGTAAGTAATAGAAATTCATCTCTTTGAGGAATTTTACCTTACTTACTTTCTCCACTTTGCTGAACGGCTCCCACGGTTTGGGATTGAAGCTGTAAGCGTACTGGAACGAACCCTTATGGTCGGTGGTGATATTCTTCTCCATGTCGGGCGAGTGCTCGTTCTGCTTGTTGTACGACGCCGAGATCGAGAAGTTAGCCGGGTCGTAGAACATATCGCGTTTCTTGGAGTGGATATTGACCTTCATGTTCGACACAGAGAAAGAGGTAGCCTCATGAACCGTGTTGGACATCTGCTTGATGGAGTCTTTCTGCTCCTTGGTGTCGTAGGTGTCGAGTGTCTCTTTGAGTTTGACATCGGTGTCGAGCGGGTCAAAGTCCGGGCTGGTGGTCTCGTTGGAGTAGGATACATAGAGCGGCATCTGTATCTTCGCCTGTTCGGGGAAGAGGCGTCCGCCTTCGAGGGCTGCACTGACACTTAACTGATAGAAATTCTCCAAGTTACGATCCAACACGTTGGACTCGATAGAACCATATCCGGCGGTCTCGAGTCGTCCGGCGACGTTCACTTGCGCGATGTCGCTGATAGCCAAGGCTGCGTTCGCCATGGCCGCTACACCGCCTTGCTCATTGAACTGGCTGAGGCGGAGTTCGTTCACCCAGATCTCACCGCTGGCCGTATGTTGCCCGTTGTTACGGACACCGATCATGATCGTCTCCACCTCTTCGAGAGTCGGGTTACCCAAGACAGTGATCTTGTTCTGCGGCTTGTCGTTCGCGTCATCGTAGATGGTGTAAGGAATATTGTTCCCTACGCCTTCGTTACCGGCGCGTTTGGCTTTGTTACGGGCTGTTTTCGCCGCTACGAGTGCCTGCAAGGGGAAGTCGAACATGTTCTCCGTCGGCCATACTTTCTCTCGGTCGGCTTCGTTGTTATTGTTATACATTCCCGGCGCCGTGAGATGGAGCGGGATCTCGTATTCGTAGTAGTTATTACGCAAGTCGGTACCGAGACGGATGAAGCAGGTGAGGTCACCATCCTTGAGGTCGGGATCGAGCGACTCCATCTTCTCGGCATGGACGAACATTTGCAGGTTCTTATACTGCCGCATGTCGTAGCCGGTATTTTTGTACATGGCTCGAGCGTCATGCGGACTGAGGTTCATCACGCGCAAGACCATCGCCTGTTCGTTCTGGGCGATGAGTTGGGCTTGTCCCGGATCGGTCTGTCGGCTGACACCCGGCGGGAGCACGTAGTTCACCGGCGTACGTGTACTGTTCTCTTCGATATTAACGGTCTGTACGCTGATCGAAGCTGTATCCACGACAGCGATGCCGTTGGGTGCCAGATCACGGGTGTATTGACGCCATTCGCCGCGCACGAGGTCCATGGTCGCAAAACGGAGGTAGGTGTCATAGCGGAACTTGGTGAGGTACATACGCATGAAGCGGATGGATTTCCAATTACGGATACCGCCTCGGGTGACCATGTCTTTGCCTTTGAGAGGTATCTTGAACTGATACCACGTCACATCGACCGTCTGGCCGTTCCGCAGCGTCACTTGGCGGATCTTCTTCTCCGTGATGTTCTGCTTGCCGACCTCCATCATGTCGGGACGGAGGATGATCTTGTACTCGTAGTATTTCTCGTACTCGTTGAGCGTGTTATCCTGGTTGATATCTTCGATATCCGGCGTGAGGGTCGAAGCCGTACCGTAACTCTCGGTCTGCTGCTCGGTAGCGGGTGAGTTACCTTCGGTACCGTTATAATGCTTATAGCGATCGAGGATGGATACTTGCTCTTCATCGTAGTCCGAACCTCGGTAATAATGGTAGTTATCGCCCGCCGGGTCGTTACGCGGCGAGAAACGGTCAGCCGCCCAACTATCCCAAACGGACGGCGTCACTTTGGTTTGCAGGTCGGTGAGGTACTGCTGGTAAGCGGGCCATGTCTTCTCCTGCTCGGATGTCAGACCATTGAGGCCGACATCCTGTTTGGCGCGTGAACCGGCTTCGTTGCTGAAAGCCACGACAGTACTGGTAGCACGCGGTACGAGACCCCATGTGGTCGTTTCGACTTTGTTCTGCTCGGCGTCGGAGACAGGCAGACCATGCTCGAAAGCTTTCTTACCGTCGCGCAAGATATCCTCGCTGATGTCACCGAGGTTGATATACAGCTCACCGTCGTAGTCCTCCGGATGATCGGGGTTGGTGTGCTTGGGATCCATGAGCCAGAACTGGATATACTCGATGTTCGCTTTCTCGAAGTCGGTGTTATCCAGACGCCGCATCATACCACCCCAACGGTCCTTGGTATAGATGAGTTGACCGTTGGCGTCTATCTCATCTGCGCTGATGTTATACTGTCCGCGTTCGGCAGGGTAGTAAGCGAGGTTGAGAATCGGCAGTTTGGTATCTACGTTGCTGGCCTCTTGGCGGTTCGGGTAGATTTCATCCTGATATACGATACGCGTACGGTGGTCACTCAGCGCCGCAAGGTCGTTGCGAATATGCGCCGGCGTGTTCGACTGCGGGTAGCCGAAGATAGGATCGACGGTGTACCACGCGAGGTGGGCGCGGTTCTTGTTATACGTAGTCTTATTGATGTCCTGCGACTCCGGGAAGACGGTAGGCGTAGAAGCCAAGAACCAATAACTCGGATAATGGACGTCGATGTTCGTGGTCGTGGACTCGAAGTCATCGATATACGCCGTTCCCACTTTGCCGACATCGTTCGTATGACCCGGGATGAGGTGAGCAAACTCGGCATTGAGGGTGAAAGTGGAAGGAGCGGTAGCCGTGATCCAAGGGATCTTATCGATCGCGTTGGTGAGCCACTGCATCTCGGTTTTCCAACTACCGTTCACTCCCCAGATCGTGTTGGCGAGCGGTTCAGAACCCGTGTTCACTTTGGTGGTCAGCGGCCGTTCGCGTAAGTGCATGATCGTACCGCCGATGACGAGGTCTTTATTGAACTCATACTCAAGGTGGGCGCCGAAGAGGGACTTCCGCTGCATGGAGAAAGTCGATTGGTTCTCCAGCTTGACATCCACGTTCGTACCGGACTCCAGGATGGAGGTGTTGAGGATGGTGACCGTTCCCATGGTGTAGTCAACCGTATAGTCCACGTTCTCGATGAGTGTGGCACCTCCGGCGGTGACGGTGACCGAACCACGCGGTACGTTCATTGCACCGAGCCGTATCTCGCTGCCGTTCGTTCCTTTGTATTTACCGGTGAGCCGGAACTTATTTTTCTCGCTGAGTTCCTGCGCTTGAACGAGGGTGGAGTCATATAGTTCCTGGTAGCAGTATTTCTTCGCCAAGTCCGATGTCTCGCCGCCTAAAACGTTGGCGAGGTGGCTACCGAAGGGTTCGAGCACAGGGAAGATGATTCGGCCGTTGGACGAATAGACGGTGAGTCCTTCGATAAAATCGAAGCGTCCGTCCGGACTGGCGTTGTTCTTCTGATCGAGCCGGTCGAGGTTCATCACGCGCAAGAGTTGCTTACCGCTGATGGGGCCTTCGTTGAGGTACTGTACGTCAGTACCGACGGAGTCATTGCGGTAGGTGATATAGAGTTCGAATTTCTCCGACTGAATACTGGTTGCCCCGAGGGAGTAGATGTTTTTCATCATCAAGTCCCATGTTCCGTAACTCAGTTCCTTTTTGGAACGTCCTGCCGCTATCTGCGATTGGATGTACGCTTGGCGGTTAGGGTTGTAATCGTTGGGCGCGTTGGCGCTGCTTTTCAGTACTTTGAGGGCGAGTGCAGCGGTCTTGCCGGTACCGGCAGCTGTCGTAGTGTCTCGCACTTGGTCAGTCGAGAACTCTCCGACTTGGTAGATCTGACCGTTGTACGTATATTCGTAAGCGACGGCAAGCACTTCGTCTTGATTGAGGGCACTCTTGAGGGAGATGTAACCCAAGGCGCTATTGAGCGTATATTCGCTGGAAGTCAGCAGACGCGCTGACTCCACTTTCTCGTAGTCGATACCGCCGATGAGGGAGTCGCCGTTGAGGTCGCGTACAGAACTGAGGGCTATACTTGTCTGATCGATCTGACGGAAGTCCGGTGCGTCGGTTTTGATCTTGTAATAGAGTCCGTTGGCGTTATTGTCCGGTGCCGCTTTGGGTGCACTGCCCCATTTGAGTTTGGAGTGGTCGTCACTCTCACCTAAGTCGGTGAAAGCCACGATGTTACGTGCCTGCTCGTAGTTACCGCGTTTATTGGTGATCCATACTTCGATCTTATTGATCTGTGCACCGCTAGAGACGTAGGGCACGTACTCCATCGCCTGCTCGTAATGTTCGCGGAAGAAATGGGCGAGGAAGAAATGGCGGTTCTCGTCGTAGGTGTCACCGCTGATGTCGAATTTCGTCGTCTGCGCACCGCCCTTACTGCTCACCGTCTGCGCCTCGCTGTTCTGCTGCGAGATGAGGGCTTGGATCTTGAATTTACCGAACTTGAGGTTGGTCTTGATACCAAAGAGCGCCTGGCTGCCTCGGATGAGGGAGGAAGGCAGATCCATCGTGACGTTACCCGCCTCGATGGATTGGATGATGTCGTCCTCTTCGCCTTTGTAATTCAGTTTGAGGTTCTGCTGGTCGAAGGAGAACGAAGCCTCCGTGTTGTACGAGAGGTTGAAATTGAGTTTCGAACCGACCTTACCTTGTATGCTGGCTTGTATCTTCTCGTCAAAATCGAAAATGTTGTTATTGCGGGCACGGGCGGTAAGGGAAGGGTTCTCGATATACTGATGCTTGAATCCGAAGAGCAGTTCCGCCGATCCTTGCATCTTGAGTTGTACACCACCGGGACCGAAGACCTTATCGGCAGGACCGATGTTGAACTTCATGTCCGTGATGTCAAATTTCTTCTCGTTGTTATGCTCCACCTCACCGATTTTCTGCTGCCAGTACTGATGCATCAGTTGGCGCTCGGTATATTGGTTGTACTCCTGCTGGGTAAGCATGTACGGGGTCGTGACATCCGTGTCGCCTATTTTCGTACGAAGGATATAAGTGCCCGTCTCGGGTTGGTACTCGACGGTAGTGGTGATATTATTCGGATCTTCCAAATCGAGCGAGCTGGCAGGACGGGTTAGTTCACCGAAGTTCTGCACGCCCAACTGCTTGACCTGCGTCGGTGCCCATATGGCACTGTCTGTCTCGGTGACGAGGTCGGCGGCTTCTTCGGGAGAGATGTCTTGGCTGTTAGCTGTTGGCTTTTGGCTCTTAGCTTTGGGTTCTTGGCTCTTGGCTTTCGCTTCTTTCTCCGCCTCTTTGGCTTGCTTCTCGGCTTCCTTACGGGCTTTCTCTTCGGCTACGAGTTCTTTGAGCGTCTTTTGGGCAAAGGCATCCTGAACGACCATGGAACATGGTAGCCACAAGAGCAATAATATGTAGAGGTAACGTTTAATGTTTAATGTTTAATGTTTAATGTTTACAACATTTTGAGGGCTTCGCGAATGACTGCCTCCACTTTGATAGTGGGGTTGGCTTTGAGGATCTTATCCACCGCTTTGCTGCTTGCAGAAGCATTGAAACCTAACATCGTGAGGGCACTGACAGCTTCGGAGCGAACGCCGTTGTCTTCGGGTTCGATGTTGCCCAAGGGTAACTCGGTCGGATCGCCTCCAAGGTCGAGTTTGAGGGCTTTGTCCTTGAGGTCCACGATGATACGTTGTGCGGTCTTGGTGCCTAAACCTTTCACTTTGGCCATCGCTTTGGCGTTGCCGGTAGCGATAAGCATGCGCAACTCTTCGGCGGTGAAGGCAGAGAGGATCATACGTGCTGTGGCTGCACCGATACCGCTAACGGTCATCAGCAGTTCGAAGATCTGCCGTTCTGTCTTGGTGACAAACCCGTATATCTCGTGCGTATCCTCCCGGATGATCTCCGAGATGAATAACTTTGCTTCCTTGTTTTCACTACCCACCAATGCCGAGTATGTAGGCAGCGTGATGGCGATTCCGTACCCGATGCCGGCGGCTTCGATAACGGCCTCCGTCGGGTTCAATTCTGTCAATATTCCTTTGATGTATTCAATCATATTCACACAAAAAGCCCGCAAAGATACAACAATTTTTTCATATACACAAGCGCGTGCGTATTTTTCTTTAAAAAAGTGTGCATTTTCGTAACTTTTTCTCTTTTTGTTTTCTATTTTCGAATTTTTGTAGTACTTTTGCGTGCTAATTGTGTGCGTATATGGCAAGAACAGAGATTTCAAAATATGGTGAGTTTGGTCTGATCAAGCATCTGACCGAAGGTATTAAGCATGTGCAACCGAGTACGAAGAAAGGTGTCGGCGATGATTGCGCGGTCATGGATTTTAATGTAGTCGAAAGCGGAAAGTCGAAAGTCGAAAGCGAAAAGTCGAAAGTCGAAAGCCGACAAGTGCTCATGACGACCGACATGTTGCTGGAGGGGATCCATTTTAATTTGGAGTATGTTCCGCTCAAGCACTTGGGTTACAAGGCAGCGGTGGTTAATTTCTCGGATATCTATGCAATGAACGGTACTCCGACGCAGATCACGGTGAGTCTGGGTATCAGTAAGCGCTTCTCGGTGGAGGACATCGAGGCGCTGTATAGCGGCATTCGCTTGGCGTGCGAACGGTACGGCGTGGATCTGGTAGGCGGGGACACCTGTGCCTCGATGACCGGTTTGACGATTTCAATCACTTGTCTCGGTACGGCGAACGCCAAAGATATCGTATATCGGAACGGCGCTAAGTTGAACGACCTGATCTGCGTGAGTGGTAACTTGGGTACGGCATATATGGGTCTGCAGTTGTTGGAACGCGAGCGTCTTGCCAATGCCGAACAGCCGGATTTTGCAGGTAAAGAGTACTTGCTGGAGCGCCAGTTGAAACCCGAGGCAAGAAGGGATATCTTAGAGAGTCTGCGAAAGGCGGGTGTCAAGCCGACAGCGATGATGGATGTTTCCGATGGTTTATCGTCGGAGTTGCTGCATATATGCAGTCAGTCGGGTGTCGGTTGTTGCGTCTATGAAGATAAGTTACCGATTGATTTCGAGGCCGCGGCTTTGGCGGAGGAGATGAATCTGAATATTGTCACTTGCGCGCTGAACGGCGGAGAGGACTATGAACTGTTGTTCACCTGCTCGCTGGATGACTACGAGAAACTGATTCCGGTGGAGGACCTGTACATCATCGGTCATATCACCAAGCCGGAGTACGGCTGTAACTTAATTGGAAGAAACGGAGAAGAACTGCCCCTTAAGGCGCAGGGGTGGAATGCGTTTGAAAGTACAAAGTGACAATGTACAATGTACAAAGGAAAAAATGAAAGGGATTAAGTTTTCTATAGTAATACCGGTGTATAACAGGCCGGACGAGGTAGCAGAACTGTTAGAGAGTCTGACCAAACAGACGGATAAGGGCTTCGAGGTGTTAGTGATCGAAGATGGGTCGTCTGTGCCGTGTAAAGAGGTTTGCGATCAGTATGCCGACAAGTTGGATCTGCACTATTATTTCAAGCCCAATTCAGGCAGAAGTGAGACGCGTAACTACGGCATGGAGCGTGCATCGGGTGATTGGTTCATTATCTATGACTCCGATGTGATCGTGCCGCCTCAGTATATCGCGACCGTTCGGGCAGAGTTGGCGAAGAACCCTGTGGATTGTTACGGAGGACCTGATGCTGCCGATGACAGCTTCAGCGATGTGCAGAAAGCGATTAATTATTCGATGACCTCGATCATGACGACCGGAGGTATCCGTGGTGCGACGAAGAACAAGGAGAAGTTCTCTCCGAGGTCGTTCAATATGGGTATATCAAGAAAGTGTTTTGAGACCGTAGGCGGGTACAAGAATATGATCGGTGAGGACATCGACATGTCGATTCGTATCAAGGATGCGGGTTTCAAGACGACCTTGATTCCGGAGGCGTACGTGTATCATAAACGTCGTGTGGATCTGATGAAATTCTTCCGGCAGGTGAATACGTTCGGTAAGGGCCGAGTACTACTCGGTGAACTGCATCCGGGTTCGTTGAAACTGGTGCATCTGATGCCGGCGGCTTTTGTGATCGGGAATATAGGGCTATTGGCTATTAGCTGTTTGCTGTTAGCTGTTGGCTATTGGAAATGGTCATTGCTCTTTTTGGCGCCGATAATGCTGTTTGTGCTTGGCATTTTCTGCGAGTCGCTGATTAAGAACAAGTCGGTGAAAATAGCGCTGCTGTCCATCGTGGCGGCGTACATGCAGTTATTCGGGTACGGCACAGGATTCTTGGGCGAGTGTATCACCCATAAAGCACGTAAAGCTAAACAGGAAGAGCTTTACAAATGATGAAATGATAAAATGATGAAATGATAAAATGAAAAAGATTTTAGTAACAGGAGGTGCAGGTTTTTTGGGTTCGCATTTGTGCGAGGCATTGCTCAAACAGGGCAATGAGGTGATCTGCATGGACAATTATTTCACGGGTAGCAAAAGCAATATTGTACACCTGTTGGACAATCCGTATTTTGAACTCTACCGTCATGATGTGACCATGCCAGCACATGTGGAGGTAGATGAGATATACAATTTGGCATGTCCCGCTTCGCCGATCCATTATCAGTACGACCCGATCAAGACCATTCAGACGTCGATCATGGGTGCGATCAACATGTTGGGCGTCGCGAAACGTACGGGCGCGAAGATCCTGCAGGCTTCGACGAGTGAGGTGTACGGCGATCCGCATGTTCACCCGCAGCCCGAGGAGTATTGGGGTAATGTGAACCCGATCGGAATCCGTTCGTGTTACGACGAAGGCAAACGTTGTGCGGAGACATTGTTCTTTGACTACCATCGTCAGAACAACGTGCGTATCAAGGTTATCCGTATCTTCAATACCTACGGTCCGAACATGCACCCGAACGACGGTCGCGTGGTGTCGAACTTCATTGTACAAGCGCTCAAAGGCAAGGATATCACCATTTATGGTGACGGTAGTCAGACCCGTTCGTTCTGTTATTGCGACGACCTTATCCGCGGTATGATCGCGATGATGGCAACGCCGGACGAGATCACGGGTCCGATCAACTTGGGCAACCCGCACGAGTTCACGATCAAGCAGTTAGCCGAACTGGTCATTGAGTTAACGGGTTCGAAATCGCAGATCATCTATGAACCGCTGCCTTCCGATGACCCGACCCAACGTCAGCCGATCATTGATAAGGCGAAGGCGATTCTTGGCTGGGAGCCGACCGTTCAACTGCGCGAAGGACTCATCAAAACCATCGAATATTTCGATGGAAAGTTGAAAGGTGAAAATTGAAAGGTGAAAGGTGAAGCACATTGCTATCATATTAGCCGGAGGAATGGGGAGCCGGGTAGGCGGTGATACGCCGAAGCAGTTGCTACCCTTGGCAGACGGGCGCTCGATCTTGGAGCACTCGGTGGATGCTTTTGAACAGGCGGAGTGTATCGATGAGATCGCGGTTGTGATGCATCCCGAATGGATGGACGAAGCCAAGCAACTATGCGAGCGGAATAACTGGTCAAAGGTGCAGAAGATCATCCCCGGCGGAAGCGAACGATGGGAGTCCTCTTGGCATGCCATTTTAGCGTACATGGAATATGAAGGTGAAAGGTTAAAGGTGAAAGGTGAAAGGATTTCACTCTGGTTTCATGATGCGGCACGACCGTTTGTCAGCCAACGGATATTGACGGATGTGGCTGAGGCTTTGGAGAAATATGAGGCGGTGACGGTAGCAGTACCGGTGACGGACACGATTTATAAGGTGAAAGGTGAAAGGTTAAAGGTGAAAGTTGAAAGCATTCCTCCCCGTGAGTGTTTTATGCGTGCGCAGACGCCTCAGGCGTTCCATATGGAGGTGGTACAGAGCGCGTACATGAAAGCGGTGGCAGAAGGAGAGTCGCTGGCTACCGACGATGCAGGTATCGTTCGCAAATACGAACCTCGACACCCGATTTACATTGTGCCGGGCGAAGAGGCAAACCGCAAAATAACTTACGTAGAAGATTTAAAATAAGCATATAATGCAAACCGAACAAATTATTAAGAAAGCCACGGAGTGCTTGGAAATGGAAGCCTCCGCGATCAAGGCACTTATCCCGCGTCTGAACGAGGATTTCATTCGCGCCGTACAACTGATTCGTGCATGCAAAGGAAAGATCGTAGTGACCGGAGTAGGTAAGTCCGGACATATCGGATCCAAAATTGCAGCGACTTTGGCGAGTACGGGTACGCCGGCTTTCTTCTTGAACCCGCTGGACGCTTATCACGGCGATCTGGGTATGTTAGGCGCTGAGGATTTGGTGCTTGCCATCTCGTATTCGGGTGCGACGGAAGAGTTATTGCGGTTCTTGCCGCTCATCCGCGCGAAACATATCCCGATCATTGCGATGTCGTCCAACGCCGAGAGTCTGTTAGCGAAGAACGCCGATGTGCATCTGAACATTGCCGTGGAGCGTGAAGCGGATCCGCTGAACCTCGTGCCGACTTCTTCGACGACGGTGACGCTGGCTTTGGGAGACGCGCTTGCTTGCGCCCTCATTGAAGCGGCCCATTTCCAGCCGTCGGACTTCGCGATGCTGCATCCTGGCGGTGACCTTGGCCGTAAGTTATTGGCGAAAGTAGAGGACGTAATGGTCAAAGAGAACCTGCCGTTCTTGAAGCAGGAGATGCCGTTGAGTGAGGCGATAGAGATCGTGACGAATGGTAAGTTGGGCGTAGGAATTGTGCTGGATAAGGAGCAACTCGTTGGCATCGTGACGGACGGCGATATTCGTCGGGCGATGTTACGCCTTGGGCAAGACTTCTTCACGACGCCGGTGTCGGACATCATGGCGCACCATCCGAAGACCATCTCCCGTGCCGCCAAGATCGTGGAAGCCGGTGAGACGATGAACCATTATTCGATTCACTCGCTCATTGTCTTGGATGAAGACAACAAGGTCTGCGGCGTCATCGATTCGTTCTCGTGTTTGCCCGGTACGCGTTTCTATCATTAATTCGACTGCAAGGATGAAAGAGATAAAATTATTTTTGACCGATGTGGACGGCTGTTTGACGGACGGAGGAATGTATTACACCGCCGAAGGCGAAGTAATGAAACGTTTCTGCGTGTACGACGGGATGGGGATGGTATGTCTGCAACAGGCCGGCATCCCTTGCGGGATCTTGACTTCTGAGAACAGCCCTGTCGTCAAGGCACGGGCAGAAAAACTCAAGTTACGGTACCTTTATCTCGGCGTTGGCAGTAAGGTCAATCCGAACTGCCTGACTAAATTGCAAGCCGCGCAGGAGATCTGTGACGAATTGGGCATCAGCCTGGCGGAAGTCTGTTTTGTGGGCGATGATATCAATGATGTAGAATTGCTCTCTCATGTCGGCTACCCCTGCTGTCCTCCGAATGCTCGACCCGAAGTGCTTGCCATCCCCGGCATCCATGTATTGAAGACACCGGGAGGACAAGGTGCTATACGAGAAGTGACGGATAGGATTTTGAAAGGGCAATAACTAAGGAATGATTAAGGAATATATAAGGAATAACTAAAGATTTAAACGTTCTGTATTATATACAAAGTATATAATACTATAGATGTCGGATATGATCCGATGCTAATGAACAAAGAAAAAAATGATATGAGAAAAGTGAGAAATCTGAGAATTCTTAGCCGCAAGGCACGATATTTTCTCAAAATTCTTAAAAATATCGGAGCAAATTTTAAGAAAGAAACTAAATAGAGAAGATAGATGGCAGATATAGAATCTATAGGGAACCCGCGTATCGTGAAATCACATGATGTACATTTGGATGGCGAATATGCGGATTGGATAGCGGAGTTGAAACATCGCTATCGTTCGGCGCAGGTGAAGGCATCTGTGCGGGTGAACTCGGAGAAGTTGCTCTTTAATTGGGAGCTGGGACGTGACTTGGTGCAGAAGAAAGCAGAAGAGAAATGGGGTGCCGGAGTAGTGGAGCAAGTGAGCCTTGATCTGCAGCGGGAGTTTCCGAATACGGATGGATTCTCGGCACCGAACCTTTGGTTCATGAAAAAATGGTATCTATTTTATTCATCACAAGAGGCTTGCGAAAAACTTTACCAACTTGGTAGAGAATTGGAATTTCAAAAACTCTACCAACCTGGTAGAGAAATTATGCACCAAGCTGGTGCAGAAATTCTATTACAACCTGTTATAGAAATTGACGATGAAAAACTTCAACAACCCGTTGAAGAATTTCCGGCACTTTTTGGACTTGTACCTTGGAGACATCATGTGGAGATTATTTCCAAATGCAAATCTATCGAAGAGGCGCTGTTCTATATCGGCAAGACGATTGAACAGGGACTCAGCCGTGCAGCGTTGGTCAACTGCATCAAAGCAAATTTATACGAACATCAGGGCAAGATACTCAATAACTTCGCAGAGCACATGCCAGAACTGCAGAGTAAGTTGGTGCAGGAGGTATTCAAGGAGAACTATGATTTTGGCTTTGCAACCGTAGATCACGAGATTTATAATGAGGATGACTTGGAAGAGGCGCTGACGAAGAGTATCACCGGCTTGTTGCTGGAACTCGGTACCGGTTTTGCGCTCATCGGACGACAGAAGCAGTTGTGGGCTGGGGATACGACACGTAAGATCGACTTGCTGTTCTATCATATCCGTCTGCGTTGCTATGTGGTGTGCGAACTGAAGGCAAAGGCTTTTGAACCGGAATTTGCCGGAAAGCTGAATTTCTATGTCAATGCGGTGGATGATTTGCTCAAGGACAAGGAAGATAACCCTACTATCGGTTTGTTGATTTGCTCGGATATGAATAAGGCAGAGGTGCAATGGTCGTTCCGCGGAATCAGTACACCGATTGGTGTAGCAACATACAATAACATCCGTATCAAGGACGCGCTACCTACGCAGGAACAGCTCAAAGAGCGCATGGAACTGCTGCAACGTGAGATGCGGGCAACAAAACGATTGATGAAAGGGAAGAAATAGAAAAATGCACTGGCGATAATGGCGATATTGGCGATATCGCCAAAAACGACAATATCGCCATGCAAAAAAATGACATGAGACAATTGAGATAATTGAGACAGTTGGAGAGATGGTCCAAAAAAGACTAAAAATGATCAAAAAAATATATAGGTCAAAAATTTCCAATATAACCAATATTTCTTTTAGGGTCAACAATTAAAGACAATTAACCAACAATTATTCTCCCACAGATGGAACGGATTTTTTTAGCGAAAGTCTCAAAAGTCTCAAAAATCTCATGCAAAAAAACGACATGGCATAGTTGACAAAGTTGACCAAGTGAGGTTCACGAATTAACTGAATTAAACGAAAGTTGGTCAAGATGGTCAAAATGGTCATGCAAATTTTTAAGTCGGATAGCATCCGGCACAACGGACATATAAAAAAAAAGATTTGGCATAGTTGACACAGTTGGCATAGTTGAAAGTGTGCCAAGAATGCCAAGAGTGTCATTAGAAAAGTCACACACACAAATGACACATTGGCACTATGAGACCTGAAAGTGCCAAAAGTGTCAAAAGTGCCAAAGCAAATTTAAATAGAAAGAAACTAAATAAGGGAGAAAGATGACGAGATTTTTAACATTTGGAGTTTTTGATTTGTTACATGTAGGGCATATCCTATTATTTCAGCATATCAAGGAATTGCAAAATGATGCATATGTTTTAGTGGCAGTTCAAACAGATGAAACCATTAAGAAATACAAACCTCAATCTGAAATAGTGAACAATACAGATACACGCATGTACATGGTTCACTCTATTCGTTTTGTTGATGAAGTGGTTACGTACACTGATGTTGATAAAGATATACAACTCATTGACTTTGATGTCTTTGTTAAGGGACCTGATCAAAATCATGCTGGCTTTCAAAGAGCAATCAAATGGTGTGAAGAAAATGGAAAAAAAGTAGTTACTATTCCTAGAACGGAAGGTATTTCATCAAGTATGCTTAGAGAGTCTTATTTGCAATAATGGAAGATATGTCAAGATATAATCCAGAAGGTTCTACATTGCGCAAAGCACAATTGCGCATGTTGGAGATATTGAAAGCGGTGGATAAGGTATGCCGTGAAAATGATATCCCATATTTTTTAGAGAGTGGTACGTTATTGGGCGCGGTGCGTCATGGTGGTTTTATTCCATGGGATGATGATATAGATATCTCTGTTATGCTATCGGACTATCCACGTCTTCGCAAAGTATTACAGGAACAGTTGCCGAGCACGATGGTATTCCAAGATATAACGACCGATCCCAATTATCCTATGCTGATTGCTAAAGTAAGGGATACAAAATCATATTTCGAAGAAGAGTATACCCATAAACTCCAGCACAAAGGTTTATATATTGATATTTTCCCGTTAGAGAAAGTGCCTTGTTGGAAATGGAAACAAATCTTAGACTACCTGTATGGTCATTGCGTGCGCGCATTGCATAATTATAGTAATAAGGCAGATAAAATCCGTTCGTCTTTCGTATATCCGTTCGCGAAAGTATTGGTCTTATTAACTCGTCTGATAAATAAGGTTATTCCTACATCAAAGATCTCTTATCAGTATGGTCGGAAAACATATGTGCGATATGATCTAAAGGACATCTTTCCGTTGAAAGAGATGTCTTTTGAAGGATACTCTTTCTTGGTCCCAAACAATCCAGATGCCTTATTGAAGACATGCTATGGTGATTATATGCAGATTCCGCCAGTAGAAAAAAGGGCTGTTCATGCTTCTAAAATTGAATTCTACGACTGATGCCACTTGTTTCTGTCATAGTGCCTGTTTATGGTGTGGAGCGGTACATAGAGCGCTGCGCGGTGAGTTTGTTTGAGCAGACATACAAGGATATCGAATATATCTTTGTGAATGATGCTACGCCGGATAAGTCTATTGATGTATTGCGGGCGGTGATCGATCGTTATCCGGAACGGGCAAAGACGATACGGATAGTGGAACATCCGCATAATAAGGGCTTGTCTGCTGCGCGTAACACAGGAATAGATAATGCGACCGGTGAATATGTTTGGCATGTGGATTCCGATGACTATGTAGCTACTGATGCTGTTGAAAAATGGGTAGAAACGGCAGAGAAGCATAGAGCCGATATAGTCATCTGCGATATAAATGTAGTGACTACAAATGGAATCTTTACGGAGCAAGTGCAATACAGCTACAAAGAAGATTATATTAGGCGTTTGTTGCAGCATACCCAGAAATGTGCGCATTGGAATAAGTTTTATCGCAGGTCTCTGTTGGAAAGAACGGGTATTCGTAGTGATGAACAAATTCGTTTGGCTGAGGATTTTGCAGTCACACCTCGGTTGTTGTATTGTGCAGAACGTGTAGTGATGTATCATGAACCTTTATATTTCTATGAGACAACCAATCAAAGTTCCTATGTGCATAACTTGAGCCGTGTAGCGATAGAAAGCCAACGAAGAGCAGACGGGATATTGACAACATTCTTTTCGGATAAGCCGGAGTATGCCGATATCGTTGCAGTTCTTCCACAGCGTAGCATAACGTCTTTGGTTAAGAACTCTAATGTAGAAGGATGGCAGATTATTGCAGAAGTGTATAACGATTGCTTGGACCATTCCGGCAAAGGCATGACTCTTGTCAATCGAATTATTTATCACTTGGTAAAGAACCGGAAGTGGTGCATGTTGCAGACTTTTATGGGATTGTATAACTATGTAATGCGGGATAGTAAATGATAAAAGTGATACTACAAGGAGGCTTGGGAAACCAGCTATTTGAGTATGCTGCTGCTTATGCTTTGTCTCGACACAACAATATTCCCTTTGCCTTAGATATGTCTTTTATGGACGTATTTGGTCATAAATCCTGGTGTCGCCCGTACGAGTTATCGGTGTTTGCATTACATAGTGCGGCTACTTTCACGCACGATAAACATTTGATGGTACGTTTTCTGCCGCGTCTAAGAACTTGGTGTCGTCAGCATGGCATATCGACTATTTGTCGGTATGTGTTTGAGATGGAGAGTTTGGAGAAAGCGCCGAAATGTAACTCGCTTATCTTATTTGACTATTTTGCTAATTGTCACCTGTTTGAGCAATATCGCGAAGACTTGTTGAGGATGTTTTCGTTTGTAGAAAAACCGAATGAGGCTAATGCTAAATTGCTGAAAGAAATCGCAGATACCGATTCTGTATCCGTACATATCCGTCGTGGAGATTATTTGAATAATGTGAATGCGAATGTATTCTATCATCCGACGGTTGAGTGGTATCGGCGAGCGATGGAGAATATCGAACAACAAGTTAGAGAGCCGCATTACTATTTCTTCTCGGATGATATCGCTTGGGTGAAAGAGCAGTTCGCGGATGTATCAGATGCAACGTTTGTAGATATCAATCATGGCAAGAATGCGTACAATGACATGCGACTCATGAGCGCGTGCAAACATAATATCATTGCCAATAGCACCTTTAGTTGGTGGGGAGCATGGTTGAATTCGAATCCACTGAAAATTGTTATTGCTCCAGCGAAGTATTACATGAATGACGAAGGTAATAAGAAATACCTATCCAGAATGATACCCAACGGTTGGATAATAAATTAATAGGATGGAGAAACAACGTCAATCAAATATGGAATTATTACGGCTACTATGTATGTTTGTGTTGCCGTTTCTGCATTTCTGCGTTTTTTCGCTACCGCAATCCTTTTCTTATGTGGAACAAACCGGCTTTTGGGCGCAGTTTCCTAAGATCTTATGTCGTATTAATGGTGATTAGGTATGTTATGTAAATGACATAAAATACATAACATATCCATTTTTCTTGAGAATTCTTGAGATTTTTCTAAAAATATTTGCGTATATCAAAAAAAAACAGTACCTTTGCGACGGATTTGTGTTCAATGTAAAATACACGATCAACTAATTTGTGTTCAATGCAGAAAGCACGAAATACGAAATTATGCTCAATACAAAAAGCAAATTATGCTATGAAAAATTTGATTGATAAGCACAGACGTTACTACAAACAAACGCCTATGACGATTATTCGTCAGTGTGGCACGGAGATTAACTGGGATGTACCTTTGTTGGCGATACGCGGTCCCAAGGGTGTTGGTAAAAGTACGATCATGCGCCAATATATCCGGCAGCACTACTCCGTGTCGGATAGGTCGGTGATTTATTGCTCGTGTGATGGCGCGTATTTTGCTTCGCACACATTGCTTGACTTGGCAGATCAGTTCTACAAAACTGGCGGTAAACATCTGTTCTTAGACGAGATCCACAAATATCCCAATTGGAGCCGTGAGATCAAAGAGATGACCGACTTGTATTCGGACATGCGAATCGTCATTAGCGGTAGTTCGCTATTGAGCATGCAGCAAGGGGATGCTGATTTGAGCAGACGGTGTATCAATCATGACATCCATGGACTTAGTTTCAGGGAGTTCTTGCGTTTTTATAAGAACATAGACCTACCCAGATATACGCTTGAGCAGATTCTCGATAATCCGTGGCCATTGGTTGAAGAGGTGAATGATAAGTGTCGACCGCTCCAGTATTTCTCAGAGTACTTGCGGTACGGCTATTATCCGTATTTCCTGCAATTGAAGAACATCGTGGATTATTATTCGGCGATTGAGAATACGGTTAGTTATATCATCGACGATGAACTGCCGCGAATCTGCAAAGTCGCCGTCGAGAACACTCGGAAAATCAAGGCGATGGTTAATATCTTAGCCAATTCCGTGCCGTACGATATCGACATTAAACGTCTGTCTGTACAAAGCGAGTTGCAGCGGGCAACCATCTTGGAATACTTTAATTATTTGGACAAAGCCAAGATTCTTCGGCTTATCTATTCCGACTATGCGAACGCCAAGAAAATGCAGAAACCGGATAAGGTGCTCATGGATAACAGTAATATGCTTTATGCCTTAGCTGCGCAAGAACCCAATATCGGTACTGTCCGCGAGTGTTTTGCCGCAAACCAATTGTCGTTCGCCCATTTGGTAGAGTACGGCAAGCATCATGGTGATTTTAAGATTGACGGCAAGTACACTTTCGAAGTGGGCGGAGCAGATAAAGACTACGAGCAAATCGCAGACCTGCCCAATTCATACATTTTGGCAGACGATATGGAGTTCCCGTATGGTCACAAACTGCCATTGTGGATTATAGGTTTCTTATATTAACTGTTTTCAAAAGTAAGCAATATTATTTATATGTTATCATTCATCATTTGGCACCTATAAATGCGGTAGGGGCGTTTTATAAATGATCTAAAATACATAACATAGGCATTTTTCTTGAGATTTTTCTATAAATATTTGCGCATATCAGAAAAATGTAGTACCTTTGCAGCGAATTTGTTCAGTTTTTTACGAGAAAAACTTTAAAAATATGTAGTGTAATGTAATGTAAATGAATGCATTAGAAGAAATCACATTGTATATAAATCGCCTACAGGTGAATGCTGTTTTTTCAATCTCTACTTTCGCGCGGAAAGGTATAACTTATTACAAGGCACGTAAAGCGTTAGATGAGTTAGAAAGGCGGGGTATTATCCGTAAATTGGATAAAGGGCGTTATTATAAAACCCAGCAAACGATGTTTGGTGAGATTAGACCTCCCGTTGAACAGGTTATAAGTGATTTGCTTATTGATAGAAAACGTCAGGTAATAGGATATCTGACAGGTACTATTGCGTTCAATCAAATGGGGCTTACGACGCAAATCAGCTCGCAGATACAAATAGGTAAGCATAGATATCGCAAGCCGATAAAACGAGGAGAATACTCTGTCGCGTTTATAGTGCAGCATAATACTATTACGCGCCAAAATATACCCTTGTTACAGTTATTAGATGCTCTAAGGTTTGTACGTGAGATACCAGATACGATACCAGATGAGACAGTAGAACAGTTGATGTTTTTAATCAGTAAATTATCTAAAACTCAACAACGACAGATGGCATCTTTGGCGCTATTGTACACTCCATATGTAAGGGCATTGTTGGGCGCAATATTAGAGAATTTGGGCAGAAAAGAGTTGACAAAAGTTCTAAAAAAGTCATTGAATGATCTCACGCATTACAATTTGCATCTTTCCGAAGATATTTTGCCTACGAAAGACAATTGGAATATACGATGATGGAATTACACGATAATAAGAAACTATTTGAGCAGTTAATAGCAGTAGTCTCTCAAACTCAAGGAATGGATCGTCTATTTGTGGAAAAAGACTATTGGGTTACTCGTTCGCTTGCGCAATTGGCGAGCAGTCCATATTGTGAACATTTGGTGTTTAAAGGCGGAACGAGTTTGACAAAGGCTTATCAATTAACACAGCGTTTTTCAGAGGATATAGATGTTGCTGTGATTAATGCTGGTCAGTATTCGCAAGGACAATTGAAGCGTTTGATTCACCATGCTGCTCATAGTATGAGTGAGGGTTTGGAAGAAGTACAAGGCAGTACGCTTACTCGAAAGACATCCGCATATTATAAACAGTTGTATATTTTCCCGTCCACGATACATACTTCCTCTTTACTTCCGATTCGTATGGGACAAATCTTGCTGGAGATAAATTCCTTTGCGAATCCGTATCCGTATGTACCGGTGGAGATAAAGAGTTTTATAACGGAGTTTTTGCAAACGAAGGAGGAATACAAATCTATAATAGCCGAATATGGACTACAACCTTTTACCTTGCAAGTATTAGATAAGAGGAGAACAATGTTAGAAAAGATCATATCGTTGCTACGTTTCTCTTTCGCAGATAATTTTCAATTATTAGAAAACAAAATCCGTCATTTCTATGATCTGTATTTCTTGATGCAAGATGCGGAGTGCCAAGAGTATCTGCAATCAGATCAGTTTAAGAATGAGTTTAAGGAACTGTATGCACATGACCAAGAGTCGTTTGATTATCCGAAAGGTTGGAATAGACAGCCGCATACAGCGTCGCCATTATTGATGGATTTTGATGCAGTATGGAAGCAACTGCGCGGGGTATATGAAATGAAGATTCCACCTTTGGCATATGTTCAACCAATACCATCGGCTGATTCAGCCGCTGATGAGTTTAGGAAAATAAATGAAGTTTTGAAGACAATATAAGCGATGTTAACAGCTATAATTTGTACATATAACCGGGCTAAGTATATCGGACCGCTATTGGAGAGTATTGCTGCGAACGATTTGGATAAGAAGGAATACGAGATACTCTTGGTGGATAACAACTGCACGGACAATACGCGTGAGATATGCGAGACGTTTGCTAAGGCGCATAAGGATGTGCAGTTCCGTTATACGAATGAGCCGGAACAAGGGCTTTCTGCAGCACGAAATCGCGGCATTAAAGAAGCGAAGGGCGATGTGCTGGTGTATGTCGATGACGATGCTTTGGTCGATACTTGGTACCTCAGAACAATAGCGGAGTATATGAGTGCGCATCCGGAGATATGTGCCATAGGCGGTAAAATCATACCTCTATACGAGACGGAAGAACCGAAATGGATGTCGCCTTATACAAAGACACTCCTGACGGCTTGGATGGATTTCGGGGACGAAGTACGTCCTTTCCCGCGAGGGAAATTCCCCGGAGGTGGAAATTCAGCTTATCGTGCAGAAGTGTTTGAGAAAGTAGGTTTGTTTAATACCGAGTTAGGGCGTAAAGGAGATAGCCTGATGGGAGCAGAGGAAAAAGATATATATGATAAGATGAACGCCTTTGGCATGCAATATATGTATGTACCGGCTATGACGCTTCATCATATCATACCTCAGCATAAATTGGAGAAGGATTATTTTGATAAGTGGACGTACCAAATAGGTGTCAGCGAGCGCAAACGCACCAAAGCAATAGGGAACGGCAAGTTTGTTAAAAGGCTTATAATTGAGGCTTTCAAGTGGTGCGGAACGTTGGTCCTGCTGGCAAAATATTCTATTATTGGACACCCTATGAAAGGATGGAAGTTAGTGCTTTTTCGCTGGAATGTCACCCGAGGTCTTTTGTCCAAATAATGACTGTATAATTAGTGAATAGTGTTCCAGAATATAGTCGATAATAAAAATTACCAGTAAAGCACACATAAAACTAACTATTTTAGGAAGATCTCTATCGGCAAGCAGGAAATAAATACTCTCTCCTATAAAAAGATGAATGCATAGTAATCTTAATGCATGTCTTCCTATATATGCAAGGCCGCGTGTTATTACTGAAGTATCTAAAGCGCGGAATAGCAGGGACAGAAATAACGCCTCGCTGACTCCTAATAAAATAAAAAAGATAAAGCGGAACGGGAAGAACATACTTTCTGAGCCGATTACGCTGAGTGACATATTAACAGGACCATCGATTTTCCATGCAATCATATATACGATCGCACTTCCTATCCAAAGTAGAAATAAATTAAAATGCCTATTAAATTGTGCGGGTGGATCAAACAATATCCCATGCAAACCTCTTCCACATATCATCAGTAAAAACCCGATGAAGGCCATTTCTATACTCCATGGAAGTAGAATTGGAAGAAGAGGAGATGCAATGCTCACGCATATTGCCAAAACAACGATTAAATAGGGTCGTTTTGAATAGTCATACCAAGCCAAGAGTATATAAGAAAAGAATATACAAGGAAGAAACCAAAAAGGAGAAAGATATCCACATGCTTGCAGAAGTGGAAAATTAACTTCTGCAGAAGGAGGGAAAAGCATGTATCTTCCATATAATAGTCCAAGTATTCCTCGTCCGAATTCAATATGTTTAGGCAGAATAACCCCAAGTAGTAGGAGAGTTATTCCATAGAAGGCATACGGCAGTAAGATACGTTTACATTTTGAGATAATTTGCTCGCGGAATGACCGGATAAAACGAATGCTTGTTATGCCAGCCATTACAAAAAATACCTGCATATAGCCGCCTGTTAGCACATGCGTCCAAAGTGGGCATGGACTCCATAAATGAGCGATGACTACTAAAAACAAGCAAGTGCCCTTAACTGCATCTATCCAATTAATCCTATCTTGCATGGATATATGGCTTATATAAAGGGTATGTTATTAATCCCAAACTAATTAACATCGCTAATATTAACAAAGCTAAACACCACTTGTCTGTAGTTAGTGCAGAGGGGGTAAACTTCATGTGGATTGTATGTTCACCCGCTGGAAGTACAGCAGCACGAAGTACATAATTGACGCGGCCAATAGGCAGTTCTTCTCCGTCACAATACAGATGCCAGTCGTGTGGGTAGTATATCTCAGAGAATACAGCAACACGATCTTGCGTTGTGTTGGCTTGGTATGTGAGTTCATTTGGTTTGTAACCCGTCATTATTATCTCGTCTCCCTCACTTGGCATTCCTGTACATGTTAGCACGTCACGGAATTTCTCATCCGCGACAGCCGTTTTTTGCAAGTCTAACGTGTTGAGCGCAGCACTTTCGTCATCGGGAGTGGGGACGAACTGAACATTATCCACGAACCAAGCATTACCCATTGCATCCGGGTTCTGTACCACTCCTCGTTGGGTAACGATATATTTGGTATTGAGCATATTGATGACATTCCAATTCATCTTGCTGATATGCTCATCTATCAAATCTTGGTAACGGCGCAGTTTGACAGCCGAATAACCACCAATCGATTTAAGACGATAGCTTGTGCGCGAATCATTGAAGGTGTTGGTGTTCAGATTCAATACGCGATAATCCAGACTCTTGTCTTGCAGAATCTGTTCTTCCCAAGGCTGAATCTTAAAATACGCTTCGTTGTCTTTTTGTTTTACGAAATTAGTATTATTAAAGAAACGTTTGTTGACAGGCACCATGTCGGCTAATATTAATACGGCTAAGCCAGCGAATAGTAGGCTGTTCGCTATTGGCTTTTGGCTATTGGCTTTTTGCCATGCGTACCAATAAGTGAGCGCAAAGCCCAACACAACAAACAAGAGACTGCGCCAAGCATCGGCTTTTACCATTGCTACGCGCTCATCAAGAATGGCATCGTAGAGCCAGTTCGGCACTTGTGCTTTCCATTGCGCATCGTAACTGCTCGTCATATCAAAACTACCGGCAAAGAGGGCGGCGAAAAGGCATAAACCGGCAGTAATACCGCCTGCAATAAAGAGGTTGTTACGCAACTTAGGCCATTCTATTTCTCCGTTGATGATGCATTGTAAGCCTAAGAAGCCGAGTAGAGGCATGGTGACCTCTGCTACAACGAGTATGGACTCGACAGCACGGAACTTGTTGTACATCGGGAAGTAGTTGAAGAACAACTCTGTCAGCCACATCATGTTCTTACCCCACGCGAGGAAGATAGACATGAGTGTCGCGAATAATAATGCCCATTTGTATGGTCCGGGAACAATAATCAATCCCAGTACAAAAAGGAAGCATATGATGGCTCCTACGTATACCGCACCGCTGGTGAACATCTTCTCGCCATGATAAGTTGGAGCATGTTCGCAGAATTGTTCTGCATCACGTTTGGGCACTCCTTGACCACGCATGGTTTTGCATAGTTGAGAATCCTTGCCGACATCATAGCCGCTTGCACCGCCTTCCCAATTAGGGATAAGCAAGGTCATGGTCTCGGCTTTGCCATAACTCCAATCGGTTGCATATTTGATATCTAAGCCTTCAGCCGGCGCATCTTGTGCTTGTTTGGTTAGCTCGCTATGGCCGCCACGCATGGTCTCTTTGAGATACTCGTTATTCATCTGCCACCAGCTGAGTTTGGTGCCGAACACAAGCAATGCGCATAGAACACAAACGCCAATTCCTATACCCAGATCTTTCCAGCGCTTTTCTTTGATATGAATATATAGTTCTGCACAAGCCATTACACCGATAAGCATCATCATATAATAGGTCATCTGGGGATGAGCAGTTAATCCGAGAAAACCATAAATGAGGATTAACGGTATTCCATACCAATATTCTTTGCGGAACACAGCATATATACCTCCAATCATAGGAGCTAAATATCCGAGAGCTAATGCTTTCGTGATATGTCCGGCAGGAATAATAAGCAGGAAATAGGTACTTAAACCGATCGCTAATCCGCCAGCGATGCTTAACCATGTATTGACTTTAAAACATCTTAATAATAAGAAGAACCCGAAGAAATAGGCAAACAGAAGACCTATCGGTTGCAGGTCTTTTGTCATACCTGCGTGAGCAATTTTCTCGATGAAAATTCTGACTTCGTTAGATGCAAGTTTTCCAGTAATTTGGTATGTTGGCATTCCTCCAAACTGGGAGTTCGTCCACCAGCATGTCTCTCCGGTGCTCTTTGCGTATTCTTGTGCTTCATGCGCGGAACCTTTCCATGTGTTTACATCACCGGCAGAGAGCACTTTCCCCTCTAACAAAGGAGCGCAATAAATCATCGCTACAGTTAAAAAGGCAACTATCGCTACCAGATACGGAGCTAATTTTTTCCAATCTATTTTCATATTATTTAATCATTTTGCGGATTTCACAAAGTTCCTCTTTGACGCGGAGGAGGATGTCGAGCGCGGCCTGACGTTCGTCCGAGTGCTTGGTGTTATTGCGCAATTCCCGACGGATGGCCTCGAGACGGGTGATATGTAACTCATCGCGGATGTACTTGATGCGCTTGATGAGTTCCTGATCTTCGCGGGTGTAATAACGGTTTCCATGTCCGTCCTTCCGCGGCGAAAGTTCATCGAACTGCTTCTCCCAATAGCGAAGGGTAGAAGCCGGAACGCCGGTTTCTAATTCCGTCTCGCGAAGCGAATAATATTGCTTGTCAGGAGGAAGCATTATTTACAGATCTTCAATTTTTTACCCTCGCGGATATTGTCGTTTTTGAGTCCGTTCCATTGTTTGAGCTGTTTGACCGTACAATGAAATTTCTTGGCGATGCCGCCTAAGGTGTCACCTCGTTTGATGGTGTAATAGGTCACGCCATTGACACGATAACCGCCGTTGATACCCGTTACTTTCGCCAGATCGATCTCGGCACGACGGTTATTGATGAGGCTGTCGGCTTTGTAAGTGAGGATGCTGTCCTCCTGCTCAATATAGAGTCCCACTTTCTCGGACGGCAGACAAAGGGTATAGACGCTTCCGCCGGGTAAGATATCCCGCGAATACTGCGGGTTCAAACGGCGCAGTTCGTCCATCGGGATGTCGAGGTTCTCGCTCACTTGTTGCAAGTGTAAACGACGCGTGGTTGCGATCGTATCGGTCAGCATGGTCTTCTCCAGCGGCGCTTTGCAAATACCATGTTCCTGACCGTAGTTCATCGCGTAGTTGGCGGCAATGAAAATCGGCACATAGTTACGCGTCTCACGCGGCAGGTAGGGGTAAATCGACCAGAAATCACGTTTGCCTCCGGCCCGTTTGATGGCCTTGTTGACGTTTCCGCTTCCGCAGTTATAAGCAGCTATAACGAGGTTCCAATCCTGATAAACGGCGTACATGCTGCTCAAGAAACGACATGCGGCTTCGGTCGATTTGACCGGATCCATTCGTTCGTCCACGAGCGAGTTGATCTCCAGTCCGAACAGCTTTCCGGTACCCGGCATGAACTGCCAAAGACCGGCTGCGCCTACGTACGACCGCGCCATTGGATTGAGGGCGGACTCAATTACAGGCAGGTATTTGAGTTCGTAGGGCAGGTTATACCGGCAAAGGGTCTGCTCGAAGAGCGGGAAATAATACTCGCCCATTCGCATCATACGTGCCACTTGTTTTGGACTGCGTCTGACATATCGCAATATGAACGCGCGTACGCGCTCGTTATATGGCAACTCGATCACGCACGGCAAAGCCTGCAAGCGGGCTTTATAGACGGAGTCAGGCAGGGTGGTCGTGTCATGCACGGCAACGCAATCGGTGGTGTCCAACCATCTCAGGCTCCAATCCAAGGCGCGCATCTCGATGTCGCTCAGCGTGCTGTCGCTCCAGCGGGTGTAATAAGGCGGAATAGGTATAATCGTGTCCAGCGCCAGTTCGAGGCTGTCAATGATCTCGAGGCTGTCCAATTGCTCAATGACCTCGATATTGGCCAGCGTGTCCGTGGGCGTGGACGGATTCATAGCAAGGCTGTCTGCTTCCTGCGCTTTAGCGCAGAGGACAGCGCAACAAGTTAATAGTATAATAAAAATCTTTTTCAAAACTGTATGGCTACTTTAAGTTCAGCACTCTTCTGATGCTGAAGGTCATAATAAATCTGCGGTTCTACATTGAGCGTCAAGTCCGGCGAGATATCGTAGTCGAAGAGCTGCGCATCCACATACGCGTCGATGAGCGAAAGGGCATAGACGATCACGGTCGCCAAGATACTATAGTCGCGGTAACGGCGGTAGATATTCTGCTGATTCTGCAGTGTACTCCGCCATCGGCTCGCTCCACCGACACGGGTCAGGTCATACCCGTCGGGGATGACGGCTATATAACTCTTGCTCGGATCTTCGGTCACCGTTCCTGCCTGCATGTCGTTATACAAATCTATATAGGCGGTACGATAACCGCTGTAACGGTTTTGCATCATGCTGATGGCATATCCGCAGCCCATGAACGCTCCATAGACAATCGGCAGTTTCCAATAGGACTTGTTGTACATCTGTCCTGCGCCGGGGAAAATAGCACCCAACCAAACGGCTTTGATGGCGTCCGGCTTCTTGGTCAAGTCGATATAATAGCGGTAGTCCTCATCCGCGATCGTGTCCGCATGATGATGGTGGATACTGTCCTGCCGTGCGAAGGTCGTCAGCGGCAGAAGCAATAACAGTACTATGCTCCAGAAATGTCTCAACTCAATCGGGTAATGATGCGTTCTAACTCCTCTTCGTTGGCAAAAGCGATCGTCACTTTGCCTTGCGAAACCTTCACCGGAAGACCCACTTTCTTCGTCAACGCGTTCTGCAACGCGCTGTACGGATTGGCTTCCTTGTCTTTTTTCTTCGTGCCTTGCTCCTTGCTCTCCTGCGCCAGTTCTTCTACGCGACGCACAGAGAGTCCTTCGCGTAAGATGCGCTGGTACAACGCCAGTTGGCGTTCTGCCGAAGGCGAACCAAGGATAGCACGGGCATGACCCATGTCGATCTTTTTCTCTTTGATACCCACTTGGATCTCAGCAGGCAGTTTGAGCAGACGCAGGTAGTTGGCTACAGTAGCGCGTTTCTTACCCACACGCTCCGCCATGCGCTCTTGCGTCAAGTCGTAATCGTCCATCAGACGCTGGTATGCCAAAGCGATCTCGATCGCATCGAGGTCTTCACGCTGGATATTCTCGATCAATGCCCATTCCATGACCTGCTCATCTTTGGCAGTACGGATATAAGCAGGAATACGCTCGAGTCCGGCGATCTTACTGGCGCGGAAACGACGTTCACCGGCGATGATCATATAGGTCCCATCTCCGTTGTCGCGAAGGGTGATCGGCGAGATGACGCCATGCTCACGGATTGAGTCCGCCAGTTCTTGCAGCGCCTCTTCGTCGAACGTACGACGCGGCTGATCGGGATTGGCGATGATCGCACTCAGCTCGATCTCCGAGATGGAGCTGCCGCCGTTGGTATCTACATGCGAGGTGTCAATCAATGCATCGAGACCTCGTCCTAAACCTGTTTGTTTCTTCATAGTGGTGTTTATTTATTGCGTGCAATAAGTTCCTTGGCGAGTGCCGTATAGTTCTTCGCGCCCTTGGAACTGGGGTCGTATTCAAGTACAGACACGCCATGCGAAGGTGCTTCGCTCAAACGTACGTTTCGTGCGATAACGGTATTGAAGACCAAGTCACCGAAATGGCGTTTTACCTCTTCATACACCTGATTGCTCAGACGCAGACGGTTGTCATACATCGTGAGCAGGAAGCCTTCGATCTTCAAGGACGGGTTGAGTTTTGACTTGATGATCTTGATGGTATTCAGCAGTTTAGCGATGCCTTCGAGAGCAAAGAACTCACATTGTACCGGAATGATGACGCTGTCGCTGGCGGTCAGGGCATTCACCGTGATCAAGCCCAAAGACGGGCTGCAGTCGATCAGGATATAGTCAAACTCGTCGCGTACTTGCTTGAGGATATTCTTGAGCAGCAGTTCGCGGTGCTCCATGTTCAGCATCTCGATCTCTGCACCCACCAAGTCGATATGGCTGGGGATAAGGCTGAGGTTGGGGGTGCTGGTCTGTACGATCGCCGAATGCGGATCCACGCCGTTGACGAGACACTCATAGATGGTGCTGTCCAGTTCGCGTATCTCCACACCCAAACCCGACGAAGTGTTCGCTTGCGGGTCGGCGTCGATAAGCAGCACGCGTTGACCCTGCTTAGCCAACGCTGCAGCGAGGTTGATAGAGGTCGTCGTCTTACCTACGCCTCCTTTTTGGTTTGCTAAGGAAATAATCTTACTCATATCTTTTGTATAATTGTTTCTGCTTCAATATTCCGGCAGGCATAATTGCCGTACTGGCAATGATTCGTACCATGACAAGTACAGGGTCGGCAACGCAGGTCGTTGCGCTGCACGATATCTTCCGGACGTTGCTTCCAGCCTGCAAAACCGATCATAGGGTGGGTGGCACACCATACGCTGATGGCTCGGAGCCCTACGAGACTGGCTAAGTGTTGGTTCGCGCTGTCCATACAGATCATCACGTCCAGCATGCGCATCAGCTCCAACTCTTCTTTGAGTTTCAGTTTGCCGGCTACACTCTCTGTCCGCGGAAAGACCGTTGACCATTGGCGAAGCATCTCACATTCGACCTGTCCTGCGCCGAAGAGGAAGACACGCGTATGCTTGTCTTGCGTCAGGCGCTCGATGATCTCTTTTGTCACGCGGTAGGGCAACATGTTGGAACGACTCTTGGCAAAGGGCGCCAAGCCTATCCATCGTCCTTCTTTCTCGCCGAAACGGGTGGCTACCACTTTGGCGGCAGCGCTATTCTTCGGCAGCTTTTCAAACGCATCGTTCGTCTCCAATCCGGCTCGGCGGAACGCATCGCGGTAGCGATCGAACTCCGTCGGAAGGGCTTTCTTACCGATGCCCATGAAGGTGATCAGATGCTTGCGAATTCGTCCGTAACGAACACGGGTCACTCTCTTGCCGCTGAAAAGCATCAGCAGGTCGAGCACCCTCGTTCGTAACACGTTCTGCAAGTCGATCACGGCATCTACTTGGTCCCGACAGGTACGCCAAAGGGTCCATAGACCATGCCAGTCGAGGTGATTATCGACCTCCATGTACGCCACATTGGACATCGGAGCGAACATAGATGCCAGATCTTTCTTGCCGGCGATGATGAACCGATCATTCGGATTGCGCTTACTCAACGAGGCCACGACCGGAACGGTCATCGCCACATTGCCTAAAGTCGCAAAACGAATGATCAAATAATTCATTTATGATTTCAAATTTATGATTTCAAATTTTCTTATTTGAGATCTGTGATCTTACTGAAATCCTGATCGCCGTAGTCGAGGTTCTCGCCGCCCATGCCCCAGATGAAGGTGTAGTTATGGGTTGCAGCAGCCGAATGGATCGACCACTCCGGTGACAGTACCGCCTGATTGCCTTTCATCCAGATATGGCGTGTCTCTTCGACCTCACCCATGAAATGGCAAACGGCCTGCTCTTCGGGTACCTCGAAATAGAAATACGCTTCCATACGACGGCTGTGTACGTGCGCCGGCATGGTGTTCCATACGCTACCCGTGTTCAGTTCGGTCATACCCATCTGCAGTTGGCAGGTCGGCAGTACCTGATTGACGAGCATCTTGTTGATATCACGTTCGTTACTCATCTCCAAGCTACCCATATGCGCTACGACAGCGTCCGCTTTCGTCACTTTCTTGTTCGGGTACGCACAATGTGCGGTGGTCGAATTGAAATAGAAGAGTGCCGGCTTATTGGCATCCAGACTCTCGAACTTCACTTCGCGGTCTCCGCGACCGAGGTAGAGCGCCTCTTTGTAATCCAGTTCGAACACCTCATCTCCGGCGATCACACGACCCTTGCCGCCTACGTTGAAGATACCCATCTCACGTCGGGTGAGGAAGAACGGCGCTTTGAGCGGATCGATCGCTTCGAGCAGCAGGGTCTCACCTACCGGCATGGCTCCACCGACGATCATGCGGTCGTACATCGAATAGACCATGTTCACTTCGTTCTTCACAAACACGCGCTCAATCAGGAAATCCTTACGCAGACGCGTCGTGTCATAACTCTTCGCATCAATCGGGTTTGATGCATAACGAACTTCATAATTTGTTTTCATATCTAATTGCTTTTATCTTTCGACTTTTGACTTTCGACTTTTAATAGGCATCATCCATCCGAGATTGAGACTCAGATCCATCGGATTAGCCATGGTGTATTTATCGGTGACCGAAGTACCGAACACGCCTCCAAAGGAGAAATCATAGCGGATCTCCAACTGATAGACGCCGGCTTTCTTGGTCTTGACATAGAGTCCTGTACCGGCTGCAGCTCCCCAATCGAAGCGATGATCAATCGTGTTGCTTTCGTCTTTGACGCAATAACCGATCTGCGGACCGAGGTTAAAGAACCATTTGCAGGTCTCGCTACCGAAATTAAGGTGCATCAGGATCGGGATCTCCACATAATGCAGGCTGTGGCTGGTGCCGTTCTGTTTCCATCCTCTATGCTCGTAGTTCGCTTCCAGTTGGAAGGCGCAACATTTATGCCCTTCATAACGAAAGACGAGTCCGCCGTTTCCGCCGAGCACGCAGGCGTTTGTAATGGGTGACATGCCGTCTTCGGCAGGACGGAAGAGCACGGTGCTGGCCGTCACACCTCCGTGAAAACCGAAGTAGTAGTTCGGCGTACGCAGACGCGGTTGAGCCAGACAAGTTGAAAATTGAAAATTGAAAATTGAAAGGATGAAAAGAATGAGAATCCCTTTCACCTTTAACCTTTCACCTTTCACCTTATATGTCCTTTCACTTTTCACCTTTCACCTTTCATTTTTCTACGATTTGTATAAACGTGTTCTGCCATCCGTCCTGTTCGCTGCGGCTTTCCCATGTAATCGGCGACTGCAGCGGGGTCTTCTCGCCCTCTTCATGCAGCACGATATGCACCATCTCACGCATCAGGTCGTATCCCAACAGGTCATAGCGCGGCAGATCTGACACGTGCTCGTTGACAAACGACTGTTCCCAAAGGCGGTCATACTCCGTCAGGTCGGTATCGGTAATGAATTTCGATGTATAGACTTGGTGCATGCCGATGTTCTCGCGCTGCCAAGCATACTGACTAACCAGCAATTTCGCCACTTGTATCTTCGCGATATGCGGCAGCGCCATGCGCACATGCTGATAGCGATCGGAATGCAAGATGAAAATATTCTCCTGGAAACTGTCAATCGCATATCCCACGCTGTCGTTCAGCAGGTCACGCAAGGCCAAGGTCGAATAGGGTACATCCTGCTCTTTGAGTTTCTTGCGCAGCAGACGCATGGAAGTCGTCATGTCCGCCTCTTTGGTGTCCACGAACACGCAATGCCTGTCCTCGCGGTTGGCGATCCATTGTGCCAACGCACCAATCTCATCGGCGTCAGGCGAATTGAACTGATGGACATAAGGATGATTCATCAGGGCGGCATCGTCGCTGAACGGCAGGATCAACGGCACGTGATGTGCATCGCACCATGCGGTCATACGCTCAATCTGAATCGGATAGACAAGACCTAAGATCGCTTTGACGCTATCCAACTCCGTGCTGTCACACAGTTCATTCACTTTGCGTTCACTTCGCTCGGTGTCATAGACGCGCAGGCGATACAGAATACTGTCGTTCTGCAGGTCGCGCAGCGCCAACAAAGCACCTTCGTAAAACTCCATCATCCGGTCGGCGTTGCCACTTCGTTTGGTCTGATGACTCTCGAAAGGCAACATGAGCGCCAACTCGATCACACGACGGGTGTCCGGTTGAGCAGGCTCTGCTGCTACCTCGATCGTATCCGTCTGAGGCATCATAGTATCTTGCGGTACAGCTACCGTTTCGGTCGGTACGACCGTGTCAGCCGGTACTTCTTTGATCACCGGTTTTTCTTTCACAACGGTATCCATCGGAGTACTCGGAATACGCTGAATTTTTGCTTCTATTTTTCTTCCGGTAGGCAGGAGTAGGGTCTCGCCGTAATGCAGACCGCGTTCGCGCAACTGCGGGTTCAGACGCAGAATCTCCGACTGCGACACGTTGAAATTGATGCCGACGCGGTACAGACCGATACTGCGTTCCACTTCGTATTTATATACCTCTTCTCCGTTTACCGTGTCCAAGGGGTAATTCAATAACTCCTGCGCCCGGCAAGTTGAAAATTGAAAATTGAAAATTGAAAGGAAGAAGAAAAGAAGTAATCCTTTCACCTTTAACCTTTCACCTTTCACCTTATATGTCCTTTCACCTTTCATCTTTCACCTTTCACATTTATATTCATACTTACGTTTTCTAACTACAAAGACCGTGCCTCCAATGAGTGCCAGGATGGCTATCGGTAGAATGACACTTATCGCTTGCACTTTCACGCGTTCGTCGTGTGCCCGTTTGTCATTCAGCAGACGCAGGACGACACTTTTCTCACGAAGGGAGATCAGTCCTTCGCCGTCCGTGAGCCACAAGACCGCATTGGCTGCGAAATCGCGGTTACTGAACTGCATGCCGCTGTAACGGTCGTAACCCATCGGTAGCGCTTGGTTCTTCTGCATCTCGTTCAGCAATATGCTACCGCTTCCGATCACTACTTGGCGGGTTCGCGGGCTGCTTTTGCGAATGGGTTCATCGGTATCTACGCCTTCCGGCACCATGCGATGCGCGAAAGCGCTGGAGAATGATCCCTCCATCGAAACGGCGATAGGCACGTACTGATATTGGAATGCATTGAGGTCGGGGTTCATATCGTTCAGGTTCACCTCTCCCGGAGTGGCGGTCACACGACTGGCGGTACTGGTAGCCAATAAGATTCGTTTCTCAATCCCGTCCTCGCCGCCTACGGCATCAATTGGGCTGACGAAAGTACTCATGACCTGCCCCATGTTCTTTGTGATCGGCGAACCTTGGCTGGTCAGTAACAGCGGCGCGTACGTCCATGGCATCGGTTGCAAGTTCGGCTGCGAAGGATCGCTGCTGACGTTCACCGGTATCGGCAGACATTGGACATCCTGCACTAACGCCGGGTTGACCCGTACACCGTAGCGGAAAAGCATATCCGTCAGACCGAGATCGAGCGGCACGATAGGCGTGAAACCTTCGCTCTGCAGTACCTGTTCGCTGAATCGAACACCGTTGAGCGCCCATAACACGGCTCCGCCGCGCATGATATATTGGTCAATCACAAACCGTTCGGCATCGCTGAACGCCGTCTGCGGACTCACGATGAGTACCGCTTTGTAGCCGTCAAGGATATGGCTGTTAGCTGTTGGCTCTTGGCTGTTGGCTATTTGCCCGCGATCCACTTGGAAGTACTTACTCAGTGCAGCCATCAGGTCGTAGGTATGCGCTTCGTCGGGTTCGTTGTGTCCCTCAAGGATCGCCACACGGGGCGTCTCGGTTTGCTGCAACAGATGCAGCGCTTCCATGAACGCGAACTCGAGTTGCTCGATGCTGGCATTCAGGTTCTCTTCGCCGCTCAGTCCACGAGTGTTCTTGAGTAAGGTCACCACTGCCCGACGACCTTTATAACGCATCAGAGCGTACGGATAGACGGTGGTCTGTGCCGTTTTGCCGTTCTGCTCCCGCTCATGAATGACGATCGGGCGCAGACCGAACGAATCAGCTAAACCTGTTCCCTCCCTTGAAGGGAGGGTTAGGGAGAGGTTTCCATACACTTTCATTTCGGCGACGGTCTCTTCGGTTGCTTTCTTGAGTCGGCGGAAACCGGCATTGAGGTCGCCGTCCAGCAATAAGGTCACTTCGATAGGTTCGTCGGTCTGCTTGAGCAAGGTCTTCGAGGCCTCACTCAAACTATAGTGCTTATCGTCCGTCATGTCCCAACGAACGACAAATACATGCGTCAGCGCTACCAGCGCCGCCACGCAAGCTAACACGATAATATGACCTTTTAACGTGCGAAGCACTATCTTAACTGTTTAACGTTCACGCAGTGAACCATTTTAACGTTTTAACGTTTAATCTTCTCCCAAACTTCCTCGTTGAGAACGACCGGATATTTAGCGCGCAGCTGTTTGATCCACTCTGCTTCCAGATAGTCCTGATAGTCGGTTGTCACTTTGCCTTTCTCGTCGCTCCAAGCCTCGGGTGCTTTGAGTTTCTTACCTACGCATACCACCTCCGGCATTGCCTCGTTCGGCGTGAACTCTGCTTTCTTATCTTTGAAACCGAACTTGTCGATAGCGGCATTCTTGCCTTGCTCCCACAGACCGTGTTGCACTTTGACGTATGTCACGCTGTCGCAGTTGACACGTTTGGCAATGTAGCTCTGAATCGAATCCGGGTTAGCACTCTTGATGATGGCTTGAGCAGCTTTGGCGCTACTCTTGTCTTTGGCTTGGATCAAGTATCCTTTCCAACGCGGTTTCTCCCACGTGTAGTTTTTCTTGTTGGCTTTGAAATACGCCTCCAAACCGGCTGTATCTTTGGCAGCCTTGTCCCATACTTCGCGCAGCGAGACCTCAAACAGCAGGATACCATCGTGGTACTCTTGTACGAGGTTCTTCAGTTCCGGATACTTGGCCTCAAGGTGCTCATCTGCAAAGGCTTTGACCTCGGCATCAGTCATCGTTGCCGGCAGGTTGTACTCGGCGCGGGTCTTGCGGATAAAACTCTTATCGGCTTCGTTAGCACGCTCGTCACGCTTCACCTGACGCTCTATCTGCGTACGCATTGAGTCGAGCGGCTGAATGCCACGCTCTGCCTCTTTATACAGGATATGCCAACCGTATTGGGTGCGAACGGGGTCGCTGATCTCGCCGGCTTTCATGCTGAAAGCAGCATCTTCGAAGGCCTTCACCATCATGCCCTTTCCGAACCAGCCGAGGTCACCGCCACGTGTGCTGCTACCACGGTCTTCGGACTCCATGCGTGCTACCTCTGCGAAGTTCTCCGGCGTAACGACCTTGGCGATGCTGTCAATCAGGACTTTCTTGGCGTCGCTCAGGCTGTCTGCCGGCACCATCTTCATGATATGCGCCGCTTTTACCTCCACGTGATCACGCTCCTCTTCTACCAGCACGATATGATAACCGTATTGGGTGCGGAAGACCGGACTGATCTGACCAACCGGCGTGTTATAAGTCGCTTCCTCGAGCGGATAGACATAGCGGAACGGAGTGATCCAACCCAACTCACCGCCGGTCTCCTGTACGCTCGGATCGGTACTCAACTCACGGGCAACGGCGTCAAAAGCCTCCACCGGCAGACGTTTCTCGATGTTCTTCCATTTGCCTTTCACCTTTTTCCGTTCAATTTTCAACTTACCAACGGTCACGCGCTCACGGGCTTCGTTGATCTTCGCCAAGGCTTCTGCCTGTGCTGCGCTGTCGGCAGAGGATGTACATTGGATGGCGATATGAGCGGCACGACGGTCTTTGGCCATATGGCGCCAACTCATCTCGACGAGACTGTCCATCGCCGATGCATCTTGCAGGTATTTGGGCGTAGCCTGTGCACGGTAACCCTTGAGCTCTTTCTTGAAACTTTCGGTCGTGTCAATGCCTTGTGCCTCGGCTTCTGCCACTTTGAGTTTGAAATTGATGAACATGTCGAGGTACTCGTCCATCGTCTTCGGATCGACAGCGCCTGCTTGGTTGTTTTTCTCGTAGATGTACAAGAACTCCTCTGCACTCACGGCCTTGCCGTTGATGGTCATGAGGGTCTCTTTTTGCGCGTACGCGCAAAAGCTAACAGCTAACAGCCAATAGCCAATTGCTAAAATCTTTTTCATTTCTTGATATATTTTTTGTATGATTCTTCGAATTGTTTGACGGCATAGCCGAGGCTGCCGAAGAGTTCTCCGCCGGAAGCGTTCGCGTGCCCGCCGCCGTGGAAAACCTCACTCGCCCAAATATTTACCGGTCGGTCGCCTTGCGAACGGAACGAGATCCGGATACGTGGTTTGGGCGTACCGGGTTTGGGGCGCTCTTCCCGCATGAAAACGGAGTAGTATACGTCTGCGATCTGCAAGGGCATGTTCACCAATCCTTCGCAGTCACCCGGTTGGTAATGATACTGATCCAACTCATCGGCGGTTAGTGTGATCAAAGCCAAGTGATAGTCAGGGAAGATACGCATCTTGCGGTACAACGCATACCCGGTTAGGCGCATGCGGTCGGTCGAGTACTGATTGAAGACGGCATTGTAGATCTCGTCCTTTTTTACGCCCGCGCGTATAAGTTCGGCTATGATCTCATAAATCTCCGGATTGGATGAGTTATAACTGAAATTACCCGTATCAGTCATCAGACCGGTATAGATACAAGTCGCGATTTCAGTCGTTAATTCATTCATTCCTTCATTCTTTAACTCCTTATATACAATCTCGCAACTCGACGAAGCCTCCGGGTGGGAGTGGCATACGTCATACCACGGCTTTGAGTCCGAAGGACGGTCTTTCGACTTTTGACTTTCGACTAATAGATGGTGGTCGATCAGGATCTTCGGACAGGGGTTCGCCAGCATCTTATCGCCCATGGGACCGATACGTTTCGGATCGTTGAAATCCGTGCAGATGAACAGATCCGCCTCTGCAATCAACGGATCGCACTTCGCGGATTCTTTCTCATAGATCCGTATCTGATCTGCTCCCGGCATCCAGTTGAAGAAAGCCGGAAAAGCATTCGGCACGATGATGGTCACATCCCTTTCACCTTTCACCTTTAACCTTTCACCTTGCACAAAGTGCCACAACGCCAGACTCGAACCCACCGCGTCGCCATCGGGCGCCATATGGGTGAAGATGACAATATGTTTCGCGTTCTCTATATAATTTTTCATGTGCTCGTAGTGTGCGTGTACATATACGCACAAAATCCGCTGCAAAAGTACAAAAAATTCCGCATATATGCAAATAAAAACGCAAAAATTCATTTTTCTTGCATTTTTTTTCAAAAATATTTGGTCATATCAAAAAAAAGCAGTACTTTTGCACCCGCTTTTTAATCGAAGGCACTTGTGCCGAGAAAAAATCGGTTAAGAACCGCTTTCAAGAAAAGCACTGCTCAATGGTGTAATGGTAGCACTACAGATTCTGGTTCTGTCTGTCTGGGTTCGAGTCCTGGTTGAGCAACAAAAGAGACGACCGTTTGGCCGTCTCTTTTCATTTCACTCGCAAAGTCTTAGGGCAAAGAGTTTAGCGGTAATATCTTCTGTATTGTCTGTTCCCATTAAATCTTCTTCCCTAACTCGTATGCCTCTTGCAGTTTGGCGTTGCCGGTAATCTCACGCGGGTCATTCACTCCGCCACAGAACAGATGGGCTTTAAGCGTTGCTTTCTCGAAGCAATCAATCCATCCTTGCAGACCGCTCTCGGCACGTTTCGGAGTGTACTCCTCGTCCTCGGCGGCGGTGGTCAGCAGATAGATGTCGCGGAACTTGTAATCCTTCGGATACATGGCATTCATTCGGTCGATGAGGGTCTTCATCTGGCCCGACATCTCATAGTAATAGATAGGCGTTGCCCAGCAGACCACATCCGCGTTGAGCACGCTCTCCATGATTGCCGGCACATCGTCCTTGAACACACACGCACCTGTCTCCTGACATTTGAGACAACCGATACAGAACTTAATCTCTTTGCCGCGGAGCGAAATCAACTCCACTTCATGGCCGGCACTCTTAGCACCTTCGGCAAACTGCTCCGCCAACTGATGGCTGTTCGACCCCGGGCGGAGACTTGTGGAAATAACAACGACTTTCATATTTTTACATTTACTCATTTTCGCATTTATTCATTTCGAATTTGAAAGCGAGTGCAAAGGTACAACTTTTTTCTGAAACCGCCAAATTTCATGGCATTTTTTTCGGTTACAAATTGTGATATCAAAGATCTTACATCTTGCTCAGCAATTCGTCGGTCGGTTGCTCCAGTTTGACGAAGCCGAACCACTTTTTACCGAGGTCTTTGAGACTTGCGCCGATGAGATAGACGGTGTCATCGATACACAAGAATCGGTCATGAGCACGGTCAAACTGCTTAACCTCAATGGGCGAGTACTGCGCGTTGTGCTTCTCAAAATCAAGCGACAACTGACGCGAGATATTCTTGGTATAAACAACCGCATCCACACCTTTGTTGCGCTTATCCAACATCGTCAGCACGCTATCATCCACATAATTGTCAATCAGCACAATGCGTTTCTTTGCCTCACGGATACGTTCGTTGATAAAGGTATAAGCATCAAAAATCTGACCGTCATAGAAGATACCCTTTTCCGGATTCTCGGAATGGTCATCCAAGCGACGGAAGACTTCTTCAATCTTCCTGTCCGTGTCTATCTGATGTGCATTTAGCGCCAACACGTTTTTCTCTATATTTTCCATGCGTTGGAACACCTGCGCCTGCGAACCGATAAAATGACGCATGGCATTGAACGCACGCATGATATGGATATTGGTAGCAATCGCCATCGGCGAACGTAGAACGCTACTAAGCATGGCTATTCCGTTTTCAGTAAAGGCGTAAGGCAACTTGCGAGCACCTCCCCAACTTGATATCACATTTTGTGATTTCAAGATTTCATTCTCATTCAAGGTCGCAATTTGCGATCTTGAAATACCTTCTTTCGATGTCGTCACAAATTGTGATGACATATTTTCATACTCATCCTTTGTAAGTTGGAACATAAAGTCCTCAGGGAAACGCTCAATATTACGTTGAACAGCTTGGTTCAATACACGAGTCTCTACACCATAGAGCCGCGCCAGGTCGCGATCAAGGATGACCTGTTTGCCACGGATGGAAAGGATGAGACTTTCTATTTGCTCCACCGATTGGATGGTAGCTGCCTCTGTTTTTACTATGTCGTTCTTTTTTGCCATAATTCTTTCAAATGTCTACTGCACGCATTCAACGTGCAAAGGTACGAAAAAAAAATGATATACGCAACCAAATCGCGCATTTTTTTTTAGATTTGGCTAAAAATCGCTTAGTTTTCATGCGTACCTTCAGCCAAATCTGCGTTTTTTTTGTAGATTTGGAGAAAGGTTTGCGTGTTATATATATTCCGATTTAGACGGAAACGCAAAAAACTTACGCATATATCATTGCAAAATCAAAACATTATTTGCTTATCTCGCAGCAATCGTGCCCTCGTGGCTAAGACGAATTATTGTACCTTCGTGCTATTGGATGCCGATTGACAATCTGCGGAATACAAAGAAAAGACGGAGTTATTCAAGGAATGAACTGTGGTACTCTATAGTGGCGCGTTGTGCGGACGGATTGATGCTGATTACACAGGTAAAGGGACCGGAATGGATGTGTCTGACTTTGAAGTCATAGTCAGTGGTGGTTTCGGTTTCCCAATCCTTGGTATAATCTGCTTTGTATTCCGTGAACTTATAGAAATGCGCATCATACGCACCGTTGTCCGTTTCGTAAGACTGATAGTCGAATTTGACGGCATCAGGTGCGGCTTTCTTTAGTACATGCCGTGCGTAAGCGTCCACGGAATAACTATAAGAAAGATATCCTGCAATCAGCAGGAATGGGATTGCAATGATGCAAGTAAATATGATGAGCAGTGTGCGTTTCATTGGTTATCTTCCATCCATTTATGAGCGGCACGATATTGTTCTTGGAACTTGTATAAATCAACAGGGATAGCCGTGACATACTGTTTGTAGATATCGTTCTCAACGGTCTTATAATCCGGAGCATCTTCACGAATATAGCAAACATTCATTTGTTGGTACTCCAACAAGTCATTCAAGAATTGACCCATAAACATGATATGCGTTTGGCAAGAATCAGCATACACCATTATATTATTATTCGCCAGTACATAGGAATCTGAACTATATTCTTTACCATTCTCATCCCATTCGGAGAAAAGGATAAGTGGATTTTCAGTTTTTACAGGTAGCACAACTATCATTACCGGTTCGCTTTCGGGATTGTTGTCCTCACTGAATGTAAAACTAATTCGAGTATCGTTTCCGTTCGTATCATATGGAGCCGCGTACGATAGTATAATAAACGGCGTATTGTCAGTAGAATCGATAAGCTGTTGTACATACCACGTATAGAGAATATCTCTCCGGCGTTGGTTGTATAGGTTCAAAATGCTATCACTTTTGTTTTTAGATACAGAATTGCAGATATATGAAAGCATTATTGTTGGCGCTTTGCGTGCGGCAAAGCGTAATTCTGCATCTGGATTAGTGAGTACAACATCTTGCAAAGAATCCAATATTTCTTCAAAGATTGGTTGGTATTCTTCAAAAGAAAGAGCGGAATCACCAATATTAGATACAAGCAAGTCAATTGACTCATCCAATGCTCTTGGATATTCAGCAGACTTGTTTCCGCAAGCATAGAATAAAAGAGCAATTATAAGTATAGGGATTAGGCGTTTCATTTTGTATGATCTATTTCTAAAGGACTATTGTCTATGTATAATTCTGGGAAGCGCCATCCTCCTGCCTCAATAACTGTGCATAGGTCTTCTATTTCGCTATTCAGCATGAAACTATCTAACATCTGCCCTATCTCTTTGTCTGTAATCTCGGCTCCCCGATGGATGTACCATTCTTGATGAATAATTATCTTATCTTTGTTTTTATCATAGAATATACAGCGAGCCGGATTATTGAGGTTGAAACTATTGATGAGTCGTAGCACTTCAAGTTCTATATCTTCTTCTGCAACTTTTATCTCGTCGTTGAATGTCAGATTACAGCATATCCAACAATATGGCTGCATGTCCGACTCCCACAATATGACACCTACTTCCAATTCGGCATCTCTTTCCGCGTCTCCAATAACGACTTTCGGATATACATACGTCCGACATCCATCACTTTGGGTTACAGAGAATGTTGTTTCGTATCCTCTATCTTTCTCAAACCACTTGCGCACTGAATCGCAAAGGCTTTGGAATAGTTTTGTATTTTGAGGCTCGTTGTTCATTTCACTCTAAGTTATGGTAATTTTCAAAATGTTTGCTTAAAATCTTATATATGCATATTATGCCGATTGAGAAAGCTAATAGTCCAAAGTTTAACGCTTCTATGACAGCAGCTGCGCCTTGATTATGCGAAGGCAGTATCATCACAAAAATAAATGAAACAACCATAAAAGTAATTGATACAATAAGCCCTAATCGTTTGTTAAATAAATATTTGAGCCCCCGATATGCTGCATACGATATAACACATGGTATAATTAGACTGAACCAAGAGGTTACATTATTTGGATCACTTAATTTTATATCAAATGCATAAGTTTGTACTCCAACAATGATTGATAGCACGAAATCAATAATTATAGCGAGTATTAATATTATGTGAAATTTCTTTTTAGTCATCTTGAGTCCTACTTCTTTTTGTGGTTTTAGACTATCGTTTTTCATAATTGGTTCGAGAACAAAGGACATTTTCCCCTCTCTAAGAACCTCTCGCACTTGTAGTTCTTTGTAGTGTTCTTGTATGTATCGCATACTAATATCTGGCATGGTCGGAGCAAATGATACCATCACAAATGCGCTCATGTGGATTTCCCCGTTTGAATCAGTATATGTTCTAATTTCATCAGCTGTAAATGATTTTGCATCAAAGGAAAGAGCAGAAAACTTCTTGCCATTTTTGTCAGTAAAGTCGTTCACATATCGTGGTTGACCATGAAGCTTTACGAAATCCAGTAAAGAACCTATATACATATTATAATTTCTCCAAGAAAGTTTATTTAGATAATAATTTTATGATTCTGTCCGTTTCGTTAAAATGAGAAATAACGTAAACGATTATTCTAAGAATTAATTTATCATCCCTATAATTGCTATTCTCTTCACAAATATGGTCGCTAATGGATGCATTGCGGTCTGTAGATAGATGAAAGTTCATCTCATTATACCGAACAACCTTATAATACTTTTGCAATGCGGTTTTTATTAAGGAAACTAAATAACTATCATAATCGTTAGAAGTAAACTCTACCTTATAAGTGTCCCATTCCTTTTCATATAATCTACCTCGCTGCGGAACATAATGATTATATCGCGTCCAATGCATATCATAAATTAGTTCCGCATATTTTACTCTTATATCTTGCTTATTGTGCAAATGAGATTGACCATTAGCACTATCACAGTCCCATTCTAATCCTAAATTATCCAAATACTCCCAATTAATATCATCTATACTCTTTGTTGCACTAACATATATGTTGGCATAACGTACGATTGTGTCAAAAAAGAAATCTAATCCATTTCTAAATATAAAAGAATGCTGTATAGGCTCAAACACATTTTCATCAGATGATATTTCTATTGTAGCGGACAACGTGCATCCTTGTTTATAATTCGGATATTGAGGATGTGGATCACACCTCTCTATACTAATGAATTTTACATTTTTCCATACATATGGGCATTCGGTAAACTCTTTGGTGTTAGAATCAAATATTACACAAGTATAACGACCTTGGTAGCATCTAATTCCTTTATGTATATTTCTTTCTTTTGGCCAATCGGCATAGCAATATCTGCTGATGCTTTCGAAAACGACTTTCCCTTCGTCATCGTAATAACATAATGTTCCTAAATCTTCCATGATATTATATTAATTTTCATATTTTGTTAAGCTTGTCAAGAAACTTAATTAAAATAACTGTTTTGTCATTCTTCCTCAAAATGACAATATGTCTAACAACATTTACACAGTTCCCCACAATCTATTAAATTCTCTAGTCGCTGCAGATGCTGCGGCATTATCTTGAATTTTTGCTACATTCTCGACATTTTTATTCTCAGCATTTTCGCTCCAATTATATGAGCCTGTTAATAGGATTTGATTATCTATTATACATAGTTTATCATGCATTATTCCGCCATGATTCCCTCTAATCTTTTTCACATTAAAAGAACTTAAATCACAACCATGAAGAGCATTTACTGCATCATTATTAACAATTATTCTTATTCTTACATTCTCTGATTGTTTTTGTAATAATATAGGAAGAAAGGCGTCGCTTGTGAACCATGCCATTGCAATATCAATTGACACTTGAGCGTTGTTTAAACATGCGAGAATCTTGTCTCTATTTTCCGCGAATGACATATCAACTGTGGTTGTTGTATGATTCACATCTACATTAGTTATAGTCCATTTCTTTGCAATACATTCAACATTGTAGCCATGAGAAGTTAATACATTCTTTATGTCGCTTGTATATAGCTCATTGTTTAATTGGTCGGATAGAAAGTTATATAATTGATCTGTATTATTCATTTCACGTAAAGCCATGGTGGTATAAGCTGTTCTGGAATATGGCCTTCCATCTATAGGGTTTTTGGGCTCTTGTCTCACATAATCGTAGACTTCCCCGCGGCCATAGCGCTGAAATAATGTTACCAACGCTTTTAAGCCTCTGTACGAAGAAGAAGGCGTTGCACTATACTCACCACCATTGATAATTGGTACAAGTTGCTGTATTGCTAATTCTTGTAATTTCATAACCTATGTGTACGTTATTTGTTTTATAAAAAATAGTGGCTCACTTGTCGCAGTAGAAGGGCATCGCCAAACGCCCAAGAAACACACAAGCAAACCACTAAACTGGTTTCTCTGTGTTTCTTATATTCAAACTGCTTTGAATTTGGCGATTTCTCTACTGCGTGAATATCAATATGTCTGCGCAACGCTT